>NZ_JBYJEF010000001.1:0-578766 GCF_057732375.1 Tenacibaculum sp. M1.3A | reverse complement strand
TTAAGCCCATTTGCGCCGATGGTACTGCCAATGGTGGGAGAGTAGGTCGTTGCCTTTCTTTTAAACCTCAATCTTTAACTAGATTGAGGTTTTTTTTGCGCTAAACTCAAATGAAAACAAATAATTAGTATTGAATAAAACTACCAATCTAACTAAGGTTATGATAATGCTGTTTTAATAAGAGTAGAATTTATAAGAATACCTTATTAAGGAACTTTATTAAAAGTATTGTTTAAGTAATATATGAGTGATTATAAATACCTTTAAAGCTATTCATTTTAGGTTTATATCAATGTAGGAGATGTGGTTTAAATAGATGTATTCGTACCTAATATATTTTAACGGTAGATTTTTTTGGTTTATCATGTAGTTTCATTCCAGTAATAGCTATCGAGATAAATACGTTCGCCAAATATAGCAGTTCCTACCCGTACGATTGTAGCTCCTTCTTCAATAGCAATTTCTAAATCACCACTCATTCCCATAGATGCGACTTTAAGTTTTTTACTTCGAAATTTTAAATTAGCCTTCAGTTAAATAATGTAATACATGTTGATACTTTTATAAATCATACGCACTTTGAAACGTTCAGTTTTAAAATTATCTATATAATGTGGTTCAATTAGATATTTTATAGAAACTTGTTTTAAATTTTTTAAAAAGACTAGTCATAAGTATTAAAGTTTGTCAGATTAATTGGAAATTGATCTAAGAATTTACTTGTAAGCCGTTAAAAAGTAAAAAGCACTCTAAAATTCATGAATTTTAGAGTGCTTTTTTTTAAAAATTAGATATTTTATATAGATTAATATACTTTCGACGACGAGATAATATAAAAAAAATTAAAGAGCATTGAGTTTTAGAAATGAAAAACTTATCTATAAAGAAAAACTAGAAGTTGTTTGAACACATTCGAGTAACATAACTTAAGTGTATAGTAATTGTTAGAAGGTCAAGAGTCTGGAATTACTACTGCATAACAATTAGGGGATAGAGGTTTTGCAGCGATAAAGAATAATGATCATTTATTTGCTATTGATGGTAATCCTAAATTTCAGGATTACCATCAATGAGATCTAACCAAATTGAATCTATTTAAATTTTAATGCATAGTTAAACGAAATTCAAGGCAGTTGAATTAGCGTTTGAGTTTGTTATTACCTTAAATAAAACAACAAAAATCTTATCAAAATTTTAATGAGTACTATGATTTTATCAAAAATTAAAGAAACAGTAATTTTCACACTATTATTGTCAACTTTATTTTCATGTAAGAAAGAAAAAGTAGAAAACATTGCAAGTAAGCCTAAAACAGATTACACAAAATATGTAAATCCTTTTATTGGTACGAGTAAAATGGGACATGTGTTTCCTGGTGCAACAGCGCCATTTGGTATGGTACAACTAAGTCCACAAACCAATTTTGAAGTGATGTTTCATGACAACGGAAAATACAACGCTGAAACTTATGAATATTGTGCAGGTTATCAACATCGTGATTCTACGATTGTAGGTTTCGCACATACCAATTTTAGCGGTACAGGGCATGCCGATTTAGGAGATTTTTTAGTGATGCCAACTACTGGAGATTTAGTTCTTGAACCTTTAAAAACAGCAAAAGGTAAAAAAGGCTTTTATTCTGCTTTTTCGCACGATAAAGAAGAAGCTTCTCCTGGGTATTACAAAGTTGATTTAGATAGTTACGGAATAAAAGCAGAACTTACTTCTAGCGAACGAGTTGGTTTTCATAAATATACATTCCCTAAATCAGATGATGCTCATATTATTTTAGACATGGTGTATAATGTATATCATCATGATAATAAAAATGTATGGACATTTATTCGTGTTGAAAACGATTCTTTAGTTACTGGTTATAGACAAACTAAAGGTTGGGCAAGAACTAAAAAAGTGTTTTTTGCAATGCAGTTTTCAAAACCTTTTAAAAGTTATGGTCATAAAAAGTATAACAAAGAAACATATGACGGTTTTTACAGACGTTTTAATCAAAGTGAAAATTTTCCTGAGATGGCAGGAAAAGATATCAGAGCCTATTTTAATTTTGATACAGAAGAAGGTGAGAAAATTAATATTAAGTTTGCTCTTTCTCCAGTAAGTACCAATGGTGCATTAAAAAATTTAGAAGCTGAAATACCGCATTGGAATTTTAATAAAACGAAAGAAGAAACCAAAACTAAATGGAATAATGAACTTTCAAAAATAGAAGTTACTTCTTTAACAGAAGGAGATAAAACAAATTTTTATACAGCGATGTATCATTCCAATCTTTCTCCAATACTATATGAAGATGTAGATGGGAAATACAGAGGTTTGGATCAAAATATTTATACTTCTGAAGGTTTTACTAACTATACAATTTTTTCACTTTGGGATACTTACCGTGCCTTACACCCATTATTCAACATTACACAACCAGAACGTAATAATGATATGATAAAATCTATGCTAGCACATCATGATCAAAGTGTTCATAATATGCTGCCTATTTGGAGTCATTACGCAAATGAAAATTGGTGTATGATAGGATATCACGCCACATCAGTTATTGCCGATGCTATGGCTAAAAACGTTGGTAATTTTGATCATAAACGAGCATTACAAGCTTCTGTAAACACAGCAAAAGTGCGTTATTTTGCTGGTTTAGGTGATTATATGGATTATAAATATGTACCAGATGATAAAAGTAGTTCTTCGGTTTCAAAAACATTGGAATATGCATATAATGATTGGTGTATTGCGCAAATGGCAAAAGAAGTAAATGCACCTTCTGTTGAAGATGAATTTACAAAACGTTCAGAATATTATAAAAATGTGTATGACTCTTCAATTGGTTTTATGCGACCAAAATTAGCAGATGGTACTTTTAGAAAAAACTTTGATCCAATGGATACACATGGACAAGGTTTTATTGAAGGAAATGCATGGAATTATGGGTTATATGTACCGCAAAATATTAACAAAATGATTAGTATGATGGGAGGTAAAGAACGTTTTGCAAAAAAATTAGATTCTTTATTTACCATGGAAATAGAAGAAAAATATATTGCAAACCACGAAGATATTACACGTGATGGTATTATAGGTAATTATGTGCATGGTAATGAACCAGGACATCATATTCCTTATTTATATAATTGGACAGGGTATCCTGAAAAAACACAAGCACGTGTTCGTATGATCATGAATACTATGTATGCTCCAACAGTTGAGGGTTTATGTGGAAATGATGATGCAGGTCAAATGAGTGCTTGGTATATTTTTAGTTCTTTAGGATTTTACCCTGTAATTCCAGGAGCTCCTGAATATGCTTTAGGTAGTCCGCTTGTTAAAGAAGCAATTATTCATTTAAATAATGGTGAAACATTAACTATAAAAACCGAAAATCAGCATAAAGAAAATGTTTATGTACAAAAAGTAGTCATTAATGGAAAGGAAATTACTGAATCTATATTACGTCACAAGGATATTATAGAAGGAGGTACTATTACTTTTCATTTAGGAAATAAACCTAAAAAATAAAAAAGTACAACGAGAAGTTATTTAAAAAACCATTATTCTGATGAAAAAAATAGTTTTAAGTCTTGCGGTTATCTTAATAATAGCTTGTACAAAAGATAGTACAAAAACACCTGTAGATTATGTAGATGTTTTTATTGGTACAAAATCTCCTGGGCACACTTATCCAGGAGCTACATTGCCTTTCGGTATGGTACAATTAAGTCTAGATACGAGAAACGATCACACAAGCTGGCCTACATGTGCGGGTTATGATTATACAGATACATCTATCTTTGGCTTCTCACATACACATTTATCTGGAACAGGAGTTCCTGATTTAGGTGATATTTTATTAATGCCAACAACTGGTAAAATTCATACAGAAACAGGAACTATTGAAAATACTGAAGCAGGATACCGTTCTAAGTTTAAACATGAAAATGAAACTGCTTCTCCAGGGTATTACAGTGTTGTTTTAGATGATTATAATGTAAAAGCTGAGTTAACTACTACATTAAGAACAGGTGTACATAGATATACATTTCCAGAAACCGATGCTGCTCATATTATTATAGATTTAGAGCATAGAGATCCTGTTATTGAAGCAGTGTTTAATATTATAAGTGATACTGAAATTTCTGGATATCGTAGATCAAAAGCTTGGGCAGGGAATCAACGACAGTATTTTGTAGCTAAGTTTTCAAAACCTTTTGTTTCTTATGAAGTTCTTCATGGAAATACAACTTCTTCAGAAGGAAAAAAGTTCAACAATAAAAAAATAATAGCAGCTTTAAATTTTGATGCCTCAAATAGTGAAATTTTAGTACAAGTAGCTCTTTCTGCGGTTAGTATTGAAGGCGCTAAAAAAAATTTAGATGCTGAATTTGCTAATTGGAATTTTAACAAAGTAAAGAAGGATGCTAAAGAAATATGGAATAAATCATTAAGCAAAATAGCGATTACTGATACGAATGAAGATAAAAAAGAAATATTTTACACTGCATTATATCATAGTCTTTTAACGCCAAATTTATATAGTGATGTAGATGGGAAATACAGAGGTATGGATGATGGTATTCATATTGCAGATGATTTTAATAACTATACGGTTTTTTCACTTTGGGATACTTTTCGTGGACTTCACCCTTTATTAACTATTGTAGAGCCTGAGGTTACTAGAGATATTGTAGTAACTCTTCAAAAAAAGTATGAACAATTTGGAGAACTTCCTATGTGGGAATTAGCAGGGAATGATACGCGTTGTATGATTGGTTATCATGCGGTTTCTGTGATGGCTGATGCCTATGTAAAAGGAATTACTAATGTCGATGCAAATAAAGTGCTAGAAGCCATGGTTGCCAGCGCAAATGTAGAAAAAAGAGGTGTTAATTATTATACTCAATTAGGTTTTGTACCTACAAATAAAAGCAGCCAATCCGTTTCAAAAACATTGGAATATGCATATGATGATTGGTGTATTTCTCAAATGGCAAAAGCAATTGGGAATACTAAAATTTATGAAGAGTTCTCTAAAAGAGCACGTTTTTTTGAAAACTTGTTTGATGCGGAAACTAATTTCATGCGCCCTAGGTATTCTGATCGAAAATGGTATGAAGATTTTGATCCAACTTCAGTAGGACAAACATATAATTTTAATTTTACCGAAGGAAATTCATATCAATACAGCCTTTTTGTTCCGCATGACATAGCTACCATGGTGAACTTAGTAGGAGGGGAGAAACAATTTGATAAATGGTTAGATAATTTATTTAATGCATATTCAAAACAGGAAGAAGAAGATTCAGACGTTTCTGGTTTAATTGGTCAGTACGCACATGGCAATGAGCCAAGCCATCATATTGCTTACTTGTATAATTATGTAGGTAAACCATGGAAAACACAAGAAAAAGTTCATGAGATATTAAACAAGTTATATACATCTGAGGCAGATGGTTTATGTGGTAACGACGATGCAGGTCAAATGTCTGCTTGGTATGTATTAAGTAGTTTGGGTTTTTATTCTGTAACCCCAGGAAGCCCGTATTATGTTATTAGTAGTCCAACTTTTACAGAGACTACTCTTAATTTAGATAATGGCAAAAAATTTACTATTAAGGCAAATAATGCTTCAAAAGAAAATATTTATTTTTCTTCTTTAACTTTAAATGGAAATCCATATCCATACTCTTATTTAAAGCACGAAGATATTTTAAAAGGAGGTGAATTGATTTTTGAAATGACTAATAAACCAAATAAACAATGGGCTACAGAAAAAGAATATTGGCCACTTTCTGATACTCAAAAAACAGTTAAAATTCCATACCTAAAATCTGATCACAATGTGTTTTTAACTGATTTGATTATTGATTTAGATTGTGACACAAAAGGTGCAGAAATTTTTTATACGACAGATGGTTCAGATCCATCAAAACAGAGTGAAAATTTTACAAAACCTTTTAAAATTAATAAAAGTACCACTGTAAAAGTAAAAGCTTTTCATAACAGTTTAAATCCAAGTTATATTGCGACTTATACATTAGAAAAGCAAAAACCAGTTAGTAATATAGATAGAAATGAATTGATACAAGGGCTTAATTATAATTACTACGAAGGTATTTTTCGCTCGGTTTATGATTTTTCAAGAGAGAAACCAATATGCACAGGTTCGATTAATAATGTTAACATTTCTAAAAGATTACGTGATGAATGGATCGGTTTTTATTTTGAAGGTTATATTGATATTCCTAAATCAGGAACTTATAATTTTGAAATAGTAGCAAATGATGGAGCTCAACTCTTAATTGATGGAAAAGAATTATTTGAAAGTGATGGTAGAAAGTCTTTTAGTTTTACTCAAAAAAATGATATCATCTTATCTAAAGGATTGCATAGATTCGAAGTTAAGTATTTTCAATGTTCAGATAATATAGGGGTATCTGCATTTTGGCGAGGACCTAATTTTGAAAGAGAAGAGATTCCAATAACTTCTTTTTATAGTAAACGATAAGTTTAAAAATATTTAAAGTCATAGTAAATGACAATTTATCAATAAACAAAATTGAATTATCTGAAGAGTAATAGTAAGAAATATTTTTCTGATAAAAAATAGTATAAACTTCTTAGTGCATTCAAAATATAAAAATAAAATAACCTTCACTTTTTTATGAATAAAAAAATAAAATTTAAACAAATGAAAAAAACTATTTTACTTATAGCTATACTATCCCTTTTTTTAGCAGGATGTGAAAACAAAAGTAAAAATGTAAATCCATTTAAACAAGGCTATAAAAATATTGTAGATGAACAAACGATAATAAAAAGTGAGCAATCAAGTTTTAGTAAAACTGAAAGTTTAAAAAAGGTATTTGATACAGATAGAAATACCAAGTTTTTGGTTAATAAACCTAAGAATATAATAATTGTAAAAAATAAAGCTAAATCAGTACTTAAAAAGTATGCGATTACCTCAGCTAATGATGCGCCAGGAAGAGATCCTAAAAACTGGATATTAAGCGGCTCAATAGATGGTGCTTCTTGGGATGTTTTAGATAAAAAAAATAATCAAAAATTTAAAAAAAGGAGCACAGCTAACCAATACGTTTTAGAAAGTAATGAGAAGGCATATTCTATATATAAGTTAGAAGTAGAACATTCACATACTTCTGTTTTTGGAGATGATTACCTCCAAATAGCAGAGATTGAATTGGTTGCTTTAACTAACGAGCCAGTTACTGAGTTTACAGTAAACTCTACCAAAGCAAAAATAAAAGATACAATTCACTTTAAAGATATATCAGCAAATTTGCCAGATGCTTGGCATTGGGTTTTTGAGAATGGAACACCTAGTACAAGTAATTTACAAAATCCAACAGTTATTTATAATACACCAGGAAATCATAATGTTACTTTAATAACTAAAAATAAGTTTGGGGTAGATACTTTATCTATAAAAAGAAAAGTAAAAGTTTATGACCCTGAAAACCCGTGGAAAGGTTTTTATTATCCTGAGATAACATTAACACCAAAGGATACGATTTCTGATGGTTATAAAAGAGCAATTTCTGTAATTCCAGATTTTAAAAAGGCTATTAATGAAGTTACTTTAGGAGTTTGTAAACAATTGTATCGTAATATATCCGAAGTTCCTGACTTTGAAAAAGTGAACTTCACATTTAATTGGAGTAATGTTTTAGCTGCCAGAGGAGGGAATGGATCAGCTATGGAGCTTTGGTTTAGTACAAAGTATATTCAAAATGCATTAAAAAACGAACCAGATGCGGCTGTAAAGTATGAACTGTATGGTGTACTTTGGCATGAACTGACGCATGGTTATCAATTTAGTCCATCAACTACCGATAATCAGTACAAACGAGGATATGATTATTTTGCTTTCTTAGAAGGAGAAGCAGATTTAGTGAGGATTAATGCAGGGTACCATAAAACAAGACATCCTGATTTGGGGGTTGATGAACATAAATATCTTTCGGGGTACACTTCTTCAGGATTTTTCTTAAAGTGGATTGTAGATACTTATGATGATGATTTCATTTATAAGTTTAATGCTTCCGTAAAAACTATTAAACCATGGAGTTATAAATTGGCAATACAAGAAATTCTAAATAAGAATATTGATGATCTATGGAAAGAATATGAAGGGTATATAGCCATTTATAATAAAAATAAGAAATCAATGAAAAAGAAAAGAATAGATTGGATTAATATGGGAGTTTAAAAGGTAAGAACTTTATTGACTAAGTTTGCATAACAGTAGTAGTAAATTTAAAAATATAGATCAAATTGAATATTTTTTATAGAGCATTATTAATAATAGTATGTCTTCATGGTAGTTTGTTGCTTCATTCGCAAACTACCAGAAAAGATTCAATACATGATTATTTTAAACGGGTTAAAACTTTAATTGATGAAACAAATAAATCGAAAAAGGAAGAATTACTTGATAAGGTACTCTTAAATAAGGTAGAAAGTACGCAAGATAGGGAAAAGGTACATGTCTTTTTGGATCTTTACACATTTTATAAATACAAAAATATTAGTTATGCGAGCAAGTATAATAACGAAGCTTTAGAACTTTCTGCAAAAATAAAATTTAAAAAAGGGGAATTAGAAGCGAGTTGTAATAATGCTTATTTATTGTTTGTTAATGGCGCTTTTGAAGAATCTATTAGTTTATTAAATAGAATTGACTTACCGACAAATTATGCTAATTTCCCTAATTTACACTCAGATATTATTTGTTTGAAATCATATATTTACTCAGAAAAAGGAGAATATGATATTGCTTTAGACGTATCTTTAAAATTATTAAGTTTAGGAGAAAAAGATAATAATGATTACATTTTAATGAGAGCACATGGAGCCTTATTTCATTATTATTTAAGGAATGAAAATTATTCTAGAGCATTAAATCATTGTTTAAAAGGTTTAGATTATATAATTAAAATTAGAGAAGTTCAATATTTATATTTTAAAATTGATGAAATTGCTCGGGTTTTATTTAAACTTGGTGATACAGAACAAGCTATAGAAACTTATAATTTTTATTTAAAATTAGAAAACAAAATGCCTCATTCAGGAGGATATATACAAAGTATTGTGTATATGAATATGTCTGATATTTATACTTCAAATAATCAATTTAATGAAGCTCAAAATTATATATCAAAAGCTTTAAATCTAAATTATAAAAATGATTTTAGATTTAGAATTCCAAGAGCTCTAATTTTACAAGCTAAGTTATATTTAAAAGAGAAAGATACTATAAAAGCAATAGAATTTTATGAGAAAAGTTTAAGTGCAGCAGAAGATATTAATGCTTTTGATGTAGTTCAATCGACAAGCAAAATTTTAGGAGATTTACATAAAAAAAAAGGAGATCCTTCTAAAGCTTACGAGTATATAGCGTTGCATAACTCTATTAAAGATTCACTTTTCACAAATGAAAAAGAGCAAAAAATTGTTATTCTAGAAGCAAAAAGAAAGTTAAAAGAGATTACACAAAAACAAAAAATTTTAGCACTTGAAAACAAAGCTCAAAAAGCTAAAATCCAAACGATAATAAGCATTTTATTAGGAATATTTATTTTAAGTCTAATAGTAGTTTTTGCATATTTAAAAGTAAAAGGTAAAAATAAATTATTGTACATAAGAACAGTTGAGTTAGCAAAAATTCAATTAGAAATGCGTGATAAAATTGCAAAATTAGAAAGTAAATATTCTTTACAAGAGGTTAATCAGTCAGAGCAATTTTTAACAAAATCAAGTACAAATAATGTAATAGATGACAATGTAAAAGCAATTATATTGAATAAATTAAATAAACTAGAAAAAGAATTATTTTTTATTGATCAAAATTGTACACTTAGAAATATTGCAGCGGAATTAAAAACAAACCCAAAGTATTTATCGCAGGTAATTAATCAAGAAAAAAAATCTAATTATAGTAATTACATAAATGAGTTAAGAATAAACTATTTATTAACGAAGTTACTTAAAGAAAAAGATTTTAGAGAAAGCAAATTAAGCTATATAGCGGTATCTATAGGTTATAATAATTTGAATACGTTTAATGCGGCTTTTAAGAAAAGACAAGGGATATTGCCATCTTATTTTATTAGAGAACTGATACAAGAAACTACTTAGTTTTCTAAAATAAAGAGGTTGTAACTTCCTATAATTTTTTACTTAATTTATACTTGTCTAACTACTTTTTTTAGATTGTATAGAGTCGGTAATATATTTATTAGGATAAAAAAATAACGTATTTCTACATATAAAAACACAAAAAATAAGTCTTAAACGCTAAGATTATTGGGTTGTTTAGGAGTATAAATAGTTTTTTTAAAAAAAATAGTAAAATAAATTAGGATATTAACTTTTTATAATTGAATATTTGTGTTCACGAAGTTCAATAACTTATTGACAATGTTATCAAGAAAGGTGGAGGGATTAGACCCTTTGAAACCTTAGCAACCCTTTGTTTAAGACAAAGAAGGTGCTAAATTCTACTTAATTTTAGATTCATTTATTTAAAATTGGATAGATAACTCAAAAGTAATTATTCATCTATAATTGCTATAATTCTTCATAACATTTTTCTAGTAGGTACGTCAAAATTTTGGCGCGTTTGGCTTTTGTTTTAATTTTTTATTAACTCAAAAAACAAGAAAAATGAGTACACAAAAATTCGCAACTAATGCGTTGCACAAAGGACATGATGTAAAACAAACAGGAGGTACAAGAGCAGTTCCTATTTATCAAACAACATCATATGTTTTTAATGATTCAGATCATGCAGCTAATCTTTTTTCATTAAAAGAATTAGGATTTATTTACACAAGATTAAATAATCCTACAAATCAAATTTTACAAGAACGTTTAGCCTCTTTAGAAGGCGGAACTGGAGCTGTAGTATTCGCATCTGGTACGGCAGCAATTTCAACGGGGTTATTAACCTTGTTAAGAGCTGGAGATCATATTGTAGCATCAAGTAGTTTATATGGTGGTACTTACAATTTATTAAGTGTTACTTTACCTCGATTGGGTATTACAACAACATTTGTTGATGCTTCTGATACTGATAATTTTGCAGAAGCAGTACAAGATAATACAAGAGCTTTTTTTGTAGAATCATTAGGTAATCCGAAGTTAGATGTGTTAGATTTAAAAGCAATATCTGTACATGCAAAAAAAGCTGAAGTTCCTTTTATTGTAGATAATACAGTCGCTACACCAGCATTGTTAAACCCAATAGCGCACGGAGCTAATATTGTAATACACTCTTTAACTAAGTATATTGGAGGGCACGGAAGTTCTTTAGGTGGCGCAATTATTGATGCAGGAACTTTTAATTGGGCAAATGGTAAATTTCCAGAATTTACAGAACCATCAGCAGGCTATCATGGTTTAGTATATCATGAGGCTTTAGGTGCTACATCTTATACATTCAAATTAATTTTAGAAGGCTTACGAGATTTTGGAGGAGCTTTGAGTCCGACCAATGCGTTTAATATTATTCAAGGATTAGAAACTCTTGATATCCGAATAAAAAAGCACAGTGAGAACGCATTAGATTTGGCTAAATGGTTGGAGGAACAAAGTGAAGTAACTTGGGTAAACTATCCTGGTTTAAAGAGTAGTTCATATAATGATTTAGCTAAAAAATACCTTCCAAAAGGACAAAGTAGTATAGTAACATTTGGTGTAAAAGGTGGTTATGAAGCAGCAAAAAAAATAGTAGACAACACCAAACTTTTTTCATTATTAGCAAATATTGGAGATACTAAATCTCTAATTATCCATCCAGCAAGTACAACCCATCAACAATTAAGTACAAAAGAGCAAGCAAGTGCAGGAGTAACGAATGATTTAATTCGTTTGTCTGTAGGGTTAGAAAATATAGAAGATTTAAAAAATGATTTAAAAGAATCTTTTTCTAAAATTTTAAACATAGAAAATCTAACATATTGATTCTTTTTTAAGAGGAATAAATTAACGTAAATCATTCGATCTTATATTAAAAAATAAACAAAGTTGACAGACAATTTACTACATATAAATATTATTGATTTTACCACAGAAAGCGGTATTTCAATGCCTAAAATACCATTAACCTATGAGGTTTTTGGAGAAGAGTTGGGAAGTACTCCTGTAGTATTAATCAATCATGCTTTAACAGGAAATAGCAATGTAGCAGATTCTAAAAATGGTTGGTGGAAAGATTTAATAGGGAAAAATAAAGCCGTAAACACAAATAAATATTCAGTCTTATGTTTTAACATACCAGGAAATGGATATGATGGTTTTTTAATAGAAAATTATAAAAATTTTATAGCAAGAGATATTGCTAAGCTATTTTTAATCGGATTAGAAAGACTGAAAGTTAAGCAATTATTTGCTTTAATAGGTGGATCTTTAGGAGGTGGAATAGCTTGGGAAATGGCTGTTCTTAAGCCAAAAATAACAAAACATTTAATTCCGATAGCAACCGATTGGAAAGCAACCGATTGGTTAATTGGTAATTGTCAAATTCAAGAACAATTATTATTAAACTCGATTAATCCTGTGAACGATGCTCGTATGCATGCAATGTTATGTTACAGAACTCCTAAGTCTTTTAAAGAGCGTTTTAATCGATCTAAAAATGAAGATTCTAAAGTGTTTAATGTAGAGCGTTGGTTGTTACATCATGGTAATAAACTACAAGAACGTTATCAATTAGCTTCCTATAAATTAATGAATCAATTATTAAAAACGATTGATGTTACAAAAGGAAAAAATAATTCAGAGATTTTAAAAACAATTGAAGCAGATATACATATTGTAGGTGTAGATTCTGATTTGTTTTTTACGGCTGAAGAAAATAGAGAAACTCAAAAAGAGCTAGCTTTAGTCAATGCCAACGTTACTTATAATGAAATAAATTCGGTTCATGGGCATGATGCTTTTTTGATTGAATATGAGCAATTAGAAAAAATAATAGCTCCAATTTTCAATTTAAATTCAAAAAATAACAAAATGAAAATAATAAAATTTGGCGGGAAATCGCTGTCTAATAAAGGAATTTCTAATGTGATTTCGATTATAAAACAAAAAGTAAACGAACAAGAAAATATAGTAGTTGTAGTATCAGCAAGAGGAAATGCTACAAATCAATTAGAAGAAATTTTAGAAAAAGCTGCAAAAAATATTCCTTATCAAGATGAATATGAAATACTGAAATACGAACAATCTCAATTAACACCGTTAGTTGATTTTTATCCTGAATTTTCTCGTTTAGAAAAACTTTTTGAAGGAGTTAGTTTATTAGGAGATTATAGTCAGAAAATAAAAGACGAAGTTTTAGCACAAGGAGAATTATTATCAACCAAAACAGTAGCTGCACTTTTAAATGAAAAAGGTATAAAAACAAATATTACAGATGCTAGAACGTTGATAAAAACAGATGATAATTTTGGAAACGCTCAGCCTATTTTCAATATATCTAAAGAAAATGTGGTTAATCATTTCAAAAAATACAATGATGATACTGTAAATATTGTAACTGGTTTTATCTCATCTAATTTAAAAGGAGAAACTACTACTTTAGGACGAAATGGTAGTAATTATACAGCGGCATTATTAGCTAATTATTTAGATGCTGAAGAATTACAAAATTATACGCATGTTGATGGTATTTTTACTGCGAACCCTGATTTGGTTGCAGATGCAAAGAAAATAGAAGAGTTATCTTTTTCTGAAGCCAATGAATTAGCAAATTTTGGAGCCAATATTTTACATGCGAAAACGATTATTCCTTTATTAGAAAAAAATATCAATCTTCGAATTTTAAATACTTTTAATTTAGAGGATAAGGGAACATTAATTACAGCTAAATCAAAATCAAAAGGCATTAAATCATTATCGGTTATAGATAATGTGGCACTATTAAATTTCGAAGGAAGAGGATTGTTAGGGAAAGTAGGTGTAGATGCACGTATTTTTAGAACCTTAAGTAATAACGGAATAAGTGTGAGTATTATTTCGCAAGGTTCATCAGAAAGAGGAATTGGTTTAGTAATTGATAAAAAGAAGGCAACAGCAGCTGTAAAAGCTTTAGAACAAGAGTTTGAAAGCGATTTTTATACGAAAGATGTAAATAAAATTTCGATAATAGAAAATGTAGCTGTAATATCAATTATAGGCCAAGATTTAAGTGAGTTTCATCACCCCTATAATGCGTTGATAAAAAATCAAATTGTACCGTTATTATTTAATAATACAATTTCAGGTAAAAATGTAAGTTTGGTTGTTAAAACAGCGCAATTACACAAAGCCTTAAACGTAATTCACGGACAAGTATTTGGAGTTACAAAAAAAATAAATATAGCCGTATTCGGTAAAGGGTTAGTTGGTAGTGCTTTAATTAATCAAATTATAAAAAATACGGAATCGATTTTAGAAAGAAAGAAAATTCAGTTAAATATTTTTGCGATAGCAGGCTCAAAAAAAGTGCTATTAAACAGGCTTGGTCTAGGTAAAAATTGGCAAACAATTTTAGAAAATAATGTAGAAGAAGCACATATTGTTGATACTGTAATAGATTTTGCTAAAAAACATCATTTAGAAAATTTAATAGCTATAGATAATACAGCAAGTAGTGAGTTTATAGAAAACTATTTACCGTTAATAGAACATGGTTTTGATTTAGTATCATCAAATAAAATTGCAAACACGGTATCTCACAATTTTTATAAAAAATTACGAGAAAAATTAGAAGTTAATAATAAATCATACTTATACGAAACCAATGTTGGTGCAGGATTACCATTAATTGATACGATTAAGTTATTACATGATTCTGGCGAAAATATAACCCGTATTAGAGGAGTTTTTTCAGGGTCTTTAAGTTATTTATTTAATAAGTTTTCTTCGGATGAAGTTCCATTTTCAAATGTCTTACAAGAGGCAATTGATAGCGGATTTACAGAACCAGATCCTAGAGAAGATTTATGTGGAAACGATGTAGCAAGAAAATTATTGATTTTAGCACGAGAATTAGACTTAGAAAATGAGTTTGAAGATATTGTTATAGAAAATTTAATTCCAACAGAATTTAGAGATATTTCATCTGCAGCATTTTTGTCAGGTTTAGATAAATTAAATGTATTATTTAAAGACAAAAAAGAAGGGCAAGAAAAAAATAACGTATTACGATATATAGGAGATTTACATGGCGATTTATCAAAAACAAAAGGAGAACTAGATGTAAAATTAGTATCCGTACCAACTAGTTCACCATTAGGAAGCTTAAAAGGATCGGATGCTATTTTTGAAATTTACACAGAGTCGTATGGTGCCCAACCAATTGTAATTCAGGGAGCAGGAGCAGGAGCAGAAGTAACTGCAAGAGGAGTCTTTGGTGATATTTTGCGATTAGCAAACAAACAATAATTAGACGCTAAGCGTCATTTGAATATACTAGATGTTGTTTAATCAATATCTATAAAAAATTAATAAATATGAGCAAGAACTTCGAAACCGTAGCAATTAGAACACAAACTGAACGGTCACAGTTTTCAGAACATTCTACACCATTATACTTAACCTCTAGTTTTGTTTTTGATGATGCTGAAGATATGCGCGCGTCATTTGCTGAAGAAAAAGATAAAAATTTATATAGTAGGTTTTCTAACCCAAATACAACAGAGTTTGTAAATAAAATTGTTGCTATGGAAAAAGCAGAAGCAGGTTATGCTTTTGCAACAGGCATGGCAGCAGTTTTTTCTACATTTGGAGCATTATTAAATGCAGGAGATCATATTGTTTCATGTCGTTCAGTTTTTGGATCTACTCATAGTTTGTTTACAAAATATTTACCAAAATGGAATATAGAAACTAGTTATTTTAATATTACAGAAGTAGATACAATTGAGAGCTTAATTAAATCAAATACTAAAATTTTATATGCTGAAACTCCAACAAATCCAGCAGTAGATATTATTGATTTAGAATTGTTAGGTGAGATAGCAAAAAAGCATGGTTTGTTATTGGTTATAGATAATTGTTTTGCTACTCCGTATCTACAAAATCCTATTAAGTTTGGAGCTGATTTAGTTTTACACTCAGCAACTAAGTTAATTGATGGACAAGGAAGAGTTTTAGGAGGTGTAGCTGTTGGACGTAAAGATTTAATAAAAGAAATTTATTTATTTTCAAGAAATACAGGACCTGCAATGTCGCCTTTTAATGCATGGGTTTTATCAAAAAGTTTAGAAACATTAAGTATTCGAGTAGATAGGCATTGTGAAAATGCTTTAAAAGTAGCCAACTTTTTAGAAGAACATCCGAAGGTAAATTTAGTAAAATACCCTTTTTTAAAATCGCATCCTCAATATGAAATAGCAAAAAAGCAAATGCGATTAGGAGGTAATATTGTTGCTTTTGAGGTTAAAGGAGGTATTGAAGCCGGACGTAAGTTTTTAAACGCTATAAAAATGTGTTCATTGTCTGCTAATTTAGGTGATACAAGAACTATTGTTACCCACCCAGCATCTACAACACACAGTAAATTAAGTGTTGAAGATCGATTAGAGGTGAGAATTACAGATGGGTTAGTAAGGTGCTCTATCGGTTTAGAAAATGTATTAGATATTATTAATGATTTAAAGCAAGCTTTAGAGAATTAACAATTAAATAAAAGTGTATTTTTGTAGTATGCTTTCTAAAAAAACAAAATACGGCTTAAAAGCGCTAGCATTTATTGCTAGGCAAGAAAAAGGAGATAAAGTTCAAATAGCAACGATTTCTAAGAGCGAAAATATTTCTCATAAATTTTTAGAAAGTATATTACTTACCTTAAGAAAAGCTGGGTTTTTAGGAGCTAAAAAAGGAAAAGGTGGAGGTTACTATATGTTAAAAGAAGCATCAGAAATTAAAATGACAGATGTTATAAGAACATTGGAAGGCCCTATTGCTATGCTACCTTGCGTAAGCTTAAATTACTATGAAAAATGTAGCGATTGTCCTGATGAAGAAACATGTTCTGTGCATAAACTTATGTTACAGGTTAGAGATAATACACTTTTAGTTTTACGAAACAATACACTTGCCGATTTAGTATAATTTTTTTTGTAAAAATATATAATTAAAGCGTTTTTATTTAAAATGGAAACATATATTTGTGCTTTATTAAAACCTACTTACTCTATAGGGTAAATATTTAATTATGATTTTAAAACAATTAATAGTAGATAAAAAAAAGTATAAACCAAATAAAAATTCAGAGAAAACTACTCGTAGTATGGTTAAATCGGTTAGTTGGAGGTTTATCGGTACTATTGATACCGTTTTAATTTCTTGGATAATAACTGGCGAACTGGCATTAGCTTTTTCTATAGGAAGTATAGAGTTGATAACAAAAATGGTTTTGTATTTCTTTCACGAGAGAATTTGGAACAAAATAAAATGGGGAAAATAATGAGTTTACAAGACAAATTTAATGTTGAAGAGTTAAACAAAGGATTAGAGAAATTAAGTCCAAAAGAAATTGTGGAATGGGTTTTTGAGTTAAACAAAAAAACAATAATTACTACTAATTTTAGACCTTACGAGGTAGCTCTTTTATATTTAGTAACTAAAGAGAATCCATCAATAAAAGTTGTTTGGTGTGATACAGGTTATAATACCCCTCAGACATATAAGCATGCAGAAGAGTTAATTGATAAGCTGAGTTTAAATGTTCGTTTATATGTGCCAAAACAAACTGTGGCTCATCGTAATATAACTATGGGACTTCCTTCTGTAGAAGATGAAAATCATGAAAAATTTACTGAACAAGTAAAGTTAGAACCATTTAAAAGAGCCATGGAAGAACATCAACCAGAAATATGGTTTACTAATTTACGTAAAGGGCAAACAGCTTTTAGAGATAGTATTGGTGTAATTTCATTTAGTAAAGAAGGAATTTTAAAAGTAAGTCCTTTTTATAACTGGTCAGATAAAGATTTAGATGAGTATTTAAGCGATAATAAGCTTCCAAACGAGTTTAAATATTTTGATCCAACAAAAGTAGAGAGTAACAGAGAATGTGGTTTACATATTTAATAATTTTATAATGAGTACAAAAACAATAAAAGTAGGCCCTTTAGAAAGTGAAGCCATATACATACTTAGAGAAGTAGTTTCTCAGTTTGAAAAACCAGTATTGTTATTTTCAGGAGGAAAAGATAGTATAACATTGGTAAGACTTGCTCAAAAAGCATTTTATCCAGCAAAAATCCCTTTTCCTTTAATGCATATAGATACAGGACATAATTTTCCTGAAACTATTGAATTTAGAGATCGTTTAGCAAAAGAGTTAGGTGTTGAATTAATTGTTAGAAACGTTCAAGACAATATTGATAAAGGAAGAGTAAAAGAAGAAACAGGTAAGTACGCTAGCCGAAACATGCTACAAACCGAAACATTATTAGATGCAATTGAAGAGTTTGGTTTTGATGCATGTATTGGTGGCGCGCGTAGAGATGAAGAAAAAGCAAGAGCAAAAGAACGTATTTTTTCTGTTCGTGATGATTTTGGTCAATGGGATGAAAAAAATCAACGACCAGAATTGTTTGATATGCTAAATGGAAGAATTGATTTAGGACAAAATGTACGAGTTTTTCCTATTTCAAATTGGACAGAGCTAGATGTTTGGTCATATATTAAAAGTGAAGAAATTGAAATTCCATCAATTTACTTTGCACATAAAAGAGCTACTTTTTTAAGAGATGGATTAATATGGTCAGCAGAAGACGATGTTGTTTATAGAGATGAAAATGAAGAGGTAGAAGAAAGAATGGTGCGTTTTAGAACTGTTGGAGACATGAGTTGTACAGCAGCTGTACTTTCTGATGCTGTTGATATAAATACAGTTGTAGATGAAATTAAAGTATCAACTATATCAGAGCGAGGTGCTCGTATAGATGATAAACGATCAGAAGCGGCAATGGAGAAACGTAAGCAACAAGGGTATTTTTAAAATTCACTAAAGTGAATTTTCCATTTAACTAAAGCATTTTAGTCTTTAGTAATTTAAATATAGGCAAATAGTAAAATATTGCTATGAGCCAAAAGCATAAAAAAATGAATGTATTAAAAATAGCAACAGCAGGTAGTGTAGATGATGGTAAAAGTACCTTAATCGGACGTATTTTATATGACACTAACTC
The DNA here is from genome assembly GCF_057732375.1 of Tenacibaculum sp. M1.3A. Taxonomy (NCBI): domain Bacteria; kingdom Pseudomonadati; phylum Bacteroidota; class Flavobacteriia; order Flavobacteriales; family Flavobacteriaceae; genus Tenacibaculum; species Tenacibaculum sp. M1.3A. The sequence continues at coordinate 559,540 of NZ_JBYJEF010000001.1, read as the reverse complement.
ATTAACAGATGACAAGCTAGAAGCAATTGAAGAAAAAAGTAAGCAAAGAGGTTTTGATTATTTAGATTTTTCATTAGCGACAGATGGTTTAGTTGCAGAAAGAGAACAAGGTATTACGATTGATGTAGCACATATCTATTTTTCGACTCCAAAAACGAGTTTTATTATTGCTGATACTCCAGGGCATATTGAGTATACACGAAATATGGTTACAGGAGCATCAAACTCACAAGCATCAATTGTTTTAATTGATGCACGTAATGGAGTAATTGAGCAAACTTACCGTCACTTTTTTATAAATACACTATTAAGAGTTGAAAACGTAGTTATAGCTATTAATAAAATGGATTTGGTTGATTTTTCAGAAGAGAAATTTAATCAAATAAAAAATGAAATTGAATATTTAGCAGGTAAAAGCTCTTATAAAAGTCAAAAATTAACTTTTATACCTATGTCAGCTTTACAAGGAGACAACGTTGTTAAAAAATCAGAAAATACACCTTGGTATAAAGGAGAAACATTATTAAACCATTTAGAAGGTTTAGTTTCTGAAGATTTACAAGAAAAGTCTCAAACACGTTTTCCTATACAAACTGTTATTCGACCTAAAACAGATAAATATCATGATTTTAGAGGGTATGCAGGTAAAATTTATGGAGGGGATTTAGCCGTAGGAGATTCGGTAACCGTATTACCATCAGCAACAGCATCTAAAATAAAAAGTATTCACTTTTTTGAGAAAGAGTATTTAGAAGCTAAAAGGGGAAGTTCAGTTACAATTACTTTAGAAGATAATGTAAATGTAAGCAGAGGTGATATGTTGGTAAAAACAAACGAACAGCCAACAGTTGCTAAAGAGTTAGATGCAACTATTTGTTGGATGGATAAAGACCCTTTAGAAGCTTCTAATAAGTATTATGTAAAACATGGAGTAAACGATGTGCAAGCAAAAATCATGTCATTATCATCCATTATAAAAACTGATTTTTCAGGAACAGAAGAAAACCCATCACAATTAACATTAAATGAAATTGGAGATGTAACTTTAAAATTAAGTAAACCGTTATTTTTTGATTCTTATGATAAAAATAAAGCAAACGGAACTTTTATTTTAATCAACCCAAAAACAAATAATACTGCCGGAGTTGGCTTTATTAAGTAATTCAGAATAGTATGGCAATTATAATAACCGACGAATGCATCAATTGTGGGGCATGCGAACCAGAATGCCCAAATACAGCTATTTATGAAGGGGCTGAAGATTGGAAATATAGTGAAGGAACTTCATTAACAGGAAATGTTAAATTAAAAGATGGTATTGAATTAGATGCAGATGAAACACAAGAAGCTGTATCTGACGAATATTATTTTATAGCACCTGATAAATGTACAGAATGTATAGGGTTTCATGAAGAACCACAATGTGCGGCGGTATGCCCAGTAGATTGTTGTGTGCCAGATGACAACCATGTAGAAACAGCAGAAGAATTATTGGCAAAACAAAAATTCTTACACAATTAAAAAGTAACGCTTACGAGCTTTAAGATATACAGTAATGCAAAGTTTTAGAACCGAAATAGAAAACCCAATTGTAGAAAAAGATATTCTAGAATTAGAGAGAAAAATCCAACTTTTTAAAGAAGGAAAAATAGACGAAGAACGTTTTAGAAGTTTACGTTTGGCAAGAGGAGTTTACGGTCAGCGTCAATTTGGAGTACAAATGATTCGTATAAAATTACCTTATGGTAAAGTTACTAGCGAACAATTACATAGAATTTCAGACGTTTCAGATGAATATTCTCGTGGAAGATTACATATCACTACAAGACAAGATATTCAAATACATCACGTAAGTTTAGATAGAACGCCAGAATTATGGGCGCAACTAGAAAAAGATGATATTACTTTAAGAGAAGCTTGTGGTAATGCAGTAAGAAATATTACAGCATCAGAAACAGCTGGGATTGATGTAAATGAGCCTTTTGATGTTTCACCATATGCAGATGCTACGTTTAAGTTCTTTTTAAGAAATCCTATATGTCAAGAAATGGGACGTAAGTTTAAAATGTCTTTTTCAGGAACAGATGATGATACTGCTATTAGTTTTATTCATGATTTAGGATTTATTGCAAAAGTAAAGACTGAAAACGGAGTAACTAAAAAAGGATTTAAGGTTTTATTAGGTGGTGGTTTAGGTTCACAACCAAGACATGCTGATGTTATTTACGATTTTTTAGATGAAGATATTTTAATACCAACAATTGAAGGTGTTTTAAGAATTTTTGATCGATTTGGAGAGCGTGCAAAAAGAGCAAAAGCAAGATTAAAGTTTTTAGTTAAAGAATTAGGTGTTGAAGCTTTTTTACAATTAGTTTCTGACGAAGTTAATGCTTTAGAGAATAAAACATTTAAGGTCGATACAACTGAATTTGAGAAACCTACACTTTTTCAAGAAATAACAATTCCTTCAGTAAAAATTGAAGATGAAGAAGCGTATGATAAATGGAAAGAAACGAATGTAATTAAACAAAAACAAGAAGGTTTATTTGCAATTGGAATTAAAGTTCATTTAGGAGATTTTTACACTCCAAAAGCAAGATTGTTAGCCAATTTAGTTAAAAAGTATGCAGCAAATGAAATTCGTTTAACATTACGTCAAAATATTTTAATTCGCCATATTAAAGAAGAATTGTTACCTTTTTTCTATGTAGAATTACAAAAATTAGGCTTTGCAAAAGCAGGTTATAATTCTACAGCTGATATTACAGCGTGTCCTGGAACAGATACTTGTAATTTAGGTATTTCTAGTAGTACAGGAATTGCTGTTGAGTTAGAAAAAGTATTAGAAGAAGAGTACCCAGCATATTTAAACAATAAAGAAATAGCTATTAAAATTAGTGGATGTATGAATGCATGTGGGCAGCATAATATGGCGCACATTGGTTTTCAAGGAATGTCTATAAAAGTAGGTAATTTACAAGCACCGGCTTTACAAATTTTAATAGGAGGAGGTATATTAGGTGATGGAAAAGGTCGTTTTTCTGATAAATTAGTTAAAATTCCAAGTAAAAAAGGACCAGAAGCATTACGCGTTTTATTAAATAATGTAGCTGAAAATCAACAAGAGAAAGAAACTTTTTTAGAATATTACGACAGACAAGGAAAAACGTATTTCTACGATCTATTAAAAAAATTATCTGATACGAGTGATTTAGTACCAAGTGATTTTATAGATTGGGGTCATTCAGAGAACTACGTAAAAGCAATTGGAGTAGGAGAATGTGCAGGAGTTGTGATTGATTTAATAGCGACACTTTTATTTGAAAGTGAAGAGAAAATAACCAATTCAGAAGAGGCGTTAAAAGAAAATTTATTTTCAGATAGTATCTATCATTCATATACATCTTTAGTTAATACAGCAAAAGCATTATTAATTGCAGAAAATGTAAAAACAAATACACAAGCAGGTATTATTACTAGCTTTCAAGAGTATTTTATAGCTACAGATAAAGTTAGTTTAGAGACCAGTTTTGAAGATTTTGTATATCAAATAAAGAAAGAAGCACCAACAAAAATATTTGCAGAGAGCTATTTAAACGATGCGAAAGCATTTTATAAAAAGATTGATGCTTATAGAAAAACAGCAGTAAGTAATGTATAATAAGATTCCGAAATTAACCGTTGTTGGCGCTGGTCCAGGAGATGTAGATTTAATTACGCTAAAAGCTATTAAAGTTCTAAAAACTGCAGATGTTGTTTTATATGACGCCTTGGTTAATGAAGAGTTATTAGATTTTATAAACCCAAATGCAGAATTAATTTTTGTAGGAAAACGTAGAGGTTGTTATAAATACCAACAAGAACAAATAAACGAGTTGATTGTTGAAAGAGCAAAAACTCATGGACATGTAGTTCGTTTAAAAGGCGGTGATCCTTTTATTTTTGGAAGAGGAGCAGAAGAAATGGAGTTTGCAGCAGCCTTTAATATAGAAACAGCAATGGTTCCAGGTATTTCATCTTCTTTAGCAGTACCAGCATATCAAAATATACCTGTTACAAAACGTGGAAGCGCAGAAAGTTTTTGGGTAATTACAGGTACAACAAAAGAACATAAACTATCTAACGATGTAGCTTTAGCAGCAAAATCTAAAGCTACAGTAGTTGTGTTAATGGGAATGGGGAAACTAGCTGAAATAGTAGCATTATTTCAAAAAGAAGGTAAAAATGAATTACCAGTAGCTATAATTCAAGACGGAACAACTTCTAGAGAGAAGGTAGGTATTGGAACTGTAGATACTATTTTAAATATTGTAAAAGAAAATGAGTTAAGTAACCCTGCAATTATTGTTTTAGGAGAAGTTGTAAAACATAGAGAAGCTTTAAAAAAGGCAAAAGAAGAATATTCAAGAGAGTTAATAGCTGTATAATGGAACAAAACGAATTATATCCAATTTTTTTAAAAACCAAACAGTTAGAAACACTTATTGTAGGAGGCGGTTTTGTAGCTTTAGAGAAATTAACATTTTTATTAAAGTCAAGTCCAAATTCTAAAGTAACAATGGTTTCTACATTTTTTAGAGAGGAAACACAAGCGTTAGCAAATAAGTTTGGTATACAAATGGTTATTAATAAGTATGATAGCTCTTTTTTAAAAAATAAACACGTGGTTATTGCAACAACAGACAATGTTGATGTAAATGTGCAAGTTTATAAAGATTGTAAGCAAAGAAATATTTTAGTAAATGTGGCAGATAACCCACCTTATTGCGATTTTTATATGGGAGGTATTGTAACAAAAGGAAATGTGAAAATTGCAATTTCTACCAATGGGAAATCACCAACTACGGCAAAAAGATTACGACAATTCTTTGAAGAAATAATTCCAGAAGACATTAACGAATTAGTTCAGAATTTAAATAAGTTTAGAAAAACAATTAAAGGAAACTTTGAAAATAAAGTAGTACAGTTAAATCAATTAACAAAAAGTTTAATCAGTTAAAAGATTATAACTTTTACAGAATAAGAAATAAAAGAATTAAAGTTCCTGTATCGCAGGAATAATACAAACACCAATGATACATACAGATATATTAATTATAGGGGCAGGACCTACAGGATTATTTACCATTTTTGAAGCAGGATTGTTAAAATTAAAATGTCATTTAATAGATGCATTACCACAACCAGGAGGGCAGTGTTCAGAAATATACCCTAAAAAACCTATTTATGATATTCCAGCATATCCAGAAATTTTAGCAGGAGATTTAACTGATAAATTGATAGAACAAACAAAACAGTTTAAACCTGGTTTTACGTTAGGAGAACGTGCAAATACTATTGAAAAACAAGAAGACGGAACTTTTATTGTAACCACCAATAAAGGAACAGAGCATCAAGCACCTGTGGTAGCTATTGCAGGAGGTTTAGGTAGTTTTGAGCCACGTAAACCACCGATTCCTAATATTGCTGATTTTGAAGATAAAGGAGTTGAGTATATTATTAGAGATCCAGAATTATATAGAGATAAAAAAGTAGTAATTTCTGGAGGTGGAGATTCAGCTTTAGATTGGGCAGTTTTTTTATCTGACGTAGCATCTGAAGTAACATTAATACACCGTAGAAATGAATTTAGAGGAGCTTTAGATAGCGTAGATAGAGTACAAGAGCTAAAAAACTTAGGAAAAATTAATTTAATAACTCCAGCTGAAGTAAAAGGGATTTTAGGAAAAGAACACGTTACAGGTGTTGCTGTTGAGAAAAAAGGTGAAGAACCTTTTATTATAGATACAGATCATTTTATACCGTTATTTGGTTTGTCTCCAAAATTGGGACCTATTGCTAATTGGGGATTAGAAATTGAGAAAAATGCAATTAAAGTGAATAACGCTCTAGATTATCAAACGAATATTCCTGGTATTTATGCTATTGGTGATGTAAATACATATCCAGGTAAGTTAAAATTAATTTTATGTGGATTTCACGAGGCAACCTTAATGTGTCAAAGTGCTTATAAACGTATCCATCCAGATAAAAAATATGTAATGAAGTATACTACTGTTGGTGGGGTTGAAGGTTTTGATGGGACTAGAAAAGAAGCGCCAAAAGCAGTTGTAAAAGCAATTCAGTAAAATGATTTAATAGTATTATAATGTCAGATATCAATATAAAAATAATAGATAGAAAAGGAGTACTTCATAAAATTATAGCGCCAACAGATATGGCAATGAATTTAATGGAAGTAATTCGTTCTTACGAATTAGCAGAAGAGGGTACTATTGGGGTTTGTGGTGGTATGGCAATGTGTGCTTCTTGTCAATGTTATGTAAAATCTGAACATGAATTACCAGAAATGGGAATTGATGAAGATATGATGCTTGCAGAAGCGTTTCACGTAGAAGATAATAGTCGTTTAGGTTGTCAAATTCAAATGAAGCCAGAATTAGAAGGATTAGAAGTTGAATTAGCACCCGAAATGTAATATGTCATTTAAAAACTACACACTTACATTAAAAGATACTGTAGAAGAGTTTACAAAGAAATTATTTTATGCCCTTTTTGATGAGCAGTATTACGAAGAGAATATAAAAACGATAGAAAATTTATTTTTTGACATAACTGGTAAATTAGACATAAAGGAAGCAAGTATAACTTGGTTACTTTATAAAGCTAAATTTAAAGAAATTCGTCAGAAATTAGATTTAGATGCTATTGCCTTTGAAAAAACCGACCCAGCAGCAAAAAGCTTAAGGGAGGTATATTTAGCATATCCTGGCTTTCATGCGATAGCAGTATATCGTTTAAGTCATGAATTAATAAAATTGAAAGTACCAGTTTTACCAAGAATGATGAGCGAATATACACATGGGGTAACAGGTACAGATATTCATCCAGGTGCAACGATTGGAAATTCTTTTTTTATAGATCATGCTACTGGAATTGTTATTGGTGAAACGACATTAATAAAGGAGAATGTAAAAATATATCAAGGAGTAACATTAGGAGGAATTCAAGTTAAAAAGAGTTTAGCAGAAACAAAAAGACACCCAACAATAGAAAACAACGTAACTATTTATGCAAATGCTACTATTTTAGGAGGCGAAGTTATTATTGGTGAAAGTAGTATTATAGGAGCTAATGTATGTGTTACTGAATCTGTGCCACCGAAATCGTTAGTAATCTATCAATCAGAAAATAAAATTATTTCACTAGAAGAAAAATAAATTATGAAAGCAAAAAAAATAACAGATTTTGTAGGTAATACACCTTTAATAGAGGTAAGTAATATTTTAAATAAAGAAGGAGTGCGTCTGTTTTTAAAACTAGAAGGAAATAATCCAGGAGGAAGTGTCAAAGACAGAGCTGCTTATAATATGATTTTTGAAGCTTTAAACCGAAGAAATATAAAAAAAGGAGATCATTTAGTAGAAGCAACAAGTGGTAATACAGGAATTGCTCTGGCGTTTATATCAAAAGTACTAGGGTTGCATATGACATTGGTAATGCCAGAAAATGCTACAGAAGAACGAGTGAAAACAATGAAGGCATACGGAGCAGAAGTATTGTTAACACCAAAAGAAGAAGGTATAGAAGGAGCAAGAGATCTAGCTCAGAAATTACGATATAAGAAAGGCTATTTTATGTTGAATCAATTTGAAAATAGTGATAATTGGAAAGCACATTATAAAACTACGGGACCAGAAATTTGGAAAGATACTGAAGGAGGGGTAACACATTTTGTGTCGGCTATGGGAACTACGGGAACAATAATGGGGGTTTCTACCTATTTAAAAGAACAAAACCCAAATATTCAAATTATTGGAGCACAACCAACTGATGGTTCAAGTATACCAGGAATTAGAAAATGGTCGGAAGAATATTTACCAAAGATTTTTGATAGATCAAAAGTAGATGAAATTATTGAAGTAAGTGAGAATCAAGCACGAAACATGACACGTAAATTAGCTAGTCAAGAAGGTGTATTTGGAGGAATGAGTAGCGGAGGTGCAGTGCATGTAGCGCTTCAGGTTGCAGAAAAAATTGAAAGTGGTATTATTGTGGTCATTATTTGCGATATCGGCGATAGATATTTATCATCTAATTTATATAATTATTAAAAAAGCGAGGTAAAAACAAAAAAAAATTGTTTATTTGTGTTTTAGTTCATTAACTTAATACGAATGTTATCAAGAAAGGTGGAGGGATAGACCCTATGAAACCTTAGCAACCCTTTGTGCAAACAAAGAAGGTGCTAAATTCTACTTAAATACTAATACAATAGTACTTAAGAGAGATAACGGAAAGAACTTTCCTCTTTTTCCTGATAACTTCTATAATACAATATCAGGAATGCCAAACATTTATAAAGAAATACAAAAACGAATTCTCGTACTCGATGGAGCTATGGGAACTATGCTACAAGCATATAAGTTTACTGAAGAGGATTTTCGAGGAGAACGATTTAAAGAATATCCAACACCACTACAAGGAAACAATGATTTATTGTCTATAACGCAACCTAAGGCAATTAAAGAAGTGCATGCAAAATATTTTGAAGCAGGTGCAGATATTATAGAAACGAATACTTTTTCAGGGACTACTATTGCAATGGCCGATTACCAAATGGAAGATTTGGTATATGAATTAAATTATGAGTCTGCAAGAATAGCGAAAGAAGTCGCAGATAAATTTACCGCAAAAGAACCCCACAAGCCAAGATTTGTAGCAGGCTCAATTGGACCAACAAATAGAACTGCAAGTATGTCTCCAGATGTTAATGACCCTGGTTATAGAGCGGTTACTTTTGATGAATTACGTATAGCTTATAAACTACAAGTTGAAGCTTTGATAGATGGTGGTGCTGATCTTTTACTAGTAGAAACTGTTTTTGATACATTAAATGCTAAAGCAGCTTTATTTGCAATAGAAGAAGTAAAAGATGAACGTAAAATTGACATTCCAATAATGTTAAGTGGTACGATTACCGATGCAAGTGGTAGAACTTTATCAGGGCAAACAGCCGAGGCATTTTTAATTTCGGTGTCTCATATTCCGTTATTGTCTGTAGGATTTAATTGTGCACTAGGTGCTAATTTATTACAACCACATTTAGAAGCAATTTCATCAAAAACAGAATTTGCTATATCTGCGCATCCTAATGCAGGACTACCAAATGCTTTTGGAGAATATGATGAAACTGCTGAGGAAATGGCAGATCAAATTGAAGATTATTTAAAGAAAGATTTAATCAATATTATAGGTGGGTGTTGCGGAACAACACCTGAGCATATTTCTGCAATTGCAGAATTAGCAGCTAAATATCAACCAAGAAAATGCAAATAAAACAAGATAAATATTTAAAGCTATCAGGTTTAGAACCTTTAATTTTAAGTGAATATACTAATTTTATTAATGTAGGTGAACGGACTAACGTTGCTGGTTCTAGAAAATTCTTACGATTAATAAAAGAAGAAAAATTTGATGAAGCATTAGCAATTGCTAGGCATCAAGTAGAAGGAGGTGCACAAATCATTGATGTAAATATGGATGATGGTTTGATTGACGGAAAGGAAGCAATGGTTCGTTTTTTAAATTTGATTGCTGCCGAACCAGATATTTGCAGAGTTCCATTAATGATCGATAGTTCGAAGTGGGAAATCATTGAAGCAGGTTTACAAGTTGTACAGGGAAAATGTGTTGTAAATTCTATTTCTTTAAAAGAAGGAGAAGAAAAATTCATCTGGGAAGCAACTCAAATAAAACGTTATGGAGCAGCAGTAATTGTAATGGCATTTGACGAAGTTGGTCAAGCTGATAATTATGAAAGAAGAATTGAAATTGCTGAACGATCTTATCGAGTTTTGGTTGATAAAGTTGGTTTTGCATCCGAAGATATTATTTTCGATTTAAATATTTTTCCTGTAGCAACAGGAATGGAAGAGCATCGTAAGAATGCTATTGATTTTATTGAAGCAACACGTTGGGTTAGAGAAAATTTACCAAATGTAAGTGTAAGTGGAGGTGTGAGTAATGTGTCATTTTCATTTAGAGGAAATAATACTGTTAGAGAAGCAATGCATTCTGTTTTCTTGTATTATGCTATTCAGGCAGGAATGAATATGGGAATTGTAAACCCTGCATTGTTGGAGATTTATGATGATATTCCGAAAGATTTATTAGAGCATATTGAGGATGTTGTTTTAGACCGAAGAGATGATGCTACTGAGCGTTTATTGGATTTTGCTGAAACAGTAAAAGGAGTTAAAAAACAAGATGAAACAAAAGTTTTAGAATGGAGAAGTTTCCCTTTACAAGAAAGAATTACACATTCTTTAGTGAAAGGAATAGATGAATTTATTATTGAAGATGTAGAACAAGCAAGACAAGAATCTGAAAAACCAATTCAGGTAATAGAAGGTCATTTAATGATTGGAATGAATGTGGTTGGAGATTTATTTGGTGCAGGGAAAATGTTTTTACCTCAAGTTGTAAAATCAGCTCGTGTAATGAAAAAAGCGGTAGCGTATTTAAACCCATTTGTTGAAGCAGAAAAAGGAGAGAAGCAACAAGCTTTAGGTAAAGTTTTAATGGCAACGGTAAAAGGTGATGTGCATGATATTGGTAAAAATATTGTGAGTGTTGTTTTAGGATGTAATAACTATGAGATTGTTGATTTAGGAGTTATGGTTCCGCCAGAAAAAATTATTGAAGCTGCTAAAAAAGAGAATGTAGATATAATTGGTTTATCTGGCTTAATTACACCTTCGTTAGATGAAATGGTGTATTTGGCAAAAGAAATGGAGCGCCAAGATTTTTCGGTGCCTTTGTTAATTGGTGGAGCAACAACATCAAAAGCACATACGGCTGTAAAAATAGATCCACAATATAAAAATGCTGTAGTGCATGTAAATGATGCTTCAAGAGCAGTAACTGTTGTAAGTGATTTATTAAATAAAGAAACAAGTAACGCTTACGTAACGAAATTGAAAAAAGATTATGATGAGTTTCGTGAAAAGTTTTTAAAGAGAGGAAAAACCAAAGCATATGTTTCTATAGAAGAAGCTCGTAAAAGGAAGCTTAAAATAGATTGGGAAACTACGATAATTGGAAAACCGAAAGAATTAGGTATTCAAATATTAGAGCAAGTAAGTTTAAAAGAACTACTGCCGTTTATTGATTGGAGTCCTTTTTTTAGAAGTTGGGATTTACACGGTAAATACCCAGATATTTTAACTGATGAGGTAGTTGGTGAACAAGCAACGCAATTGTATGAAGATGCGAAGGTGATTTTGGATAAAATAATTACGAAACAATTATTAAAACCAAAAGCAGTATTTGGGTTGTTTGAAGCAAATACAATTAATGATGACGATATTTCTATTCAGAAAAAAGGGGAAGAAATTGCTGTTTTTAGAACCTTACGTCAACAACTTAAAAAGAGAGAAGGAAAACCAAGTATTGCTTTGTCAGATTTTATAGCGCCAAAAGAATCTAAAAAGCAAGATTATATGGGAACATTTTGCACGGCTATTTTTGGAGCAGATGAATTGGCGAAAACGTATAAAGAAAAAGAAGATGATTATAATGCAATTATGGTACAAGCAATTGCTGATCGTTTTGCTGAAGCATTTGCAGAATATTTACACCATAGAGTTAGAACTCAACATTGGGGATATGCAGCTGATGAAACATTATCAAATGATGAATTAATAAAGGAAACTTATAAAGGAATTCGTCCTGCACCAGGTTATCCAGCCTGTCCAGATCATTTAGAAAAAGAAACGATTTGGGATTTATTAAAAGTTGAAGAAAAAATAGGAGTAACATTAACAGAAAGTCTAGCAATGTGGCCTGCAGCAGCAGTTTCAGGATATTATTTTGGTAATGAAGAAGCAAAATATTTCGGGTTAGGAAAAATTACAGATGATCAAGTACGTGATTTTGCTAATAGAAAAGGAATTAAGCTAGATAAGGCTAGAAAATGGCTTCATCCTGCAATAGCTGACAATTAAAAATAAACATAATGAGTGTAAAATTCATAGAATTAAATTTAAGGAATCATATTATTTCTCATGGATATGATGAAAATAATAAAGAGATAACTGAAGAATTTATTGCAGATGTTTTCTCACCAAAAACAATTGCCATTAGTAGAATTAAATCTTTGAGTGATAAATACGTTTTAACAGATTATATAGATGGTAGATGGATTTATTGGGAATATGAAGAATCGTACGAATCGGTTAAAAACAAATTATTAAAATAATAATATAAAACATAAAAATAATGCATATTTAATTAACAATAAATTATCCTTTAGGTAAGATTAAAACTGAAAAACGATAGTAATTTTGAAGCATAAAAAAATCAATAAAATTAGAACAAATGAAAAAGTATAGTTTAGAGATTAAGTTTGTGATTCAGATACTTATAATGTTTACGGTGTCATTATTTATAGCGTCATTTATGTAGTTAAATATGCCTTTGTACTTAAATTATGAAGGTAACTGAACATATTAAAAAAGCAAAAGGGAAAACATTATTCTCATTTGAAATAATTCCGCCAAAAAAAGGAAATAATATTCAAGATTTATATAACAATATAGATCCGTTAATGGAATTTAATCCGCCTTTTATAGATGTAACAACATCTAGAGAGCAACATTTATATATTGACAAAGGAAACGGTTTACTTGATAGAAAGATAACAAGAATGCGACCAGGAACTGTGGGTATATGTGCTGCAATAAAACATAAATATGATGTAGATACTGTACCGCATGTTTTGTGTGGAGGCTTTACGAAAGAAGAAACAGAATATTTATTGGTTGATTGCCATTATTTAGGTATTGAAAATGTAATGGCTTTACGTGGAGATGCAATGAGTCATCAACGTTATTTTGAAGCAAGTAAAAATGGCCATAAATACGCAATAGAGTTAGTAAATCAAATTGAAAACTTAAATAAAGGTAAATATTTACACGATGTAATTGAAGCAAACCACAAAGCAGATTTCTGCATAGGTGTTGCGGGTTATCCAGAAAAACATTTAGAATCACCGTCGCTACAAACCGACTTAAAGAGGTTAAGAGAAAAAGTTGATGCAGGAGCAGATTACGTGGTAACACAGATGTTTTTTAACAATCAAAAATATTTTGAATTTGTAAATGCTGCTAGAGAAATAGGAATTACAGTACCTATTATACCAGGTATTAAACCTATTTCGGTAAAAAGACATTTGCAACTATTACCACAAGTTTTTAAAATTGATTTACCAGAAATATTAATTAATTCGTTAGATAACTGTAAAAATAACAAAGAAGCTAGGCAAGTTGGTGTAGAGTGGTGTATAGAACAATCTAAAGAATTATTAGAAGCCGGAGTGCCGCTATTACATTATTACTCTATGGGAAAAAGTGATAATATTAAGGCAATTGCAAAAGCATTATTTTAAAATTACCTTTTATTTTGAATAAGCTTTTGCTTTATAACTACTGCAACTGGTTTATTTTCTATTTTAGATTCTAGCCAAGAAAGTATGTCTAAGTATAAAAAAGCTCTTTTCTCATAAGGATGATTTTCATAAATTTTTAAACGATCATAAATCTTTTTAAACTCTTTTTTAATTTGATGAGGAAAAACATCACCTAGCGCTTTTATTGATGAAATGAATTCTTTTTGAACTTCTTGAAGATTTTCCATTTTTAATAAAAAGCGATAGGTGTCCTTAAATTGTCTTTCAAAATCGTAATCTAAACCACATTCATAATGCGCAATTAAGCTTAAAATTCTAGCAAAACATTGTAAATCTTCAGCAACATGAATTTTTTTAGATTTAATAATTTTATTTAAATAAAAAATACACTCTTTATTTTTGTTCATACCAAAGTATAAACTAGCTATTTTATATAATAAAACAACAATGTGATGGTTATCAAGCCTGTTTTTATAGATTTCAATTTTAGTATTTATTGTTTCTACTAAATATTCACCTTCAGAAAAACTACCCTCTAAAAAATGTAAGTGTAATTTATTAGCATAATAATATTGAAAAATTAAAATTTCGGTATTACTATTTATTGGTATTAAGTTATTTTCAATTTCTTTTTCAAAAAAAGTTAGCTCTTCTTTAAATTTAGAATAGTGTTTTATAAAAAATAAACTTTCTAGTAAGTAATTTTTTCCTTTTAGATAAAAAACGGGGTGAATAGCAATATTTTTAGAATTGTTTTTAAACAAATCTACCCATTTGTTAGCATATTTATAACTTTGAAGAAAATCTTGTGTTAAAAAACTATGCCATAAATTAGCTTTATATAGCCATAACCTTTCTCTAAAACCTAAGTTGTCATATTCATAACTAGGTAATTTAGATTCAAAATAAAAATTAACTTTTTTAAGCTCGGCATCATTTCTTACATATCCAGTTTTTAATAAAGTACCGTATAACTTTAGCGATAAATTAGAAAGCTTACTAGCAATTACGTTTTGCTGACTTAATTTTTTAGCCTGAATAGTTAGTTCATCACCCCTAGTACTAATACTTCTGGTTATGTACTGACTTTCAATAACTTTTTCTAACTCAACAATTTCATAAGCAATATTTTTTTCCTCATTATCAATAGCAGTATTCTTAGCTTTGTCTAATAATTTTAAACTTTGCTTATATAGTCCTTTTTGATATAAGATAGTAGCAAAATCTAATAGCTCTCTTATTTGAATTCTTATATTTTTATGAGCAGGGTTCATTCGCAAACTAATTAATATTTGCTTATATAAATGAGCTTTTAAATTAGAAAGTTGTTGTTTACTTACAATACCGCTTTTTATAATTATTTTTTCATCATACTTTTTTTGTTTGTCTAAAAACTTAAAAAGAGAAAAAAATTTAGCGTCATTATTTCCATCTAAACGACCTACATAAAGATTAAATTGACGCTTTTCAGACTTAGATAAAGATTTTATTAAAACAAAAAGAGCATCGTTTTGTTGGTTGGATAGTGTAACGAGTTTCTTCATAACGTATTTGTTTTCAGTCTTTTGTGTTTTAATTTTTCAATTTTAATGTCGTAGGCAATAAGTTTGTAAACGACTTATTGAAGAATCTAATATATACATTTGGATTAATAAAAGGTAAATAAATTAATAGAGATGCAAAACGATAAAGTCCAAATTTTTGACACCACTTTACGAGACGGAGAGCAAGTCCCTGGATGTAAATTAGATACTAAACAGAAGTTAGTTATTGCTGAAAGACTTGATTTTTTAGGAGTTGATGTTATTGAAGCGGGTTTTCCTGTTTCTAGTCCAGGAGATTTTGCATCAGTAAGTGAAATAGCTAAGATTGTAAAAAATGCTACAGTTTGTGGGTTAACAAGAGCGATTGAAAATGATATTAAAGTTGCAGCAGAAGCTTTAAAATACGCTAAATTACCTAGAATTCACACAGGAATTGGAACTAGTGACTCTCATATAAAATTTAAATTTAACTCAACAAGAGAAAAAGTAATTGAACGTGCAATTGGTGCCGTTTCTTATGCTAAATCATTTGTAGAAGATGTAGAGTTTTATGCAGAAGATGCTGGTAGAACAGATAATGCTTTTTTAGCTAAAATATGTGAGGAAGCAATTAAAGCGGGTGCAACTGTTTTAAATATTCCTGATACTACAGGATATTGTTTGCCAGAAGAATATGGTGCTAAAATGAAATATTTACGAGAGAATGTAAAAGGTATTGAAAATGTAATTCTATCTTGTCATTGTCATAATGATTTAGGAATGGCTACTGCCAATTCTATAGCAGGAGTTATGAATGGAGCACGCCAAATAGAATGTACAATTAATGGTATAGGAGAACGTGCAGGGAACACTGCTTTAGAAGAAGTAGTTATGGTTTTAAAACAACACCCGTATTTGAATTTACAAACAGACATTAATACTCAGCTATTGTATGATACAAGTATAATGGTTCGTGAAAGTATGGGAATGCCAGTACAGCCAAATAAAGCAATTGTAGGAGCAAATGCATTTGCACATAGTTCAGGAATTCATCAAGATGGTGTGATTAAAAATCGCGAAACATATGAAATAATGGACCCTGCCGATGTAGGTGTAACTGAAAGTGCTATTGTATTAACAGCAAGAAGTGGTAGAGCAGCATTAGCATATAGAGCTAAAAAAATAGGATACGAGTTAACCAAATTACAATTAGATTCAGCTTATAAAACTTTTTTAAATTTTGCTGATAAACAAAAAGAAGTAATTGATGACGATCTTCATTTAATTATGCAAAAAGTAAATAAAATATCTAAAATAGTAATGGCATAATGGGAAAAACATTATTTGATAAAGTATGGGATGCCCATGTGGTAGATTCAATAGAAAATGGTCCACAGATTTTATATATAGACAAACATTTAATTCATGAAGTTACAAGCCCTCAGGCTTTTAATGAATTAAAGGAGCGTAACATACCAGTTGCACGTCCAAATAAAATTGTTGCAACGGCAGATCATAATACGCCAACAGAAAACCAACATTTACCAGTTAAAGACGAGTTGTCTAGAAATCAGTTAGAACAATTAACGAAAAATTGCAATGAAAATGATATTACTTTATATGGCTTAGGGCATAAAAATAATGGAATTGTACACGTTATAGCCCCAGAATTAGGGGTTACACAACCAGGAATGACAATGGTTTGTGGAGATAGTCATACCTCTACACATGGTGCTTTTGGTACAATTGCTTTTGGTATTGGTACAAGTCAAGTAGCTCAAGTATTTGCAAGTCAATGTTTATTATTACAAAAACCTAAGAGTTTACGAGTTTCTGTTAATGGAAAATTAAAGAAAGGAGTATCACCTAAAGATGTTATTCTTTATATCATAGCTCAATTAGGAACCAATTCAGGTACAGGTTATTTTTGTGAATATGCAGGAAATGTATTTGAAGAAATGTCTATGGAAGGTCGTATGACAGTTTGTAATATGAGTATTGAAATGGGAGCAAGAGGAGGAATGATTGCACCAGATGAAACTACTTTTAATTATGTAAAAGATAGAGAATTTGCACCAAAAGGAAGTGAATTTGAAAAGAAAGTAGCTTATTGGAAAACATTACCATCAGATACTGATGCTATGTTTGATCAAGAATATAGTTTTAATGCAGAAGACATTGAACCGATGCTTACTTATGGTACAAACCCTGGTATGGGGATAAAAATTTCAGAAACCATACCTAATGAAGTTGATGCTTCTTTTGAGAAATCATTAGCATATATGAACTTTAAAAAAGGGGAAAGTCTTATTAACAAAGAAGTTAATTATGTGTTTATAGGTAGTTGTACTAATTCTAGAATAGAAGATTTTAGAGAAGTAGCTAATTATGTAAAAGGAAAGCAAAAAGCAGGAAATGTAAATGCTTGGTTAGTACCTGGCTCACAAAAAGTAGCACAACAAATTCAAAATGAAGGGCTACAAACTATTTTTGAAGAAGCAGGCTTCGAATTACGACAACCAGGATGTTCAGCTTGCCTAGCAATGAATGATGATAAAATTCCTGAAGGAGAATATTGTGTTTCTACCTCTAATAGAAATTTTGAAGGAAGACAAGGACAAGGAGCAAGAACAATTTTAGCAAGTCCTTTAATGGCAGCCGCAACTGCAGTAGAAGGAAAGATTATTGATATAACGAAACACTTAAATTAAGATGGAAAAATTTGTAAAATTAATTGATACAGCAGTTCCATTAACAACTGAAAATGTAGATACAGATCAGATTATTCCTGCTCGATTTTTAAAAGCCACAGATAAAAAGGGGTTTGGAGATAATGTATTTAGAGATTGGCGTTTTCATAAGGATGGAAGCATAAATAACGAATTCATTTTAAATAATAAAAACTATAACGGAAGTATATTAATTGCTGGTGATAATTTTGGATGTGGATCGAGTAGAGAACATGCAGCATGGGCTTTAGCTGGTTATGGATTTAAAGTAGTTATAAGTAGTTTTTTTGCAGATATTTTTAAAGGAAACGCATTAAATAATGGTATCTTACCAGTACAAGTTTCTAAAGAGTATTTAGAGAAATTACTAAAAAAAGTAACAGAGAAGCCAGAAGCAGTTGTAATTATTGATTTAGAAGAGCAAGTAATTAAAACAGATGTTGGTATTAGTAAATTTGAAATTAATGCATATAAAAAATTATGTATGATTAATGGATATGATGACATTGATTTTCTAGTAAGTAAAAAAGATAAAATAGAAGCTTTTGAAGCATCATTATAAAAAATATAAGAATGAAATTTAATATAGCTGTAATTCCAGGAGACGGTATTGGACCAGAAGTAACGATACAAGCTCAAAAAGTTTTAGAAGCAGTTGCAAATGTATACGATCATACGTTTATATTTAAAGAAGCGTTAATGGGCGCTTGTGCTATTGATAAAATAGGTAATCCTTTGCCTGATGAAACAATTACTTTGTGTAAAAAAAGTGATGCTATTTTGTTTGGTGCTATTGGAGATCCTAAATATGATAATGATCCAACGGCAAAAGTTCGTCCAGAGCAAGGTTTATTAAAACTAAGAAAAGAATTGGGTTTATTTTGTAACGAGCGTCCTGTAAAAGCATATCAGCAATTGATAGATAACTCTCCATTAAAAAGAGAAATTATTGAAGGAACGGATATTACTATTTATAGAGAGTTAACAGGTGGGATTTACTTTGGAATTAAAGAAATTAGTGATGATAAGCAAATAGCTTTTGATGGATGTTCTTATTCAGTAGAAGAAATAGAACGTATTGCTCATTTAGCTTTTAAGGCAGCACAGAAAAGACGTAAAAAACTAACATTAGTTGATAAAGCAAATGTTTTAGAAACTTCAAGATTATGGAGAAAAACAGTTACTGCTTTAGCTAGTAATTATCCTGATGTAGCGTTAGATTTTATATTTGTAGATAATGCAGCAATGCAGTTAATTTTAAACCCAAAACAGTTTGATGTAATTCTTACCGAAAATTTATTTGGAGATATATTATCTGATGAAGCTAGTGTTATTGGAGGATCTATAGGGTTGTTAGCCTCGTCATCTATAGGAAAAGAGAATGCGTTGTTTGAGCCAATTCATGGATCTTTTCCACAAGCAAAGGGAAAAGATATCGCAAATCCATTAGCATCTATTTTATCGGCAGCGATGTTATTAAAGCACCTCGGTTTAAACGAAGAAGCTTTAGCGATTGAGAGCGCTGTTGAAAAATCATTAGAATTAGGAATAACTACAGAAGATATTAGTTCTGATAAGAATTTTGGAACAAGTAAAGTTGGAGATTTTATTGCAGATTATATTTACAATCAAGAAGATAGTAACCTCAACTTTCAAAATATTCATACAGGTCAGAGTACCATTATTTAATATATTGAAAATAAATTAGGGTAATTAAAAATAAATTTTTATATTTGTCAATATGTTTTTTATAAACTGAGATTAAAAGAATGAACAAACACATTTTAAATATTATTTCTATTGTAGTCGTTGTAATTATTTTACAAGGGTAAAGGAAGTATACTTTAAAATAATTTTTTAAAAGGCTTCCTATATTTTAGGAAGCCTTTTTTATTACAAGAATATGAATCAATTTTTTAACATTATCGCATTAATTATTGTCATTATTAGCTCACCACCGAGTTGATACTGATGTTTATTGCTATACAATAAAAAACCTGTGTCAATTTTGATACAGGTTTTTTATTTGTCATTGAATAGTGAATAGATTTAGTTGTAATCTATTATTTTTTAGGGTGTTAACTGGTTTTTGTTTTGTTTGGATATCATTGTAGAAAGAATAATAGAGAACGCATAAAAAAGAAATAAAATAATTTTGAATAACAAAATAACAAAATGTACTACAAAGAAGAAAGCGTAATTTTTTACAACGGAAAATTTATAAGAGCAGCAAAAGCCGTTGAAAGTCCATATAGTCAGAGCTTACATTATGGTAACGGAGTTTTTGAAGGTATAAGAGCTTACAACACACAAAACGGAACTCAGATTTTTAAGGCACTTGATCATTATAAACGGCTAAAATATGGAGCAGAGGTAATGAATATTAAATTTAATTATACGGCAGAAGAGTTGGTGAAAATAACGTACGAATTGTTAGAGCGAAACGGCTTAAAAGACGCTTATGTTCGACCTTTAATTACTACGGGTGCTGATATGAGTTTATTAACATCTAACAAATCTAATTTATTAATTCAATGTTGGGAATGGGGAAAGTATATGGGAGATAAATTATTGCGAGTAAAAACGTCTTCTTTTCAGCGTCCAAATCCAAAATCTTGTTTTGTTGAAGCAAAAGTAACAGGACATTACGTAAACTCAATTTTATCAACAAATGAAGCAAAAAAAGAAGGATATGATGAAGCTTTATTGTTAGACATGAATGATAATGTTGCTGAATGCTCAGGAGCAAATGTTTTTATGGAAAAAGATGGAAAATTATACACGCCTCCTCGTGGTCATATTATGGCAGGTATTACACGATCAACGATAATTGATTTATGTAAGGAAAATGGAATTCCACTAGAAGAAAAACATGTCACTTTAGAAGAATTAAAAAATATGGATGCTTGTTTTTTTACAGGAACAGCGGCAGAAGTTGTAGGATTAGAATCATTAGACGAGTATCAGTTTCCATTAGCATGGGAAAAATCATACGGATATCAATTAATGAAATTATATAAAAACGAAGTATTAGGATTACGTAATAAACGTAAAGCAAGTTAAAATGAAATTAAACAAACACAGTAGTAGGTTAACACAAGATGAATCTCAACCAGCATCACAAGCAATGTTGTATGCCGTTGGTTTAACAGATGAAGACATGAGTAAAGCTCAGGTTGGTATTGCAAGTACTGGCTATGATGGTAACCCATGTAACATGCATTTAAACAATTTAGCAGCCGAAGTTAAAGTTGAAACAAAAATTGCAGGTTTAGTTGGTTTAGGATTTAATACAATTGGAGTTTCTGATGGGATTTCGATGGGAACTTCAGGAATGAATTACTCGTTAGCTTCAAGAGATATTATTGCCGATTCTATAGAAACGGTTATGAATGCGCAAAGTTATGACGCATTAGTATCGGTAGTTGGTTGTGATAAAAATATGCCAGGAGCAGTAATAGCAATGTTACGTTTAAATCGTCCATCAATTATGATGTATGGAGGAACAATTGCTTCTGGAAACTACAAAGGAAAGAAATTAAATATTGTTTCTGCTTTTGAAGCTTTAGGCCAAAAAGTAGCAGGAGAAATAGAGGAAGATGAATATAGAGAAATTATAAAAAGAGCAATTCCTGGTGCTGGCGCATGTGGTGGTATGTATACTGCAAATACAATGGCATCAGCAATAGAATGTATGGGGTTTGCATTACCATATAATTCATCAATACCAGCAGAAAATCCTAATAAATTATCTGAAGCAGAAAGAACTGCTTTGGCTATTAAAAACTTATTAGAATTAGATTTAAAACCTTTAGATATTATATCTAAAAAGTCTTTAGAAAACGCAATGGCATTAGTAAATGCTTTAGGAGGTTCTACCAATGCGGTATTACATTTTTTAGCAATAGCACATGCTGCTGATATAGATTTTACTTTAGAAGATATTCAAAAAGTGAGTGATAGAACTCCATTAATTGCTGATTTAAAACCATCAGGGAAATATTTAATGGAAGATGTTCATTCAATAGGAGGTACACCTGCTGTTATGAAATATTTATTAGATAATGGTTATTTACATGGTGATTGTTTAACTGTTACAGGAAAAACATTGGCTGAAAACTTAGCAAATGTTGAGGCAATGGAGTTTGATGATCAAGATGTAATACACCCTAAAGATAAAGCTTTAAAAACATCAGGAAACATTCAAATAATCTATGGGAACCTAGCTACTGAAGGAGCTGTTGCAAAAATATCAGGAAATGAAGGATTACTTTTTGAAGGAAAAGCAGTTGTATATGATGGAGAACAGGCAGCAAATACAGGTATTTCTAACGGAGAGGTAGAAAGAGGTGATGTGGTTGTAATTAGATATGTTGGACCAAAAGGAGGACCTGGAATGCCAGAAATGTTAAAGCCAACTTCGCTTATTATGGGAGCAGGTTTAGGAAAATCTGTAGCATTAATTACTGACGGTCGTTTTTCTGGAGGAACGCATGGGTTTGTAGTTGGGCATATTACGCCTGAAGCACAATCTGGAGGAGCAATTGGTTTACTTAAAACAGGAGATAAAATTAGAATTAGTGCAGAAGACAATTCTATAAATGTATTACTTTCTGATGAGGAATTAGCAGAAAGAAAAGAACAATGGGTAGCACCTGCATTAAAGCATAAAAAAGGAATATTATATAAATACGCAAAAACAGTAGCGTCAGCATCTAAAGGGTGTGTAACTGATGCATTTTAATAGCTGAAATTATGAATACAAAAACGCAAACAAAACCTGAAACAGTTTCAAAGCAGAAAATACATATTTCTGGAGCAGAAGCTGTTGTTAAATGCTTACTTGAAGAAGGAGCAGATTTAATTTACGGTTATCCTGGTGGGGCAATTATGCCTGTATACGATGAGTTATACAAATATCAAGATAAAATTAATCATGTCTTAACGCGTCATGAACAAGGAGCAACACATGCTGCACAGGGATTTGCAAGAGCAACAGGTAAAGTAGGCGTTGCAATAGCAACTTCAGGACCTGGAGCTACGAATTTAATTACAGGTATTGCTGATGCGCAAATAGATTCTACACCGATGGTTTGTATAACAGGTCAGGTAGCGTCTCATTTATTAGGGTCTGATGCTTTTCAAGAAACTGATATAGTTGGTATTTCAACTCCTGTAACTAAATGGAATTATCAAATAACAAAAGCTTCTGAGATTCCAGAAATTTTTGCAAAGGCATTTTATATAGCAAAATCAGGTAGACCAGGACCTGTATTAATTGATATTACAAAAGATGCGCAATTTGAAACTTTTGATTTTGAATATGAAAAATGTACTTCAGTACGTAGTTACCAAGCAAAACCAGAAGTTAATATAACTGAAGTAGTAGCAGCTGCATCATTAATTAATAACGCTAAAAAACCAATGATTGTTTTTGGGCAGGGTGTTATTTTAGGGCAAGCAGAAGAAGAGTTTAAGGCGTTTATTGAAAAAGCAAATATTCCGTCAGCATGGACAATTTTAGGATTGTCTGCATTACCAACAGAACATGAATTAAATGTAGGTATGGTTGGAATGCATGGTAATTATGCGCCTAATAAATTAACAAACGAATGTGATTTATTAATAGCTGTAGGAATGCGTTTTGATGATCGTGTTACGGGAGATTTAAGTAGATATGCTAAACAAGCAAAAGTAATTCACTTTGAAATAGATTCTGCTGAAATTGATAAAAACGTAAAAGCAGATGTTGCTGTTTTAGGTGATGTTAAAGAGAGTTTAGCACAAATATTACCGTTAATCAACCAAAACAAACATAATCAGTGGTTAGAAGAGTTTACAAAACTAGAAGCTATTGAATATGAAAAAGTAAAGAAAGAAGATTTATACCCGACCAAAGATGGTTTAACAATGGCTGAGGTTTTAAAGGAAATAAATATAGCTTCAGGAGGAGATGCGATTATTGTTTCTGATGTAGGTCAGCATCAAATGTTTGCATGTCGTTATGCAAAGTTTAATCAAACAAAAAGTAATATAACTTCTGGAGGTTTAGGTACAATGGGCTTTGCATTACCAGCTGCAATTGGAGCTAAAATGGGTGTTCCAGAAAGAGAAGTTGTTATGATTGCTGGAGACGGAGGTTACCAAATGACAATTCAGGAACTAGGAACCATTTTACAAACCAAAGCAGCTGTTAAAATAGTAGTACTTAATAATGAGTTTTTAGGTATGGTACGTCAATGGCAGCAATTGTTTTTTGATAAACGATACGCATCAACAGAAATGACAAATCCAGATTTTGTAGCTATAGCAAAAGGTTATAGTATAGATGCAAAAAGAGTTACAAAAAGAGAAGATTTAGCAGGTACAGTTAAAGAAATGATGGAATCTAAAGAGGCATATTTTTTAGAGGTTTGTGTAGAAAAAGAGAATAATGTATTTCCGATGATTCCAACAGGAGCGTCAGTTTCAGATATAAGATTAACATAATTATGGAAGATAAACAAACATATACCGTTTCGGTTTATACGGAAAATAACGTTGGATTGCTGAATAGAATTTCAGGGATTTTTTTAAGAAGACATATTAATATTGAAAGCATGAATATTTCTAAATCAGAAATAAAAAGTGTGTCTAGATTTACGTTATTAGTTAAAGTAACAGAAGAACAAATAAAAAAAATTATAGGTCAAATAGAAAAGCAAGTAGAAGTTATAAAGGCGTATTATCATACAGATGAAAATACCGTATATCAAGAATCATGCTTGTTTAAATTGAGTTCTAACTTGTTAACAGAAAATAACGAAATTCAAACTATAATAAATAGTAGTAAATCTAGAGTGATTAATATAAATAAAGACTTTTTTGTACTTGAAAAATCAGGAGCTAAAGAAGAAATCGAAGAATTATATCATACGTTAGATCAACATGGTATTATGCAATTTGTTAGATCAGGACGAATTGCAATTACTAAAGACGAAATGAAAATATCAACATTATTATCAACAAACAACTAAAAAATGGCAACAAATTATTTCAATACATTATCATTAGCAGGAAAATTAGAACAATTAGCAAAATGTAGATTCATGGACTCATCAGAATTTACTGATGGAGTAAAAGCATTACAAGGAAAGAAAATTGTTGTTATTGGTTGTGGAGCTCAAGGATTAAACCAAGGTTTAAACATGAGAGATTCAGGATTAGACGTTTCTTATGCTTTAAGAGCTGCTGCAATTGAAGAAAAAAGAGCTTCTTTTAAAAATGCATCAGAAAACAATTTTAACGTAGGTACTTTTGAAGAGTTAATTCCTACTGCAGATTTAGTATTAAACCTTACACCAGATAAACAACACACAAAAGTTGTAAACACGGTAATGCCTTTAATGAAAAAAGGAGCTACATTATCTTATTCTCACGGTTTTAATATTGTAGAAGAAGGAATGCAAGTTCGTGAAGACTTAACAGTTATTATGGTTGCACCAAAATGCCCTGGTACAGAGGTAAGAGAAGAATATAAAAGAGGTTTTGGTGTACCAACTTTAATAGCAGTACACCCAGAAAATGACCCAGAAAACAAAGGGTGGTCACAAGCAAAGGCATATGCAGTTGCGACAGGTGGTCATAAAGCAGGAGTATTAGAATCATCATTCGTTGCTGAGGTTAAGTCTGATTTAATGGGAGAGCAAACTATTTTATGTGGTGTGTTGCAAACAGCTTCTATTTTATCCTTTGAAAGAATGGTTGAAGAAGGAATTGAACCTACATATGCATCTAAATTAATCCAATACGGATGGGAAGTTATTACCGAAGCTTTAAAGCATGGAGGAATAACAAATATGATGGATCGTTTATCAAATCCAGCTAAAATTAAAGCATTTGAAATTTCAGAACAATTGAAAACTATTTTAGCGCCACTGTTTACAAAGCATATGGATGATATTATGTCAGGTCATTTTTCAAGAACAATGATGGAGGATTGGGCTAATGATGATGTTAACTTATTATCATGGAGAGCAGCTACAGGAGAAACTTCTTTTGAAAAAACAACAGCTACAGAAATAGAGTTTAACGAACAAGAGTATTTTGATCATGGTACTTTAATGGTTGCTTTTGTAAGATCAGGTGTAGAATTAGCTTATGATAACATGGTAGCATCAGGTATTAAGGCTGAGTCAGCTTATTACGAATCTTTACACGAATTACCATTAATCGCGAATACCGTAGCAAGAAAGAAATTATATGAAATGAATCGTATTATTTCTGATACAGCAGAGTATGGATGTTATTTATTTGATCATGCTGCTAAACCAATGTTAGTTGATTTTATGAAAGACGTTGATACTTCTGTTATAGGTAAATCATTTACATCTTCTAATGAAGTAGATAATTTAGATTTAATTGCTGTAAATAATACAATTCAAGGACATCCAATTGAAGCTATTGGTAAAACATTAAGAGCGTCAATGACTGCCATGAAAACAATAGATCAAGAAGAAGAAAAAGAAGCAGTAGTTTTTCATTAATAATATGCAAGTAAACACCACATATTCACCAACAATAAAGGCAATTAAGGAGGCTGTAGCTACACTAAAAGGTGTAGCTATAGAAACTCCTTTATTTAAAAATTATATTTATTCAGAAAAGTTTAAGGCAAATATTTTCCTTAAAAGAGAAGACTTACAGCAGGTTAGATCTTATAAAATTAGAGGAGCATATAATAAAATTAGTTCGATAACTGAAGAACAACGACGTAATGGAATTGTTTGTGCAAGTGCTGGAAATCATGCGCAAGGAGTCGCTTTTGCTTGTAAGAAGTTAAAAATTCATGGTACTATTGTAATGCCAGCACCTACACCAAAACAAAAAGTAGAACAGGTTAAAATGTTTGGTGGAGATTATGTTGATATTGAATTGTCTGGTGACACTTTTGATGATGCTTATAAGTTTGCAAAACATGTGTGTGATACTTTAGGTAAAACATTTGTACACCCTTTTGATGATGAAAAAATTATAGAAGGGCAGGCAACAGTTGGTTTAGAAATGATAAACCAATCTAAAGAGGCTATAGATTATGTATTTGTTCCTGTAGGAGGAGGAGGATTAGCTTCAGGGCTATCTAGTGTATTTAAATTACTGTCTCCAAACACAAAAATAATAGGAGTAGAGCCAGAAGGAGCTCCATCTATGAAAACATCTATTTCAGCCAATAGAAATGTTAAGTTAGAAAAAATAGATAAGTTTATTGACGGTGCAGCAGTACAACAAGTAGGGAATTTAACTTTTAATATTTGTAAAGAAAATTTGCATGATATGATAACGGTTCCTGAAGGAAAAGTATGTCAAACGATTTTAGATTTATATAATAGAGAAGCTATTGTGGTTGAACCTGCTGGCGCTTTAACAATTACAGCGCTAGATTTTTTTGCAGATGAAATTAAAGGCAAAAATGTTGTTTGTGTTATAAGCGGTAGTAATAACGATATAACAAGAACTGCCGAAATTAAAGAACGCGCATTATTATATGGTAAATTAAAGCACTATTTTATTATTCGTTTTCCGCAAAGAGCAGGAGCATTAAAAGAATTTGTAATTGATGTTTTAGGAGAAAATGACGATATTACATATTTTGAATATTCAAAGAAAACGAGTAAAGAAAATGCACCAGCTGTTGTAGGTATTGAACTTGTTAAAAGTGAAGATTTAGCACCTTTAATAGCTAGAATGAAAGCACTTAATTTTTACGGTGAATACTTAAATGATAAACCAAATTTATTTGAATTTTTAGTTTAAATATTATTTAATTCATTTAAAATAAGATCACATCCTTCGTTAATTTCTTTATCAGAAATGGTTAATGGAGGAGTGATTCTTATAGCACTTCCTTCAAAAAGCAACCAAAATAAAATTAAGCCCTTATCTAAACAATTTAAAATAACTTTTGAAGCAATTTCAGGAGAGCCAACTAATAAAGCTAACATTAATCCACGCCCTCTAATTTCTTTAATGGCAGTGTTATTTTTAAATTTATCCCTAATTAATTTCTCTTTCCTTAGTGTTTCTTCGATGAGGTTTGATTCAGTAATTTCTTTTACAGTAGCCAAACCAGCACTTGCAATAACAGGATGTCCACCAAAAGTTGTAATATGTCCTAATTTTGGATTCTCTTTAAGGCAATTCATAATTTCAAAAGAAGCAATAAAAGCACCAATTGGCATTCCGCCACCTAAACCTTTACCAGTTATAATAATATCAGGAATAACATTGTAATTTTCAAAACCCCAAAATTTTCCGGTGCGCCCAATTCCTGTTTGAATTTCATCTAAAATTAATAAAGCACCAACTTCTTCACAACGTTGCTTTACTTTAGTTAAATAATTATTTTGTGGTTCAATAAAACCAGCACCACCTTGAATCGTTTCTAAAATAACACCTGCTGTTTTTGTAGTTATTTTTGCTAAATCGGCTTCGTTATTAAATTCAATAAATTTAATACCAGGAACCAACGGACGAAATGCGCGATTTTGTTGTTCGGCACCACAAACACTCATTGCGCCTTGGGTATTACCGTGATAACTGTTTTTAGCGGCTATCATTTCATCTCTGCCTGTAAAACGTTTTGCTAGTTTTAGGGCACCTTCAGTAGCTTCTGTTCCTGAATTAACCAAATAAACAGCAGATAAATTTTGAGGTAACGTATTCGCTAAAGCCTTGCAAAGTTCTAATTGAGGTTTTTGAATAAATTCTCCATAAACCATAACATGAGTATAGTAATCTAATTGATTTTTTATAGCGTCGTTAACTTTTGGGTGATTATGACCCAAACTATTTGCGGAAACTCCAGCTACAAAATCCAACATTTTTTTACCGTTCGTATCGTATATATAACTTCCGCTAGCATGAGAAATTTCAATAGCTAAAGGATGAGGAGTTGTTTGCCCTTGATATTTTAAAAAATCGTTTTTCACTAATTCTTGTTATTTTAATTTTTTTGATTTTAAAGAAGGCTTCAGTTTTGCTGATTTTTTCAAATCTTGCCTTTTTACAGTTTCTTTTAAGAACTGATTTTTAGCTTTTTTTACTGCAGAATTATTTTTTTCAGTAGAAGTGATGCTGGTAGTTTTATCTTTAATAAAAATATCTTCAACTGTTTTTGGCTGTTCATCTTCTCGCCAAATAAAACCTTTAAATTTTTTTTCTTCGGATGGGAATTCGGAAGGAGGAAATGTTTTTCCTTCGGATTTTTTAAAGTATTTTGTTTGTATAATCTCGTTGTCTTCTAAAGTAAACTCAATATCACTAGCTATTTCTTTCGTTATTGTTTCTAATAGCTGAGATTCATCATTTCTATTATAATACAACGATTCAGCGTTTCCTTTAACAAGCATGGCTCTCAGATCATTTTCTTGAAATTTACCATAAATATTTCGTCCTTTTATTTGATTATAATCATCATCAGATAAGGAATCTTTCTGAATCATAAATGCATTTTGTAATACTCTTAATGAATCGAGTTTGTTTGTTTTTTTATCAGTAATAAATTGAATACTATCACCAGTAATTTGACTTTTACCAGACCATAAAACAGGATTGTTAAACATTCTTGTAAGTCCTGTGGTTTGACTTGTGTGAATAGAATCGCATTTTCCTTGTAAATCAGATTTAAAAATTTTTACATTCTTAAAAATTCTAACAATTCTTTTTTCAGGCTTACCGGTTAGTAAAATTTTATCTCCAGCAACGTACATTGAATCTTTATCTAATACAGAAATAGCGACAGCTCTGTTGATGATAAAAAGCGAATCTTTCTTTTCATATAATTCAGCATAATTACCTTTGGTAACCATTTTCTGAAGTGTATCAATTACCTTTATTCTGTTCGTAGCAGAAGCAAAACCTTTGCGTTTATCATAATATAAACTATCGGCTAATATTGTGCGTTCTTTTAAAAAGAGCTTGGCGTTTTTTACGAAATAAGAAATATCAGTATTGGTATCATAAAAACCTCTTTCAGAATAAATTTTAGTACTATCTTTTAAATTAGTAACTGTACTTGGTCCGTATAAATATGCTAAATTAGAATTTGTATAATAATCTAAATGATCAGACTCTAAGTTGTTTTCAGGATTAACTACAGTAACTTTAGATTTTGCTGTAAATTTTTTATCCTTTAAAAAATAAGTTCCTTTAATACTTTTAAGCGTGTTTTTTTTATCGCGAATTGTACCTCCGTTAGGATAATATAATAGTTGATTTACTCTATCGAAATGAAGTGTATCTGTGGTGAGTTTCATTTCTTTATCATTAATTTCGACATTTCCCCAAGATTTTGCTTTTTTAGTATCTCCATTATAAATGGCAAAATCACTGTATTGAATAATACTATCACCTTGTTCGATAACAACTTCACCCAAGGCTTTAAAAATATTTTCTTTTTTAAAAAGAAACGCTCTCTTACATTCTAAAGTAGCTCCTTCATGTTTCATCTTTACTTTACCTATGAGTATAGTGGCCCCAGGATATTTTTCTTCATCTGCAGTACTTATCTCTGTTGAGAGTATCTTTATTTTTTTTGCTTGAGAATAATTAGAAACAGCAAGTAATAAAAAAAGTATAAGAAATAAATTTTTCAAAGTAATAATATTTTAGACAACAAAAATAATGAAAAGAACCTGCCATATTTCTTAATAAATCAATAAAATTATAAGAAGAATACGTAAGTGTCGTTTTTATAATGATTAATTTTGCATAAATATTTAAAAAGAATTTTATGAGCGCCCATTTTGATTTATCTCTAGAAGAAATGAAGTCTTATGGCTATAAAATAGTAGACTTGATTGCTGAGCATTGGGATACACTAGAAGAAAAAAAACCAGTTACTTCTGCTTCACGTAAAGAAATGGATAATTTATTTTTGCAAGAAGCACCTGATAAAGGTATGAATGCAAATGAAGTTTTAGATTTTGTGATGCAAAACGTAATACCTAACAGTACTGTTATCTCACATCCAAAAGCATATTCATTCGTGCCAGGACCTAGTAATTTTATTAGTACAATGGCGGATAGTTTGGCTACTGGGTTTAATATTTTTTCTGGAGGTTGGGTTGTATCTCCGGCAGCGGCAGAATTAGAAATAGTAACAATGAACTGGTTACTAAAAATGTTTAATTTTCCTGTTGAAAAAGGAGGAGGTATTTTTACAAGTGGTGGTTCTATGGCTAATTTAACGGCTTTAGTTACTGCACGTAGAATTAAATGTGGTGATGATTTTTCGAAAGCTGTAATTTATTTATCAGATCAAGCACACTCGTCTAATATTAAAGCGATTCGTGTTTTAGGATTTAAGAAAGAGCAGATTCGTGTTTTACCAACTGATATTGAGTTTAGAATAAGTATTAATAAATTAAAAAATGCGATAGCTAAGGATAGAATGGAAGGTTTACAGCCTTTTTGTTTTTTAGCCTCTGCAGGAACAACAAATACAGGAACTGTAGATCCGTTAAATGAACTTGCAGATATTTGTGAAGAAGAAAACTTATGGTTTCATATTGATGGAGCTTATGGCGGAGCAGCAATTTTAGCAAAAAAAGGCGAGAAAGCTTTACGAGGAATCGAAAGAGCAGATTCTTTAACCGTAGATCCTCATAAATGGTTTTATCAACCTTATGAAATAGGTTGTTTATTGGTTAAAGATTCATCTTGGTTGAGTAGTACTTTTAGTGAAACACCAGAATATTTACGTGATATTGAAGGAAATGAATCTGAAATAAATTTTTACGATTACGGAATTCAATTAACACGTAGGTTTAGAGCTTTAAAGTTTTATATGTCTATTAAAACGTATGGTTTAGATACTTTTAAGAAAGCGGTAGCTTATAATATTAAGTTAGCAGAAGATGTAGAAAAACAATTAAGAAAAAGTAGAACATGGGAAATTATATCTCCTGCAACTTTGGCAATTATTAATTTCAGATACAATCCTATTGGATTAAATTTATCAGAAAAAGAAATTGATAGCTTGAATCAAGAGATTTCTAAAAGAGTAATGGAGTCTAAAGAAGCACTTTTAGTTACGACTATTTTAAACAAACAAGTAGTATTACGTATGTGTTTGATAAACCCGAAAACAACAATTGATGATGTAAATGAAACATTAGCTTTGTGTCATAAATTCGGAGAAGAGATTTTAAAGATATAAATAAAAAGGGAGTTCTTAAAGAGCTCCCTTTTTTATTTTGAATTTTCTTGAAACAATTGTTTCATGTATTCTTTTGATTTTCCTTTGGCAATAGAAGCTGTTTGCCACTTATCATTTAAAATCATTTTACCCACATAAGTTATCTGACCAATATGATATGGATAATGAGCAATTTGCCTAGTAATACTTTCTATAAGTTTATGTTTTTTGTTTCTGATATAAATAGGTTTCTCGAAATTAGTCTCGTTTAATGAATTTAAAGCAGCAAAAAGACAATTCCATCCATTTTCCCATGTAGCTATTAATTCTTTTTTAGATAAGTTATGAGGTTCAAATTCTTTATCTCTATCTCTAGATTCTTTTTCACCATCCGAAGTAAAAAAATCCGTCCAACGCGATAACATATTTTCAGAAACATGTATTATGATTGAAGCGATGCTATTACTTTCTTCATTGTATTTAAAATGCAATTCTTTTTCTTGTAACTGATCTATAGTTTTATCGGCTACCTCTTTATAAGATTTAAATTGCTTGGTTATGTTGTGTAAATATTCCTCTATCATAAAGCACAAAAAAAGGAGCTCATAAAGAGCTCCTTTTAAATTTATCTATTAATTGTTTGTTTTCTGTCGGGCCCTACAGATACTACTGTTACCGGAACTCCAGTTTCTTTTTCAATAAAAGCAACATAGTCCAATAAGTTTTTAGGTAGCTGATCTGCAGCTGTCATTTTAGTTAAATCATCTTCCCATCCTTTAAATTCAGTATAATTTACTGAAATATTTTCAGGTTCGATATTATAAGGTAAGTGCGTAATTTCTTCACCCTTATAATTATATGATGTACATATTTTTAAGGTGTCGAATCCAGAAAGAACATCTCCTTTCATCATCATTAATTGTGTAACACCGTTTACATCAACAGCATATTTTAAAGCAACTAAATCTAACCAACCACATCTTCTAGCGCGACCTGTAGTTGCACCAAATTCGTGACCAATTCTTGCCATTTCCTCACCATCTTTGTCAAATAATTCGGTAGGAAAAGGACCAGAACCAACACGAGTAGTATAGGCTTTAAAAATACCAAATACATCACCAATTCTGTTAGGAGCAATTCCTAAACCAGTACAAGCACCAGCGGCTGTTGTGTTTGAAGAAGTTACAAATGGATACGTTCCGAAATCGATATCTAATAATGATCCTTGTGCTCCTTCAGCTAAAATAGTTTTTCCTTCTTTTATTGCTGAGTTTAAATATTCTTCAGAATCTATAAACTGTAAAGTTCTTAACTTTTCGATACCTAAATCGAATTCAGCTTCTAATTCATCTAAATCATACTCTACTTGAACATTAAAATAATCAAGCATGCTTAAATGCTTTTTTGTTAATGCTCTATATTTATCTTTCCAATTGTCTAATTCTAAATCTCCAACACGCATTCCGTTTCTACCGGTTTTGTCCATGTAAGTTGGGCCAATTCCTTTTAAAGTAGATCCGATTTTTGCTTTTCCTTTTGAAGTTTCAGAAGCGGCGTCTAATAAACGGTGAGTTGGTAAAATTAAATGTGCTTTTCTAGAAATTAATAATTTAGAAGTATAATCAATTTTATAAACGTCTAAATTTTCTAATTCTTTTTTAAAGATAACAGGATCAATTACCACCCCGTTACCAACTACATTTAAAGCGGTTTTATGAAAAATTCCAGAAGGAATTGTGTGTAAAACATGTTTGTTACCATCAAAAATTAAGGTGTGACCAGCATTTGGTCCTCCTTGAAATCGTGCAATAATATCGTAATTACCAGTTAATACATCTACGATTTTACCTTTTCCCTCGTCTCCCCATTGTAATCCGAGTAATAAATCTACTGCCATTTAGTGTGTTATTAAGTGTGTTTGTTGTTGTTATTTTGTGTTTCGTTTTGTTCCGTAAAAATAAAGAGAGTGGTTGTGAATATCAATATCAAAAACATCTTCAATCGTTTTTTTGATAATTTGAATTCTTGGGTCGCAAAATTCTTTTACTTCGCCAGAATCTGTCATAATTAAATGGTCATGGTTCTTGTCGAAATAACTCTTTTCGTAACGTGCCATTGATTGCCCGTCAAATTGATGTTTACGAACCAATCCACAGTCTAAAAGTAAATCAATCGTATTATAAAGTGTTGCTCTACTTACACGATAGTTTTTATTTTTCATTTTAATATATAAAGATTCTATATCAAAATGTTCTTCAGCAACATATATTTCTTGTAAAATAGCATAACGCTCTGGCGTTTTACGATGCTTGTTTTCTTCTAAAAAAGTAGTGAAAACTTTTTTTACAATTTCTTGATTTTCGGCTGAATTACTCATTATTATTTAAAAATTTACGGACGGACAAATTTACAGTTATTTATTGATAAAAAAACAAGGATATTAAAATGATATTTACATTGTATTAACACGCTCTACTTTTTGTACTCCTTCTAGTTTTTTCATGCTATCGATTAGCTTATTTAACTGCGCTCTGTTTTTAACACTTAAAGAGAGTTTACCTTCAAATACACCATGGTCTCCAGAGATATTAATGCTATGAATAAAAACATCCATACTGTTAGAAATAAGACGTGTAATGTTGTTTACAATACCTTTATTATCTATTCCTGATAAAAGTATAACTGCCGTAAATTCTTGCTTGGTAGAGTCGATCCATTTTGCAGGCATAATTCGGTACGCATAATTCGACTGTAAAGAAATGGCATTAGGACAGTTGTTTTTGTGCACTTTTATACCTTCATTAATAGTTACAAAACCAAAAACGGTATCGCCAGGAATAGGAGAGCAGCATTTTGCTAAGGTATAATCTAACGTTTGTTCGTCTTTACCAAAAACTAAAGCATCGTACTTATGTGTAACTTCTTCTTTTTCAGAAATTCCTTTTGATGGGTTTCTGCGGAAGGTATTTTTAATAAAGCCCATAATAAGGCCGCTTCTTTGCGAAACAAATTCTTTTAATTGGGTATTGTCAATAGCGCCGTTACCGATTCTAAAAAACAAATCGAAACTTGTTTTTAAACCAAAATAACTAGCAAGTTCGTTAATTATTTTTTCTCCAGAGCCTATTTTTAAATGACGTAATTTTCTTAATAAAATCGCTTTACCTTCTTCTGCAATTATTTTTTCTTCTGCATTTAATGCCGATTTAATTTTTGTGCGAGCTCTAGCAGTTATAACAAAATCTAACCAACGTACATTAGGTTTGTTATTACTAGCAGTAAGCACTTCTACTTGATCGCCACTATTTAGAGCGTAACTTAAAGGAACTAATTTACCATTTACTTTTGCACCACGGCATTTTAAGCCAACATCGGTATGAACAGAGAAAGCAAAATCTAACGCAGAAGCTCCTTTTGGAAGCGACTTTAAATCACCTTTTGGAGTAAAAACATATATTTCTTTGGCATATAAATTAAGTTTAAAATCTTCTACAAAATCAACAGCATCTGCACTATGGTTTTCTAAAGTTTCTTTTAACTTGTTCAACCAACCATCAAGTCCGTTTTCTTGTATTTCACCTTGTTTGTATTTAAAATGAGCAGCATATCCTTTTTCTGCTATTTCATCCATTCTTTCAGAACGAACTTGCACTTCTACCCATCTTGCTTGTGGCCCAATAACGGTGATATGTAATGCTTCATAACCGGTAGATTTAGGTTGAGAAATCCAATCACGTAAACGAGCAGGATTAGGCTTAAAAAAATCGGTTACGATAGAGTATATCTTCCAAGCATCAAATTTTTCATCATCAGAAGTTGGTTCGTAAATAATACGAATAGCAAATTTATCATATACTTCATCAAAACTTACGTTTTGTTTTCGCATTTTTCGTCTAATAGAAAAAATGGATTTAAAACGTCCTTTAATTTCATATTTAAAACCCTCCTTATCTAAAGCTTCGTTAAGTATACCTGTAAAAGTGTCAATATATTTTTGCTGTTCCTCTTTACTATCTTTAATTTTAATTAAAATATCTTTATAAACTTCAGGTTCTGTATATTTTAAACCTAAATCTTCAAGTTCTGTTTTAATATTATACAAGCCTAAGCGGTGTGCTAAAGGTGCATATATATATAAGGTTTCAGAAGCTATTTTTACTTGTTTATGAGGCGGCATTGCATCCATTGTTTGCATATTGTGCAAAC
Organism: Tenacibaculum sp. M1.3A; assembly: GCF_057732375.1. Classification (NCBI taxonomy): domain Bacteria; kingdom Pseudomonadati; phylum Bacteroidota; class Flavobacteriia; order Flavobacteriales; family Flavobacteriaceae; genus Tenacibaculum; species Tenacibaculum sp. M1.3A. The sequence goes on along the minus strand of NZ_JBYJEF010000001.1, from coordinate 523,435 downwards.
GGTCGGCAATCTTTATTAAAATAACTCGTACATCATCATGTAAGGTTAAAAGCATTTTTCTAAAATTCTCTGCTTGTATCGAGTAATCTTGTTCTTTTTTTAAGCTAGATATTTTAGTAAGTCCACTAACTATACGCGCTATGTTTTCGCCAAATAAGCGCTCCATATCATCAATTGTATAGTGTGTGTCTTCAACAACATCGTGAAGTAGGGCAGCAGCAATAGAAGTAGCTCCTAAGCCAATTTCATAAGCAACAATTTTAGCAACTGCTATTGGATGAAAAATATAAGGCTCACCAGTTTTTCTACGCTGTTCTGAATGTGCTTCTACAGCAATTTCAAAAGCTTTACGTATTAGTTTTTTATCCTCTTCGGATAATGTTTGGTAAGTTCCTTTTAATAAATCTTTATATCTGTGGGCTATTTCTTTATTTTCTTCTTCTATCGTTGCATTATAACTCATACGCTTAAAGCTCTTTTGTTAGATATGTTTCAAAATAAAAATAGTGTAAAGTATTTTACTGAGCAAGTTTTCATCAGAAATGTTTATCATTAATTATTATATAATATTAAAGATGCTATTTTATTTTTTTAAAACTTTATTGTCGCACTTTGTGTAAAGTGTATAAAAACAATAAAAAAGCGCTAAAACTATAAAAATCAAGTGTTTTCCCTCTAACAAGTACAGGTTTAAAAAGGTATATTTGTAATATAATTCAGAGGTAATAAGACTTTAAAATATATAAGTCCCCCTGAAGTATCATTCAATATGATATTTGAATCTCCGACTTTTTTATAAAGTCGGAGATTTTTTTTGTTTTCAGGCAACCTTTTTTGCAATCTTCTAGTCTTTATATTTGTAGACAAGTAAATAAACTATTTGAGTTGAAAATTATCCAGTTACATAAAAAAGAAGCTGTATTAATAAAAAAAGCAAGCGAGCAAAATAGAGAAGCGCAGCAGTTGTTGTTTGAACAGTATTCTCCTAAAATGTTAGGTGTTTGCAGGCAATATGTAAAAGATATACATCATGCGGAAGATTTAATGCTATCAGGATTTTTAAAAGTATTTACAAAACTACATACGTTTAAGAGTGAAGGAAGTTTTGAAGGTTGGATTCGTAAAATTATAGTAAACACTTGTCTTACGTATTTGAGTAAAAAAAATCCAATTCAATTAACAGATGAAGAATTTGTTTTTAATGATGCGGCTACCGAAAATTTAGAGAATACTTCGGTAGATGATATTCAAAAATTAATAGACAAATTACCAGAAGGATATAAACTAGTCTTCAACTTATATGCTATCGAAGGCTACAAACATTCTGAAATATCAAAAAAAATAAATATTTCTGAAGGAACCTCTAAATCGCAATTATTTAAAGCGAGAAAATGGTTGCAAGAAAATTATATAAAAACAAATCAGATTAAAAATGCAGAGAAATAATATAGATACACATTTTGCTGATAAGTTAAAGGATCGAGAAATAAATCCATCCATATCAGCATGGGAACGTTTGAGTATTCAGTTAGATAAAGAGCAACAAAAGAAAAAAAGAAAACGATTTCTTTATTTAAGCTACGCTGCTAGTGTTGCCGTGTTAATTAGTATTGGTTTTTTTTATGAAAGCAATAATAATATTGTGAATATCGAAAATACAATAGTTAACGCTTCTTTAGATACGCTAAAAATAAAGGATATTAAATTACATGAAATGTCGCCAATTGAAGAAGCTATTGTTAATCAAGATAAAACAGTTATAGATAACAAAATTCCATCAAAAAGAATTAAAAAACCTGTAATTAAAAAACACAAAATAATTACAGAAAATGTAATGGCAACTGCAATAAAGAATCCTATAGAGGAGGGGAAAACAACAATAATGAAAGATGAAACTAAAACTATACAAGTTGTAAATGTTCAAAAAAATAAAGCTGTAAGACCAAGAATAAAGGTTAATAGTGATGATTTATTGTTTGCTGTAACGCACTCACAGCAAGAAGTAAAAGAATATTACGCTACCTATAAAATAAAAAGAAAAGATATGTTGGATACGATTCAAAAAGAATTGATAAGATCTAACTTAAAAATAAATCCGGAAACAATTTTAGCAGAAGTAGAGTACGACATTGAAGAAGCTGATTTTAAGCAAAACTTTATGCAGAAATTCAAATCAAAAATGTCAGATGTAATTGTTGCAATTGCAGATAGAAATAAATAAGCGCTTACCAATTATCGATAATTAAGATCATCCAATTTTACCGTTTAATTTAAAACTTAAAACCATGAAAAGAATACTACTTTTAGTGTTGTTAGTAACAACTATTGCCCAATCTCAAGTAAAAACATTTGAAAATGAAGTGCAAAAAATATCTAGAAAAATAGATAAAATAACAAAAGAGCAAAAAGACTCGTTAAAGGTTAAAATAAAAGAAATTAATTTTAAATTAACAGAAAATGAGCTTACAAATGCTGAAGCTATTTCTTTAAAAAAGGAAGCTGCAGTATATCATGCTTCTCAAATTGAAAAACGTGTAAGTTTTCAAGAACAAATGTTGCAACAATTAGTACAAGATAAAACTGAAGGGAAAGTTGTAAGTAATGATGATGTTGATGAAAAAAATATCTTTAAAATAGGAGGGACTACTTTTAAATTAAGTTTGTCAGGAAAAGACGAAAAGAAGAAAAAGTACAGAGAAAGTAAGCGAACAACAACTCAGTTTGTTTATGCAATGGGTGTAAATAATGTTTTAGCAAATAACGAATTTAACTCATTAAATAATTCGGATTATAAGTTTTGGCAATCGCATTTTTATGAAGTTGGTTTTACGTGGAAAACGCGTCTTTCACAACAACCATCAAAAACATACTTTAAGTACGGAGTTTCTTTTTTATGGAATAATTTAAGAGCTGAAAATAATATGTATCACACCGTAAATGGAAACGAAACAGTTTTAATTGAGCATCCAAATAAGTTAAGCGAAAGTAGGTTGCGTCATGTACAAATGACTTTTCCGATGCACTTAGAGTTTGATTTCTCAAAAAATAAAAAATATGCTGATAATAAAGTTGTTGATAGAACTCATAAAGCTATTCGTTTCGGACTAGGAGGTTTTTTTGGTTTTAAATTAGGAACCCGTCAATATTTAGAATACAAAAATGCAGAAGGAGTAAATGTAGAAGAACTTCAAAAAGCTAGCTTTAATACAAATACCATTAATTACGGATTAAGTGCTTATCTTGCTTATAAGAGTTGCGGATTATACGCAAAATATGATTTGAATTCGTTGTTTAAAAATACGGAAACAAGAAATATTTCATTAGGATTAAGATTTGATATTAATTAACAAAAAAGGAGAAGTTTTAAACTTCTCCTTTTTTGTTTTCTTCCCATTCTTGGCGTAAATCACCAGAAAGTTTCCCTGATCCGTCGTGTTTCCATCCAGGAGGTTTTAAAAAATATAAAATTCTTTTAGTTAAAGAAGTGTTACTTGTAAAAACATCTTTTAATAGGTTATACCATTCTATATATGCTATTTTAATAGGATTATGAGTATTTATATTTGCGACCAATCCGTATATAGGTTTTTCAATTTCAGGCTCAAAAGTACCGAAGAGTTTATCCCAAATAATAAAAATTCCAGCATGATTTCTGTCTAAATACTGCGGATTCGTAGCGTGATGTACTCTGTGATGACTTGGCGTATTAAAAACAGCCTCAAACCATTTAGGTAATTTTTTAATAAGTTCGGTATGAATCCAATATTGATATAATAGGCTAATACTCATTTGCGTTAAAATCATTAACGGATGAAAACCAATAAGAGCTAATGGTGCCCAAAAAATAAACGTATAAAAGCTACCAGACCAAGTTTGTCGTAAAGCAGTACTTAAATTATATTTGGTAGAAGAGTGATGCACAACATGACTTGCCCAAAATAATCTGCTTTCATGAGCAATCCTATGATTCCAATAATACACAAAATCTTCAGCAAATAATAATATAATCCACGACCACCATATAAAAGGTATTGTAAACACTCTGTAATTGTATAATAAAGTAAAAACAGCAAATACAACACCTTTGGTAATTAAACCAATAGCTACATTGCCTAAACCCATTGTTATAGAAGTAGCGGCATCTTTAAATTCGTAACCTACTAACTTAACCTTAATTGTTATTATTACTTCAATAATAATGGTAATAATAAAGAAAGGTATGGCATAATGAATTAAGTTAGGAATTTCAGGGATTTGCATAAAATTAGTTTAATTACAATAATACATAAAAAACATAAATTATTTTTAGTAGCAATAGATTGTTTACCTGATGAAAAACAGTATATTTGCAAACTTAAAATAAATTTTAAACAATTTAATTATGAATCATTACGAAACTGTTTTCATTTTGAATCCCGTTTTATCTGAAACTCAGATAAAGGAGACAGTAAAGAAGTTTGAGGACTACTTACTATCTAAAGGTGCAGAAATGATTTCTAAAGAAGATTGGGGCTTAAAAAAATTAGCTTACCCAATTGAAAAGAAAAAAAGTGGATTTTACCACTTATTAGACTACAAAGTAGCTGGAGATGCTATTACAGCTTTTGAATTAGAGTTCAGAAGAGACGATAGTGTTATGCGTTATTTAACTGTAAGGTTAGACAAGCATGCTGAAGCGTGGGCTGAAAAAAGAAGAGAACGTGTTAAATCTGCAAAAAAGTAAGAAATGGCGTCAACTACAATAGAACAACAATCAAAAGGAAACAAGCAAGGTGAAGTACGTTACTTAACGCCTCTTGATATCGAAACAAAAAAAGAAGCTAAGTACTGTCGTTTTAAAAAGAATGGTATTAAGTACATCGATTATAAAGATGCAGACTTCTTAATGTATTTAGTAAACGCACAAGGTAAAATTTTACCAAGACGTTTAACAGGAACATCATTAAAATATCAACGTAAAGTTGCACAGGCTATTAAAAGAGCTCGTCATTTAGCTTTAATGCCATACGTTGGTGATTTATTAAAATAATAAAGAAGTAGAGACATGGAATTGATACTAAGACAAGACGTAGAAAATTTAGGTTTTAAAGACGATGTTGTAACTGTAAAGAATGGTTATGGTCGTAACAGCCTAATTCCTAAAGGATATGCAATATTAGCTACTTCTTCAGCTAAAAAAGTATTAGCAGAAAACTTAAAGCAACGTGCTTTTAAAGAAGCTAAATTAGTAGAAGATGCTAGTAAAATAGCTGAAACTGTTAAAGGATACGAATTAAAAATTACTTCTAAAGTAGGTTCTGGTGATAAGTTATTTGGTTCAGTAAACAACATTGATGTTGCTGAAGCTTTAGCTAAAGCTGGTACTGTAATTGATAAGAAATTTATCAAAGTTACTGGAGGTAGTGTAAAAAGATTAGGTAAATATAACGCTGCTGTACGTTTACACAGAGCTGTTGTTGCTGATATCGTATTTGAAGTTGTTGCTGAATAGTAATACTTTAAAACTATTATAATAAAAAGCCTACTCATTTTGAGTAGGCTTTTTTATGGTTTAAACTTTATTATATAAAGAGTTCAATAAATTTGTTTCATGAAAAGGAGGTTTATCCTTACTGATTATTAAAAATAAGTCTCATATTTGTAATGTAATTAAAGTTAGGGGACTTTATTACGCTACTTAAAATATAATCTTTTGAGGGGTTGATTATATTTTAAATGAACTCTGATCTATTAAGATCAGAGTTTTTTTATAGTTTAATTTCTTCTTGGTTTCTAAGAATGTCATCCATGTTTTCTCTTTTTCTGATAACATAATCTTTACCTTTATACATCATAACTTCAGCAGGCTTAAATCTTGAATTGTAATTAGAAGCCATTGAATAACAATAGGCACCAGCATTGTGAAAACATAAAATATCTTCTTCGGATATTTCACTAATTCGCCTGTTAGAACCAAAAGTATCAGTTTCGCATATGTAACCTACAATACTGTAAAAACGTTCTCTTCCCTTCGGATTAGATAGGTTTTCAATATGATGATATGAGTTGTAAAGCATCGGACGAATTAAATGATTCATTCCACTGTCAATACCTGCAAATACTGTAGAAGTTGTTTGTTTTATAACATTAACTTTTGCTAAAAAATAACCAGATTCACTCACTAAATATTTACCAGGTTCAAACATTAGCGTGATGTTTTTACCATATTCTTTACAAAATTCATTGAATCTAAGTGATAATTTTTCTCCTAACTCAGTAATATCGGTAGAAATATCATCTTTTTTATAGGGAACTTTAAATCCGCTACCAAAATCAATAAAATCAATATTTTTGAATTGCTTTGCTACATCAAATAAAATTTCAGTTGCTCTTAAAAAAGTATCAATATCTAAAATGTCAGATCCTGTGTGCATGTGAATACCGTTAATGCGCATTCCGGTATTTTCAACAACTCTTTTTATATGAGGAACTTGGTGAATTGATATTCCGAATTTAGAATCTATATGTCCAACAGAAATATTACTATTTCCACCTGCCATAATATGTGGATTTATGCGAATACAAACAGGCACCTTAGGATGTTTTTGTCCAAATAGCTCTAGTATAGATAAATTATCAATATTAATTTGAACGCCTAATTTAGCAACTTCTTCAATTTCTTGTAAAGAAACCCCGTTTGGTGTATAAATTATGTCTTTAGGTTTAAAACCAGCATGTAACCCAAGTTTAACTTCCTGAATAGAGACGGTGTCTAATCCGCTTTTTAATGTGTTAAAAACTTTTAAGATATTAATGTTAGACAATGCTTTTACAGCATAGTTTATTTTTAGACTTTTAACTTTAGAAAAAGCACTGGTTATGGTTTTGTATTGATGTATTATTCTTTCGGTATCATACACATAAAGTGGTGCTCCGTGCTTGTTTGCTAAATTTATTAATTCCTCTCTATTCATTTTATTTGTTATTATGAGCGTCAAATGTAGATAAGCAATCTTTTTTAGCAAATTATTTATAAGAAATATACAAATCTGTTTTTTTTGTAGAAAAAAGGGTTTTATCAGGGGCTTAAAAGGTGGTTTTCCTAAATAAAAGTACTAATAAAAATCACATATTTGTAGTGAAATAAAAATAAGGGGATTTATTTCAAATTGAATGATATTTTCTATAAGGGGTGATAATATCATTGTAAGAAAGTTCTAGTGCTATGCATTAGAACTTTCGTTTTGTATAAGTTTAAAATATTAAAGTATTGTATTTGAGTGTTCTATGTTAGGTTAAGGGTGTTTTTCCTCTCATTTATTCACTAAAAAAGTGCGACTTTTGTAATGAAATAAAGAATTAAGGGGCTTTATTTTAATCTTTATGATATTTTCTGTAGGGGTAGATAATATCATAAAAAAAACTCTAGCTAATGCTAGAGTTTTTTGTTTTTTACATACTTAAGTTTATTTAAACTTAACAGCTACTTTTTCTGCAATACCAACAATTACTTCGGTAGCTTTTAAAATACTCTCTACAGGTACGTATTCGTAACGCCCGTGAAAGTTGTGTCCACCAGCAAAAATATTAGGGCATGGCAATCCTTTGTAAGATAATTGAGAACCATCTGTACCACCTCTAATAGGTTTAATTAATGGTTTAATCCCCATTTCATTCATAACCTCTTCGGCAATATCAACAATATGCATAACCGGAGTTACTTTTTCTTTCATATTGTAATATTGATCTTTAATTTCAATCTCAATTAAGTCTTTACCTAATTTCGTGTTCATTGCTGAAACTAAATCTAACATGGCTTGTTTACGATTTTTAAACAATTCCATATCATGATCCCTAATAATATATTGTAAAGTGGTTTGCTCAACCTTTCCTTCCATTTGGTGTAAGTGGAAAAAGCCTTCATAGCCAGTTGTTTTTTCAGGAACTTCATTGGTTGGCATTGCATTGATTAATTCGCTAGCAATTGTCATCGAGTTAATCATTTTTCCTTTCGCATAGCCTGGGTGAACTATTTTACCATTTATAGTAATTTTAGCACCAGCAGCATTAAAGTTTTCATATTCTAACTCACCAATCTGACTTCCATCCATGGTGTAAGCCCATTTAGCACCAAACTTTTCTACATCAAACATATGAGCACCTTTACCAACTTCTTCATCCGGAGGAAAACATACTCTAATTTTACCGTGTTTAATTTCTGGATGCTGAATTAAATATTCCATCGCAGAAACGATTTCGGTAACACCAGCTTTATCATCGGCGCCTAAGAGTGTTGTTCCGTCTGTAGTAATTATAGTTTGACCTTTGTATTGTAATAAGTCATCAAAATAATCAGGAGACAATACAATGTTTTGCTCTTTGTTTAAAATAATGTCTTTTCCGTCGTAATTTTCGTGGATTTGCGGTTTTACATTCGCACCAGTAAAATCAGGACTTGTATCTATATGTGCCACAAAACCAATAGTTGGTACTTCGTAATCTAAATTACTAGGTAGCGTAGCCATTAGGTAACAGTTTTCGTCTAAATCAACGTCTTCCATTCCTATTTCTACCAGTTCTTTTTCAAGAACCTTTGCTAAATCCCATTGTTTTTCGGTACTCGGAAAAGCAGGATTGTTAGGATCGCTTTCAGTATCAATAGTTACATATTTTATAAATCGATTGATGATATGTTGTTTGTTCATTGTTGTAATTTTTAGCGTTTCAAAAGTAACTAATTCAGTTGTGTTTTGTTAATTAAATTTAGGGCTTTGCAAATTCGTTCATCTACTAAAGAATCTCCATAAACTTCCGTTTTAACATGTAAGAAGTTGTCATCGTTAATTTTAGTAAACGTATTTAATATATGATACGAATAATTGCCTTTTTTACCTTCAGCATAACTATAATAAGAAGGTTTATTAAGAATATTTACATCGTTGGTTTTAATTTCTGATAAGCCCATTTTTTTATTATCATCCGTAATTTTCTGCTTAAAAGTATTGTCTAAAAAAACAGTTTTATGCACCAAAGTAACATCCATAAGTGTTGTTTTTGTTACGCTAATAGTTGTGTCGGCAGCATAGATAGATGTTTTAGTATTGTCATAATATAAGTTTACTTTCCAGTTTTCAGGAAATTGTACGCTAAACATATTTCTAACATCTTCACTTTTTTTAAGATTACCATAAGAATTGGTTTCTTTACAAGGAAACTCTTCTTTTAAATCGGGAAATGAATTACAAGAAATCATTAAAATCAAGACTAAAACAGTTATTATATTTTTCATTTTTTTTCTATTTCTTATGTTTAAAATAAGCGATTAACAAATCTACTACATAACTGTAAGATTTTATTCCTTTTGATTGATTGTTTGCCTTTAAATAAGAATTGTAACCTTTTTTTAAATAAGGCTCAATAGGGTTTTCAAATTGTTTCCAATGTAAATAACTATCTTTATAATCTTTATAAATTCCGATATTTACCGTTTTCTTAATTTCTGAAGCCAAACCTTTATCTCGCCTGTAAATTTGACCGATACAGTAATTATACGCCATTCTATATCCCGAATATTTAAAGTATAAATCATCATTTTTAATAGCAGCTAAGAAACCAACAAAATTTGCATCATTTTCTGCAGCCCAACCAATTTGATGCGCCATTTCATGACAAGTCGTTGACGGATATCCGGTTTTAGGAATCATATCATTTATTTGTGCCTCGCCTGTAATCGGATTTATATAACCTGCGGTTCCGTTATAAGATTGAAACAAACTCACCAAAGAACTTTTTATAGATGGGTTTTTATACGTTAACTGCGGATAAATAAAAGCTAAGTTTTTATAGCCATTTGTAGCTAATTGATAAATTTCTTTTTGAGAATAAGGAACGATAACTTTTATAGAATCATTATTGGTGATTTGTAAATGTATTTTGTTTAATTCTAAAACAATTTGTTGCGTAGTTTCAACCAATTGCTCGGTTGTGTATGTAGATTGTTGTAAACCTAAATTTTTAGCCAAAGGCTCGCGAAAATAATTGAATCCCCAAAAGGCATAAAAACAAAAATAAACAATAGATAAAGTCGTTATGAACTTTAGAAGCAACGGGATACTATTTTTAAATCGGTTTTTAATTAATTGATAAATAGCTTTAATGAACAAAAATATCAATATAAAACCTAAAAAATCCCCAAATGAAAAAGGAATCCATCCTAAAATAAAACGAAAAAAATTAGAAATATAAGGATATACTCCTGTGCTATAATATTGCTCTACCCATTGTGTTTTTTGGCTAAAAAAATGCACAAATAATATTTGAAAAGGTAAAGTTAAAGCTATTGTAAGCTGTTTTTTATTGTACTGCATAACATCAAAAATAAGAAAGTTAGTACGTTATCAACAAGTTAATAACAGTTTTGTTTACAAAATTTGTGCATAAAGAAAGTTAAAGATAGCTCCTAGAAGTATCAGCTTAAAAAATTACATTTGCAGTTATGGAAAGAACTCAATCTCTCAGAGGAACTAAAACTGACAAGGCTAAAATTATTAGTCTTGAAAAAGGAAAATTACCACCACAAGCTTTAGAATTAGAAGAAGCTGTTTTAGGTGCTATGATGATTGATAAAAAAGGTATTGATGAGATAATTGATATTCTTAAACCTGATTCTTTTTATGATAAAAGGCATCAAGAAATTTACGCTGCCATTTATACACTTTTTCAAAATTCAGAACCGATTGATTTACTTTCAGTATCTAATCAGTTAAAGAAAAATGGGACTTTAGATTTAGCGGGAGGTGATTTTTTCTTGATAGGCTTAACTCAAAAAGTAGCCTCTTCGGCGCATATTGAGTTTCATGCAAGAATTATATTAGAAAAATATATTCAACGAAAATTAATTACAATTTCATCTGAAATTATAGAAAATGCTTACAACGAAACCGTCGATGTTTTTGATTTATTAGACGATGCCGAAGGTAAGTTATTTGAAGTAACCCAAGGTAACCTTAAAAAGGGAGCAGAAAGAGCCGATTCACTAGTACAGCAATCTATAACTAAAATACAAGAAATTTCGGGTAAAGAGGGGATGAGTGGTTTGGCTACTGGATTTACGAAATTAGATGCATTAACTTCGGGTTGGCAACCATCCGATTTAATTATTATTGCTGCACGTCCGGGTATGGGTAAAACAGCATTTGTAATTTCAATGGCTAAAAATATGGCGATTGATTTTGGACATGGTGTTGCCGTTTTCTCATTAGAGATGTCATCGGTACAGTTAATTACTCGTATGATTTCTTCGGAAACAGGATTAACTTCAGAGAAACTACGTAAAGGAAATTTAGAACCACATGAATGGGAACAGTTAAATGTAAAGGTTAAAAAACTTTCTGATGCTCCTATATTTATTGATGATACTCCGGCGCTTTCAATTTTCGATTTACGTGCAAAAGCAAGACGTTTAGTATCGCAACACAATGTAAAAATTATTGTAATTGATTATTTACAACTAATGACCGCTGGTGGAGCAGGAGGAAACCGTGAACAAGAAATATCAACAATTTCGCGAAACTTGAAAGCATTAGCAAAAGAATTAAGTATACCGGTTATTGCATTATCTCAGTTATCTCGTGCGGTAGAAACGCGTGGAGGCTCTAAGCGTCCGTTATTATCAGATTTACGTGAATCTGGAGCAATTGAGCAGGATGCCGATATTGTATCATTTATTTTTAGACCAGAATATTATGGTATGACAGAGTGGGACGATGATGATCATTCACCCTGTGAAGGGCAAGGAGAGTTTATTGTAGCAAAACACCGTAACGGGGGAATGGACAATATCCGTTTAAAATTTACAGGGCATTTAGCTTTATTCTCAGATTTAGAAGAAGGTATTAGTAGCGAGTTTCAATCGAGTATGAACTCTGGTATTGAATCTGGTTTTAATACAGATGTAGCTTCTAGTAATTTTGCATCACCAGAAGATGCATTCGGACCAAGTGAGGATGATGTTCCGTTTTAAAACTTAAACAATTTATAAATTATAATAAATACACAATTGCTACATAGTAATTGTGTATTTTAGTTTTTAATTATGAAGAAAATATTATATCTACTTACTTTTATTCTTTTTTCAAACTCAATTTGGGCATCTTTTATTTATGTTCCTATGAGTAATGAGAATCAGAAAAATCATTTAAAAGCATACGGAATTGTTTATTACGCGTTGCAAAACGGATTAAAAGCAAAATGGTTGTTAAATTACGATGGCGGTGCTTTTTTAATAGAAAACAATGATTCTGTAGAAAAAGAATGTAAAATAAGAGGAGTTTCATATAAGGTAATTTCAGATGCTAAATCAGCATTAATTTTAGAAGAAATTTCATCACCTTCAAAAAATCAAGAAGCAGTAACTTTAGAAAAAGCGCCCAAAATAGCTGTGTATTCGCCAAAAGGTAAAATGCCTTGGGATGATGCTGTAACTATGGTATTGGCTTATGCAGAGATTCCGTTTGATGTAATTTACGATGAAGAAGTGTTAAGTGATAAGTTACTACTGTACGAATGGTTGCATTTGCATCACGAAGATTTTACGGGTCAATACGGTCGTTTTTACGGAGCTTTTAGAACGGCACCTTGGTATATTCAACAAAAAAAAGATGCCGAAGCATTGGCTAAAAAATTAGGCTACAGTAAAGTATCAGAAGAAAAAAGAGCAGTAGCAAAAAAAATTAGAGACTACGTAGTTGGTGGCGGATTTATGTTTGCCATGTGCTCTGCAACTGATAGTTTTGATATTGCCTTAGCTGCAGATGGAGTTGATATTGCGGAAGGAATGTTTGATGGCGATGCTTCAGAACCAAATTATCAATCTAAAATAGATTTTAATAAAACCTTTGCTTTTAAAGATTTTGAGTTGATTCGTAATCCAACAACTTACGAGTTTTCGTCGATTGATATGACTCGTAAACGCAGAATTAAAAAAGAGGTTGATTATTTTACGTTAGGAGAGTTCTCTGCAAAATGGGATCAAGTGCCAACCATGTTAACTCAAAACCACACACAGTTGGTAAAAGCATTTATGGGACAAACAACTTCTTTTGATCGCAGTACTGTAAAATCTACCGTAATGATTTTAGGAGAAAATAAAACCAACGGAGAAGGTAAATATATTCACGGAACTAAAGGAAAAGGTATGTTTACTTTTTATGGAGGTCATGATCCAGAAGATTATCAGCATAGAGTAGGAGACCCGAAAACGGAGTTAGATTTACATCCAACATCACCAGGGTATCGTTTAATTTTAAACAATGTGTTATTTCCTGCTGCAAAAAAGAAAAAGCAAAAAACTTGATTGTATTGGTGTCATAGCGAATGAAACGAAGTAATATTTTTTGTTTGTATTTTAAATAGTAATAGGTCGTTTATTTATTAAAGACTACTTCGCAACTTGTAGCTACGTTACGAATAGTTTTTTGAAGCGTCATTACGAATGAAATTAAGTAATCTTTTTTTTTGGACAAAAAATAAAGCCAATAAATTTAATGCTTAGTATTCTTTTTTTCTAATTCTTTAATGAAGTATGAAGGTTTAATATCTGTAACCTTATAAAAAGCTTTCGAAAAAGATTCAGTATTTTTAAAGCCGACTTCGCTGGCGATAGCCTTAATTGTATATTTTCTTAGCAAAGAATCTGTTTTTAGTTTCTCAATAATATAATTGATTCTAAGGTTATTAATATAGTTAGAGAAAGTGGTTTTTTTATGTTGATTTATTATTTTAGATAAATAGTTGCTATTGGTGTTAAATTTTCTAGCTAAGCTCTGTAAGCTATTATCAGTATCTAAAAATGATTCTTTTTTTTCAAAAACCTCTAACTCTTTTAAAATAAGAGAAACGATGTCTTTTGGTATGTTATGCTTAACAGCAATAGTATTGGTAGCGTTTCTAAAAATTACAGGTTTTTTAGTAATCAAATTTTCTTGATTAACCAAAGCTAAAAAACGTTTCTTATAAACGCTTTTTTTTCTTAATTGATACATGATTAATATAAAACCAATAATAAGAAGTGAGATGTAAATAAATTTATTTCTTTGAGCTTTTTTTACGCGATTTTCTAATTGACTTATAATTGTTTTCTTTTCAGATAATAAGTTCGGTATATCGTATTCTTCAGTAAAGGTTTTATTAATTTTATTTTTTTCGTTAAGGCTATAATCCTTTAATTCTAGAAGTTTATTAAGATAAATTAATTGTTCTTTTAAATTAGCATTCTTTTTATGATAGTTGTAAAGAAATTGATAAGTTTTATCTAATGAAGAGCTTGAAATATTTTTTAAAACATTTAATGAGTCGGCTTTTAAATGATATTTTAAAGAGCTATTTAAATCGTTTATAGAATCATATAAAATTCCGATTTTGGTATATACCCTCGTCAAAGTTCTATAATTTTCATCACTAGTTATAGAGGGAATAGCTTTTTTAAAAGATTTTACAGCTTTCTTATATTCTCTCATTTTGTCTTGAATATACCCAAGAGTATAAAATGAGTAACCAAGACTTATTGTATCATTTATTTTTTCATACAAATTGATAGCTATATTGTTGTAAAAATAAGCAGAATCAATTTCGTTCAAATTTCTATATGTTAATGATATATTTAGAGGAAGAGTAGAAAATTCATCACTCTTTAAGTAGTTTTTCTTGTAAGCATATTCATATGCTTTTTTTTGAAGTAATAATGCTTCTTTATTATCTCCAATAGAATTTTTTATAGAAGATAATTGTATTAAAGCTAAAGACTTTATACTGTCATTTTTATTATTGCTCAAATAATTATTTAAATTAACTAATTCTTTTAAAGAATTACTATTTTCTTTTTTATGAAAATAAAATTTTGCTTTATTAATATATATAGCAGCAGGGAAATTTTTAGAAGGTTTCTTTTTTGTAATCTCAATTAAAGAGTCACAATAGTTTAAATAAATACTTTCGTCATTTTTTATATCAGCTAAATAATATTTCCCATCTAACATTTCAATAGTATCTTTCATCTTTAGAGCTTTAAAATAAACAGCATTGGCATATGCTATTGCTTTTAAGGTGTCAGGTTTGCTATTGTAGAATAAATCAGATAACTCTATATAACTTTTACTCGATAATGAATCCGGTAAAGAAGTTGTGTTTTGACTGTTAATAGTTAAACTGAAAGATAAAAAAGTAAAAAAACAAAGTGTTCTTTTTATTGTAAAGTACATATAGTGTTATTAGGATACTCAAATCTACCATTTTTATGATAAAAAGCATTTTTTTTAAAAGTCTGAAAAAGATATGGTTGTGTTTTTGATAACACGGTATTCATGAAAACAGACTACAGTGTTTTGTCAATTAAGCATAAATTCTTGTTCTTTGGAATACGTAAATGAAGGGTTCGGAAACTGTATTGTTTAGAAGGGAAAATTAAATGAAAAAGAAATTTTAAATTCACGAACCCTTTTTATTTTTAAGAATTAAAAAAAGTAATTGGCAATTGTTTTATAAACAGTTACTTTTGTTGCTATAAAACAAAACAACAATGCCAACAACACAACAGCTTCAAGATTTTACACAACAAGTTCGTAGAGATATCGTTCGAATGGTTCACGCAGTAAATTCAGGGCATCCGGGAGGTTCTTTAGGGTGTGCAGAGTTTATAACCTGTTTATACCAAGAAATCATGGATTATTCTACTGATTTTAAAATGGACGGAAATAACGAAGATTTATTCTTTTTATCAAACGGACATATATCGCCAGTTTACTATAGTGTTTTAGCACATAGTGGTTTTTTTCCTGTTGCAGAGTTAGCAACGTTTAGAAAATTAGATTCTCGTTTACAAGGGCACCCAACAACACACGAAAAATTACCAGGTATTCGTATCGCGTCAGGATCATTAGGTCAGGGTATGAGTGTTGCTATTGGCGCTGCGCAAGCAAAGAAGTTAAACGGAGATAATAAAATTGTATACACATTACATGGTGACGGTGAATTACAAGAAGGTCAGAACTGGGAAGCGGCAATGTATGCATCTGGAAAAAAAGTTGATAATATAATTTCAACTATTGATGTAAACGAAAAACAAATAGACGGAACTACTGATCAAGTACTCGCAATGGGAAGCTTAAGAGCAAAGTTTGAAGCTTTTGGTTGGGATGTATTAGAAGTAAGAGAAGGAAACAATGTAGAAGCTATTTTAAGCGGAATGGCAGATGCAAAATCTCGTACAGGTAAAGGAAAACCAGTTTGTGTGTTATTATACACAGAAATGGGTAACGGTATCGATTTTATGATGAATACACATGCTTGGCATGGTAAAGCTCCAAACGATGAACAATTAGCTTCGTCATTGGCTCAAAACCCTGAAACATTAGGAGACTATTAAAAAAATAAACTCAGAGTTTATATTATAAACGTCATTGCGAGGAAGTATGAAAGCAATCTTAAGTTATAAGATTACTTGACTTCGTTCGTAATGACGTTTTTTTATGCTTTTATTCACAAAAAAACGTAAGTAATACCGTAAATTTACGTTAGTAATCTTACTGTAATAATCAAGCGTAAATATGAGAATAGGAATAGTATGTTATCCTACATTTGGAGGAAGTGGAGTAGTAGCAACAGAGTTAGGAATGGCTTTAGCAGATAAAGGACACGAAGTACATTTTATAACTTATAATCAACCTGTTCGATTAGATTTTTTCTCGCATCGTTTACATTTTCATGAAGTAGTTTTAGAAGAATATCCATTATTTCAATATCAACCCTATGAATTAGCGTTGTCTAGTAAAATGGTTGAGGTGGTACAGAAACATCAACTAGAAGTTTTACATGTTCATTATGCAATTCCGCATGCATATGCCGCTTACATGGCTAAAAAAATGCTAGAAGACAAAGGTATAACCATTAAAGTAGTAACCACATTACACGGTACCGATATTACTTTAGTAGGTAGTCATCCGACATATAAAACAGCAGTGGAGTTTAGTATTAATAAATCAGATGAAGTAACGGCAGTATCTAACAGTTTAAAGGAAGACACCTTGCGGTTATTTAATATAGATAAAGATATTAAAGTCGTTTATAACTTTATTGATGGTGAAAAATATAATAAAGCACATCAAGATGAGTGTAAAAGGATTGCTTTAGCTACACCAGAAGAAAAAATAATTACGCATGTTAGTAATTTTCGCCCAGTGAAACGTACCAATGATGTGATTAAAATTTTTAATGAAATTCAAAAAGAAGTACCCTCGAAATTATTAATGGTAGGAGATGGCCCTGAGCGTTTAAAAGCTGAAAAATTAGCAAAAAAATTACACATTGAAGATAAAGTATTATTTATGGGTAACTCTAATGAAGTTGCTAAAATACTGTGTTACTCTGATGTTTTTTTATTGCCTTCAGAAACCGAAAGTTTTGGTTTGGCAGCATTAGAGGCTATGGCAGCAGGTACAGCAGTTATTTCAACCAATTGTGGAGGTTTACCAGAAGTAAATATTCATGGTGAAACAGGGTATTTAAGTAATTTAGGAGATGTAGATGATATGGCTAAAAATGCCATTAAAATATTAAAAGACGATGTTGTTTTAAATAGATTTAAAGAAAATGCGAAAGAACATATTAAGTTGTTTTCTTTAGAGAAAATATTGCCAGTTTATGAAGATATTTATAAAAGTTGTTCCATAAAATAACAAAAAAAAGCAAGACATCGTCTTGCTTTTTTTTGTTGTAATTTTAAATTATTTCTTTTTTACAAAACCAGAAATAACTAGTATTGCTACACCTACAGCTAAAGAAATGTAAGCTTTTTTATTATCTTGTGAACTAAATTCTGCAATACCAATATCTACTGTTGCCTCAGGAGCAATAACTTTATATACACCGTATGCAGTTAATACCAATCCTGAGATAATTAATAATGTTTTGACGATCTTATCCATAATGTTTTTATTTTAAGGTTAATTGAGTTTTTTTTTTTATTATTAGAACTGGTATCTGATACCTAAGGCAATATCTAAATCTAAATCATCACTATATTCATTATTTAAACCTAGTTCTGGTCTAATATCTAAAGACATAATTAAAGGAATATCAAAATTATATTCGATACCTAAATCACCCGCAACTAAAGCAAAAAAACCATCGTTTCCAGGAGTGTTGTAAGAACCAATACCAGCACCAGCACCTACAAACCAATTAAAGTTACCATCTAATTTGTGTACCCATTGGTATAAACCTACAAGTTTAAAGGCATCAACGTTTTTTGAGTTTCTAAAACCTAAATCAAATTCTAATCTATTATTTTCTTTTAAATAGTGTTGATAAGAAAGCTCTCCTCCAAATCCGTCATTATCACCGATTCTAACACCAATGGCATTTTTTGATATTTGCTGAGCGCTAGCGCTTAAAGCTAAAAAAAAGAAAGAACTTATAAGTACTATTTTTAAAATTTTCATTTATTTATGTTTTTTAATGTTACAATGCAAAATTACGACATCATTATAAGTGAGTTTAGCTCATATGTTTTTGATGTTTGCTCATACCAAATAAAAATTAACATATTTTAACATATTAACAATAAATATCTGTAAATTTATACCCAAAAACGAATGACGACTATAAAAATTACTGCTACTGATACTGTTGGGGCGGTTAAGCAGTTGCAAGAAGTAATTGGAGGGACTTTAACAGAAAGATGGGGAGAGCATATTTTAGAGGTTGATAATGAGTTTGCACAAGGAAAAATTACTTTTTTAAGTTTTGAATGGGGAGGAAGCGTATTACAATATGATATTGTTTTTTTAGATGATATTACAATAGCTATAGACGCTTCTGAATTTAATCCAATTCATTTTACATATACTACAGAAGGTTATAGTTATCATAGGTTTGAACTAGAAAATAAAAAAAGAAAACTAGAGGAATATCAATCTGTAATTATATCAAGTAAAGAAGGAGGGCATAATTATAAACATTTTGAAAAGAATGTAAAAATAAAAATGCATTTAATTCAAATTAATAGAATAAAGTTTATCAAGAAGCGACTAAATGATGCTTCTGTGTTGAATAAGAAATTATATGAAGTCTTTTATGATAAACAACACGAAAAGGTTTTTGCTTATTTTGGTACGTATAATTTAAAATTGGCGAATTTTATTAAACAGTATAATGCTATTAAACAAAAAGGGATGATTCGTATTTTGATAAAAGAGGGTATTGTTTACCAAATTTTATCAGAACACATGCTCCAGCACAATAAAGATGTAGAGAGAGATAAAAAACCGAGTACATCTTTAACAAAAAAGGAAATTAGCTTAGTAAGAAAAGTAGGTCAGAAGATACTTAAAAAAGTAGCTGAAGACTATAGTGTAGAAGATTTAGCTAATGAAATAGGTTTGCCACAAGCTAAACTACAAGAAGGATTTAAATTGCTTTTTTCAAGAACTGTTACAGAGTATGTAAGGCATGTTCGGTTAGAGGAGGCACGTGATTTAATTAATAATACGGATTACAACATTTCGCAAATAGTGTATTCAATTGGTTTTTCTAGTAGAAGTTATTTTTCTAAAATTTTTAAAAGAAAATATGGTATTAGCCCGAGTGAGTTTTTAAAAAACAAACAAGAAAGTAAAATAAAAATATGTTAACAAGTTTTTAAAAGCATAGCTAAGAAGCTATTATTTGAATATTTAGTTTTGTGCCATAAGGGTTGTCAATTAGATAATCAATTTCATCAATATCGGTTTTAGAATTAAGCCACATACTTTTAAATATTTTAGGTATTTGTAATGGCATAACTTCATAAATGTTATTAAAAGAATTTAATTCTTCAGTACTTTTTGTGTTAATTACAGAGCAGGTTATAAAACCATCGCTTGTTACATTGTAAATGCCAGCTAAATAAAAAGGTTCTTGATTTTTTTTCTCTACCAAGTAATTTTTAATAGTATTATCAATAATTTTATGGGTGTAAAAACCAGTAACTATTAATAAGCACCTTCTGTTAAATAACGCTTCTTTAAATAATATATTTTTTTTAATATCTAACTTATTAGTGTGTAGTGTGTTTTTAATATTTTGAAACTTGCTCCAGTTTTCGGTGTAATTTTGTGGTAGTAATCCCCAAATACCTTGTGTAATTATACTGGGGTTTTCTAAAGTAATAAGGCTAACAGTTTGTTCTTTAAGACCATTTATTTTACGTTTAGGCTTGTATAAATAAGGATATTTAAAAGATAATTTAGTAAAATCTTTTATTCGTTCTTTTGTTGCTATGTTAGAGAGTTTGTAATTCATGTTTATTAATTTATTTTCTTCATTAAAACATTAGTAAGCGTCAGTAACAAGTATATGTTTACCTTTTAAATAAGGTGTTTATTAAATATACTTTAATGTTTTTCTATTCATATTCTACAGCAACAAATTTAAATAGAAGAATAGAGTATTCTTGCTTCAAAAGAAACAGTTCTTAGCTCATTTCAGTTTTTGTGTTGTTTTTTAAATGAGTTAACAATTAAAGTAAATGAGTAAAGTATTATTTAAGTTTGTAGGTAATTTTGTAGTGCACAATAGTTGTGCTCATTATTAACTATAAAAACAAAAAATATGTTACGTTGGACAATCACATTTATTATTATAGCATTAATTGCAGGATTTTTAGGATTTAGTGGAATTGCAGGAACAGCAGCAGGCTTTGCTAAAATTGCTTTCTTTATTTTTATTATTCTTTTTGTTATTTCTCTTATCACAGGAAGAAAAAAATTATAAGAATATAAGTTGTAAAATATAAAAATAAACATGAGAATCATGTTTATTTTTTTTTGCCTTTTTTTTACGATTATTTTATGAAATGAGCAAAGAATGACTTTAAACGAGCAAAGTAAAACTGATTACTACCAATATCTTTGTAGTATGAAAAGAGAATAATTACAAATTGCTATTTAAAAAAGAAAAAAAGTGATAAAAAGTGTGCACTTAGCAAAAAGCACTTATAATTTAAAATATATTAAAAATGAAAAATTTATTCATAGGGTTACTATTAGTAGGAGTAATTACGACAGTAAACTCACAAACAGAAGTTGTAAAAACAACAAAAGTAGAAAAATCACAAAAAGTAGATAAAGACGGTGTTAAATACGATACTAAGGTAAAGGTTATTACTGAGAAATCGCAGAAAACAAAGTTCGATCCGAATCAGAAAAACAAATTGAATCAAAAAATTGTAGATAGCCCTATTACAGTGTCTAAAACAATAATGGTTGATAATGATAAAGATCCGTTTTATGATACAAAAACAAAAATAATATACTTCAAGTATAAAGATATAAAATATGATTTTTTAATCAATCAAAATGATTTATTAATTACTTATAAATTAGATGATAAAGACATTACATCAGCAAAAGCATTAAAATCAATAAATAATAATTTTTATATTGTTGAAGGGAATGATTTTAACGGAGTAGGATATTTTAATAAACACGGCGATTTTATAATTGAATACAAAAATAAAAAGTCAAATAAATTAGAATATGCAGTTTTTGAGACTTTTAAAATGTAAAATAAAATAATAGAACCTCCTTTTTTATTTAAAAGTGAGTTTTTATTAAAATCAATGAGGTCTCCCCGTATTGAAATACCAATACGAAAATCTCTAAAAGGATGAGTTTTACTCATCCTTTTTTTATGCTTATAACTTAGGTAAAATGAAATGAGCAAGGATAGATATTAAATGAGCAAAGTAGTGTTGCCATTACTATTTATTTTTGTAGGAGAATTAAATTATTAAAACTAAAAATAAAACAATATGAGTTATTTAAATATGCAGAATGAAAATGTTTTACCAGTAGCAAAAGAATTAAATCAATTATTAGCAGATTATCATATTTACTACCAAAAATTAAGAAATTTTCATTGGAATATAGTAGGTAAAAACTTTTTTGAGCTTCATAATAAATTTGAAGAAATGTATGGTGATGCAAGAGTTAAGATAGATGAAATTGCTGAACGCATTTTAACATTACAATACCATCCGATTAGTAGATATAGTAGGTATTTAAAAATTGCAGCAATATCAGAAGAAAGTCCGTTTCAAACCGATACAGATATGGTTTATATCTTATTAGATGATCATAAGGTTCTGTTAGAACAAATGTCTCGCATTATAAAAAAAGCAGAAACAGCAGGAGATGAAGGTACGATTGATTTAATGGGTGGTTATATTGCTTCTTTAGAAAAAACCAGTTGGATGTTAAATGCATGGACTAAGAGTACTGTAGAACAGTTAAAAGAAGATATTGTTTTATCATAAAACATTTATCAATAATAAGATAAACTATTAAAAAACATACTAATAACGAAATTAAATTATGATAAAATTAAAAAACGCTATTCAAATATATTGGAATGAATTTATACAACAAGTTCCCAATATTTTTATAGGAATACTTATTATAACAATAGGTTTTTTAATAGCAAATACAATTTCTAAAATTTTTAGAAAAACAATATCAGTTAGAACTAATGACCCTTTAATGACTAATTTTTTAGCAAAAACTGTTAAAGCAGGGTTGGTAATTTTAACTATTATGTTAGCTTTAAAGGCTGCAGGTTTAGGTGGTGTTGCAACAGGTTTATTAACAGCTGCAGGTGCGGGTGCTGTTATAATTGGTTTTGCCTTTAAAGATATTGGTGAAAACTTTATATCGGGAGTAATTTTATCTTTTAACCGACCGTTTGATGTAAATGATACGGTAATGATTGGTGATATATTCGGTAAAGTAAAAATGATGGAATTTAGGTTTACAAAACTTAAAACTTTTGATGGTAGAGATGTTTATATTCCGAATAGTGATATTATTAAAAAAGCAGTTTATAACTACACCGAAGATGGCTTTTATCGATTAGATTTTACTGTAGGTATAGATTATGAAGATGATGTTGATTTAGCAAAAAAAGTAATTATAGATTCGGTTATAAATACCGCAGGTGTAATTGATACTGATGAGCATCAGTGCTTTGTTACTTTAGATAGTTTAGGTGTAAGTACAGTTAATTTAAAAATTATTTTTTGGACCAAAACTAAAGAGTATAAACGTGGTGCATCGGAAGTTAAAAGTGATGTTATTAAAAATGTTAAAAGAGTAATTACTAAAAACGGTTTAAATATGCCTGCTGATATTACAGAAATTAAACTCTACGGATCTCAGGATAGTATACCAATAACAATAACTAAATAAAACAAAACAGCGCAACTTAAGTTGCGCTGT
Organism: Tenacibaculum sp. M1.3A; assembly: GCF_057732375.1. Classification (NCBI taxonomy): domain Bacteria; kingdom Pseudomonadati; phylum Bacteroidota; class Flavobacteriia; order Flavobacteriales; family Flavobacteriaceae; genus Tenacibaculum; species Tenacibaculum sp. M1.3A. The sequence continues at coordinate 500,150 of NZ_JBYJEF010000001.1, read as the reverse complement.
TTTGTTTTATTATGAATTATAGTATTCTAAACTTTCGATTATTAATTTATTGGAGACTTTACAATTTATTTGAAAATCACCATAATCTTTTAAGAGTACAAAGTTAATTTTTCCTCCAACATTTTTCTTGTCATGTTTCATTAATTCTGTAATAGAAAAGAAGTCTTTTTCTTTAACTTCAACTTTACCATAAATAGCAATAATTGTATTTTTAACCTCTTTAAGTTTATCCGAAGGAAAATCTAACATTTTAGAAGAAATATATGTTTCACAAACCATCCCAATAGCTATGGCTTCACCATGTGTTAAGTTTTCTTTGTTAGGAGTGTCTAAAAAGTAAGATTCTATTCCGTGGCCAATGGTATGTCCCCAATTTAAAACCTTACGTACGTTTTGCTCTGTAGGATCTTCTAAAACAACTTCGTTTTTAATTTCAATAGATCGATGTATTAAATCTACAATGTTTAATTCGGTATTATCTTTAATTTCATTAAACAAACGAATATCGTGTGTCATTCCGTATTTAATAATTTCGGCAGTTCCCGATCTAATTTCACGAGCAGAAAGTGTGTGTAAATATTCAGGATCTAATACAACCATTTTAGGATTAGCAAATAAACCTATCTGATTTTTTAAAACACCTAAATCTACACCCGTTTTTCCACCTACAGAAGCATCAACCATGCTTAATAATGTAGTTGGGATGTTAACGAAATCAATTCCTCTTTTAAAAGTAGAAGCCACAAAACCACCTAAATCTGTAATAACACCACCACCTAAAGTAATTAACAAGCTTTTTCTGTCTGCACCTAGTTCGGTCATTACATTCCAAACACCAACACAGGTTTCAATATTTTTATGAACTTCGCCAGCATCAATCTGAATTACTTCAATAGTTTTATCGGTTTCTAGTAAAGGTATAAAACGAGGATAACAATGGGCAAACGTGTTATCATCAACCAATATAAAAATAGAAGTGTAATTGTTAGAGCGAATTAAATTGGTTAATTCGATATACGCTTTTTCATTAAAATGAATAGGGTATGTTGCAGCTTTAATAGAAGTCATTTTAATCTTTAATTTACAGCGAAAATAAATAGAAAAATTTAAAATATATCATACAGGTAATTTATATTTGTCTTTACAAATAAAATACTATAAGACTTCAAGTAATGAGACTTTTTAATAATACAGAAACTGCTTTTAAATTAAAATCTGACTCAGAGTTAGAAAGAGCCTATTTTTTATTTAAGATGATACAAAACCAACCAATGGTTCGTATTGGTACTGCAGTTACCAATTTTGCCCTAAAAGCACACTTACCTGTTGAGGGCTTAATTCGTTCTACAGTCTTTGATCATTTTTGCGGAGGAGTAACAGAAGAAGATTGTTTACCCAATATAGAAAAAATGTTTGAAAATGCAAATGTACATAGTATTTTAGATTACTCTGTTGAAGGAAAAGAAGATGAAGATCAGTTTGATGATGCATTAAGAATGACATTGAAAACGATAGATTTTGCAGAAGAAAAGCAATCGATACCATATGCAGTTTTTAAGCCAACTGGTTTTGGGCGTTTTGCTTTGTATCAAAAATTAACAGAAAAAGAAGCGCATACAGCTGAAGAAAAAATAGAATGGAAAAGAGTTGTTGCTCGTTTTCATACCGTATGTAAAGCTGCGGTAAAGAAAGATGTTCCTTTATTAATAGATGCTGAAGAAAGTTGGATGCAAGATGCTGCAGACGATTTAATAGAGGAATTAATGGAGACTTACAATAAAGACAAAGCAATTGTTTTTAACACTTTACAAATGTACCGTCATGATCGGTTGGATTATTTACGTAATCTATATCAAAAAGCGCATCAAAAAGGTTACCACATTGGTATGAAAGTAGTTCGTGGTGCTTATATGGAGAAGGAAAGAGTAAGAGCAGAAGAAAAAGGATACGATTCACCAATTTGCCAAGACAAACAAGCTACAGACATTAATTATAATGAGGCAGTTCGTTTTATGATGGAGCATAAAAATATGGCCATTTTTGCAGGAACTCATAATGAAGAGAGCTCTTATTTGTTGATGGATCTATCTAAAGAGTATAATATAGCAGCAAACGATGCCCGTATGTGGTTTGGTCAATTATATGGTATGAGCGACCATATAAGTTTTAATTTAGCCGCAGAAGGGTATAATGTAGCAAAATATGTTCCTTTTGGTCCTGTACGAGATGTTATGCCATACTTAATTCGTAGAGCAGAAGAAAACACCTCAGTAGCAGGGCAAACATCAAGAGAGCTTAACTTATTAAAAACAGAAAGAAAACGTCGTAAAGAGTAATGAGTACGGTCGATGAAATTAAAGAAGCTATTCAAATAAATAAAAAACGATTAGCGCAAGAACTTCAAGAAAGCAAAGAATTGGTTTTTTTGATTAAAAAATCGATTGCTACACCCTTAACATCCGAAGAAAAAGCGAAAGTAAAAGAACAAACGATAGATATTTGTAAAGCAATACCGGCTTTTACAGTATTTATGCTCCCTGGAGGAGCATTACTGTTACCTTTATTGATAAAATTAATTCCAGATATTCTACCAAGTGCTTTTAGAGGAAATGATGAAGAGATGACCGAAAAAAAATAATTCGGCTACATTTATATAGTATTCATTTTTAATACACTACTTTTGCACTTTTAAAAAACGAGCAAGAATGCAACCAATTAGAAACATCGCTATTATAGCACACGTTGATCACGGTAAGACTACCTTGGTAGATAAAATTATAGATCAAGCAAAAGTTTTAGACGATCGTAAAGAACGTACTGATTTATTGTTAGATAATAACGACTTAGAGCGTGAAAGAGGAATTACAATTCTTTCTAAAAACGTATCAGTAAACTATAAAAACACAAAAATCAATGTAATTGATACACCTGGTCACGCCGATTTCGGAGGTGAAGTAGAACGTGTATTAAAAATGGCTGATGGTGTTTTATTATTAGTTGATGCATTTGAAGGGCCAATGCCACAAACTCGTTTTGTATTAGGTAAAGCTTTAGAATTAGGATTAACACCTATCGTAGTTGTTAACAAAGTAGATAAAGAAAACTGTACTCCTGACATCGTTCACGAAAAAGTTTTTGATTTAATGTTTGCTTTAGAAGCTACTGAAGAGCAGTTAGATTTTACTACCATTTATGGTTCTGCAAAGAACAACTGGATGAGTACTGACTGGAGAAACGAAACTGATAATATCGTACCTTTATTAGATGCTGTATTAGAATCTATTCCAGAAACTAAATACAATGAAGGAACTCCACAAATGCAAATTACTTCTTTAGATTTTTCTTCTTTTACAGGAAGAATTGCTATTGGACGTGTTTTTAGAGGAGATTTAGAAGCTGGTAAAGATTACATGTTATGTAAAGCTGACGGTACAACTAAAAAAGTAAGAATTAAAGAACTACACGTATTCGAAGGAATGGGTAAAGTTCAAGTAGATAAAGTTCCTTGTGGAGATATTTGTGCTATTACAGGTATTGACGGATTTGAAATTGGTGATACGATTGCTGATTTAGAAAACCCAGAAGCACTACCAAGAACAGAAATTGACCAACCTACAATGAGTATGTTGTTTACAATTAACAATTCTCCTTTCTTTGGTAAAGAAGGTAAATTTGTAACATCTCGTCACATTCGTGATCGTCTGTTTAAAGAATTAGAAAAGAATTTAGCTTTAAAAGTTGAAACTACAGATTCTGAAGACAAGTTTAACGTATTTGGTCGTGGAGTATTACACTTATCAGTATTGATTGAAACAATGCGTCGTGAAGGATATGAATTACAAGTGGGAAGACCACAAGTAATTATTAAAATGGTAGATGGTAAGAAACATGAGCCAATGGAAACATTGTCTATCGATGTACCAGAAGATGTTGCTTCTAAAGCTGTAAACTTAGTTTCTTTACGTAAAGGAGATTTAATGATTATGGAGCCTAAAGGAGATTTACAGCACTTAGAGTTTACGATTCCTTCTCGTGGATTAATTGGTTTAAGAAACAAAATCTTAACAGCAACAGCTGGTCAAGCAATTATTAACCACAGATTTAGTGAATATGGTCCTTATAAAGGAGACTTTACAGAAGAAGTAAAAGGAGCTATCGTTTCTGCAGCAACTGGTAAAGCTACTGCATATGCATTAAACCGTTTACAAGATAGGGGTAAGTTTTTTATCGATGTAAACCAAGAGATTTATATTGGTCAAGTAATTGGAGAAAACAGTAAATCTGATGACATGGCTGTGAACTTAATTAAAGGAAAGCAATTAACAAACATGCGTAAATCTGGTACAGATGACGCTATGAAAATTGCTCCGAAAATTGATTTCTCTTTAGAAGAAAACATGGAATATATTAAAGCAGATGAGTATTTAGAAGTTACTCCATTAAGCTTACGTATGCGTAAAATTAATTTTAAAGCATAATTTGGCTTTAAATTCAATGATAAAAAAACCACCTATTTTAGGTGGTTTTTTATTTTTATACAAAAAGCTTGTGTATTTTAAAATAAAGTGAAATATTTGCAGCATCAAAAAAAGAACAATGAACTTTATTCAATTACATCATCAACATCATCATATTTGCACTCAGGCGAACTAAAGATGTATTGAATAAAATCAACATATATTTTAAACCCGTTTGAGTAAATCAAACGGGTTTTTTATTTCCAAAAAGGAAATTATCTCCAAACTAAGATTTACTCAAATAAATTAACAAAAACAACATGAGTAAATTAAGAATAGCCATTCAAAAATCAGGAAGATTAAATCAAGATTCATTACAACTTTTAAAAGATTGTGGTATTTCTATAGATAATGGTAAAGACCAATTAAAAGCATCTGCTAGTAACTTTCCGTTAGAAGTTTTTTATTTACGTAACGGAGATATTCCTCAGTATTTAAGAGACGGCGTTGTTGATATTGCAATTATTGGTGAAAATGTATTGATAGAAAAAGGAAATGATTTAGAATTTGTAGCGCGTTTAGGTTTTTCTAAATGCAAGGTTTCTATCGCAGTCCCTAAAGAATCTAGTGCAAACTCTTTAAAAGATTTAAACGGAAAAAGAATCGCAACTTCATATCCAGAAACAGTTAAAAAATATTTAGCTAAAAATCAAATAAATGCTCAATTACACATCATTAATGGTTCTGTAGAGATTGCACCAAATATAGGTTTGGCAGACGGAATTTGTGATATCGTTTCAAGCGGATCTACTTTATTTAAAAATGGCTTAAAAGAAATTGAAGTATTATTAACTTCAGAAGCAGTTTTGGCTAATTCACCATTAATTTCTGAAGAACGAAAAGCTATTTTAAATAAATTACAATTCAGAATTCAAGCTGTTTTAAAAGGAAAGCGTTCTAAATATGTCTTGTTAAATGCACCCAATGATAAATTAGAAAAAATTATCGATATCTTACCAGGAATGAGAAGTCCAACAGTTTTACCATTAGCAGAAGAAGGATGGAGCTCTGTGCATTCAGTATTAGATAAAGATGAGTTTTGGGATATTATAGATGAGCTAAAACTTAATGGAGCAGAAGGTATTTTAGTTTGTCCTATAGAGAAAATGGTTGTTTAAAAATTAAGGTAGATGAGAGCAGTAGAATTAAATAAAGATAATTGGGAATCGTTATTAGAAAGACCCACAAAATCTGTTGAAGATATAGCACAAACTGTAGATGATATTTTCAAAGAAGTTAAAGAGTTAGGTGATATTGCAGTAAAAAAGTATACAGCCCTTTTTGACGGTGTAAATTTAGATACTTTAGAAGTTAGTTTAGAAGAGATTAAAAATGCCGAAAACTTAGTTTCTAAAGAATTAAAAAATGCTATTCAACAAGCAAAAGCAAATATTGAAGTTTTTCATGCTGCTCAAAAAACCGAAAGAATAACAATAGAAACAACAAAAGGAGTACAATGTTGGCAAGAAAAAAGACCTATTGAAAAAGTAGGCTTGTACATTCCTGGCGGAACTGCTCCCTTATTTTCTACTGTTTTAATGCTAGCAACACCAGCAAATATTGCAGGTTGTAAAGAAATTATTTTATGTTCTCCTCCGGATAAAAAAGGAGAAATTAACCCTGCGATTTTATATACAGCAGCACTTTGTGGTGTAACTAAAATATATAAAATTGGTGGTATACAAGCTATTGCTAGTTTTACATTTGGTACAGAAACGATACCAAAAGTATCTAAAGTTTTTGGACCAGGAAACCAATATGTAACGGTAGCAAAACAATTGGCAACGCAATACGGAATTGCAATTGACATGCCAGCTGGGCCAAGTGAATTATTAGTTATGGCTGACGACTCGGCTAATGCTGCATTTGTAGCATCCGATTTATTAAGTCAGGCAGAACACGGAGCAGATAGCCAGGTTGTTTTAGTCTCAGATTCATTAGATTTAATAGCCGAAGTATCAAAAGAAATAGATGCACAACTTCTTAATTTATCAAGAAAAGAGATTACTGAAAAAGCATTAAAAAACACAAAAGTTGTTTTAATTAAAGATGAGTATGAAGCTATTAATTTTGTAAATGATTATGCTCCAGAACATTTAATTATAGTAACTAAAAATGATGACTTTTTTATAGATAAAATAGCCAATGCAGGTTCGGTATTTATAGGAAACTATACTCCAGAAAGTGCTGGTGATTATGCTTCAGGAACGAATCATACCTTACCAACAAACGGATTTGCAAAAGCTTATTCAGGTGTTAATTTAGATAGTTTTACAAAAAGTATTACGTTTCAAAAAATATCTAAAGAAGGGATACAAAATATTGGGAAAACGATTGAAATAATGGCAGCCGCAGAAGGGTTACAGGCTCATAAAAATGCTGTTACATTAAGATTAAAAGATATTAAAAATGTTTAGTTTAGAAAAAATAGTTCGCAAGAACATTCAAAAGTTAAAAGCATATTCATCAGCAAGAGATGAGTTTAAAGGAACAGCTGAAGTGTATTTAGATGCTAACGAAAATCCGTTTGGAACTTTAAATAGGTATCCAGATCCGAAGCAAACAAAAATTAAAGAACGTTTATCAACTATAAAAAACGTTGAGGATAATCAGATTTTTATAGCAAATGGAAGTGATGAAGTAATTGATTTAGCTTTCAGAATTTTCTGTGAACCAGGTAAAGATAAAGCGCTAACTTTTTCGCCTACTTATGGTATGTACGATGTATCGGCAAGTATTAATGATGTTGAGTTAATTAAGCAACCTTTAGTAAATGATTTTCAAATAAGCTTAAACCAGCTACAGCCATATTTAGATATGGAGGATGTAAAAATTATATTTATTTGTTCGCCAAACAATCCAACAGGGAATTGTTTTGAAGATGAAACGATTCAATATATTCTCGATAATTTTAACGGAATGGTAATTATCGATGAAGCTTATATCGATTTTAGTACAAGAGATTCGTATGCAACACAATTGGCTAATTATCCGAATTTAATTGTAAGTCAAACTTTTAGTAAAGCATGGGGATTGGCAGGAGCAAGAGTAGGAGTTGCCTATGCAAATTATAACATTATAGATTTATATAACAAAGTAAAGCCACCTTATAATGTAAGTACTTTAAATCAAGAAGCAATTATTGCTTCATTAGATAATATTCCTTTATTCGAAAAGAATAAAAACACAATCATTAACGAAAAAAATCGCTTATTGAATGAGTTTGAGAATATAAAACTGATTAAAAAAATATACCCAACTGAAGCTAATTTTATTTTAATAGAAGTAACCGATGCAAATGCAGTTTATAATAGATTGGTTACTAAAAAAATAATTACACGTAACAGAAATAGTTTAGTAAACAATTGTTTACGAATTACCGTTGGTAGCAAAGAAGAAAACACACAACTAATTACAGCATTAAAATCAATCGTATAATTATTGTTACCTCTTGCGTAGTCGAGAGGTTTTAGTGTAGAATATTGATTTTAATAAAAAGAAAACACATGAAAAAAGTATTATTTATAGATAGAGACGGAACTTTAATTAAAGAACCTGCAGATGAACAAACAGATTCGTTTGAGAAATTAGAATTTTATCCGAAGGTATTTCAAGGGTTAAGTAAAATAGCAAATGAGTTAGATTTTGAGTTGGTTTTAGTAACCAATCAAGATGGTTTGGGAACCGAAGTATATCCTGAAAATAGTTTTTGGCCAGTACATAATTTTGTAATGAGAACCTTAAAAGAAGAAGGAATTGTATTTTCTGAAGAAATTATTGATATCACTTTTGCAAAAGATAATCAGCCAACAAGAAAGCCAAATACAGGTTTATTAACCAAGTTTTTTTCTGAAGAATATGATTTAGCAAACTCATTTGTAATCGGAGATCGTTTAACGGATATTGAATTGGCAAAAAACTTAGGATCAAAAGGAATTTACATCAATGATGAAACTTTTTTAGGAACCGATGAAATTACGGTAAAAAGAAGTGATTTAGATGAATTTATTGCTTTAGAAAGTAGTGATTGGAATGCTATTTATGAGTTTTTAAAATTAGAAGAAAGAACAGACGGTATTGTTAGAAACACGAACGAAACCAAAATTGATATTCAATTAAACCTAGACGGAACAGGAAAAAGTAATATTAGTACTGGAATCGATTTTTTCGACCACATGTTAGATCAAATTGCGCGTCATGGGCAAATGGATTTAGATATTCAGGTTAAAGGAGATTTAGAAGTTGATGAGCACCATACTATTGAAGATACTGCTATTGCGTTAGGAGAAGTTTTTAATAAAGCATTAGGAAATAAATTAGGAATAGAGCGTTACGGATTTTGTTTGCCAATGGATGATTGTTTAGCGCAAGTAGCTATTGATTTTGGAGGTAGAAATTGGTTAGTTTGGGAAGCAGATTTTAAAAGAGAAATGGTAGGTAAAATGCCAACAGAAATGTTTTTCCACTTTTTTAAATCATTTACCGATGGAGCAAAGTGTAACTTAAACATTAAAGCAGAAGGAACAAACGAGCATCACAAAATAGAGGCAATTTTTAAAGCTTTTGCAAAAGCAATAAAAGTAGCAGTGAAGAGAGATACGAGTAAAATGATTTTACCATCAACCAAAGGAACGCTCTAGAGAATTATAAGTTTTATGTAGTTCTATTATGATTTTTTGTCATTTCGAGTGAAATTAGTTGTAGCGAAGCGGAAATTAATTTTGTATCGAGAAATTGTTATTATTACAATAACTACAAATCATAATTGAAGCCTCATAATTAAAAATTAATATATGATTGCAATTATAAAATACAATGCTGGTAATATACGATCGGTTCAAAATACACTTAACCGATTAGGTTATGAAAGTATAATAACTGATAATCCAACAGAAATACAACAAGCTGATAAAGTAATATTTCCGGGTGTTGGTGAAGCAAGTTCGGCAATGGCTTATTTAAAAGAGCGTAAATTAGACGAGCTTTTAGTATCTCTTACCCAGCCAGTATTGGGTATTTGTTTAGGTTTACAATTAATGTGCAGATCATCAGAAGAAGGTAACACAACATGTTTAGGTATTTTTGATACGGTAACAAAACAATTTCCTCCTTTAATGAAAGTACCACACATGGGATGGAATAACTTTTCAGAAATAAAACCATCAAAAATAGTAGAGAATCTAGCTATTAATGAAGATGTATATTATGTACACGGTTATTATGCTGAAGTTTGTGAAAATACTATTGCAACTTGTGATTATATAAAACCATTTAGTTCGATTATGCAAAAAGATAATTTTTATGCCATGCAATTTCATCCAGAAAAATCAGCAAGCATCGGTGAAAAATTATTAAAAAACTTTTTAGAATTATAAAATTAAGAAAATGAGAATTATACCTGCCATAGATATTATTGACGGAAAATGTGTACGCTTAACAAAAGGCGATTATGCAACCAAAAAAATATATAACGAAAATCCTGTTGAAGTAGCGAAAGAATTTGAGGATAGTGGAATCGAATATTTACATTTAGTAGATTTAGATGGTGCTAAATCGCAACATATTGTAAATTACAAAGTGTTACAAGAAATAGCGGCTAAAACAAATTTAAAAATCGATTTCGGTGGTGGATTAAAATCAGATGAAGATTTACGAATTGCTTTCGATAACGGCGCAAGTCAGATAACAGGAGGAAGTATTGCTGTTAAAAACCCTGATATTTTTACAGGATGGTTAACAGAATATGGTAGCGATAAAATTATTTTAGGTGCCGATTGTATCAATAGAAAAATTGCTACACACGGATGGTTAGAAACATCAGAAGTAGAGGTGATTGATTTTATCATAAAATATGAGAAATTAGGAATTAAAAATACTATTTGTACGGATGTCGCTAAAGACGGAATGTTACAAGGAGCATCTGTTGAGTTATATCAAGAAATATTAAGTAAAAGTGGCGTTAACTTAATAGCAAGTGGTGGTGTTGCTAATATTGATGATTTAATACGATTGAAAGAAATAGGTTGTGAAGGTGCAATTTTAGGTAAAGCGATTTACGAAAATAGAATTTCGTTAAAGCAATTAGAAAATTTTATAATAAAATAATACATCATTGTAGGGAAGAATGACGAATTAATCTTTTAAAGGTTTCTTTTGTATTTTAAAAATGATGATAACTATTAAATATGTTAAAAAAAAGAATAATACCTTGTTTAGATATCAAAAACGGACGCACAGTAAAAGGTGTTAATTTTATTGATATTAAAGACGCTGGTGATCCGATTGAATTGGCTAAGCAATATGTAAAAGATGGTGCTGATGAGTTGGTGTTTTTAGATATTACTGCAACGCTCGAAAACAGAAAAACGTTAGTTGAGTTAGTAGAGAAAATAGCGCAAGAAATAAATATACCTTTTACAGTTGGTGGTGGAATAAGTACAGTGGATGATGCTTTGGTTTTAATAAAAGCAGGTGCAGATAAAGTAAGCATCAATTCATCGGCAGTTAAAAATCCGCAGTTAATAACCGATTTAAAAAAACGTTTTGGAAGTCAGTTTGTAGTAGTTGCTATTGATACTAAAAATGTAGCTAATAATTGGAAAGTATTTACAAAAGGAGGAACTCATGAAACTGATTTAGAAACGGTTGCTTGGGCTAAGGAAGTTGAAAAATTAGGTGCAGGTGAAATTTTATTAACATCAATGAATAACGACGGAACAAAAGCAGGTTTTGCACTAGATATAACAAATGATGTTAGTAAAGCGATAAATATACCTGTGATAGCATCAGGCGGAGCTGGTAAAGAAATACACTTTAAAGATGTATTTACAAAAACAGAAGCGAGTGCAGGTTTAGCAGCCAGTATTTTTCATTTTGCTGAAATACCAGTGCCAAAGCTTAAAGAATATTTAAAAGAACAAAATATACCAGTACGATGAATATAGATTTTACAAAAGGAGACGGGTTAGTTCCTGTAATAATTCAAAATGATACCACTTTACAAGTATTAATGTTAGGGTATATGAACGAAGAAGCTTTCTTAAAAACAAAGAAAGATAATAAAGTAACTTTTTTTAGTAGAAGTAAAAATAGGTTATGGACAAAAGGTGAGGAGTCTGGTAACTTTTTAGAGGTAAAAGATATTAAGATAGATTGTGATAACGATACTATTTTAATAAAAGTAATGCCAGCAGGTCCAACTTGTCATAAAGGAACTATATCTTGTTTTGCGGAAGAAACTCCAAAAGGTTTTTTATATGAATTAGAACGAATTGTTAGCGAGCGAATAGATACTAATCATCCAACGTCATATACAAACAAACTATATAAACGCGGAATTAATAAAGTAGCACAGAAAGTAGGAGAGGAAGCTGTAGAATTGGTTATTGAAGCAAAAGACAATGATGCCGATTTATTTAAAAATGAAGCAGCCGATTTATTTTATCATATAGTAATACTTTTAAAGGCAAAAGGATTTACCTTATCAGAAATAGAAGCTGTTTTAAAAGAAAGAAATTAATTAAATTTCTTTCTTTTAAAACATTTTTCATCATAATATATTTTACCAATACCTTTTAGTTAATTCTAGGAGGTATTTTTTTTTAACATAAAAATAACGTTTAATTTATTAGGCGTTTAGTTAAACGTTTATATATTTGTGTATCACTAATTACTATAGGTATTAATTGATATTTTTATATCTAATTTTAATTTGTTTATTAATCTGTAAAATAAAATAAACAAAATAATTTTATTTCAATAAAAATTATCAAATAACAAACACTAATTATTAATTAAAAAATTATTAAAAATGGTTATTAAAAAATTTAAAAGTATTGCGGCACTTGGTTTATTACTAAGTTTATCATTATTAACATCTTGTAGTGATGACGATGATCCTGTAGTAGTTATCGACAGTCCTAAAGACATTGTAGAAATTGCTTCAGCTACACCATCATTAAGTATATTAGTTGATGCGGTTGTAAAAGCCGATTTAGTAGATGCTTTAAAAATGAATGGACCTTACACTGTATTTGCACCAAATAACGATGCTTTTGCTGCGTTATTAGATTCAAACGACGATTGGAGTACTTTAAACGACATTCCTACTGAAACTTTAGTAACAGTATTAAAGTTTCATGTTTTAACATCTAAAGTAACATCATCAGATCTTTCAGATACTTATGTTAAAACTTTAGCAACAGGACCAAACGATGAAAATTTATCATTACAGGTTGAAACTACTGGAGGTGTAGAGTTTAATGGAGATTCTAAACCTATAACAGTAGATGTTGAAGCAAGTAATGGTGTTGTACATATTATAGATAAAGTAATGTTACCACCTACTATTGTAACTTTAGCGTTAAACAATAGCGGGCTTACAAGTTTAGTAGCTGCTTTAACAGATACAAGACATACTACAGATTTTGTTTCAGTATTAAATAGTGACGGACCATTCACTGTTTTCGCACCAACCAACGCAGCTTTTCAAGCTTTATTAGATAGTAATGATGATTGGAATGGTTTAGGAGATGTACCAATTGAAACTTTAGATTCAGTATTAAGATTCCACGTTTTAAATGGAGCAAATGTACAATCAGCAGGTCTTTCAGATACTTATGTAAATACATTAGCAACAGGACCTAATGATGAGAGTTTATCATTACAAATTGAGACAACTGGAGCGGTAGAATTTAATGGAGATTCTAAGCCAGTAATTGTAGATGTTCAAGGGAGTAATGGTGTAGTTCATGTTATTGATAAAGTAATGTTACCAGCAAACATTGTAACTTTAGCTTTAAATAATTCAGGTTTTACAAGTTTAGTTGCTGCCTTAACAGATGATAGACATACAACTGATTTCGTTGCTGTATTAAACGGAGACGGACCTTTTACAGTATTTGCACCAACTAACGATGCTTTTCAAGCATTATTAGATAGCAATGACGATTGGAATAGTTTAGGAGACGTACCAATTGCAACTCTAGATGCGGTTTTAAAATACCACGTTGTGAACGGAGCAAATGTACAAGCTGTTCAGTTGATGGATAATCAGGAAATTACAATGTTATCAGGAGGAATGGTAACTGTAGATTTAACAGATGGAGCTAAATTAGAAACATCAAGCGGTCAATCAGTAGTTATTTCGGTAACAGATGTACAAGGAACAAATGGAGTAATTCATGCAGTTAATAATGTTCTTTTACCATAAATAAAAAATTTAAGTTAGTCGTTAAATTTATAAACGGTAATAAACAGTAATGTTTATTACCGTTTTTTTGTTGAATAAAAAGTTTTATATCGTTTTACGATATAACAAAGCTTATTAACTATTTTTGCAGTATGAATGAATTCCAACAATTAAGAGATACGTTAAACGAAAGTGTTTTAGAATCTAAATTTGTAAAACTAACTTTAAGTAAACCTATAAAGAAAAGTGATGGATTGCCAAACGTATATGTTCGTTTAGTAACTATTAAAGGAGCAGAAATGATGCAATTTACGTATCATTATACAACAAATGATAAGGTTAAAAATTATACGATTACCGAAGCATTATCTGAATTAGAAATCTTACTGATGGATAATTTTAGAGCGGCAACTTTATTTACATTATCTAAAGATTTATTGGTTTTTATATCAAAAAAGAAAAAGGTTTCTTATCGTGAAAATGCGGCAAGTTTTAAAAATAAATTACCGGTAACTCATGATAAACCAAAAGAGCGTTTAGCAGAAGCAGGTAGTTATTTACAGCATTTAGGTATTACAGATAAAGAAGGAAAGGTTATTCATAAAATGGCCGATAAATACCGTCAAATTAATAAATATTTAGAGATTATTGAAGGTTTATTAAAGTCTACCAAATTACCAAAACATATTAATATTGTTGATATGGGGTCTGGTAAAGGTTATTTAACATTTGCTTTGTATGATTATTTGGTAAATCAAAAAAAATACAGCGCTACAGTTACAGGTATTGAGTTACGTAAAGAATTAGTAGATTATTGTAACGATGTTGCCGAAAAATCTGAGTTTAAAAAATTATCGTTTGTAGCACAGCCAATTCAGGAATATGACAATAATAAAATTGATATTTTAATTGCTTTACATGCTTGTGATACCGCAACAGACGATGCCATTTACAAAGGATTATCAGCTAAAGCTGAATTAATTATTTGTGCACCATGTTGTCATAAACAAATCCGCCAGCAAGTAAAAGGAAAAGAGCAGGAGAGTCCGCTTTTAAAATACGGAATATTTAAAGAACGCCAATTCGAAATGGTTACTGATACTATTCGTGCGCTTATTTTAGAAAAAAGTAATTATAATACGAAAGTATTTGAATTTATAAGTAACGAACATACGCGTAAAAATGTAATGTTGGTAGCAAGTAAATCATCTAAAAAGAATGATATTTCTAAAATAGATGATAAAATATCTAGCTTAAAAGAAGCATATGCTATAGAAAGTCATTATTTAGAAACACTTACATAAGAGTATTTGATCCTGAAATAAATTCAAAAAGACGATTTGATATTTATAAAATATACTTTGATATATTTTATGAAAAAATCACCAATATTGGTGGTTTTTTTGTTTTTAAAAATCTCACATGTTTTAATAAAATAACTAGAAATATAAATATTAGCCATAATTTAATAAGGAGTCTAGCCCCGATTGTAGCATTTGTTAGAGCTCCTCGTAGAGAGCGAGTGCGAAAAGCGGGAAATAGCTTCTAAAAAAATATATTTAAAGCACTTTTATAAATTACAATTATAGTATTTTTACTTTATAAACTAAGTAAGTATGAAAAACTCCAAACTATTAATTATTGCAGCATTTTTTTCGATATATATTATATGGGGATCTACTTATTTATTTAATAAAATTGCGGTAACCGAATTGTCTCCTTTATTTTTGGCTTCTATTCGGTTTTTAGTGGCAGGTGTGTTGATTATGATCATTGCAACATTGTTAAAAATATCAATAAAAATTACCAAAACTCAACTTTTAAATTCTGCAATAGCAGGTTTTTTGTTTTTAGTATATGGAAACGGGGTGTTTGTTTGGGCTTTAAAATATGTTGATACAGGTTTTGCGGCATTATTAGCATCTACACAACCATTATTTGTGCTTTTTTTATTGCGCTTAATAGATGGTAAAAAAATGCAACGAAAATCAATAATCGGAGTGTTGTTTGGTTTAGCGGGAATGTATTTATTGGTAAGTCAGAAAGAAATAGCAACTTCTGAAGGCGGAGTTTTAGGTATTTTTATGATCTTAACCTGTGTGCTAAGTTGGAGCTACGGAAGTGTCTTTGTATCGAAAGCAGATTTACCTAAAAATTACTTGGTTGCTACGGGATATCAAATGTTAATAGCAGGATCTATATTAGCGGTATCAAGTTTAATTTTTAAAGAAACTTGGGTTTCACCACTAAATTGGGCTTCTAAAACACAAGGAGCTATGATATTCTTAGTTATTTTTGGTGGTATTGTCGCATTTACGGCCTTTAACTACCTTTTAAAATCAGTATCACCAGAAAAAGTGGCAACATCTGCTTATGTAAATCCGATAATAGCCTTGTTTTTAGGTTGGAGTTTATTAGATGAGCAACTTACTGAACAATCGGTAATAGCATCTGTAATTTTATTAACAGGTGTTTATTTTATTACATCTAGAAAAAGATTGGTGAAAACTGTTGCAAGAAAGGGATCGTAGTTAAATCCCTTCACCATTCACAAAAATTACAAGAGAGCCAAACTCATGAAAAATCGTTAAACCAGCTTCTTTTTTTCCTAAACTTTTTGGGGAGAAAAGAATATTGAATTTTAGTTTATCTTCTGTTAGATAAGTGCCTTCTGCAATTCCCTGAATTGTAAACTCACTAGCATTTTTACCTCGGATTTTTATATCGGTAACTTTTATTTTATAAGGGCATGTATTATAAATTTCGAATTCAATAATTTTATTTGTAAAAACAGCTGTTCCTAAAACATTATAACCTTGTGAGATTTTATCGAATTCTAAACACGATGCGCTTTTAATTTCATCTGCAACACATGAAGAAAGTGCGAAAATAAAAAGTAGAGAAAGGGTAAATAATAAGCTCTTTACTGTTTTCATAATTTATTTTTATAAGTGATATCAAAAATTCCACCAAACAACAAAAAACTTCATGATTTTACCGTTCGGATGTTTTATCCAGCATAAAGGTGCTCTTTTCTCTTCTAGAAAAGTGTTTGCTTCTTTAGTATAGCTTTCAAAATTTAACCAATCAATATTTGTATGTGCTTTTACCAACCAATCATGTTTATTCGGAATGTGAAATTTACATTTCTTAAATTGTTCGAGTTCTTTTAAGGTTGCATAAAAGCCAATAATACAGTCATTATTTATCAGAGGGAAATTGTTTCCAAATTCTTTTAACGGAACAAATAATTGGGCTTTAAAATAGAGTTGTTGATCAATTTCGTTGGTAACTAAATTTAATTTATCTAAATAAGTTTCGCATTGTTTGGAGTATAGTAGAGGTAATTGTTTTTCTTTAAGTTTGGTTAGTTTTTGTACTAATGAATCTTTTCTGTTTGGCCCAATCCAATGTGCTATTTCTGTATTTCCTACTGTATTATCATATAGATAAAATTTGTAAACAATTTCTACATGTATTGGTTTTTCATTTTTATATAAAATACAATCTAACTCGCCTAAAGTTAATTTTTCTTGTTGAATTTGAATGTTTTCTACAATAATTTTAATAGATGAGTCTTGCTGTAGCTCATAAGAAACAAAACGTTCTACTAATTTTCCTAAGCGTAAATTTTGAGTAATTACTGCGTTAAAAATAGCATTTTTGCTAGTATTTGTATCAAATTGTTGAAAATCAAAAACACCTTTTCCAATCCATAGAAAAGGTGTTTGTAAAAAGCCTTCGTATTGTAATTGTAGGTCTTTCGATTTTTTATCCATTAAAAAGAAATAGGATTATTTTTAATTTTATTAGCAATAAGAAAGCCTATTCCAGCACCAATTAAGATTCCGGAAATAAAATTAATAATTTCATTTTTTAGCATCAATTGTATTATGATTCCAATAAATATTAATGCGAGTCCTATGATTTCTTTTTTATTCATACTCGTTAAAGTTATAAAATTATTCTTTTATTCCTAATTTATCTAAAACTAATTGAGTGATATCAAAATTTTCATCAACATAACCAAATTCATTTCCATCGGTAGTTAAAATTTGAGTATAACCGTTTGCTTTAGCAACTTCGCTAATAACTTCACTCAGTTTTTTATATAACGGACGCATGTATTCTTCTCTTTGTAATTGCATCATTTTTGTACCGTTAACACGAAATTTTTGTAAATCTTTCTCTAAAGAAACCAACTCTTGATATTTTGTTTTTTTATCAGCTTCACTTAGTGTTTTTTGAGTTTCATTAAAAGCTTGAGATTTTGCTTGAAATTCTGTAGCTTTAATACTAAAAGAAGAATCTAATTTTTTACCTGAATTTTCAACTCTTCGTAAAACACTTTTCATTTGCGGCATTTTACCAATAATTAAGTTACTATTTACAGTGCCTAACTTAGTTTGTGAAAATGTTATGGTTGATAAAAGGATTACGGCTAAAAATATAATTTTTGATTTCATTGTTTTTGTTAATTATTTCGACAAATATATAAAAGTGAATATCCTAAGTTCTTTAAAATTCGTTAAATTTTATTTTCTAGCGATTGTATAACTTGTTTTACAGGATTTTTAAAATCAAACCAAACGATTTCTTTATCTTTTCTAAACCAAGTTCCTTGTCGTTTTGCAAAACGACGTGTGTTTTTTTTAATTTCTTCAATAGCAAACTCTTTGGTGAAATTGCCATCTAAATATTCAAATAACTCTCTATAACCAACCGTTTTTAAAGCATTTAATTTTTTATGAGGATACATTGTTTTAGCTTCTTCTAATAAACCAGTATCCATCATCATATCAACACGTTTATTAATACGATCGTACATGATTTGTCTATCCGCAGTCAATCCAATTTTTATCGATTGAAAATTACGAGGTGCTTTTGGTTTGTTTTTAAACGAAGCGTATGTTTTACCTGTACCTATACAAATTTCTAAAGCACGCATAACACGATGCGGATTATCAATAGTTATCGAATTATACGTTTCAATATCTAGTGATTTCAATTTGTTTTGAAGTGTTTCTATGCCGTTTTCTTCTAATTCTTTGGTAAGATTTATTCTTATTGATGGATCAATTTCTGGAAAATAATCTAACCCTTTTAAAACAGCATCAACATATAAACCACTACCACCAACCATTATTTGAATTGGATTTTTCATGAATAATTCATCTAACTTACTTAAAGTATCTTTCTCAAACTGACCAACAGAATACTCTTCGAAAATGCTTTTATTTTGAATAAAATGATGTGTAGCTGCTGCCAATTCATCAGAATCAGGCACGGCAGTTCCGATAGTCATTTCTTTAAAAAACTGACGAGAATCACACGAAATAATATCGCAATTAAAATGCTGTGCTAATTTTATGCTAAGTGCAGTTTTACCAATAGCTGTAGCACCAACAATGGTTATTAATATATTTTTTTGAGACATTTAATTAAGTTTTGTTCCGCAGTTATAACAAAATTCAGCATCATCTTTATGCCCCGTAGTTGAACAACCAGCGCATTTTTTTGAATCTGATAAAACTTGTTTTCTTGCCATTTCAGAACTTACAATTCCTGTAGGAATCGCAATAATAGCGTATCCAATAATAACAGTAATACTTGCGATTAATTGACCTAAAGCAGTTTGTGGAGCAATGTCACCGTAACCAACTGTTGTTAATGTTACGATAGACCAGTATATGCTTCTAGGAATACTTGTAAAACCATTTTCAGCACCTTCTATAAAATACATTACAGAGCCTAAAATAATACAAATGATAAGCACAAAATATAAAAACACACCTATTTTAGCTTTACTAGCGTTTAAAGATTTTATAAGTTGATTAGATTCACCCACATATCTCGAAACCTTAAGGATTCGAAAAATTCGTAGTAATCTAAACGCTCTTAACGCAACTAAACTATGTGAACCTATTAAAAATAGTGATAAGTATTTAGGTATGGTAGATAAAAAATCAACAACGCCATAAAAACTAAAAATATATTTTGATGGTTTTTTAATAGATATTATTCTAGCAAAATATTCTATTGTAAATAAGAAGGTAATTACCCATTCAGCAGTATTTAAAAAATCATGGTACTTAGTATCAAAACTTTCAATACTCTCTAGCATAACTAATAAAATACTAATTAAAATGGCAAATAGTAACACGATGTCAAACAACTTACCGGCAGGAGTATCAGTGCCGTAAATTACATCATGTAATTTGTCTTTCCAATTTTTAGTTTTGTCTTCCAAGAATATATGTTTGTGATGTTTAAATACTACTACAAATTACTTTCTACCTGTAGTCTTACTATTTTAGATACTTTATTTTTAAGTAAATAATTTTTAATAATTGTCTTGGCTAAATCAGCACTTTCTATTTTGGTAAGCATTGATTTTAATATACTTAAATTATTTTCCTGAAAAGCTAAGTTAGTATACGTGTACCCTAAAACGATATTTTTTTCTATTAAAATAACAGCATGTTCTTCGGGAGTTCTACCTTTATCGATTATCAGTAAATTATCATGGTTAAAGCCTTTGTTGGCATTTTTTAATCTGCGAATAACATTAAATTTTGGTTTTAATCTTGTTAGCTCTAAATGATACTTTAATCTTGTAAAAAGAGGGTTGCCAGTTTCTTGATGCGTAACATCATTAACTCTTTTTATTATTTTTTTAGCTTTAGGACTGTCTTTTATGAAGAGTTTATTTACTTCTTGTTTTATGTTTTTACCTCTACCTATAAATATAATAGTACCTTGTTCATTGTGTACATAAAATACACCTTGTTTTTCAGGTAATTTATTTAATATTTTTATAAAAAGTTGTTTTTCTTGCCTTTTATCAGCATATTTTATTGATTGTTGAATAATACTTTTACCAAGATCTTTTTCTAATAATAATTTAAATAACTGTATAGTTGCTAAAGCATCTCCATTAGCTCTGTGCCTATCAGACATAGGAATACCAATAAAACGACACAATTTACCTAAACTATGTGAAGGAGATTCGGGAATTAATTTTTTACTAAGCGCTACAGTACAAAGTGTATTTCTTTTAAAATCATAACCTAAACGCTTAAATTCTATACGTAAAATGCGGTAATCAAAATTAGCGTTGTGAGCAATAATAATACATCCTTCAGTAATTTCTATAATTCGTTTTGCAACCTCGTAAAACTTAGGTGCATTTCGAAGCATTTTATTATTTATACCTGTTAATTTAACAACAAATTCTTGAATATCTCTTTCTGGATTTACCAAACTAATAAACTGATCGACTACTTGGTGTCCATCAAATTTATGAATAGCAATTTCAGTCATTCCTTCTTCATTAAATTTCCCTCCAGTTGTTTCAATATCTAATATTGCGTACAATTTTTTCTTTTTTTAGCTGATTAATGTAAATCTAAACAATATAATTTCGAACTCCAAAAATAGCACTACCAATTCGCACCATATTACTACCATTTTCGATCGCTAATTGATAGTCACCGCTCATTCCCATTGATAATATAATGAGTTTCGAGTTTTTACTTTGGTTTTTAGTGAAAAATGTAGCCAACGATGAAAATTCTTCTTTTAACTGCTCCTGATTATCGGTAAAAGTAG
Organism: Tenacibaculum sp. M1.3A; assembly: GCF_057732375.1. Classification (NCBI taxonomy): domain Bacteria; kingdom Pseudomonadati; phylum Bacteroidota; class Flavobacteriia; order Flavobacteriales; family Flavobacteriaceae; genus Tenacibaculum; species Tenacibaculum sp. M1.3A. The sequence continues at coordinate 478,832 of NZ_JBYJEF010000001.1, read as the reverse complement.
CCATTCCCATAAAGCCAACAACTTTTATGTTTTGTAATTCAGAAAATTCTTCTGATGAAATAATTTTATCAATATCTAAAAAAGACAAGCCAAATTTGGTATCTTCTTTTGCAATACGAGCTTGAAGTAAGCAGTTAATTACACGGTTGTGTTTTTTAGCTTGTTTGTTAATTTCTTTCAAGGTTTTAAAACTATCTACCCCGTGAATTAAATCAACAAAATGTGCCATGTATTTTACTTTGTTGCGTTGTAAATGCCCAATCATATGCCATTTAATGTCTTTTGGTAAAGCATCAAACTTTGTAACCATTTCCTGAATTTTGTTTTCACCAAATACACGCTGGCCAGCATCGTATGCTTCTTGAAGGTCGGCAATAGGTTTGGTTTTAGAAACAGCAACTAAGGTTACATTTTCTGGAATAGTATTTTTTATTTCTTGAAGATTTTCTTTAATTCTTGTCATCTTATCAAAATTCATAAATAGTTAAAGCACTTCTTAGTTTAGGTTCTATATAAGTTGTTTTAGGCGGCATTAACATATTTGCATCCACAATTTCTTTTAACTCGTTTATAGTAGTTGGTAACATTCCGAAAGAAACTTTAAAATCGCCACTATCAACTTTTGTTTTCAACTCTAAACTGTCTGATTTATCTTGCGAATACATTATTTTTGATGCATTTCTGATATCTTCAATTCCTAATATCGGATTTAAAATGGTTTGATATAAAATTTCAGCATCTAATTTACTTAAAGCATCTGTGAATTTATAAACTGATTTACGCAAGTGCAAAGCGTAAAAATCTCCATTTAAATACATGCTAAATTGATGCTTTTCTTTTGGTTTGTATAATTCCTGACCTCTGTTTTCTATCCTAAAAAAGGTGTCTAATTCAATTAAAAACTCATCAACAGCTAAGCCGTTTAAATCTTTTATAAATCGATTAAATTCATAAATACTTAGTTGGCTTTCTGGCAGCAAATAGCTCATGAAGAAATTATATTTTTCGTTACCAGTATGCTTCAAATTTTCTTTTGCTAAGTTTTTTGCAAGTAAACAAGCAGAAGTAGAGCGATGATGGCCATCAGCAATATATAAAGTGTTTACCTGTGAAAAAGCATTAGAAATTTGAGCAATATCTTTTTCATCATCAATAACCCATAATAAATGTGAATCTTTATCGGTTGTAGAAAATTCGTATTCAGCTCTGTTTTTACGATATTTTTCAATAATACTATTAATAGTATCATTATCAGGATACGTTAAAAGCACAGGTTCTGCATTAAACCCAGTGTTTTTTAAGTAGTTTTCGAATAATAATTCTCTTTCTCTTAAAGTGCCTTCGTGTTTTTTAATGATATTGTTATGGTAATCTTCTACAGAGGTAGCTGCTATAATTCCGCAAAAAGAATTTGTAGGTGTAGTTTTTTGATAAATATAAAAACCAGGATTCTTATCTTTTGTGAAAATACCATCTTCTTTAAATTCTAAATAACGATTGTGTACCAATTTAAAGCGTTGTTCACCAGTAATATCTTGTTTATGATATTTATACCCAGGATTAATTACATGTAAAAATGTATAAGGATTAAAAGCTAGCTTAGCGTTTAACATTTCTGGTGGATAAACCTCATATGATTTAGAAGATACCATGGCAACTTTATCTCGAGTTGCTCGTACTGCTTTAAATGGTTTTACAATTGCCATTAATAATTTGAGTTTTTAATGTAAAGAATTAATAATTTTATCAGCCAACTCTGTGCCTATTTTATGCTGTGCTTCTATAGTGTAAGAAGCAATATTAGGACTTAAAGAAAGTTCTGGATTCATTAATAACTGAATCTCTGGGTTTGGTTGGTTTTCGAAAGTATCTAAGCCTGCATACTTTACTTTACCACTTCCTATAGCATTAATTAAGGCAACCTCATCTACCAATCCACCTTGAGCAACGTTAATAAAACCAACTCCGTCTTTCATTTTTTCAAATTCTTTAACACCAATTAGATGATTTTCTTGTGCTGATAAATGCAAACTGATAAAATGTGCTTCCTTTAAGAGGTCATCAGAACTTAACATATCAATTTGAATATCAATAATTTCACCGTTAAAAAACTCCACCGGAATTGTTATCGTATTATCGAAGTTAACATCAAAGGCAACCACTTTCATTCCAAGTCCTAAAGCTAGTTTAGCTACTTGTTGTCCTGCAGCACTCATACCAATAATACCAAGTGTTTTACCACGTAATTCGGTTCCGTTAGAAAATTGAGATTTTAAAGCATTAAAACTTACATCACCTTCTAAAGGCATTTCTCTGTTGGCTTGGTGTAAATAACGTACCATTCCTAATAAATGCGCAAAAACTAATTCGGCAACAGCATTGGCACTAGCATCAGAAATATTTACAACTTGTAAACCAGCTTCTTCTGCATAAATAACATCTATGTTGTCGTTATTTGTGCTTGCGTTTGCAATTAACTTTAAGGTTGGACAATTATCTATAAGTTCAGCATGTATTTCTGTAGTATTTTTAATAATGATGACATTAATTTCTTCATCATTTATAAAATTCTCTAATTGCTCTTGCGCAACTTTAGTAACTATTACTTCAAATCCTGCATTTTCTAAAGTAGCTTTTCCACTTTCTGAGATTCCGTCGTTTGCTAATATTTTCATTCTTACTTTTATAATGTCATTGCGAGGAATAAAATGATATGAAAATCATTATAAATAGATTTCTTCACTTTGTTCGGAATGACGTTTGTATTATGCTTTTCGTTCTAATTCTTGCATTACATCTACCAATGCTTGCACACTATATAATGGCAATGCATTGTACATGCTTGCTCTATAACCACCAACACTTATGTGACCATCTAAACCATTAATATTGGCTTCTTTCCACATGGTGTTGAATTTTTCCTTTAAATTATTGTTTGTTAAAGAAAAGGTAGCGTTCATGTGGCTTCTATCTTCTTCAACAACAGCTCCTTTAAATAAAGGGTTTCTATCTATTTCACTATATAAAAGCGCTGATTTTTGCTTGTTTACTTTTTCTATAAACTCAATTCCGCCTAAATCTTTTAACCACTCTAAAGTTAACATAGATGTATACACGGCAAAAACAGGTGGCGTATTAAACATGCTATCTTTATCAATAAAAGTTTGATAGTTTAACATTGATGGAATCTCGCGTGTTACTTTTCCTAAAATATCTTCTTTTACAATTACTAAAGTTGTTCCGGCAGGACCCATGTTTTTTTGGGCACCAGCATATATTAAATCAAATTTTGAAAAATCTAATTGACGCGAAAATATATCAGAACTCATATCACAAATTAATGGAACATTGGTTTCTGGAAATTTTTTTATTTGTGATCCGTAAATTGTATTGTTACTCGTGCAATGAAAATAATCTACATCTGTAGGGATTTCATATCCTTTAGGAATGTAATTAAAGTTTTTATCTTCGGATGAAGCTACCTCAACCAATTCGCCAAATAATTTTGCTTCTTTAATAGCTTTGCTACTCCAAGTACCGGTATTTAAATACGCTGCTTTTTTGTTTAGCAAATTATAAGCTGTCATTAAAAACTGATTGCTTGCTCCGCCTTGTAAAAAGAGCGCTTTGTAGCCTTTGTTTTTTAAGCCTAATAATTCTAAAGCTAAACTTCGTGCGTTTTCAATAACAGCAACAAAAGGTTTGCTTCTGTGCGATATTTCTAACAACGATAAATTATCATCATTAAAGTTTATAATAGCTTCAGAAGCTTTTTGTAACACTTCTTCAGGTAAAATACAAGGACCTGCACTAAAGTTATGTTTTTTCATTATTTAGTAGTCTTTTCTTAGTACAAAGGTGCGAAATTTATAAGGAGTTTATCTTTAAATTTTTGATAAAAATTCTAAGGTATTTACGCCATCAGCATAATCCCATAATTGCGGATTTTGTGTTTCGCCAAAAGCAATTTCTCTTTCCATAAAATTATTGGCAACTACGCACTGTATTTTTTCTTCGTCTTGCTTTAGTTTTGTTTTTAAATCATCTGCATTGTCGTAATATTCATAAAAAACAGAAGCGATAGGAGAGGCGTAGCTTTGATCCTCCTTAATCATTAAAAATCCGTTTTCTAAAATATCAAACTCGCTCATTAAGTATACCGCTTTGTTGTAATCGTAATTATTGGCATATTTTGCATTGTTGATGATTTCTTGTTTGTTAAACATTCCTGTAAAAAAAGGATCGAAATTATAATCTTTAGGAACATATAATTTAGATACCGAACGACAACCTAATCCGAAGTAACAAAATACATCGTTACTTAAATTTTCAAAATCTTGTGCAGTTTCGTTTCCTGTTAAAACAGCAACCGAATTTCTACTTTTTCTAATAATACTAGGTTTGTCTTTAAAATAGTACTCGAAATAACGCGCCGTATTGTTACTTCCTGTAGCAATAACCGCATCAAAACCAGTTAATTTTTGTTCCGTAAACGTAATTTTACCTTTTAATTCTGGCTGAACATATTCTAAATATTTAGCTAAAAAAGGCAATAAGCTTTTGTCGTTAGAAGATTGTTTAACTAAAACCGAATGCCCAGAAATTAAAACAGATAAAAAGTCATGAAATCCGACTAACGGAATATTTCCGGCCATAATAACGGCAACTTGCTTAGTGTCGTTTTTACCTAAACTTTCGTTAGCAATCCATTGTTGAATATTTTCGTTTGTTAAGGCTTTAGACCAACTTTCGGAAGCAAACAATAAGTTTTCTTTGGTAAACCAAGTATTTTTTTCTCCTGCTATTTTTAATTGATGTTTAAACCCTTCAAAAAACAAATCATTGAACTGGATATCGTTTTTTTGAGCAGTTTCTTTTTGGGTAAACTGGCTTAAAAATTTCCCTAATTCTACAAAAGCTGAAATTCTATTTTGGATTGTATCCATTTATTTTGTTTCTAAGTTAATTTGGAACTATTTTTGCGATTGCAAAGTTACAAAACTGAAACAGATTAATTATGGCAATTATTATAACAGATGAATGTATAAATTGTGGTGCATGTGAACCAGAATGTCCGAATACAGCAATTTATGAAGGAGCTGATGATTGGAAATATGCAGACGGAACAGATTTAACTGGAAATGTGGTTTTACCAAATGGTAAAAAAGCAAATGCAGATGAAACTCAAGAGCCTATTTCTGATGAAATATATTACATTGTTGCAGACAAGTGTACCGAATGTAAAGGTTTTCATGAAGAGCCTCAATGTGCAGCAGTTTGTCCTGTAGATTGTTGTGTTCCTGATGATGATAACGTTGAAACTGAAGAAGCGTTGTTAAGTAAGCAGAAGTTTATGCATAACGAATAAAAATATTTTAGAAATATAAAAAAGTCCTGAGTTTAGCTCAGGACTTTTTTTTTCCCAAAAAAGCCGAAATCGTTACGATTTCGGCTTTTTATCAAATAATTATAAAAACGTGTAATATTAAAATTGATAATTAACCGATAAGTTAAACATAGTACCTAATTGGCTAAATTGATAACCGTCATACGTCATTTGAGAATAACGTTGGTTAAAAGTAATTAAGTTAGACTGAACTTTTACTCGAGTAGGATCAGCTAAAAGAGCTTTACCATCTGCATTTTCTGCTTTAAAGTTCCATTCAGGTAAAACGTTTAATAAGTTGTTTACGTTTAAGGCAACTGTCCAGTGATTATCTACATTATAGTTTATACCTAAATCGGTAACAACATTAGGTGTGAATTCTGTTCTTAAATTAGAATCCATTCCTGATTGTTTAAATGTGGTTTTACCAAAATAGGTGTTATTTAAAGAAAAATCGAATTTACCTACGTTGTAATTAGCTCCTAAAATCCATTTTGTTTTTGGCCTAGAAGTAAATAATAAGGCTTCTTGTGTAGCATCAATAATTTCAGTTCCGTTTAAAGTAGGTATACTACTTGTTCTTTCATTAGAAATAGTGTAATTACCTGATAAATTTAAACCAATTTTTCCATTACCTAATTCAATTCCTTTATAACCAACTACTACATCTAAACCAGATGTTTCAGTATCAAAAGCATTAGAGAAATAACTAATAGTACCAAATTGAGTAGCTAATTCGTTACTTAAAATTACACGGTCCTTTATTTTTATGTTATAGTAATCAAAAGTAAAACTTAAATTTCTTGTTGGTTTACCACCAATACCTACGGTAACATTTGTTGATTTTTCAGCATCAAGTTTAGGAACTCCTAATTGTTTTGCTTGTGGTGATACATTATTAATTAAACCACTAACTTGAATAGCTTGTCCAGGAACAAAAGAATATTGAGATTTTTGTGTATAAATTTGGTGCAATGTAGGTGCTCTAAACCCTGTAGAAACAGAACCTCTTAAACTGTACTTATCTTCAGCAAATTTATAACGAGAACTAATTTTCCAAACAAATGCGCTTCCAAAATCTGAATAATTTTCAGCTCTTACTGTTGTATTAATTAAAAAATCTTTATTAACATCCCAATCTAAACTAGCATATCCTCCTAAATTATATCGATTAAATTTTCCTGAATTTTCAGGTCTGTTACCCGCAAATGAATCAGCACCAAGACCATCATAAGAGGCTAAATCACCTTCAATAACTTCAAAAGTTTCAGATCTAAATTCAGATCCAAAAGCGATTGAAACTTCATCAGATAATATTTTAGAAATATCAATATTTCCTACAATATGACTAAATGCTGTTCCTCCAGGTTTAAAAGCAATAGGGCTATTTCCTTGGTATAACAAATTACCCCTAATTAATTCAACACCTTCATTAATGTCTATTGTTCCATTACTATCCATATCATAAGGAGTAACATCAACTACTCCATTACCATTTAAATCACCTAAATACTCATTTTCACCTCTTGTATTTGATCTGTTATGAGAATTAGTTACGCTATAAGTCTGCTCATTACCACCAATAGTAATACTGGCATCTGTATTCCATCCATTTTTTTCTGATTTAATACCTAAAGTTGCATTGTAATCATTTAAATTACCTTCAAAAGTAGGTAGATATCCATCATATCCTCCTGCATTGTTGGGGTTGTTACCCGGAAAAAAATCTGCTAAATAATCAAACTCATCTACAGCTCTCCAAAAAGGAGTTCTGTAATTTGCAAAACTATTTACTTTTTTGTAAACATAAGCAGCATCAAAATATAAACTACTTTTTTCAGTTAAGTTATATTTTCCATTAATTAAAAATTTTGCAGCTGTAGTTTCAGGAGAGCCATTAATGTTTCCTGCATCAGGTTTTCTTGATAAAAATTCTTGAACATCAGATAATGAACCACCAAAATCGGCCATTTCACCTGTAATATCAACTTTTCCTGGTCTATTAGCTAAAGCTACCTTAGAAAAATCAACAGTATAATTAATAAAGCCATTTTCTTCCCCAATTGATGTACCGTTATTAACACTTACTCCTAACATTTCTCCATCACCTTCACCAGTAATACCTGATCTGAATGTGGCAGAACCATTTTTATAGTCATCTTTTAAGATTATATTCATAACCCCTGCAATAGCATCAGAACCATATTGAGCAGAAGCTCCATCACGTAAAATTTGAATAGATTTTATAGCGTCTGTAGGAATACCTGAAATATCTGCACCAGTTTCTCCACGCCCTGGTGAAGTTTGTGTATATAATAAAGCAGATAAGTTTTTACGTTTACCGTTAATTAAAACTAATGTTCTACTAGGTCCCATATTTCTAATTTCATACGGATCTAGTAAAGAAGTAGCATCATTAACCGGTGTTTGTACTGTATTAAATGAAGGTATCTTATATTGTAGCGCTTTATCGAAAGATGTTTGCCCAGTAGATTGTAAGTCTTTAGAGGAAACAATATCTATAGGTAAAGCACTTGTGGTGTTACTTCTAGAAGGTGTCCTAGAACCTGTTATGATTACTTCGTCTAACTCCAATCCCTCTTTAAGAACAATATTGAAATTAGTTTTTCCATTAACAGCTATTTCTTGAGTTTCAAAACCAGAGAAACTAATAATAAGTGTAGCGTTTGTATTTACACTTAAACTAAAATTTCCATCTAAATCAGAAGAACCACCATTGGTAGTTCCTTTCTCTAGAATATTAGCACCAGGTAAAGGGCTGTTCCCTGTGTCTTTAATTGTTCCTTTAATTTGTATTTGAGCACTTAAAAAGTGCACACTGGCAAGCATAAATACAATAAAAAAAAGTGTTTTTTTTCTCATAATTTTTAATTTAGGTTAGTTAAATTTTCTTAAATGTAGTAAAAATCAATTAATTACAGTTTTTTATTTTAATTTTTAATGTTTTTTATTGAAAAAATTTATGATTGATAATAAAAACCAAAATAGTATATTTGCAAACGCAAAATTTTCAATAAAAGAACAGAATGAAAGCAGGAATTGTAGGGTTACCAAACGTAGGAAAATCAACGTTATTTAATTGTTTATCTAATGCAAAAGCGCAAAGTGCTAACTTTCCTTTTTGTACTATCGAACCGAATGTAGGTGTTGTAAATGTGCCAGATCCTAGAATTCAGGTTTTAGAAGGTATGGTAAATCCAGAAAGAGTAGTGCCTGCAACTGTAGAGATTGTAGATATTGCAGGATTGGTAAAAGGAGCAAGTAAAGGAGAAGGATTAGGAAATCAATTCTTAGCAAATATTCGTGAAACAGATGCAATTATTCATGTTTTACGTTGTTTTGATAATGAAAATATAATTCATGTTGACGCTTCTGTAGATCCTATTAGAGATAAAGAAACGATTGATATTGAATTGCAATTAAAAGATTTAGAAACTGTTCAGAAGCGTTTAGAGCGTGTAAAAAGAACCGCTAAAACTGGTAATAAAGAAGCGCAAATAGAATTAGAAATTTTATTAAGAATTGAAAAAACTTTATTAGAAGGGGTTTCAGTAAGAGCTATTGAGTTTTCAGAAAAAGACCAAGAAATTGTTCAGTCATTACAATTTATTACTGCAAAGCCAGTGTTATATGTATGTAATGTTGATGAAGGTGCTGCTGTAAACGGTAACGATTATGTAACCAAAGTAAGAGAAGCTGTAAAAGATGAAAATGCAGAAGTAATTGTTTTAGCAGTGGGTACAGAAGCCGATATTACGGAGTTAGACGATTACGAAGAGCGTGAAATGTTTTTAGCTGATATGGGCTTAAAAGAAGCAGGAGCTTCTGTTTTAATTAGAGCAGCATATAAGTTATTAAACTTACAAACTTATTTTACCGTAGGTGTAAAAGAAGTAAGAGCTTGGACAATTAATATTGGAGATACTGCACCACAAGCAGCCGGAGTAATTCACACCGATTTCGAAAAAGGATTTATCCGTGCCGAAGTAACTAAGTACCAAGATTATACTACTTTAGGTGGTGAGCAAAAAGTAAAAGAAGCAGGTAAATTAGGTATTGAAGGTAAAGAATACGTTGTGCAAGACGGTGATATTATGAATTTTAGATTTAACGTTTAAAATACTAGTTTGGGCGTTCGAGCGGGCTTTCATTACTCGCTTTTTTTATTGTATTCTCGATAATAATTTGCGAAAAGCAAATTCACTCGAATAGACAATAAAAAAGAGCTCAAACAAATCATTCAATCCCTAACGCAAAAGCATAAAATATATAAACGCTGTCGATTTTTTCTACAGCGTTTTTTTGTACCTTTCAAACTGTAAAAAATCAACATCTATGCAATTAGAAAAATCAACGCTTCAATTTTTAAAAGAATTAAAAGAAAACAACAATCGCGATTGGTTTGCAATACAAAAAGATGCTTTTAAAGAAGTGCAAGACCATGCAAAAGATTTTTACGCACACATAAGAGAAGATTTAGAAAAACACGATGAAATAGATAAATTTAAGTTATTCAGAATTTATAGAGATGTTCGTTTTTCGAAAGACAAAACACCATATAAACCACATTTTGCAGGCTCTTTTTCTAGAAAAGGAAAACATTTACGTGGAGGGTATTACTTACGCATTCGTCCGGGAGAAAGTTTTTTAGCAGGCGGATTTTGGGAACCTAATAAAGAAGATTTATTACGTATTCGGAAAGAAATAGAAATGGATGCTGCTGATTTTAGAACTATTTTAAAAGATCCAGAATTTGTAAAGAATTTTGGAGATAGTTTTGATGGGGCTGAACTAAAATCTGCGCCAAGAGGATTCGATAAGAACCATCCTGATATCGATTTACTACGAAAAAAAGGATTTATTGCAGTTCGTAATTTTACAGATCAAGAAGTACTATCTAAAGATTTTTTATCAGAAGTAAATACATCTTTTAAAGCTTTACGTCCGTTTTTTAACTTAATGAGCGATGTGTTAACTACAAATTTAAATGGGGAAAGCCTAATTTAAACTTCGTTTAATCTCTCTATTTAAATATAAGTAAGTAACCAACGTAGCTAATATATCAGCAATAGGAAAAGACATCCAAACACCGTTTATGCCAAAAAATTTAGGTAAAATATATACTAACGGAATTAAGAAAAACCCTTGCTTTAATAAAGTTAACAATAAAGCAGGCAAAGCTTTTCCGGCTGCTTGAAAATAAGCAGAACCTATTAATTGTATTGTAATGACTGGCGTAGCTAAAAATGTTATAATTAAAGCACTAGAAGTAAGGTTAATCAGATCAACATCATCAGTAAAAAGGCTTACGAGTTCAGTAGGAAAAACCATTATTAATATAAAAATAAGTGTAGCTATTGCTGTACCAAAAGTTATCGCAATTTTTATAGATTCTTTAACCCTTACGGCATTGTTAGCACCATAATTAAAACCTGCAATAGGTAAAAAACCTTGTGTTATACCTAATACAGGAAAGAGAGAAAATAGCATTACGCGGTTTATAATTCCGTATACTGCAATTGATATTTCTCCGCCATATTTAAATAACGTATAATTTAAAATAATTATTAAAAGACTAATGGTTCCTTGCCTGATAATGGTAATTCCACCTAAAGCAATAATTTCTTTTAAAATTGAAAAATCAATACTAAAATACTTCGGAATAATTTTTAATTCGGTGTTTTTAGATAAGAAAAACCATAATATAAATAAACCACTTACTGCATAAGAGAAAGAAGTTGCTAATCCGGCACCATACATTCCCATATCCATAAACTTTATAAAAACAATATCTAAAAGAATGTTTATAATGGCAGGAAAAATTAAGGTAAGCATGGCATAATTAGGTTTTCCAACGGCTCTTACCACGGGATTTCCCATCATAGCAAAAGCTAAAAAAGGAACTCCCCAAAGAATTACATTAAAATAATCGGTAGCAGGAGTTAATATTTCTCCTTTAGCACCAAACAATTGTAAAAGCGGAAAACCAAAAAAGATACCTATAGCTACAAATAATACAGATAAGAAAACAGTTAAACTAATTTGATTTCCGAATACTTTAAAAGCTTTAGAGGTATCACCTTTACCTAAAGCTCTTGAAATAATAGAACTACCACCAATACCAATTCCCATTCCGATAGATGAAATTAAAAAAGCGATCGGCAAAACAACGGTAATGGCAGCAATTGCCATTACACTAATCCAACGACCCACAAAAATAGTATCGACAATCATATTTAACGACATTACTAAAATTCCTATAGAAGCAGGTATTGCTTGTTTTAAAAGAAGTTTACTAATCTTTTCGGTACCAAAGTTACTTGTAGTTTTATTCATACTTAGTTTTCAATCTTCGAAGATCAGCAATAAAATGATATAGATATAAAATCGAGGGTATATTTAAGTAATAATTAACATCATTGGCGTAGTTTTGTGAAATGAATTTTCATGAAAAAAAATACATTGCTACTGCAAATGAAATAGATGAGTACAACCATGTTAATAATGTGGTATATGTAAAATGGATGCAGGAAGTATCTGCAGATCATTGGTCGCTGTTAATAAAAGATGCACCAAAACCAGATTATGTTTGGTTTGTAATTCGCCATGAAATAGATTACAAACAGCAAGGTGCTTTAGGAGATGAAATTACCGTTAAAACGTGGGTTGGTGAAACAGCAGGAATAAAATCTGTTCGCCATTTCGAAATACGAAGAGGAGCAACTCTTTTAGTGAAGTCGCAAACTACATTTTGTCTTTTAGACGCAAAAACACAAAAGCCCAAAAGAGTTACTAAAGAAATAACAAACTTACTTTTAGGGAAAAAATAAAGCAATATCTTTGCATTTATAAATAAAGAGAATGACAACATTTACAGCATTAGGAATACGAAAAGAATATGTTCAGGGATTAAAGGAGTTAGGAATAACAACACCTACTGAAGTACAAGAACAAACAATACCTTATTTATTACAAAACGATGCTGATTTTATTGGGTTGGCACAAACAGGTACGGGTAAAACTGCTGCCTATGGTTTGCCTGCTTTACATAAGATAGATACATCAAAAGACACAATTCAGGCGCTAATATTATCGCCTACAAGAGAGTTGGTGCAACAAATAAAAAAACAATTATTTAAGTTTACAAAATATGTAGATGATAAGATTTTTATAGAAGCTGTTTATGGTGGAGAAAAAATTGACCGTCAAATTAATAATCTAAAAAGAACTACACATGTAGTAGTCGCAACTCCAGGTCGTTTAATTGATTTGATAGAAAGAGGTGAAGTTGATTTAAAAGACATTAACACCTTGGTGCTTGATGAAGCTGATGAAATGTTAAGTATGGGGTTTAAATTAGATATAAACCGTATTTTAAAATATACTTCAGGCACAAGAAAAACATGGTTGTTCTCGGCAACAATGCCAGATGAAATAAGAAATATTATTAAAAAATATATGGATGCTTCAGCAAAACAGGTTGAAGTGAATAAAAACTCATTGGTAAACGCAAACATAACGCATCAGTTTGTGCAAACTACAATTCCAGAAAAAGTAGATGTAATTGTTAAGTTTTTAGAAAAAAGAAATGCTGAAAGAGGAATTATTTTTGCTAGAACAAAAGCAGGAGCTCAAAAATTAACGAAAGAGTTAAAAGAAGAAGGTTTTTCTGTAGAGGCTTTAGAAGGTGATATGCAGCAAAGAGATCGTGAAAAAGTAATGCGTGCTTTTAAAAATGAAAGTCTTCAAATTTTAGTATCAACAGATGTTGCCGCAAGAGGAATTGATGTACATAATTTAGGTTTTGTTGTACATCATCAATTACCAGAACAAATTGAATATTACACACACAGAAGTGGTAGAACTGCAAGAGCAGGTAAAAAAGGAGTTTCTTTAGTATTGATTCTTAACAATGAAAGAAATAATATAAAAGAGGTAGAAAGAACTTTACAAATACGAATTTCTGAAATAAAGATATAAGTGGATATTATTTATGCTCTTGACATTGCAGGTACATTTGCATTTGCCATAAGTGGCTCACTAGTGGCAATGAAAAAAAACTTTGATTTATTCGGAGTTATTATTATTGCTTTTGTTACCGCAGTAGGTGGTGGTATGATGCGAGATGTTTTAATTAATGCACATCCAATAAATTGGATTGGTGATATTAATTATATCTGGACGATTTTAATAGCTGTAGCTGTTACATTTCTTTTTAGAAGTAAAATTGCGCCGCTAAGAAAAACCATGTTTCTATTTGATACTATTGGTATAAGTGTATTCACATTATTAGGATTAGAGAAAGGATTAGCATACGATTTACACCCGTTTATTGCATTGGTTATGGGAATGGTTTCTGCCGTTTTTGGTGGAGTAATAAGAGATGTACTTACCCGAAAAGTACCGCTAATCTTTAAAAAAGAAATATATGCTTCCGCTTGCTTAGCAGGCGGTGTGGTATATCTTATTTTGGCAAACTTTAAAATAAACGACGATCTTCATTTTATAATACCAGCAATTGTTATTTTTATTATAAGAACAATTGCTGTAAAATATGAATTAGAGTTACCAAAAGTAAAAGATGATGTTTATGGTAAGTAAATAATAGTATTGATATGAGTAAATTAGTTTTTGAAAATTTAGCAGCATTACATAGTTTAGAAGGGAAAACATTGCCAGAAGGAACTTGGTTTACAGTTACTCAACAAATGATTAATGATTTTGCCAATGCTACTTTAGATAAACAATGGATTCATGTTGATGAAGAAAAAGCAGCTAAACACTCTCCTACAGGATCTACGATAGCTCACGGATTTATGTCTGTTGCCATGTTGTCAGAGTTAATATCAGATTTAATAGTAATTAAAAGTGTTAAAATGGGCTTGAATTATGGATTAAATAAAGTCCGTTTTCCAAATTCAGTCCCAGTAAATAGTCAATTACGATTGATAAGTGCTTTAAAACAAATTGAAGATTTTACTAACGGAAAAAAATTAACGTTCAATTGCTTGATAGAAATAAAAGGGCAAGAAAAACCAGCTTGTGTGGCTGAATTTATTTTTGTCTTAATAGAATAATAAAGCTGTCTAAAAAGACAGCTTTATTATTTTAAATACTAAGATAGCCAGCCGTTGCTTTCACACTTTTTAGTATGCCATAGTATAAAAAAGGCAAATCCGATAACCATAAAAGGCATTATTAAAACTCCAGCACCATATACCTCTATAGCTCCACTTATAAACACGTTGTATGTCATTTGTATAACAATAGCTATTAGAGAAATTAAGAATATAGGTTTTGCTATTTTTTTACGTAGTAATAAAAATACACTTCCAAGAAAACCTCCAAAAACAGCAATGGCAAAAGCGGCCATAACCCAAGACGGAGTGTTTTGCGCCATTTCTAATACTTTTTCATCAGGATACATTGCTTTAAAAGTAGTAGTGTTATAAGCTTGCTGTAGGTATTGATTAACACCCATTGCATTCCATAATAATGAAATTACACCAATAACCCAAAACAAGGTATTTGGTTTCTTTGAATTTGTCATAAGTTTAAAATTTTAGTTAGTTGCCTCTAAAATAAGTATAAACGATTATATATGAAAATTTATAAAAGTGGCGAGTGTTGTTTTAAGCTAAAACAAGTAATCTTAAAAAAGTGTTAAAGTAAGGTTTCTGTGTAACGATGTAAGAACTGTATCGTCATATAAGTGTAATTACATAACTATTCGTTTTGTATTACGTTAGTTTTTAATAGTTGATTGAAAAAGGCTCGTGATTTAAAAATCACGAGCCTTTTGAATTTTATGAAAAATATCATTCTAAAATAGAAATGATGCTGAAATATTATTTTCTAACTAATTGAGCCATGTAAAATCCGTCGAAACCAAATTTATGAGCCAATACCTTATTGTCTTTTACAAGTGAAAAATCTTTACCATCTTCAGAAGCTAAAAATATTTTTACTTGATCTTGATTTTCAGAAGGTAATACAGAACAAGTAGCGTACACTAATTTACCACCTGGTTTTACCATTCTAGAATATCGTTGTAAAACATCTTGCTGAATCTCTTTAATGTTATCTATAAATTCAGGTTGTAGTTTCCATTTACTATCAGGGTTTCTACGCAATACACCTAAACCAGAACAAGGAGCATCAATTAAAACTCTATCAGCTTTACCATATAGTTTTTTAATTACTTTGGTAGAATCAATTACTTTTAAATCGATATTACTAATACCATTTCTACGCGCTCTAACTTTTAATTTTTTCAATTTACTTTCGTAAATATCCATGGCAACAATTTGCCCTTTGTTTTTCATTAAAGCAGCTAAATGTAATGTTTTACCACCGGCACCAGCACAAGTATCAATTACTTTCATACCTGGTTCAACATCTAAATAAGCCGCTACTAATTGAGACGAAGCATCTTGTACTTCAAAGAAACCTTTATGAAAAGCTTCTGTTTTAAAAACATTGGCACGTTCTACTAAACGTAAAGCATCATCACAACCATCAATAAATTCGGTTTCAATACCTTCTTGTTTTAAATCGTTTTGTAAGTGTTCTTTAGTTACATTTAAAGTATTTGTACGTAAAATAACATCAGCTCGTTTATTTAAAGCTGCAATTTCTTTTGTCCAAATATCTTCACCTAATTCTTTAACACCTAATTCATCTATCCAATCAGGAATAGATTCTCTGTATTTTCTAGTTTGTGAAAGCTCATCAAACTTACCTTTAATTCTTCTTGTTGGAGTTTCTTCAATCTGATTCCAATCTGGTAATTTAATACCTCTTAACACACACCAAACTACTAGTAAACGCCATAAATCGGGTCTAGAATACGGAGTTTTTACATCGGCAATTTCACCGTATAAACGTTTCCAACGTACGATATCGTAAATAGTTTCAGCAACAAATTTTCTATCACGTGCTCCCCATCTTTTATCTCTTTTCAATGCCTTTTCAACAGCTTTGTCTGCGTATACGTCGTCGTTAAAAACGTCACGTAAACTATCAATCACTGCGTAAACTAAATTTCTATGTAATCTCATTTGGTGAATTTAAGAGTGCAAAGATAGTTGATTTTAATGTCTTTTTGTATTTTCGTATTTAATGAATTTAAATCATCCTGTAACATACATAAAAGGCGTTAGTGTAGCCCGAGCAGAATTGTTGTATACCGAGTTAGGTGTAAGAACGTGCAATGACTTACTGTACCTTTTTCCGTTTCGCTATATTGATAAAACTCAGTTTTATACTATAAAAGAATTGTCGCAAAATACTGCTGAGGTTCAGGTGGTTGGTAAGATTACGAGTGTTAAAGAAGTTAAGCAAAAAAGAGGAAGTAGGTTAGTGGCAACATTTTCTGACGCTACGGGTTCGATAGATTTAGTTTGGTTTAAAGGCGCAAAATGGATAAAGGATAGTTTAAAAACGGATGTTCCGTATGTAATTTACGGAAAATTAAATTGGTATAATAATGTTGCAAACATGCCGCATCCAGAAATGGAAACGGTAAAAGAGTATAAAAGTAAGTTGCAAACGTCTATGCAGCCTGTATATCCATCCACAGAAAAATTAAGTAATAAAGGAATTAGTAATAAAGTTTTAAGAGGTTTTATTCAGAATTTATTTCAGCAAGTATTCGGGCAAATAGAAGAATCGCTACCAACCTATTTAATTGATGAAAATCAGTTGTTAGGAAAAAAAGATTCTTTGTTAAATATCCACTTTCCTAAAAGTCAAGAATTATTAGCAAAAGCTCAATATCGCTTAAAATTTGAAGAATTATTTTTTATTCAATTACAGTTACTGCAAAAAAAACTCATCCGTAAATCAAAAATTAAAGGCTATGTTTTTGAGAAAGTAGGAGAGGAATTTACTAATTTTTATAAAAATAATTTACCTTTTGAATTAACCAATGCTCAGAAAAGAGTTTTAAAAGAGATAAGAAAGGATATTGGTTCTGGTGCGCACATGAATCGTTTATTGCAAGGTGATGTTGGTTCTGGTAAAACAATTGTAGCTTTATTAACCATGTTAATTGCAATTGATAACGGTTACCAAGCAACAATAATGGCGCCGACCGAAATTTTGGCAACCCAACATTATCACGGAATCGTAGAGCTATTAGAAGGAACAACGATAAAAGTTGAATTACTTACAGGATCTAGTAAAATAAAAAAACGTCGTGAAATTCACACTGGTTTAGAAAACGGATCTGTGCATATTTTAATAGGAACGCATGCCATTTTAGAAGATAAAGTACAGTTTAAGAATTTAGGTATTTCAATAATTGATGAACAACATCGTTTTGGAGTAGCACAACGTTCTAAATTATGGGAGAAAAACCCGATAACTGCAATTTCTGAAGAAAAAGGAAAAGCAGTTCGTGAAAAATATCTAGAAACACATCCTTCGGAATATAAATTATTAAAAGAGATTGCGTTAAAGCGTAAAAATAAAACAACCAAAGAAGAAAGAGCTTTATGGGAAGTTTTAAGCACTAAAAAAAACACTTTTAAATTCAGAAGATATTATATTATTGATGAGTTTATGGTCGATTTTATCTGTTTAGAGAAGAAGTTAATTGTAGAGGTTGATGGGAAATACCATGTTACACCCGAACAGATAGAAGCTGCTAACTTAAGAACCACAATTTTAAATGAATTTGGGTATCAAATTATTCGATTAAGCGAAAAAGAAATTACAGAAGATTTAGAAAGTATTATATCAAAGCTAGAAACTAGTTTAAAAAATCTTCCTTCGGTAAGAGTTGATAAATCTGTGCCACCGCATGTTTTGGTAATGACCGCAACACCAATTCCGAGAACATTGGCAATGTCGGTTTATGGAGATTTAGATATTTCGGTAATTGATGAATTGCCTCCTGGTCGTAAAGAAATTAAAACAGTACATCGTTATGACAGTAACCGTTTAAGTGTTTTTAAGTTTTTAAAGGACGAAATAAATAAAGGACGTCAAGCATATGTAGTGTATCCGTTAATTCAAGAATCTGAAGCGATGGATTATAAAGATTTAATGGATGGTTACGAGAGTATTGTTCGTGATTTCCCGTCTCCAAAATATCAAATTAGTATTGTGCATGGGCAAATGAAGCCTGCGGATAAAGAATACGAAATGAATCGTTTTGTAAAAGGCGAAACTCAAATAATGGTAGCAACTACAGTAATTGAAGTTGGAGTAAATGTACCGAATGCATCGGTAATGGTTATTGAAAGCGCCGAACGTTTTGGGTTGAGTCAGTTACACCAGTTACGAGGTAGAGTAGGGCGTGGTGCAGAACAAAGTTATTGTATTTTATTATCGAGTTTTAAATTATCTTCTGATAGTAAAACTCGTTTGCAAACTATGGTTGAAACTACTGATGGGTTTAAAATTGCAGAGGTAGATTTAAAACTCCGTGGTCCTGGCAATATTATGGGTACGCAACAAAGTGGCGTCTTAAACCTTAAAATTGCAGACGTTGTAAAAGACGGCGCTATTTTGCACAAAGCACGACAAACAGCTAGTCGTGTTTTAGAGGAAGATGCAACTATCTCTAAGCCTAAAAATGCTAGTTTATTAAAAGTATATAGTCAAATACAGAAAAAAAACGGACTTTGGAGTAATATTAGTTAAGGCCTCTTATTTTTTGGAGATAAAAATAAATTTTATTCTTTTACTAAAGTGTCTATAAAGCTCTTAAATTCATTTTTAAAATCAATGTATTTTTGTCCGGTAGCTGGTCCGTTAAAACCTGTATGTATTTTACTTACTTTACCTTTTTTATCAATAAAAACAGTTGTTGGGTAGGAAAGTATATGGTTTAACATTGGCAATTTTTCAGCAGCTACTTTTTTATTAACACCTTTGTATTGGGCTAATAAAATAGGGTAGGTTATTTTTAATCGTTTTTTTAATCGATTAATCTTTTCGAAAGCTTTTTCAGGAGTTTTATCTATTTCGAAGGCGAGTGCTACAAACTGAACATTTTTGGTTGAATTCTTTTTTAAATAATCTACATAATACTTAGTTTCATCTAAACAGTTAGGACACCAGGTACCCATAATTTGTACTACAGTAACCTTGTTTTTAAAAAGCTCATCAGAATAAGAAACCAATTTACCAGATTCATCAGGGAAAGAAAAATTGAAACCATCGTAATCTTTGTTTAAAGTGGTAAGCGTATTCTCACTTGGTAATTCATAATTTGCATTTAATTTTGCTGTAAATGGTTCTTTCCAATGATTACCAGAGTAGAAATTACCTGTTAGTGTTGAGTCAGTTACTTTGGCGGTAAATAAGAAAGCATGTGCACCATCAAAAGTAGATAATTTTAAGGAGTCTCCATCTACGACCCCCTCTAAATAACGATAATCACCAGTAGTTGTTCTAAAAGTACCAACTACTTTATTTTTACTTTGAGTAAATATACCTTTTGCAATATAACGGTCTTCTTTTTTATTAGGACTAAAAATTGTTTGCCAGTTTCCTGTAATATTATATAATGGTTTTTTCGTTGTTTTAAATCTTGATGTATTTTGTGTTGTAGCTTTGAGTAAAACAGATCTGTTTAAAGAAGGTTTAACAAAATAACCTTTTAATGACTTATCATCAGAAATTTTGGCGACAATATAACCTTCAAAAACGGGAGTTTGTATATAAATAGAATCATTTTTATATGTGATTTCATCTACAATAATAACTTCATCAGCATTAGATATTTCAATTAAATTACTAGATTTAACTTTAAATGTAAACGGTATTTCTTGATTATCTTGTGTTTTTAAGCTCGCTCTATAAGTTGTTAATTCTAATAAGTTGCTATGTTTTTTACAAGAAGCAATACATAAAAGTATAGTAACAAAGGCAAATATTTTCATTTTAATAGTCATGTTAAAAATGTATTTAGGTTTCTCTTTTTTGAAGAAAGACAATATTTAAAAAGAAGAATATAATTTTTTATTTAATAAAACGTTATTTTGTTTAATTATAATCAAATATATTTATATCAAACTTTAAACTCTAATATTTATGAAAAAACTATTTTTTTTAGCAACATTCTTTGTTTCTGTTGCATCGTATTCTCAAATTGAATTTATTGAAACCGCAAGAGTTGAAATTGTAGGTAGGGTAGAATTTGTTTACTTAGAGAAGTTAGGAGACGAAGCATATAATTTATTTTATAAAAATATAAATAATCCTATAAACGAGTATGTTTCATTTACGTTTAAGAATGTAGATAATGATGCTGATAAATTACACGCAATAATGGTTAGAGGTTTTGAAGAAGCAGCAGGAAGTAAATACCAAATAAAAGCAAATGGTGATGTTGTTTACTTAAAGTACGAACGACATGAAGGTGTAATTAAGCTACAAATTGAACAGTATGTTAGTAGAGAGCCAGATGTTTTAACAGAATCTAGATTGTTAACATTAGATGAAATTAACAAGTTATTTAAAAAATAATAAATATTAAATGTAAATAAAAAACCCGCTATTATAGCGGGTTTTTTGTGTATATAAACGAAAGTAAATGTTATTTTTTTACTTTATTTTTAAATTTATCAAACTTGTTAGCTGTTTTCTTTGGCCAGCTATTGTTAGATGTATCAACATCTGCAGTTTCAAAATCAGGGTCTACAGTAATATTTGTAACTTCTTTAGCAGAAGAAAATACTCGGTATACTTTTGCATCATCGTTCATCCAAATTTGTGCAGGAAAAGTTTCACGCTTTTTAGTTCCATCAGCATATGTTAATTCAACTATAATTGGCATTGCTAAACCTCCTGGCTTTTCAAATTCCACTTGATACATAAACTTAGGAACTTCTTTTAACTTAGCTTTTTCATCGCTAGATAAAGTATTTAAATGCTTTTCTAAAACTGAAGAATTAGCATCTTCTTTATTAGTTGTTAAAAACATTAATTCCCCTAAGTTGTTAAAATACTGTGGGTATTTTTTAATTAAACCAGCTGTTCTTTCATTTGGCTTATCAGTTAAATACATTGGCTTAACTTCTTTAATTCCTATATCAGTATAGTCAGTTGTATAAAACCATCCTCTCCAGAACCAGTCTAAATCCATTCCAGATGCATCTTCCATTGTTCTAAAGAAATCAGCAGGAGTTGGGTGTTTAAACATCCATCTTTTAGAGTAAGTTCTAAAAGCGTAGTCAAATAATTCTGGTCCCATAATAGTTTTACGTAACATATATAAACCAGCAGCTGGCTTAGAGTATGCATTTGGTCCGAATTGTTTTACATAATCTCCTTGAGACATAATAGGAGAGATATTACTTTGATCTCCGCCCATATATCTTGTAATATCTTTTGCTGGGTTTGAAGCAAATAATACTGGATCATATACGTCTTCAGCTAAAATTTCAACAAAAGAATTTAAACCTTCATCCATCCAAGTCCACTGACGTTCGTCAGAATTTACAATCATTGGAAAAAAGTTATGTCCAACTTCATGAACAATAACACCAATCATTCCTTTTTTAGTTCTGTCAGAATAAGTTCCATCAGGATTTGGTCTACCAAAGTTGAAACAAATCATAGGATATTCCATACCTTGTCTTTCTGAGTGTACAGAAACAGCTTTAGAATAAGGGTAATCGAATGTTAATTTAGAATATTCGATAAGTGTTGTAGCAACGGCTCTTGTAGAGTGCTCTTCCCATAAAGGATTTCCTTCTTTAGGATATAAAGAAGTAGCCATAACTGTTTTACCATTAATATTTGTTGCCATAGCGTCCCAAATATATTTTCTTGAAGAAGCAAAAGCATAATCACGTACACTGTTTGCTTTATAGTGCCAAGTTTTTGTTTTTGTAGCACGACCTTTTTCTGTTTCTTCAGCTTCAGCTTGTGTAACAATCATTACAGGGTTTGCAAACGATTTTCTAGCTTTTTCTAAACGGTTACGTTGTTCTTTAGTTAAAACATCTTTTTCGTTTTGTAACTCACCAGTAGCTTCCATAATATGATCTGCAGGAACTGTAATTTTAACATCGTAATCTCCAAATTCTAAAGCAAATTCAGAACGACCCCAAAACTGCATGTTCTGCCATCCTTCTACGTTATCATAAACTGCTAAACGTGGAAAAAACTGTGCTATTGTATAGTTTTTATTTCCATCAGGAAATGTTTCTAATCCAGAACGACCTCCGTCTGCATTAATATCGTTGATTAAATAGTTCCACTTAATTTTAAATTTAAATACTTCACCAGAAGCCAAAGGCGTTGGTAAATTAATACGCATCATAGTACGATTAATTGTATGAGGTAAATCTCTACCGTCTTCATACTTAACAGCTTCAATTTTGTAACCAAAATCTTTAGCTTCATCCATATTACTGCTTACAAACTGCTTTGGTGTTTGAAAACCACTAGCTCCTTTAGATTGTGCTAACGGAGTTTTAGAGTCTGGTGCACGCATATTTTGATCTAACTGAACCCATAAATATTCTAAAGCATCTTTAGAATTGTTATGATATGTAATGGTTTCATTACCATAAATTCTATTATTTTGCTCGTCTAAACGAATGTCCATTACATAATCAACTTTTTGTTGTGTGTATTGGTGTCCAGGAGCTCCAGAAGCAGTTCTTTGGTCGTTTGGAGTTGCTAATACGTCTTTTAGTTGACGGAATTTGTTTTGATCGGTATGACCTTTTTGAGGCTCTTTTTTGGGTGTTTCTTGTGCAAATATTGATGCAGAAACAAAAAGGGCTGAAAGTAATAGCGTAGCGTATTTTTTCATTTTTTGTTTGATTTAGTTAAAATATGCGGGAAGTTACTAAATTTTGAGAAGTAGAAAACGGTGTTTGTTAAAATTTTAACAAACCTTTATACAATTTAGGTGCAAAAAAAAGCGGTACAATTATCTTGTACCACTTTTAACTTTAAATATGTTTATTTTAACCTTTAACTTTATTCTTAAATTTATCGAATTTAGTTGTTGTTTTTTTAGGCCAACTATTGTTAGATGTATCTACATCTGCAGTTTCTAAATCAGGATCGATTGTAATATTTTGTACTTCTTTTGATGAAGAAAATACTTTTGTAACTTCCTTATCATTGTACCTCCAAATTTGTGCAGGATATGTTTTCTTTTCTTTTGTTCCGTCTTTATAAGTAAACTCAACAATAATAGGCATTACTAAACCACCTGGTTTGTTATAAGTAATTTCATAATGATATTTACTTTGTTTTTTAGTAAAACCTAAACCATTAGAAGTGTCTTCTGTAAAATTAACAGAATCATCTTCATTTGTAGTTGTATAAAATTTCTTTACTTCTTTTACACCAATATCAGTAACATCGGTTGAGTAAAACCATCCTCTCCAAAACCAATCTAAATCCATTGCCGAAGCATCTTCCATAGATCTAAAGAAATCAGCAGGAGTAGGGTGTTTAAATTTCCATCTTTTAGAATAGGTTGCAAACGCATGGTCAAATAATTCTTTTCCCATAATGGTTTCTCTTAAAATCCATAAGGCAGTTGCAGGTTTACCGTAAGCGTTGTTACCAAAACTATATACATTATCTCCTTTAGACATAATTGGTGCAATTCTGGCTTGATCTCCGCTCATATATTTTACAATATTCTTCGGATATCCTCTTGTTATAGGAAAGTCTTTGTCGTAATCTAATTCAGCTAACATTTCCATGTAAGAGTTTAAACCCTCATCCATCCATGTCCATTGGCGTTCATCAGAATTTACAATCATCGGGAAAAAGTTATGTCCAACCTCATGAATTGTAACTTTTACCATTCTATATTTTACTCTATCTGAATAACCTCCATCAGCAAGATCTGGTCTTCCTGGATTGAAACAAATCTGCGGATATTCCATTCCCATTTGTCCGTCAACAGAAATTGCCTTGTGATACGGATAATCAAATGTATATCTCGAATATGTTTTTAACGTTTGTGCTACAGCTCTTGTAGAATGATCTCCGTATAACGGATTTGCTTCTTTAGAGTATAAAGATTCAGCCATTACTGTTTTACCATTAATATCAACAGCCATTGCATCGAAAATAAATTTTCTTGAAGTTGCAAAAGCATAATCTCTTACATTGGTAGCTTTAAATTTCCAAGTTTTTGTTTTTTTAGAACGTCCTTGCTCAATTTTTTCAGCTTCTTTCTGAGTTCTAATAATAACAGGTTTGTCGAAAGTTTTTCTAGCGGTTTCTATTCTCTTTAATTCAGTTTTAGAAAAAACATCTTTCTTGTTAAGTAAAACACCAGTTGCACCTAACATATGATCTGCAGGAACAGTAATATTTACATTAAAGTCACCAAATTCTAAAGCAAATTCACTTCTTCCCCAAAACTGATCATTTTGCCAACCTTCAACATTATCATACACACATAATCTTGGGTAAAATTGGGCAATTACATAATTATTGTTATTATCTTCAGGAAAATGTTCGTAACCAGATCTACCACCTTGAGTTCTGTGGTTATTGATGTTGTACCACCAATTAATATTAAACTTAAATGTATCGCCAGAAGCTAATGGGTGGGCTAAATTAATACGCATCATTGTTTGGTTAATGGTGTGCGATAATTTTGTTCCGTCTGCATTGGTAACGCTTGTAATTTTAAATCCACCATCAAAAGCTTTTTCAGGATAAGTTCTTTCAAATCTACTTTTACTTAGTTTTGTTCTGATTTTACCTGTACTTACATCTGGAGTTTTAGAATCTGCCGCACGCATATTTTGATCTAACTGTACCCATAAATAAGTTAATTCATCTGTAGAATTATTATGGTACGTAATAGTTTCATTACCGGTAATACTTTGTTTATCGTCATTTAAAACGATATCCATTGTATAATCAACTTTTTGTTGTGTATATTTTATACCAGGAGCTCCAGAGGCTGTATGTTGGCTATTTGGTGTTGGTAATTCTTGTTTTAATTGTCTGAATTTGTTTTGATTCGTATGTCCTTCTTTAGTAATTTGCTGAGCAAAAGCAGTAACTGCAACAAAAAAAATAGAGAAAACAAATAAAATATTTTTTTTCATTCTGTGTAAATTATTTAATAGTTTTTAAAAATAAGAATTAGTAACTGGTATTGTTAAATAATGTTAAAATTTTAACAAACCTTTATCATTTTTTTTGTCTAAAAATAGACTCTTTCGCGCCTTTTTTATCGACGTTTTAATTAAGTTTTGTTGCTCAGGAAAATGATTTATTAATACATCGTTTTGTATTTCGATGGTTTTTATATTGGTAATGTTTTCAATCTCTAAATAGAAATAAACAATATCACCATCGTATTCTTTACCAATAAAACGATAGGTTACATTGGCATCGTTTATTTTAACTTTAAAATGTTTTTGTAAATAGTTAAAGAAAAGTTCATCTACTTTTTTTAGCTCATCTTTTGTAGTTAGTTGTAAATCTACGTTATAGTCTTTATTAATGGCATTTTCTATATCATCAATAAAAACATTCATAATCATTTGAACAGATTGTGTTTTTTCTTTGTATTCTATTTCTGTTAAAGAAATATAGTATTTGTGAACACTAAAAGAGAATAGTGGAAGGATAAATAATAGTATAAATATTTTTTTCATAACTTTTTATAGACCAATTATTGCGCCAAATTACTAATTATAATCGTTTGAATGTAGTTTTTTAAAGGCTTCGGATTTCTTTTTTAAAAACAGAATCATATTTATGTCCCCGGAATTGTAAGTCTGATTAAAATCTTCATCCGCAGTACAAAAATAAATAAACTTATAAACGTCTGATTCTTTGATATTATACTCCTTTACAATATGTTTAGAATACGTGTTTTTTAAATTTTTTACTTTTACCTCTAAAGTTTCAATAGATTTTAGTTTTCGGAGTTTAGTTATCCTTCCGGAAATACTGTTAAGAATATAATCTAAAGAAACAGAAGTTAAGCCTATCGGATGACTTCCACCCATTGCAGTATGAAGTTTCCTTTCAGCAGGCGTTATTATTCGAGATCCGGCATAAGGAAGTTTTAATGTTTCTGCATTTATTTCTTTCTTGATTTTTATGTTTTTGCTATCCGAAGA
Organism: Tenacibaculum sp. M1.3A; assembly: GCF_057732375.1. Lineage (NCBI taxonomy): Bacteria > Pseudomonadati > Bacteroidota > Flavobacteriia > Flavobacteriales > Flavobacteriaceae > Tenacibaculum > Tenacibaculum sp. M1.3A. Next base: position 452,342 of record NZ_JBYJEF010000001.1, on the reverse strand, counting down.
TAAGTAGCCCAAAAGATTATTTTTTTTTAAGGCTATTTCATCTAACTCATACAATGTTTTTTCTAATTCAAAGCTGTTTTTTTGTATTCCGAAATACTTAATTTTCACAACAAAAACAGCTGTTTTATAACCCATGAAAGATATTTGCAAAGAATCGTTTACTTTTGCTAAAACTCTAAACTCGCCATTTTCATTGGTAAAAGTTCCTTGTTTAGTATGTAAGTTAACAACATGCGCGTTATAAACACCGCCAATCTTATCTTTTACATCAGCATACAAGAATTTTCGATTTTCCTGAGATTGTGTTTTTAAAAAAGAAATTAATATAATAAGAAAGATTAACCGTTTATTCATTCGGGTGAATTTATAATTTTTAAATAACTTTTACTTTCTTGTTGCAATATTTTTAACATTTCTAAGACTTTACCATCTTTATATAGTCCTTCTATATTTAAGGAATTACAGTAAGCTAAAAAATGGTAATATTTTTCTTTTGGAATTTTTAATTCACCAAAAAAGAATTTTTCACCAAACTGAGAAATTAACATGTTAGGAAAATTCTCTTTATATTTAATTTCTTTTCGAACTCTTCTTTTTTCTGCAGCATATTTATCGGGACCAGAATTAAAACCACCACCTACACCAGCAAATTTAGCTGTAGGATCCGTTTGTTTTTGCATGTTTGGCGCTTTAGAGCGATCTATAGCATCAACAGTAGTACTAACCACTTTTTCAAAATCTATCATCGAAAAATCTAAAGCACTTTTAGATTTGTCTTTTCCAATATCTTTAGGTGTTTTTTTTGCATCAACATCTAATGAGCCTATTAAATCATGTTTTTTTAATATAATTTCATCAAGCTCAAGAGCCTCTTTTTCTAAAATAATTTCATTCTTAAGTAAGCCGAAATTCTTAATTTTCACCTTAAAAAAGGTTGTTTTATAGCCAACAAACGATATTTGTAAGGAATCATTAACTTTTGCTAAGATTCTAAACTCACCTTCTTCATTAGTATAAGTTCCTTGGTTTGTTTTAAGATTAATTATATGTGCGTTAGAAACTGCTCCGATTTTATCTTTTATTGTAGCATATAAAAATTTTCGATTTTCTTGTGCAAAGATTTTAAAAGAAACGGTTAAAAAAAATAAAAGTAGGAGTAGTTGTTTTTTCATAGATTTATTTTTGAGTAATCCGAGTGTTTTCTTCATATAAAAGATACGGAGAGTTTTTACTGTTATCCAATAAAATAGTGGTAAGTTCTAAAAATTTATCTTTTCTATATAAATTGATAATACCTTTTGAGATACAAAATTCTAAAAAAGTATTGATGTTTTCTTTTGTTATTTTCAGCTGATGAATAAAGAAGCCATCGGTAAAGTGCTTTCTTATTTTAAGTATATTTTTATCTTCTATCTTTAATTTTTTTAAAACCTTTTTTTGTTTTGTATTCCCGTTTAAAGCATTTATTAGCCCACCTAAACTAACAGATAAACCTGAGTTAATAGCTACCGTTTTTTCATCATTAATCTGTTGATTTTTAGCGTACGGTAATTTTAATGTTTGGGCATTAACAATCGGGCCTTTGTATATTAGTATGTCTTTGTCAACTTCAAAAATACCTCTCTTTTTTTTAAGAACAATTTCATCTAACATATAAGTTTTACTATCTAAATGAATATTAATCTGTTTAGATCTTAAATCATCCTCTGTAATAACATGTTCTTTGTATTCGAACTTTACGTGAGAAATTATTAAAACATCACCTTTTGCAGCAAGAATTTCAAAACGACCTTTTTTATCAGAAACCGAACCGATATCTAATTTAGGATTGATAATATGTACGTCTTCCAAAGCTAAACTATCTAAATAAATGGTTCCGGAAACAATTTTAGCATTGTTTTGAGCAACGATAATTAGTGATGTTAAACAGCATATAAAAAATAAAAACTTTCTCATTTTACAAAGAAACTACCTACTTGTCTTAAAAATGTTTTAAAAGGATGGTAAATTTTTGTTAATTTGATGTATGAAAAAACTTATTATAGCTAGTACATCAACGATTCACGGCAGTGGATATTTAGAATATATATTACCAACGCTTACTACTTTCTTTAAAAAAGCGAATACTATTTTATTTATTCCTTATGCAAGGCCTGGCGGAATAAGTTACGACGAGTATACCGCTATTGCTAAAAAAGCTTTTGCTACGATAGATAAAAAAGTAATAGGTATTCATGAGTTTGAAAATCCGAAGGAAGCATTAAAACAAGCGGAAGGAATTTTTACAGGTGGAGGAAATACATTTGAACTGGTAAATCAACTGTATAAAAACGATGTAATAATCGCTTTAAAAGAGGTTGTAGAGAACGGAGTACCTTATTTAGGAACCAGTGCCGGAAGTAATATTTGCGGAGTAACGATGATGAATACCAACGATATGCCAATTGTATATCCGCCAAGTTTTAAAACGTTAGAATTTATTCCGTTTAACATAAATGCACATTATTTAGACCCTATTGAAGGTTCTACGCATATGGGTGAAACCCGTGAAACTAGAATAAAAGAGTATCATGTATTTAATACGACTTCAGTTTTAGGCTTACGAGAAGGAAGTTGGTTAGAGGTAAACGGAGATTCAATAGTTTTACGAGGAAGTTTACCTGCTCGTTTATTTCAAAAAGATAATACGCCTGTTGAATTGTCAACAAATAAAGAAATAAGTTCGTATTTTTAAGATTGTATATCAAAATTTGACGTCAACCTAAACTTGTTGCAGGTTCTCATGACAATAAATATTTTAGTATAAAATGAGTAAACTCATTAATTTATGAAAACTACTTTACACATATTTGTTCTTTTTATTTCTGTATCAATTTTTTCTCAATTTAAGTATGATGTAAATAAAGAGAACCCGTTTGGAAAATACAATCCGAAAGCACCAAAACAAGTAAAAGACTATAAAGATTTAATTGGTAAATGTGATTGTATTTCTGAAAATAAAAAACCTGATGGAACTTGGGCCAAACCTGTAAAAATGACATGGGAGTGGAAGTATATAATGAACGGAACTGCTGTGCAAGATTTAACTTTAAAAGAAGACGGTAATCACTCAGGAAGCATTCGCCAATATAATAAAGACAGTTTAAATTGGTATGTGCATTATTACAGTTCTAAAGCAGCTACACCAAAACTGAGAGCTTGGAAAGGAAACAAAACTAAAGAAGGTAAAATTGTGCTTTATTTAGATCAGAAAGCGCCAAACGGAACCGCTGGTTTCTCTAGATTAACTTTTTATGATATCGATAAAAAAGGTTATAAATGGATAGGTGAGTGGGTAGATAAAACGGAAACAGTAGTGTTCCCGTTTTGGAAAATATCTTGTACTAAACCAAAAAAGTAAAGTATTAGTTTAATTCTCTTCTTTTACAAGCGAGTAATGTGTTTTTTAGTAACATGGCTATAGTCATCGGACCTACGCCACCTGGAACAGGTGTTATAAATGCTGATTTTTCTGATACTTCATTAAAAGCAACATCACCAACTAAACGAAAACCTCGTTTTTTAGAAGAGTCGGCAACACGTGTAATTCCAACATCAATAACAGTAACATTATCTTTAACCATGTTGGCCTTTAAAAATTCAGGAATACCTAAAGCAGCAATAATAATATCAGCTTGTAAAGTAATTTCTTTTAAGTTTTTTGTTCTACTATGTGTTAAAGTAACAGTTGCGTTACCTATTTTTCTTTTCTGAGCCAATAAAATACTCATTGGGCTACCTACAATATGACTACGACCAATAACGACGACATTCTTTCCGCTAGTTTCAACATTATAACGATCTAACAATTCTAAGATTCCAAACGGCGTAGCAGAAATAAACGTAGGTAAGTTTAATGCCATTTTACCAACATTTGTTGGGTGAAATCCGTCTACATCTTTATCCGGATTTATAGCCATTAATACTTTTTGTTCATCAATATGATCGGGTAGTGGTAACTGTACAATAAAACCATCAATATCATTATCGATATTTAAAATGGCAATTTCATTAAGTAATTCTTCTTCGGTTGTTTCTTCAGAAAGTCTAATTAAGGAAGATTCAAAACCTACACGGTCGCATGCTTTTACCTTTGCGTTAACGTAGGTTAAACTAGCGCCATCGTTACCAACAATAATAGCCGCTAAATGAGGTGTTTTTTTATCTTGATTTTTTAAATCTAATACATCAAGAGCAATTTCTTCTTTAATATCTGCAGATGTTTTTTTACCGTCTAGTAAAATCATTGTGTTGTTGTGTTGTAGTGATTGTTAAACTTATGTGTAAAAAAAAAGAGAAGCCACAGCTTCTCTTTTATATTATTTCATTCCTTTCATCATTTGCATCATTTTTTTTCCGCCACCGCCTTGCATCATTTTCATCATTTTGCTCATCTGATTAAATTGCTTCATCAATTGGTTTATTTCTTGAACAGAAGTTCCAGAACCTTTAGCTATTCTTTTCTTACGACTAGCGTCTATCGAAGTAGGTGTACTTCTTTCTAGCGGAGTCATAGATTGTATAATGGCTTCGATACCGGTAAAGGCATCATCTTCTATTTCAACATCTTTTAGGGCTTTTCCTGCACCAGGAATCATACCTACAAGATCTTTCATGCTACCCATTTTTTTGATTTGTTGTATTTGACTTAAAAAGTCATCAAAACCAAATTGATCTTTAGCAATTTTCTTTTGTAATTTTCTAGCTTCATCTTCATCGTATTGTTCTTGAGCTCTTTCTACTAAAGAGATAACATCTCCCATACCCAAAATACGATCTGCCATACGATCTGGATAGAATACATCAATTGCATCCATCTTTTCACCAGTACCAATAAACTTAATTGGTTTGTTTACTACAGATTTTATCGATAAAGCAGCTCCACCACGTGTATCACCATCTAATTTGGTTAATACAACACCGTCGAAGTTTAAAATATCATTAAAGGCTTTTGCTGTATTTACAGCATCTTGCCCTGTCATAGCATCTACAACAAATAATGTTTCTTGCGGATTAACAGCTTTGTGAATGTTAGAAATTTCATTCATCATTTCTTCATCAACAGCTAAACGACCGGCAGTATCAATAATAACTACATTCTTACCGTTTGCTTTTGCATGCTTAATTGCATTTAAAGAAATTTCAACAGGATTTTTATTTTCTACTTCAGCATATACATCAACGCCAATTTGTTCTCCAACAACTTGTAGCTGATTAATAGCGGCAGGACGATAAACATCACAACCTACTAATAAAACTTCTTTAGATTTTTTAGTTTTTAAAAAGTTAGCCAATTTACCAGAAAAGGTAGTTTTACCAGACCCTTGCAAACCAGACATTAAAATTACACTAAGAGAACCGCCTAAGTTAACACCAACAGTATCGCCACCCATTAATTCAGTAAGTTCGTCTTTAACCAACTTAACCATTAATTGACCTGGGTTTAACGTTGTTAATACGTCTTGACCTAAGGCTTTTTGCTGTACCCTTTTAGTAAAATCTTTAGCTATCTTAAAGTTAACATCGGCGTCTAATAAAGCTCTACGAACTTCTTTTAGCGTTTCAGCAACATTAACTTCAGTAATTTTTCCGTGTCCTTTAAGCGTGTGTAACGCTTTATCTAACTTTTCACTTAAATTATTAAACATGTATCGGCTTCATTTTTAGAGGCACAAATATAGTAATTAGACTTTAGATGTTAGACTTTAGATGCTAGATTTTTAGTCTTTTTTAAGAAAAAATAATTGATAAATAAAATTAACGAAATGAGTATTATGATAAAATTTTGTCAATTCGAGTGAGTTTTACGATTAAATGAATAAAACTTGTGTCGAGAATAAAATTTTTAGATTAAAATATTAGCTCTTGATACGGTTTTTTAAGAACGATAAATATTGATTAGATTAATGCTTCTCTTTTAAAATATTGGTGTGATGCTCAGTATGATATCCTGTCCACATAATAATTTCTCTAATAGGCATTTTACCCATTAATGGATGTGGAAGAATTAAAGTGTTTAAATCCTTGTCTTTCCAACGTTTCGTTTTATGTTGTAGTTTTTTGTTTTGTACTTGAAGCGTTGCTAGTAATTGTTTAAATTCAGCTTTGGAAGGAGTTTCGACAGCAATATTAAATTTTTTGGATCTTTCTTGATTTTTAGAAAGTTTCTCTTGATAACGTTTTGCAACTTCATCATAAGAACGAACTTCTCTATTGGCGCTTCCGAATTTATATTTCAATAAAAATTTAGGATAACTCAATGCTTTATTCACTTGTTTTATTGAGGCTACTAAATGAACAATATGCTGCCCTGTAGTCCATTTGTCTTCAGGTCCCTTTTTAAAAGAATCTTCTGGTTGTTTATCTATCCAATTAAATAATTCTTGATGTTTTTCTTCTAATAAAGAAATTATAGCTTTTTTTTCCATTGTAAAATAGGTTTTTTAGGTAAATCTGAAATTTGTTCAGGTAAAGGGATTTGTTTTTTATAAATCGTCTGTAAAATGTTTACGAGATTTTTTTTGCTGAATTTTTCAGCATTGCAATCTTTAAAGTTATCTTTTACTACAAATAAAGATTTTCGGGTTTCTCCAATTTATAATTCAGCTAAAAACACAATTTGACTTATACTGTAAGATGAATTAAATACATAAAAAAAAGAGCTGATTATATCAGCTCTAATGTACTATTTTAAATTGAATTATTTTTTAGGAATAAAATTTAGTGCAGCACCGTTAATACAGTGACGAATACCAGTTGTTTCTCTTGGACCATCTCCAAAAGCATGTCCTAAATGACCACCACATGTATTACATTTTAACTCGGTACGCGCATGGCCTATTTTATAGTCAACATCTAATTCTACATTCTTTTCTATAGCGCTATCAAAAGCAGGCCAGCCAGAACGAGAATCATATTTGTTTTTAGATTTATACAAAGGGGTGTTACAAGCGGCACAAACATATAATCCTTTTTTATAATTATTATTTAATGGACTAGATTTTTGGCGTTCTGTACCAGCTTCTCTAAGAACGTAATATTGTATTGGTGTTAAAATACTTTTCCATTCTTTAGCTGTTTTCGAAACTTTATAAGATTTTTTTTCTTGGGCAATGCCGGAACAATTAACAAGTGTTATTAAAAATAAAGCTATTAGAATTTTTTTCATAATTACTGAATAATAAAATCAACAATATCAGAAGCTACCTTTTTGTTACGAAGTATTTTAGTATGACCCAAACCTTTGGTAATTAAAAGTTTTCCTTCTTTAGTATTTTGACGAATATTTATTGCACTACTTACAGGAACATCGCCATCATTAGAATCATGAACTATTAAAATAGGAATATTTATATTTTTAGCAACAATACTCGATGAGTGAATATCTATATCTGTATTCCATTTTTTATCAAAAATATTTTTCATTTTAGAGGCAACAATCGACTTTACTTTTAAGTTTTTAGTAAAGTTTAAAATAACGTCAGAAATTTTATCAGCAGCACCAACAGTTACTAGCTTATTAATTTTAAAATTATCAGCCACACTGTTGTATAAACACATACCACCAAAAGAATGCCCTACGGCAGCATCAAAAGGTCCAAACTGATTGTCTATTTCGGTAATTGTGTCTAAAAATTCGGGCATCATGGTTGTTTTACCTTCAGAATTACCATGAGCAGGACCATCAAAAGAGATAACCATGTATCCTTTTTCTAAAAGTTTATCAGCAATCATAAACAACTGTGTACTTCTTCCAGCCCAACCGTGCACTAGCAAAACTTTCTTTTTAGAATATCCGTAAGATAAAATTTCTGCTTTTTTAGAAATATTAGGAATGGTTATTGTACTCTTCTGGGCGCTTTTTAGCATTACTTTTTCTCTTTTCGGAATAGTAAATTTTATAGGAGTGCTAAACAACTTTATGCCAAACTTAGCTGTTAAACAGGTTGAGAAAAACTGAGTAGTTTTTGCTACTAATATAATTGGTTTAGGAATAATTAAACTAGGAGGAAATAATATTGAATTTTTAAAATTCATGTAAATAATTTTTAAGATAAAGATAGAATTTGTAAATTTAAGCAAACAAATTGTTTATTACTTTTGTGACACTATTTTTTTTAGTGTGTCTTAACTAAAACAATCAATAATAAATAAAATCAATAATAAATGAAACGAATTGTAGCCTTAGGAATTGTAGCAATATTTTTAATACAATGTAGTACAGTGCCTATTACGGGAAGAAAGCGACTTAACTTTGTGAGTGATGCACAAGTACTACCTGCTAGTTTTGCACAGTATAAAGGATTTTTAGCGGAAAATAAACTATCTAAAGATGTGTCTAAATCTAACGAGATTAAAAAAGTAGGTAAAAATATTTCAGAAGCTGTAGATCGTTTCATGAGAGCAAACGGAATGAAATCTGAAGCAGATTCGTATAAATGGGAATTTAATTTAGTAGAAGATAAAACTGTAAATGCCTGGTGTTTACCAGGAGGTAAAGTTGTTTTTTATACCGGTATTTTACCAATTTGTGCTAACGAAGATGGTATTGCTGCGGTTATGGGCCATGAAGTAGCACATGCTTTTGCAAAGCATGGTCAAGAACGTATGTCTACTGGGCAATTACAACAATTAGGTGGTGCAGCAGTTGCTTTAGGTACTAGAAATAGTAAAAATTCAGCTATCTTTAATACTGCTTATGGTTTAGGAACTCAAGTAGGTGTAATGTTACCTTTTAGTAGAAGTCATGAAACAGAAGCAGATAAATTAGGTTTAGTGTTTATGTTAATGGCAGGTTACAATGGTGCAGAAGCTGCCGAGGTTTGGGTAAGAATGAGCCAACGAACAAAAGGACAAAAAGCTCCAGCAGAATTTATGAGTACGCACCCTTCTAATCAAACACGTATTGAAACACTTAGAGCGTATTTGCCAGAAGCAAAAAAATTAGCAGCAAAATTTAATGCACCTGGAAAATAATAAGAGAGTAAAATATTTTACATTATATTGCAAACCGTTCATTTTATGAACGGTTTTTTTATTATAAGATATTTCATACATGTATAAGAGAGGAGATAAAAAATTAATTAATGCATGGGCATTTTACGATTGGGCTAATTCGGTATATTCATTAGTCATTAGTACTGCTGTTTTTCCGTTATATTATAGTGCTATAACAAAAGGTAAAACAGTTCGTTTTTTAGGAATGGATTGGGAACACCCAGATAGTTTGTATAGTTATGCATTGTCATTTTCTTTTTTAGTGGTGGCGCTTATTTCTCCAATTTTATCAGGAATTGCTGATTACACAGGAAGTAAGAAAAAATTCATGAAGTTTTTCTGTTGGATGGGAGGTTTATCTGTAATCGCATTGTATTTTTTTGATGGCGTAGATACGGTATGGATTGGTATCTGGTTTACCATTTTGGCAAGTATTGGTTTTTGGGCAAGTTGGGTTTTTTATAATGCTTATTTACCCGAAGTAGCTATGCCAGAACAGCAAGATAGAGCAAGTGCAAAAGGTTTTATCTACGGATATATTGGTTCAGTGATTTTATTGATAATAAATTTAGGAATGATTATGTTTCCTGAAACATTAGGAATCACATCAGGTATGGCATCTCGACTCTCTTTTGTGATGGTTGGTATTTGGTGGATTGGTTTTGCTCAAATAACCTTTCGTCGTTTGCCAGGAGATATTTATAATAAACAACCTGATAATGATTATATATGGAAAGGCTATAGAGAGCTTAAAATTGTATTTAAAGAAGTGTTAAATTACCCTACATTAAAACGGTTTTTATTAGCTTTTTTCTTTTTGAGCATTGGTGTGCAAACCATAATTTTAATGGCTGCTATTTTTGGTTCTTCAGAATTGGGCTTAGAATCTACCAATATGATTGCTACTATATTACTGGTACAAGTTGTTGCTATTTTTGGAGCTCTAATTTTTTCTAGATTTTCAGATAAATATGGAAATTTTAAAGCTTTAAAATTAACTATTGGTATATGGATGCTTGTTTGCTTTTTTGCCTTTTCATTAGATAAATCTCAAGAAAATGTAGCACTATATTTTTACGGATTAGGAGGTATGTTAGGTTTGGTACAAGGAGCGATACAGTCGCTAACACGATCTACGTACTCTAAGTTATTACCAGATACAGAAGACCACGCAACCTACTTTAGTTTTTATGATGTAACAGAAAAAATAGCAATTGTTTTAGGAACTTCTGTTTACGGAGCATTATATGCAATTACCGATTCTATGCAATGGTCAGTTTTGTGTTTAGCTATTTTCTTTTTAATATCATTCATTATTTTAAGCACACTAAAGAGAACTAAATACGTAGCTTAATTTTAAAATGGAGTAGGAGAAGTAAATTGTACTTCTTTTTTGCTAATAGGATGCCTAAAACTTAAGTTTTCTGCGTGTAAATATAACCTGTTAGCTTTTGTCCCATATAAATCATCACCTAGAATTGGTATGTTTAAACCTAAAAGATGTGTTGCATGTACTCGTAACTGATGTGTGCGACCTGTAATAGGATAAAAATATACTTTTGTTTTGTTATCTATAACTTCTATAACCTCCCATTTAGTAAGCGCTTTTTTACCGTATTCGTAACAGACTAATTGTTTAGGTCTGTCATCTAAATCAACTCTTAACGGCAAGTTTATTTCACCCTCTTTTTTTTGTAAAATACCATCTAATAAAGCAACATAGCGTTTTTTTATAGTTCTTTTGATGAACTGCGCTTGTAAATTTTTATGAATAATTTCGTTTTTAGCGATCAATAAAATGCCGGAAGTAGACATATCTAAGCGATGAACAATCAATGGGCCGGTAGCATTTGGATATTTCTTTTTAATTCGACTATACACCGAGTCTTTAACTTCTTTTCCTGCTACAGATAATAATTCGTGTGGTTTGTTAATTACAAGTAGATACTCATCTTCAAATATAACCTCAATTTCTTTTTTAGCTTGAAGTCGCGCTATTAGTGGATTCTCATCAACAGTTAATCCTTGCAACATATGATGTAAAATAGGTTTGCATTTACCTGTACATGCCGAATAATAATGTTGGTGTTTTCGAATAGCTGTAGCCGATGGTTTTCCCCACCAAAATTCTGCCATGCAAATAGGAGTGAGGTTGTTTAAAAAAGCGTATTGTAGTAATTTCGGAGCACAACAATCACCAGCGCCTGCAGGAATATTTTGAGACGAATCTTTAAAAATAGTTAGTAAATTCTCCTTTTCATTATTAGCATTTAAGAACTCATATTGTTTAAATATTTTTTGCTGACCAGCAGCTGAAAGTTCTTTTCGTTGTTGCTTTAGTTGCTGTACTTGTAGCAGGAATTCACTGTAATCTTCTTGTAGAGAAGCTATTTGAGTATCTAAATAAACTTCATATTCACGTAAATAAAACTCCTCATTAATATTAAGCTGATTGTCTTGTTTATACAGCTCTTTTCTTAATTTTCTGCGTGCTTTAATTACCTTTTTTTCTTCGTTTAAAAGAGTTTCATTTCTTGATGCCCTTTTTAAATATGTTTTTTTAATTTTTAAATAATCAATATTACTTTCTAACTCAGAAAGTTGAAGATTAATTTGATTGTTGTTCTCTTCTGTTTTTAAGAACACTCCGTTTTTAACTAAAACATCGTATACTGGTGGTACAAATTTTTTATGATGAGTAGTCTCAGCAATTTTACCTGAAAAAGCAGCTAAATAGCCTACTTCTCCATCATTTTTTTTAACGACCAATACTCCAAACATTTTACCCAAAGCATCTTTGGTATTTGGGTTTTTTAATCCAAAATTATGATTAAAATCTGTTTGATTTTCTAAATATTCTTGCAGTTCTTTAGCAGCTATTTTAGCTAAAAAATGTGGTGTGTAGTTATGCGGGTAATCAAAGTTTTTAGGTTGTGATACTTTACTTACTTGAGCAATAAAAGAGATGAATTTATTCATGATAAAAAAAATAAAGTGTTGCTTTCACAACACTTTATAAAGTTAAGACCTATATATTTTATTGTATAAGTCTTTATAAATTTCTTTGATAATTTTACGTTTCATTTTCATGGTAGGAGTAAGGTGACCTCCGTCAATAGACCATTCTTCAGCAGTTAATTCAAATCGCTTAATAGTTTCCCATTTTCCAAATTTAGAGTTACAAAGAGTAACTTCTTCTTGAATACGTTCAATTACTTTTGCGTTATTAATTAAATCAGTATTATTTTCGAAATTAAGATTATGTCTTTTAGCCCATTCTCTTACAAAATCGAAATTTGGTTGAATAAATGCAGCTGGCATTTTTTCTCCTTCACCAATAACCATAACCTGTTCTATGAAACGAGATTGTTTTAATTCACCTTCTAATAATGGCGGAACGACATATTTACCACCTGATGTTTTAAACATTTCTTTAGTACGACCAGTAATTTTTAAAAATCCATCTTTGTCTAGTTCTCCTTTATCACCGGTATAAAAATAACCATCTTTTATAACTTCAGCTGTTTTTTCAGCATCTTTATAATACCCTAACATTACATTAGGCCCTTTCACTAAAATTTCACCAGTTTCAGCAAATTTTAATTCTAAGCCCTCTATTAATTTACCTACAGTCCCAGCTCTAAATCCGCCGTTTCTAACATCATTTACAGAGATAACAGGAGAGGTTTCGGTAAGACCATAACCTTCCATGACAGGCATTCCTGCAGCAGCAAATATTCTTGTTAAACGTGGTTGTAAAGCGGCAGAACCTGAAACCATTAATTTTAACTCACCTCCTAAGGCAGCTTGCCATTTAGAGAAAATTAATTTACGAGCTACACTTAATTGTTTCTCATACCACCATCCGTTAGCTCCGTAAGGTTCATATTTTAAACCTAAATCGATAGCCCAAAAGAACAGTACTTTTTTAATTCCTGTTAAATCAGCTCCTTTGGCATAAATTTTATCATAGATTTTTTCATAAAGTCTAGGAACGGCAGTCATTACATGTGGTTTAATTTCTTGCGCGTTTTCACTTAGTTTATCAATTCCTTCTGCAAAATAAATAGAAACACCACAGTATTGATATAAATACAATATCATGCGTTCAAAAATATGACAGATAGGTAAAAAACTTAATCCGCGTTCTTTTCCATATAATAGAGGAACTCTCTTTTCGCTAGCTAAAACATTAGAAACAATGTTTCCGTGAGAAAGCATAACTCCCTTAGGTCTTCCAGTTGTACCAGAGGTATAAATTAAGGTTGCTAAACTATCAGAAGTAACTGCATTTTTACGTTCTTCAACTTCGTTTTGATTACTTGTATCTTTACCTAATTCTAAAATTTCTTTCCAACTTTTTTCATTGGCAATATCATCAAAAGTAAAAATATCTTTAAGCTTTGTATTTCCTTTAATTTGATTTATTTTATCTAAAACATCTTCATCAGAAACAAAACAATAAGTAGCTTCAGAATGATTTAAAACATATTCGTAATCTTCTTTTGAAATGGTAGGGTATATAGGTACATTTTGTGCACCTGTTTGTAAGATACCTATATCGCAAATATTCCATTCAGTACGGTTATTTGTAGATATTACAGCTATCTTATCATTTGGTTGTATGCCTAAACGCAATAAACCTCTACTAATGGTGTTCGCTTTATCTATATATTCATTGGTAGATATTGATTCCCATTTACCATTGTATTTGGTCGTAAGAGCTTTTTCTAAATTATAGGTTTCTTGTTGATAATAAGGGAAATCAAAAAGACGGGTAATTTTAATCGACATAAAGTTAATGTTTTTGCGCCTTGCAAAATAGGAAAAATACCCCGGTTGCACAAGTTTAAGCTTAGTGTTTGATTTATTGAGAATTATATATTTTATTATGTAAATTTTTGTATTTATCTAAGATAATTTTCCGTCTCATTTTCAATGTAGGAGTTAAATGACCTGCATTAACAGTCCATTCATCCACAGTTATTTCGAAGCGCTTTATTTGTTCCCACTTACCAAATTTCTTATTGCGATAATCTATTTCTTTTTGAATTCGATTAATTAGTTTTTCATCAGTTGAAACATCAATGAGTATATGGTTGTGCCTTTTGGCCCATTCATTTACAAAGTCGAAAGAAACCTGTATTAGAGCAGCAGGCATTTTTTTACTTTCACCAATAACCATTACTTGCTCTATAAAACGAGATTTTTTTATTTCACTTTCTAAAACTGCCGGAGCAATATATTTACCGCCCGAGGTTTTAAAAATTTCTTTTTTTCTATCAGTAATTTTTAGAAAACCTTCATCGTCCATTTCTCCTATATCACCAGTATGTAAATATCCGTTTTTAATAGTTTCATTTGTTTGCACCGCGTTTTTATAATACCCCATCATAATATTAGGGCCTTTAACTAAAATCTCACCATCTGCAGCAATTTTTATACTAACATCTTTAATTGCTTTACCAACAGTACCTATTTTAAAACCTTTATTACGCATATCTGTTACAGAAACAGCGGGTGACGTTTCTGTCATTCCGTAGCCTTCATAAACAGGTATACCTGCGGCAGTAAACGTTTTTATTAAGCGAGGTTGCATTGGTGCACTTCCGGCAAGCATAAAATCTAATTTCCCGCCCAAAGCTTCTTTCCATTTAGAAAAAATAAGTTTTCGGGCTATTTTTAATTGAAATTCATACCACCATCCGTTTTCTTTATAGGGTTTGTATTGCTCTGCTAACTTTAAAGACCAAAAGAACAAACGTTTTTTTAAACCAGATAAATTACTGCCTTTATCAACTATCTTATCAAAAACTTTTTCTAATAATCGAGGTACAACTGCCATAAAGTTAGGTTGTACTTCTTTTAGGTTTTCTCCGATTTTATCGATGCTTTCGGCAAAATAAATTTCAAAACCCATGTATTGGCAATAGTAAGAAGCTGCTCTTTCGAAAATATGGGAAATAGGAAGGTAGCTAATAGCTCTTTTATTATGTTGATGTAAATCTAGTGATTCGGCTACTGCAAAAATATTGCTAACTACATTTTCATGAGAAAGCATAACACCTTTAGGCGTGCCTGTTGTACCTGAAGTGTATATTATTGTTGCTAAATCTGTGGCTTTTACCGAATCTTTTTTTTCGTTAACAAGATGTTGGTTCTCTTCATTTTCTCCTAAAGATAAAAAAGAGGTCCAGCTATAATCTGTAGCGATATCTTCGAAAGTAAAAATTTTTTTAAGCTGTGTTTGATCTTGAACAGCATGTACTTTTTTGTATAAATCATTATCTGAAACAAAGCAAAAAACACTATCTGAATGATTTAAAACATATGCATAGTCCTTTTCAGAAAAAGTTGGGTAAAGCGGTACATTAATAGCGCCTATTTGTAATATACCAATATCTAAAATATGCCATTTTGGTTGATTGGTATTTGTAATAACGGCTATTTTATCTCCAGGCTTTATTCCTAAGTTTAATAAAGCGCTACTAACGGTGTTTGCATTTTTAATATAATCTTTTGTAGATGTATTAATCCAAGTATTCTTTTCTTTTGAAACAAAGCATTTTTCTTGAGGGTATTGGCTAAGTTGATAATAAGGAAAGTCGAAAAGACGTGTTACTTGTATTGGTTTATGCATATAAATTGGTTTGGCATAAATCTATAAAAAATAAGTTAAACAAACCGTTGTGATTTTTATTCAATAACAAAACAATGATTTGTTTAACCTAAATTAGGAGTTTAAATAATTTTTTAAATCCTGATAAGTACTAATTTTAATAGCTTTTTTTTCTTTTTCTAAAACTGATTTAATTTGGTTTGGAATGCTTAGTTTAATATTTAAAGTATTTTCAACTGTTTCTAAAAACTTAACAGGGTGTGCAGTTTCTAAGAATAAACATAGTGTATTAGGGTTTTCTTGCAGGTATTCTTTAGCTCCTAAATAGCCAACCGCTCCATGAGGATCTGAAATATAACCACTGTTTTTATAAATGTTTTTCATTGCTTCACGTGTTTTATCATCAGTAAAAGAGAATGAAGAAAAAACATTTTTTAAAGCATTGATATCATTATTAAATAGCTCTTGAATACGAACAAAGTTACTTGGATTACCAACATCCATAGCATTTGAAATTGTAGCCTTAGATGGTTTCGGATCATATTCACCGTTTACTAAGTAATTAGCAACAGTATCATTTATATTTGTAGCTGCAATAAAGTGTTTGATAGGTAACCCTAATTTTTGAGCCATAATACCTGCACAAATATTTCCCAAATTACCACTTGGCACAGAAAAAGCGAGTTTTTTTTGCTGTTTGTGTACTTGTTTATAAGCAATAAAAAAGTAAAACATTTGTGGTAACCAACGAGCAACGTTAATAGAGTTTGCTGAGGTTAATACGCGACTAATATCAGTATCTAAAAAAGCCGTTTTTACCATTTCTTGGCAATCATCAAAAACACCATTTACTTCTAAAGCGGTTATATTACGGCCTAAAGTAGTTAATTGTTTTTCTTGAACATCACTTACTTTTCCGCTAGGATATAAAATAACAACATCAACACCTTTTACATCTAAAAATCCATCAGCGACAGCGCCACCTGTGTCGCCAGATGTGGCAACTAACACAGTAATTTGGTTTTTATTATTTCTATTAAAATAACCTAAACAACGAGCCATAAAACGAGCACCAACATCTTTAAAAGCCATGGTAGGACCATGGAAAAGTTCTAAAGTACTAACATTCTCTTCTATCGAAATTACTGGGAAATCAAAAGATAAAGTTTCGTTTATAATTTGCTTCAATATTTTAGTAGGAATTTCATCTCCAACAAATTGTTTAATAACTTCATAAGCGATTTCTTCATTGGAATAATCGCTAATGTTATCGATAAATTTTTTAGAAATAGGAGTGATGCTTTCAGGAAAATACAATCCTCTATCTGGAGCTAATCCGTTAACAACAGCTTCTTGAAAGCTAACTTTTGATGATTTATGATTAAGACTATAATAGTTCATATCGTTAGTTTTGTGCTAGAATTTTAATTCCTTCCGTGTTAATTTTTGATGTAATAATTGAAAAGTCAATCGATTTATCTGAATATGATTTTTTCATTGCGTCATATACTTTTTGAGTATTTTCATCTCCTTTGCATAAAGCAAAGATTGTGGGGCCAGAACCTGAAATTCCAGCGCCTAATGCACCTGCTTTTATGGCTTCATTTTTAACCAAATCGAAATGTGGAATTAAATGTTTACGCACAGGTTCTACAATAATATCTGTTAATGAATTTGATATTAAATTATAATCACTAGAATGTAAACCACTAATCAATCCACCAACATTTGCCCATTGTGTAACTGCGTTTTTCAATGATACTTCTTTTGGCAAAACATCGCGAGCATCTTTTGTTTTTACTTCAATTTCTGGATGTAAACAGACCAACCTTAATTCTTCTGGAACAGGAATTTTGATAATATCTAAAGGATTGTAACTTCTAACTAAAACAAATCCACCATAAATACAAGCAGAAACATTATCAGCAATTGGAGCTCCACAAGTTGCTTCTTCACCTAACATAGCAAATTGAGTAAGTTCTAATTGTGTGAAAATATTCCCTAATAATTGATTTACTCCAAAAGCTGCACCAGCAGCACTTGCAGCGCTACTTCCTAATCCGCTACCTGGTTTATAACCTTTATGAATTGTGATAGCTATTCCGAAATTTACTGGATGTTTTTTAAGCATTGCTAACGCAACAATACCAACAGCATTTTTATTAATATCATAAGGCAAATCTGCTCCAGTAATTTTTATAATCTTTACATCAACATCTTTTGTTTTTGTAAAAATCATAGTATCACCTAAGCTTTCAACAGCTAATCCGAGAGAATCAAATCCACAAGAAACATTGGCAACAGTTGCAGGCGCAAATATTTTTATTTCATTCATTTTTTTGGCAATTAAAAACAAGTAGGTATTTGTATAAATAGTCCTTTCTTGATTTGGTTTTTTATAATTTCTATTATTTGAAAATAACTATTAATTATTACCTATTCGAATTACATCGGCAAATATTCCAGAAGCAGTAACATCTGCACCAGCACCAGCACCTTTTATCTGTAAAGGATTCACAGGATATCTATCAGTAAAAAAGAGTACAATATTATCACTACCTTCTAAATTATAAAAAGGATGATCTGACGGAATGTGTTGTAATCCAACAGTTGCTTTTCCTTTAGAAAATTCAGCGACGTATTTTAAACGGCAATTTTTATCGTTTGCATCTTTAAATATTTGTTGAAAATGAGCTTCAAATTCTGTTAAACTTGCGTAAAATTCTTCATTATTTAATGTGTTTAAACTTTTTTCTGGTAAAAATGAATTGTTTTCAATATCAGACAATTCTAATTCATAACCACTTTCACGAGCAAGAATTAATATTTTTCTAGCTACATCAATACCACTTAAATCAATTTTGGGGTCAGGTTCTGTATATCCTTCTTTTTGTGCTTCAGCTACTACATCATGAAACGTAGAAGTGGTATTAAAGTTATTAAAAACAAAATTTAAACTACCAGATAATACAGCTTGAATTTTTTGAACTCTATCACCAGAAGCTACTAAATTTTTTAGTGTATCAATAATAGGTAAACCAGCACCAACGTTTGTTTCATATAAAAAAGGAGCATTGTATTTTTTTGAAACTTTTTTAAGGGTTTTATAGTTTTTTAAATCTGATGCACAAGCTATTTTATTACAAGTAACTACAGCAATATTATTACGTAAATAATTCTCGTAAACTTCAGATACTTTTTGATTTGCGGTATTATCAATAAAAACTGAATTTCGAAAATTGCAACTTTTAGTTTTATTGAAAAAACCTTTTAAAGTTGTTGGTTCTCCATTCGCTAAAGAATCTTTCCAATTATTTAAATCTATACCATTTTCATCAAAAACCATTTTTCTAGAATTAGCAATACAAACAACACGAATATTCATTTTTAAATGATCTTTTAAATATTGCTGTTGTTGATGTATTTGAGCTAAAAAACGCTCACCTACATTACCAACACCAGTTACAAATAGGTTAAGTTGCTTTACTTTTTCTTCAAAAAACTGTTCATGTAAGGTGTTTAACCCTTTTTTAGCATCGTTACTATCTATTACTGCTGATATATTTTTTTGTGATGCTCCTTGTGCTATAGCTCTAATGTTAACGTTATTTTTACCTAAGGCACTAAACATTTGTCCGCTTAAACCTTGGTGGTTTTTCATGTTGTCACCTACCAAAGCCAAAATAGCTAAATCTTGTTCAACAATAACAGGTTTTACTTTATGTCGCTCTATTTCAATTTCAAAAGTATTGTTAATTGAATTTTCAGCATTTTTTGCATCTTCATCATAAATACCAACACAAATAGAATGCTCTGAAGATGCTTGTGTAATTAATACAATATTTATGTCTTGGTTAGAAAGCGTTTCAAACAAACGTTTAGAAACCCCAGATACACCAACCATTCCGCTACCTTCTAATGTTAGTAATGCAATGTTTTCTATGTAACTAATTCCTTTTACGGGGTTAATACTTTTTGATTTTTTTGTTATTAATGTACCTATATCATCTGGATTAAAAGTGTTTTTAATTAGAATAGGAATTTCTTTTTCTAATGCTGGTTGTATGGTAGGGGGGTAAATTACTTTTGCACCAAAGTGCGATAACTCCATAGCTTCTTGATATGATATTTGCGGTATTGGAAAAGCTTGTTTTACAACACTTGGGTTGGCAGTGTACATACCACTAACATCTGTCCATATTTGTAATTCATTTGCGTTTATTGCAGCAGCATAAATTGCAGCTGTATAATCAGAGCCACCTCTTCCTAAAGTAGTCGTTAAACCGTTTTCTGATTTTGCTATAAACCCAGGTAAAATAGTAACTTGATGTTTGTTGTTATTAAAATAATCTATACACTTTTTATTAGTAAGTGTAAAATTAACCTGAGCTTTATCAAAAACATTAGAGGTGCTAATTAGTTCTCGGCTATCTTTATAAGTAGTATTTAAAGTGTTTTTAGCTACTTCTGAAATTATGTAAGCAGATAATAATTCACCAAAGCCACTGATAGTTGCCATTGTTTTGGGAGTAACCTCATTTAACAAAAAGCATCCTTCTAAAAGGGTTTGTAATTGATAGAATAAAACACCTACTTTTTCTTGAACTTTATACTGTACTTGGTGGTGTATTAAATCGGTGATAACTTGTAAATGATCTTGCTTTATTTCTTCAAAAAGAGCTTTATAATTTAAATCGTTATTTGCAGCTTTATTTGTTAAAACTATTAATTTATTAGTGGTTTTTCCAAAAGCAGATACTACAACGGCTATTTTTTCATTAGCAGCTGCGTTTGATATAATTTGAACGACCTTATTTATGGTTTGACTGTTAGCTACTGATGAGCCTCCGAATTTTAAAACTTTCATTTTAAAAGGGTATAAAAATTAATTATAGAATTTTAATTGCTATTTACTTATTTTTCAGGTTTTATGAAAAATAAATAAATATATAGGACGATATGTATAAGAAGAAGATAACCCCTAAAGGGTTGTAGTGATTGTAGTAATAGTTGTAGCAACAAAAGATGTCGTAAAGTTTACGATAGCTAAAGAGTTTATATTTCTTTTATTGTTTAACACAAAACCAAATATAAACTTTTTTTTTAATAAAAATGAAAAAACTACATATTATGCAGTTGAAATGATTAATTAAGTAGCTTTAAAATATACCCAATGATTATTTTCTTTACAAAAAGAAGAATTTTCGTGTATCATATCAACTTTACCATTTTCTATAAAAAAGGCTTTAAATTCAACCGTTCCCATTAAATCAGTTTGTGCTCCTTTTGTAGTATTTAACACTTCTAATTTAATCCACTCAATAGATTTGGTCCATTGTGAAATTTCTTTATTTTCTTTGTCAGAAGGTCGAATACTTGAGTGGTGACTTTTTTTTAAGTAGTTAATATTAGCCAACACAAAAGCACTGTATCTCGATCGCATTAACATCTCAGCAGTTAAAACGGTTTGTATGTTTTGATGTGCTTTTTTACAGCAATCACTATATTTTTTAGACGGATTACAGGGGCATTGCATAATAAGTAATTAATTTAAAAGTTCATTTTCTTTTATTCTGAAACAACGTTCTTTACCTAAATACAACGGATTACCATGTTTTTCAGACCAAAATCCATCTAAAACATCTTTAGAGATACAACGATAAACAACAACGCCTTTATAAATGTTTTCATCAGCTCCTTGATATTTAAAATTAATAACCAATATATTATCATTAAAAAATCCGGTTCCAATTTGGTCTTGCTCATCATTAATAAGCCACTTCGCAATAATACGATTATTAACATCTAAACTTAAAGATAATACACCTTTGTATGAGTACTCTTCGGCTTCTTGATTGTTACCAATAATAGTATAATCTCCAACTAAATCTTGAATGGTCATTGTTTTTTTAATGTAAAGTTAATAATAGCTTTTTAAACTTTTTTACTCTTGGTGTTATTCAATAACCTTTTTTACGCTACCACATTTAAGCATGGCATCGCCAAAATATGGATTTAGTACTTTTTCTTCTTTACTTAACCAATACGCACCTTTATCACTATTTGCCATAGGACAAAATTGACTATACACTTTTTCGTTTATTCCAAAAGTTTCAACAGCACTTATTAAGTATAACGATAAATGGTTAAAATGACTTCTTTGTTCTTTTATATCGGTGGCTTTAAGAATTAAACTAAGTGCTGCTTTAATTTCCTTTTCGAAAGACATCCATTTTAAATGTGTATCGTTTGTTTTAAGTAATTTCATATCAACCTCAGTTAAATTAGCTAACGTTTTTTTTGTAGCTTCAGTAGCAATAGTAACATCACCTTTAATTAAAGCATCTTTTAGTTCGATATAATTATTAAAAACAACTTTTAATTGTTCTTGAAATTCAACAGGCACTTTAAGTCGCTCATTTTTTGTGGTATTTAACGGCGCTGTTTTATGATGCTTTTCATGATCAGTATTTTTTTTATTCATCATCGATTTTTTTCCTTGTAATTGTGCAGAAGCATCAACAGTAAATGTACCATTGGTTACAACTTCGTCTCCGTTTACGAGTCCATCAATAACCTCATATTGTTTGCCGATTTGTTTACCGATTGTAATTTCTTTCATTTCGAAAATTGGCTCATTAGGGTTTGTTTTTAAATACACTACAGAGCGTTCTCCTGTCCATAAAACAGCCGATGCAGGAATCATTAAATGTTGTTTCTTTTTAGAGATTATACTCTTAATATTTCCTTCAACAAACATTCCTGTTTTAAATTCTCTATTTTTATTATTTAAAACCACGCGAAGTTTAACTGTTCTTGTCTTAGCGTTTAATGTTGGATCGATAAAAGCTACTTTATTTTTATTCTTTTTATTTGGATAAGCATTGGTGGTAACCGTAATATCTTGTCCTTTTTTAAATAAAGAGATTTGATGCTCATACACGTCAAACAAAGCCCAAACGGTAGTTAGATTTGTTATTTTTAATAAAGCTTGTCCTTGTTTTACATAGTCGCCTTGTGCTACTAGTTTTTCAGATACAGTACCAGAAACGTTTGCATATATAGGAAGGTTCTTTTTTACTTTTTTTGATGCTTCAATTTGATTAATTTGACTTTCAGAAATTTTCCAAAGCTTTAATTTATTGCGTACAGCTTTATACAATTCAGATTGTGATTCTTTTAATGTTGAAGCTGTTATTAACTCTTGTTGGGCTGCAAATAACTCAGGTGAATAAATAGTAGCTAATAGTTGTCCTTTTTTCACTTCTTCTCCTATAGAGCTAATATTTAAACGTTCTATTCTTCCTGAAAAATAACTAGCTTGTATTACGTTTGCATCTTCATTTTCACCAATCTTTCCTGTTAATTTAAATGTAGCGTCTTCATTAAGATTATTACCAACAACTGATGTTTTAATGTTAGCCAACGCCATGGCGTTTTTAGTTAATTTAAACTCATCAGCATTTAATCCTTCGGCACTTGTTTCAGCAGGAATTAAATCCATACCACAAATAGGGCAGTCGCCAGCTTCGGGTTGCATAATTTGTGGATGCATAGAGCAGGTCCACTTTTGGTTCGTTTCTTTAGCTGATTGAGAATTCTGTTCGATTTTATCATTAGATGAACCACCAAAAAGCAACCACCCTAAAAGTAACCCAAAGGCTAAAATTGCACTATAAATTAAATACTTCTTCATTTTAAAATATATTTAATAGCATTAATAATGTCATTACAATCATAATCGTATTTTCTATAAACGTAGCTTCTGTCATCGGCAACTTTAAAGCGGTTCCTAAACAAGCACATTGTATTGATTTTTTATCTAATAATGTTTTTGTTACCCCAATTGTTGTTATTCCTAATACAACAAGCGTAATGATTAAAGCGACGTTTATTTCAAATCGCATCAAGAGCATTAAACCTAAAACTGTTTCGATAAAAGGATAAATCCATCCATAAAAAGGAATACGTTTTGCTAAAGGATCATACATTTTAAAAGATTCGGGAAATCCTTTTAAATCTAACATTTTAAAAAAGCTAAATACAATGTAAAATAAACCCATAAAATCGAGCATAAATTCACTCCAACTCCAATTTTTATAATGTAATAATACACTTGCAACGGTGATATAAAACAAGATAAGCAGCAATGGTTTTAGTTGTTGAAGTTTCGTTTTTTCTTCTTTATTTTTAAAGCTTAAAGGTTGAGAAGAAACTAAGGATTTTTCATCTTCTTTCATTGAAATAGCATATTTAGAAGGTAATGCTTTTTGCAATTCATCTAAAGCTATATGACTACTCATGCTAACATCTACTTCTCCTTTTTCAAGATTAACAAAAGCTGATGTTACTTTTTCTAAAGCGTTTAAATTTTTTTCAACAGATGCTTTACAACCGCCACAAGTCATTTTAGATACTTTATATGTGTGCTTCATTTTTATTAATTTTAAAATTCAAAAAAGATATAAACTATAGGTAAAATCTAGCAACATCTTTTTCAATGCAATGTTGCTAGATGTAACATTAATTAATGCTTATGTTCGTTAGCATTATGTTCTTCTTTTTTTACGTAATCCATTCCGCATTTTGGACATTCACCTTCCATTTCGCTTCCGCTACCTTCACAATGCATTGGGCAAACATACGCAGATGTATGTTCTTTACCTTTCTTAGCTACTTGTTCTGTTTCGGTAGTTTTAGTTTCTTTTTTTGCATCTTTACAAGATGTTGTTGTTAGCATAAGACCTAATACGAATACTCCTAAAATTGTTTTTATTGTTTTCATTTTAAATTGATTTTATAGTTAATAATTAATTGAATTTTAATTTGTTAAATAGTTAATAATAATAGTTTGTAAATAATATTTTTTGATGGATACTATTTGATTCATATGAAATTTTAATTGCAATTCTTGAATGTCTAAAACATCCTTAAAACTTATTGTTCCTGTTTCATAGCTTTTTACCAAAATCGTTTCAGCATTTTTAGCTTGTTTTAAGTTTTTAGTTTGCGTTTTATAACTAATTCTAGCTGAGGTTCTATCCTTTAAAGCTTTGTCTAAAATTGTTTCTAAATTATTGAATCGCTCTAGTTTTTGAACCTCTATTTTTTGTTGTTGCAGTTTGTTTTTCTTGGTTTTTGATTTATATTTCTTGTTGAAAATTGGAATAGAAATAGAAATCATTGGCATAATAATATCTTTCCCGTTGTCATTGAAGTTCATTTCCGAGCGCTTTTCAACATTTATATAATCCAAACCAAAACCAATCATTGGACTACTTTCTTTTTGATTCAGTAATTCTGATTTTTCTATAGATTGATAAAGTTTATCATACTTCAGCAATTCAGGGTGTAATGCTAAATTTTCAGAATTTATTTCAAAATCTTCAGAAGGTAAATTCAATTTATGTATAACATTAACTTTAATAGCTTTATCCTGATTTAATAGTTTATTAAATTTAGTTTGTTCGGCCAAAAATTGTTGCTCTAAGATTTCTAATAATTGTTGCATTTCATTCTGACGCATTTGCAATCGCAATACATCTACCACTGATGCTTTACCAACTTCAACAGATGTTAAGGCTAATATTTCATAGGTTTTAAGTAGTTTAATATTTTCAATTAAAATATACTGTTTTGCTTTATTAGCATATAAATCATAATAGGATTGTGAAACCGAAGAAATTAGTTTTCTTTTAGCAATAACTGTATCCTCAAATTTAACATCAGCCAAAGTACTTACATAATTTTCTCTTGCTGTAATGCTTCCAAACCAAGGCATCATTTGTTTTACTGAAATCTTAAAACGTTGTGCTCCTGTTCTTGTTTCTGGCTCACTTACAAAATAACCACCACCAAACTCAGTATTAGGTATTGTATTTACTTCATTCATCTTTTCGGAAGCAATACGATACTGCAACTCAAATTTTTGAATTATCGGGTTGTTTTCGAAAGCTTTATCAATATAGGTTTCTAATCCTTGACTTTGAGTATTTAGAACAAAGAAAAAAGAACCAAGAAGTAAGAGAGCTTTGTGTATAATGTATATATTTTTCATGGTATATTTTTTAATCTATTTTAGAAGCTCTTTTTTTCTCTAATCTCTTTAGTTTTATCTCTTCTCTCCAGCTATATAAAACAGGTACAATAAAATAGGAGGTAACATCAATTACCATTCCTCCAAAAATAGGAATTGCCATGGGTATCATAATATCACTTCCTTTTCCTGTGGATGTTAATACAGGTAATAATGCTAAAATTGTAGTTACGGTAGTCATTAAACACGGACGAATACGTTTCTCGGCAGCATGCAAAGCAGCAACTCTAATACTCTTTTTATCAGCAGGTTTCTCGCGCTGAAAAGTTTGTGTTAGATAGGTTGCCATCACCACACCATCATCTGTAGCAATACCAAATAAAGCAATAAAACCTACCCAAACTGCCACACTTAAATTAATGGTTTTCATATTGAAAAGCTCCCGCATATTCTCGCCAAAGAGATTAAAATTAAAAAACCAATCTTGGCCATACAACCAAATCATAATAAAACCACCTGCAAAAGCAACGGTAATTCCTGTAAATACCATTAATGATGTGGTTACAGATTTAAACTGAAAATAGAGAATTAAAAAGATGATAGCTAATGCTAACGGAACCACTACAGATAATGTTTTTTCTGCTCGTAACTGATTCTCATAAGTTCCTGTAAATTTATAACTGATCCCTTTAGGAACCGTTAATTCTCCTGAGGCTATTTTTTGTTGAAATAAAGCTTGTGCATTTTCAACAACAGCTACTTCTGCAAAACCATCTATTTTATCAAACAAAACATAACCAACTAAAAAAGTGTCTTCACTTTTAATAACTTGCGGACCTTGCTCATAACGAATCGTAGCCAATTCGCTTAAAGGAACCGGATTACCTTTTTCTACAGGAATATAAATATCTTTTATATTTTTGGGATTACCACGTAGCTCTCTAGGGTAGCGAACACGAACAGCATAACGTTCTCTGCCTTCAACTGTTTGTGTTAAAGACATACCACCAATGGCAACTTTTAAGACGCTTTGTACATCTTCAATAGAAATTCCGTAACGCGCTATTTTTTCTCTGTTGATATCAATTAATAAATAAGGTTTACCAACAATTCTATCAGCAAAAACAGCTTCTACTTTAACACCTTCAGCTTGTTTTAAAAGACTTTCTAACTGCAAACCAAAAGCTTCAATTTGTTTTAAATCTTGTCCTTTTATTTTAATTCCCATAGGTGCTCGCATGCCAGTTTGTAGCATAACTAATCGCGTTTCAATAGGTTGTAATTTAGGCGCAGAAGTAACACCTGGTAATTTAGTAACTCTTACAATTTCATTCCAAATATCATCTGGATTCTTAATTACTGGTCGCCAATTACGATAATATTCTCCATCAGTATCTTCGATAAGTTGATCGTTTGTCACATTGAGTGTAGTCGAAATGTTTGTCGTTTTATTATCGGCTGTACTCGAACTGACAGCTATATTTTTATTATGGATTAGGCTTCCATCTTTCAATTCAAAAAAACCATCATTATTCACTTTATAACGCTGTCTTTTTCCTTTGGCATTTCGCATGTATTCTGATTTATACTGAATCACGTTTTCATACATCGATAAAGGAGCTGGGTCTAAAGCAGATGCTGTTCTACCTGCTTTTCCTACTACAGTTTTAATTTCTGGAATGGTAGCAACAGCCATGTCTAATTGTTGCAATACACGTTTGTTTTCTTCTACGCCAGAATGTGGTAAAGAAGTAGGCATCAGTAAAAAAGAACCTTCATTTAAAGATGGCATAAATTCTTTCCCTGTATTATTCATTATCCAAGCTCCTGAAATAAGAACGGCTGTTGGAATGATTAAAAACAATAATTTGTTGGCTAAAGCCCACTTTAATATTTGTCCGTAATAGA
Organism: Tenacibaculum sp. M1.3A; assembly: GCF_057732375.1. Lineage (NCBI taxonomy): Bacteria > Pseudomonadati > Bacteroidota > Flavobacteriia > Flavobacteriales > Flavobacteriaceae > Tenacibaculum > Tenacibaculum sp. M1.3A. The sequence goes on along the minus strand of NZ_JBYJEF010000001.1, from coordinate 424,743 downwards.
TTCTTAAAACAGAAAATACACCTAAAATTCCGAAGCAAATAATAGCGACAAAAACTAAGTTAATTAAAATGCTACGATCGAAACCTAAAGGTCTCCAATATGCTGCGAGTAGAAATACAATAGCAGCCGATGAAATAATGATATTTACTAGGTTGACTTTTTTCTTATCAAGTTTGCCTAGAACACCAAGTAAACCTGTAACTCCAAAAGCAATTACAACAATACCTAACCAATGACCACTTATAATAATAGCAAATCCTGCAATAATTAAAGCTCCATTTATAATATGTTTAAACGAATTTTTAAGTGTTGTTTTTCTGAATAAATACGCTGCAAATGGCGGAATTAAAAACAAAGCAATTACTAAAGAAGCTGCTAAGGCCATTGTTTTTGTAAAAGCTAAAGATCTAAAAAGTTTTCCTTCGGCACCAATCATTGTAAATACAGGTACAAAACTTATAATGGTTGTTAAAACAGCTGTTAAGATAGCTCCTGAAACTTCTGATGTAGCATTATAAACTACTTCGTTTATTGTATATGTTGTACCGTCATTACGAAGACGTAATTTTTTATCATCGAGATGCCGAATCATATTTTCGGCAAGTATAACGCCGACATCTACCATCGTTCCAATAGCAATTGCAATACCTGATAATGCTACAATATTAGCATCAACATTAAATAGTTTCATGGCAATAAAAACCATTAAAATAGCAACAGGTAATAATCCAGAAATTAATAGCGATGCTCTTAAATTAAAAACCATCACAATAATTACTAAAATGGTAATCAATATTTCTAAAATCAATGCTTCGTTAAGGGTATCTAAGGTTTCTTCAATAAGTTCAGTTCGGTCGTAAAAAGGAACAACTGTTAATTGAGAGGTGCGTCCGTCTACCAATACTTTAGTAGGTAAACCACCTTTTAGTTCTGCAATTTTTTCTTTTACATTGGTAATTACTTCCATCGGATTAGCTCCGTATCTAGCCACTACAACACCTCCAACAACTTCTGCACCTTCTTTATCTAATAAACCTCTTCTGGTTGCTGGACCTAAAGATACTTTAGCAATATCTTTAATTTTAATGGCGGTATATTCTTCGGATGTTACCACTGCATTTTCAATATCTTCAACTGATTTTACGTATCCTAAACCGCGAACTAAATATTCAACTTGATTGATTTCTAAAGTCTGTGCACCAATATCTTGATTACTACTTTTAACAGCTTTTACAACTTGATTTAAACCAATATTGTATTGACGTATTAATTCTGGATTTACATCAATTTGATATTCCTGAACATAGCCACCAATAGAGGCAACTTCAGAGACACCACTTGCAGATGATAAGGCATATTTAACATAGTAATCTTGTATACTTCTAAGTTCATGCAAATCCCAACCACCGGTAAGATTACCTTTTTCATCACGACCTTCTAAAGTATAACAGTAAATCTGACCTAGTCCTGTGGCATCAGTTCCTAATGCAGGGTTTACGCCGTCCGGTAATAAATTGCTTGGAAGTGAATTTAGTTTTTCTAAAATTCGACTACGGCTCCAGTAGAACTCAATGTCTTCTTCAAAAATAATATAGATACTCGAGAAGCCAAACATAGACGAGCTACGAATGGTTTTTACACCAGGAATACCAAGTAGGGAAGTGGTTAAAGGGTAGGTAATTTGATCTTCAATATCTTGAGGAGATCTACCATCCCATTTGGTAAATACAATTTGTTGATTTTCACCAATATCAGGAATCGCATCTACAGCAACAGGGTTACTTGGTAAAAAACCAATATTCCAATTAAACGGTGCGTTTACAGTACCCCAACCTATAAAAAGAATAAGTAATAATACTGCTACGAGTTTATTTTCTATTAGAAACTTAATGCTTTTATTTAGCATACACTTAATATTTAAAACAATTAGATAATGGTATTTATAAGAATACCGAATACAAGAAATTATCCTAATGATAAAATCATAGGACAATGCAGTTTATTGTTTTAAAAATTAAATTAAGTACGTCTCGTCTAATTTAAATAACTCCTTTGTGACGAGTGGTGGTTTGTATGCTTTAAAAGGAGAGATATCATTATTAAATCCTTTAAAAAGGTTAATATATGTATATAAAAAAGAAGTAATAAATTGCTGTTGCTCAAAGCTAAGAGAATTAAAAGATGCTTGTAAGTTATCTTTACCTTCAAAAGCAATTTGTTTATCGTTACAACAATTTTTCTTTGTAATAGAGCATTCTTTAATAGGTGCTTTTTGCATTTTCATTCCGCATGTTTTTGCTTTGCGAAATAATGCAGTATCGACTAAAGTATCGCCACAAAAGTGCATATCTATAGTAAACGACATTGTAGATAGTAAGACTATCAAAGCCATTAAAAAAGATATTGTTTTATGGGGATTTTTTTTCATATGAATAACAAAGATACTAAACGTTTAGTAAATAGTATATTAATAAAAATGTAAAGATAAATAGTGAAAAAATATAGTTGTTACTTTCCGATACAATATGTAATACCCCTTTTGTTTAAAGGGTTTAAGGTGTGTTGGGGTGGAGTAGTGGTGTAGTGTTTTGTCTTCTTTTGATTGGTTTAGTCAAGTAAAAGAAGACAAATATAAAATTATATCTTTTTTATATTCAATTCATAACGACTACTTTTTAAAGTTCCTGATTTTGTTAAGGCACCTTTATCTACCATATCTTTTAAATCTCTTGTAGCGGTAGAAGCAGATGTTTTAGCAATTTTGGTGTATTTTTCGGCGCTCAATCCACCTATAAAACCAGTATATCCAGCTTCAAATACTCTTAACAATACTTTATGTTGTCGTTCGTTTAGTTGATTTTTATATCGTTCAAAAAACTTTGCTTTTTCTACAATAAAATCTACACGTTTTAAAGTGTTTTCTTGAGCGCTTAAAATAGTTTGGCTAAAGTATTGTAACCAATTAGTAATTTCTAAAGTTGAATTGTTAGTTTCAAGTGATGTATAATACATTTTTCGATTACCTTCTATAATGTGTGATAATGAAATTAATGTAGGTTGTTTAGAACTGATGGCAATAGATTTTTCCGCCAATGCTCTAGCAATTCTTCCATTTCCATCTTCAAAAGGGTGAATACAAACAAAATATAAATGCGTGATACTAGCTTTTGTAAGTGGTAATAAACTTGTGTTATTAGGATGATGAACTTGATTGAACCATAGTATAAATTGTTCCATTTCAGTAGGCACTTTGTTCGATGGAGGTGCTTCAAAATGAACAGTGGGTCTATCAAGTCTTCCAGAAACAACTTGCATTGGATCTGCATGTGTTCTATAGCTTCCAACATTTGCTAAATCTCTTCTACCATTGGTTAACATTTTATGCCAATCAAATAGTAGATTATGACTTAATGGTTTATTGAAATTATGATACAAATCAACCATCATTTCAGAAATACCAAGTTCTGCGGGTGCTATTTTTCTTTTATCCGTAGCAAAACCAAGATTTTTTTTAATTGAAGATTGTACACTTTCTCTATTTAGAATTTCCCCTTCAATTTCTGAAGTTTTTATAGCCTCTTCACTAAGTATTTCTACTAATAAATCATCTTTAGAAATTCCTTCTATGTGTTTTATGGCACCTAATACAAGTCCTGAGTTTTTAGAAAATTGCATTTCTAATTGTTCAAGATCTTCTTTGTTATAAGTAAACTGTGGCCAATTTTTGTGTAACCAATTCCAATTTTTATACGCCATGAGCTATAAATATGATTTATATAGCTCAAATATAACTAAAAATTGAGCTATAATTTTGATTTTATAGCTCATATTTTATTTTGAATTAACTTATATGTGTTTTAAACCAACTTAACAAAATGAAACAAGCAAAGATTTGAGATAAGGAAGAGCAACGACTTAGTGAGGATTTTGCACAGTTGAATGAGGTAAGGTTATTTTAATTACTTTGTGAATCTATTTTACAGAAGCTCTAAATCGATTAAAATACGTTTGCCAATCGCTTCATCTAAGATGTTATCTTCACTGAAAATAGTTGTTTTTGAAACTTACATTCATGGTGTTTTTCTTTACTTTCTATTTTATTAAATGTACCAAAATCTGTTTTTGAAAATTTCTAATAATATAACGTGTAATATATTACTCAAAAACACTATATTTGTGTAATTATATACACGTTATGAGTAAAAAAACATCAATCATATTACCGAAATTAGAACGTCTATTAGAAGAAATGGGAGAGCAAATAAAGTTTGCTCGTCTAAGAAGAAAACTAAGTACAGAGCAAGTGTCAGAAAGATCTGGGATTAGCAGAAAAACGCTGTATTCGGTAGAAAAAGGGAAGGGGTCTGTAAGCATTGGTGTTTATCTTAAAGTGCTAAATGTACTCGGTTTAGAAAAAGATTTTTTAAATATAGCTAAAGACGATGTATTAGGTAGGAAGCTTCAAGATATTGGCTTGACAACAAAAGAACGTGCTCCGAAAAGAAAATAAAAATGAAAAAAACTATTTACATATATGCTGATTGGTTAGCGGTAGGAGAGCCAGTATTAATTGGAGAATTATATTCGGAGTTATTAAGAGGTAAAGAAGTGTTTTCTTTTGCTTATAATAATGTATGGCTAAAATCTGATTATGCTTATCAATTAGATATAGATTTGGGTATGTTTGAAGGTATACAGTATTTGAATGATGATAAATCTAATTTTGGTTTGTTTTTAGATTCTTCACCCGATCGTTGGGGTAGAGTGCTAATGAAAAGAAGAGAGGCTGCACTCGCTAGGAAAGAGGAAAGAAAAGTAAACAAATTATTTGAGACAGATTTTTTATTAGGTGTTTTTGATGGACACAGAATGGGGGCTTTACGTTTTAAATTAGGCGAAGATGGTTCTTTTTTGAATGATGATGAAAAATTAGCAAGTCCACCATGGACATCGATAAGACAATTAGAACAAATAAGTTTACGTTTAGAAGAAGATGATAGCTTAGATGATCCAGAATATTTAAAATGGTTGCAAATGTTAGTTTCTCCTGGTTCTTCTTTAGGAGGAGCAAGACCTAAAGCAAGTGTTTTGGATGAAAAAGGAAATTTATGGATAGCTAAATTTCCTAGTAAAAACGATGGCGATGATATCGGAGCATGGGAAATGGTAACGTATGAATTGGCAATTCAATCAGGTATTGATATGGCAGTTTCAAAAGCTCAAAAATTTAGTAGTAATCAACATACATTTTTAACAAAACGATTTGACAGAACTACTGAAGGAAAAAGAATTCATTTTGCATCCGCTATGACATTATTAGGATATACGGATGGTGCAGATGCTTCTTCTGGAGTTAGTTATTTAGAGTTGGTAGATTTTATCATAAAAAACGGAGCGAATACAGAAAGTGATTTAAAACAATTATGGCGTAGAATTGTTTTTAGTATTTGTGTATCAAACACAGATGACCATTTAAGAAATCATGGTTTTTTATTGACGGATAAAGGATGGGTTTTATCTCCTGCTTATGATATAAATCCTGTTGAAACAGGAGTTGGTTTAAAATTAAATATTTCTGAAGATGATAATGCTTTAGATCTTGATTTAGCATTAAGTGTTGCTCCTTATTTTAGAATTGAAAAAGAGGAGGGAGGCATTATAATTAATGAAATTAAAGGTATTGTTTCTCAATGGAAAAAATATGCGAATACATACGGTATTTCACGATTGGAACAAGAGAATAAGGCGGAGGCTTTTATGTAATTATATGCATAGAAGTATAAAACTATACTTTTGTTAAAAATTATATTCAATTACATATAATAAATAGCTTATCAGAGTTTGTTAAAGAGCGTAGAAAACAAGTTGATTTTTTAATGACGCGACTTTGTGTGTTTTAATATAGAAACGAAGGGGTTTGCTGTAAGTTGCCTTCGTTTCTATTGGTATACATTTATACAAACTTATAATTATATAAATATAGCTCTATTTTATTTGATGTTTCTTATAATTTTCTGCTTGTGTAAATATTTCTTGATATACCTCGTCTTTATCTACAGGCGGATAACCAAATTCGTCCAGTAATAAAATTAAACCAACTTTTAAAGCGGATTTTATGTCATCTCTTTTACTCCAGTCTGGAAATTTAGCTTGACTATCGACTAATGTTTTTACTTTTTTCGCTAATTCAATTAGTTTTTCTTCGGGATACGTAAAGTCATATTTTTTACAAAGTTCTAATAAGATATCATAAAATGCTTTTTCTTCAAAATCAATTCCAAGTTCCTCACCAGAATCAAATTCATCACGTACTTGCATAATCATGTCAGTTAAAGCATCCGCTATTTCATCGTACACCTCACTACGTAAAATATCATTTTCGCTACGGTCATTATAGTTAGCAACTAATGCTTCCATTTTCTTGGTAAAATCAACACCTTTTACTTGGTTTACCTTTTTGATTTCTCCAATAGCTTTAGCAAGTAGTTGCTGTAAGAGCTTTATTTTAGTGTTGGGCATTTTTATTTTATCTAACTTGGCTAAATAGGCATCGTCAAAAATATCTTGCTGACTATCCGTTTCTTCACCAATCTTAAATATTTCTTCTACACCATCACTTTGCAAAGCATCTTTTATCATTTCTTGCACTTTTTTATTCATTTGTGCTGTATCTGGAGCATTTCCCTTTGTAAGTTTAAATACAATGGAACGAACTGCTAAATAAAAGTGCGTATAATCTCTTTCTATTTGGGTAAGTTTTTCACTTCCAGCACAAATATCATAGGCAGCTTTTAAGCGTTTAACTACGCCCATAAAACGAGTTTCTAGCTCTTTGGTTATTTGAGCATATTCGGAAGCTCTATTTAAAGTGTTTAATTGGTCTAGTGGTGTGCCATTAAAATATTTAGAACTATTAAATTTATGAAATAGTTTACCCAATACATCTAGTTGGTCTCTAACAGCAGATAATGAGGCGTCTATGTCTTCAAAATTATCTTGGTCGCCTTTGTTGTACTTAGCTAATGCCAAATTCATTGCTTTTTTAATACCAATATAATCGACAACTAAACCTTTGTTTTTACCTGCAAATTTTCGATTTACACGTGAAATTGTTTGAATTAAATTGTGTTGTGATATCGGTTTGTAGATATACATACTATCTAAAAAAGGAACATCAAAACCTGTAAGCCACATATCTACTACAATAGCAATTTTAAAGTTCGACTTTTCGTTTTTAAACTGACGGTCTAGTTCCTTACGATAATCTTTAGATCCCAACATATCATACATTTCTTTTGGGTCGTCTTTACCACGTGTCATTATCATTTTAACACGTTGCATTGGTTTTATTTCTTTCCTCTCTTTATCGGTTAATGCTGCTCCGTCTTCTGCTATCTTTATTTCTGCCCATTCAGGTCGTAAGGCAATTAAATTTTGATAAAAAGCATAGGCAATAGTTCGACTACTGCATACAAACATTGCTTTTCCTTTTACGGTTGCTCCTTCATTTACTCTATTTTCATAATGGGTTACAAAATCGTTGGCTATTTTTCTTAAAATATCTGGGTCGCCCAAAACAGCATTCATATTGGCAGATTGCTTTTTACTTTCTTCTACCTGATATTCGTTTGCACCTTCATCAGCAGCTTCATTATAATAGGCTTCTATTTTAGCCAATTCACTATTGTTTAAAATTACTTTGGCTGCTCTACCTTCATATACAATACGAACCGTAATTTCATCTTTTACAGATTCGGTCATAGTGTAAGCATCTACTACTTTTCCAAAGACATCAAGTGTTGCATCTATTGGTGTTCCTGTAAATCCTACGAAAGTGGCATTAGGTAAAGAATCGTGTAGGTATTTTGCAAAACCATAGGTCTTTTTTACACCTTTTTCGGTAACGGTAACTTTTTGGTCTAAATTGGTTTGACTACGGTGGGCTTCATCAGAAATACAAATCACATTGGTTCTTTCAGTTAGTATAGCTAGGTCTTCCGTAAACTTATGAATGGTGGTTAAAAATACACCACCAGATTCGCAACCTTGTAATTTTTCTCTTAACTGTTTACGGCTTTCTACGCTTACAATTCCGTTATCTCCAACGTAGTTTTTGGCGTTTGTAAATTGAGACGATAATTGGTCATCTAAATCAGTTCTGTCTGTAATTAAAAGTATCGTTGGATTTCCAAAATACTGGCTCTTCATTAATAAACGCGTTAAGAAAAGCATTGTAAAGCTTTTTCCGCAACCTGTAGCTCCAAAGTATGTTCCTCCTTTTCCATCGCCACCAGAACCATCTTTATTTTTTTGAGCCAATTTTATATTATCATACAAAGCTCTTGCTGCGTAATACTGCGGATAACGACACACAATTTTCTCGTCCTTTTTACTACTATCTGGTAAGTAAATAAAATTGCGAATAATATCTCGTAAACGGTTTTTATGCAATATTCCTTGTACGAGAGTAAACATAGAATCTATACCATCTACCTCTTTTGCTAAACCTGCAACACGTCTCCAAGCATAATAAAATTCATAAGGCGCAAAAAATGAACCTGCTTTGTTGTTTATACCATCAGAAATCACACAAAAAGCATTGCAAATAAACAGTTGTGGAATGTCTCTTTTATAGCGAACCGTTAATTGCTCATAGGCGTTGTGTATCGTGGCTTCTTCTCTAATAGCCGATTTAAACTCAAAGACTACTAGAGGTAAACCGTTGATATATAAAATTCCATCAGGAATACGTTTTTGGTTGGCTTCAGTAATTTCTAATTGCGTTACAAACTTGTAAATATTTTTGTCTTTCTCGGTGTAATCTACCAAGTTTATATAAATATCTTTTTGAGTATGATCTTCTCTTTTTATGATAAAACCATCCGACAACCAAGACATAAAACGCTTATTACTTTCATATAAATCAGAAGCAGGCAAGGTTTTTATTTGTAAAATAATACTATTTGCTTCTTGCTCTGTTAAATTGTCTGCCTTGTATTTTTGAAGTAAAAAAACACGTAAATCATCTGCTAAAATAACTTCATCTTCGGCACGGTTTAACGTATTGCCAAAATGATGTGGATATCCTTCAATGGCAATTAACTCAGCAAATGCAGCTTCTAATTGTGCTTCTGTAAATTTTTGACTCATGCTTTTTCCTTTTATAGACTTTCGTAATATGCTTTCAATTTTTGAGACATTAATTTTCGTCTTTCTTCTAAAAACTTAATGTAATCTTTATGTGTTGCTTCTGTTATAAATGATGGAATATCGTTTGTTTTAATGTTTTCTATTAAACTATTTTCTGCATCTATTGTGCTTATTTCATTTACATCAGCGTTTACTTGATCTTTAATTTTACCTAAATATTCGGTAGGTGGCATTTTACCCACTTTAATATTTGTTGCTTGTTCTGTATACACAAAATTGGCAACTTGGTTATATGCTTTTTGAGGATACCCATTGTTGATTAAATACTGTTTTGGGAAGATATGATGAATGTCTCCTCTTTGTTCTATTAGACTTTTAATTGTCATTGATTTGGACAAGAAAGCAACCGCATTACTATTTACCTGTGAAGCTAAGTATAAGGTATATGCATTGTTATTTACACTAGAACTTTCTAAATCGTTTATTAATCCAAAATCCCAAAAGCCTTCGCCTAAATGCGCTTGTTCCATTTGTACTAAATAAGCAGCAATACCTTTTTCATTTATTTGCTTAATGTCTTCATCTATTCTCGATTCTGCTGAACCTGAATAACGACCAATAAATATCGATAATATCAACCATCTTTTTACATAACCTTGTATTTCTGGCTCACTCACCCCTTCATCACGAAGTTTTAAGTATAAAGCATAAGCAAAGTTTAAACTGTTTTGAGATGAAATTAACTTTCTGCTAATTAAGCCTGTAGATTGCAATATCATTACAAACCGTTGGTAATTGGTTTGATTTACAAAGGCTTCTAAACCATCTGATAATTTTTGGTAACTAGCTGCTGCAATTTCGTTTTCGTAGGTTCTAGTTTCAAAGTTTCTTCCTGATAATAAGGCTACTAAATCGCTAAATTTACCACGACTGAATTTAAAGGTAAACGCCACACGAAGCATATCAATATAATCAGGGCAATACAAATCGTCATTATTTGTAGCTATCCATTTTATGCTTTTATAATAATTGCTTTCAGCAAAATTGGTGTCGTTATCTACAATATGTTTGATAAAACCTTTATCTACCAATAAACGGCAGAAGTAATCTACCATTTTACGCATTTTGTTTCCGCCGTGTTGCTCGTCTGAAGCAATTTTAGACATTACAAAATCGGCATTACTTAAAACCACCCCTTTTTGATTGATACGAATAAAGATTTCTGTAACGGTATCTATATCTAAACTAGCATCTAGCTCTATAATACCAACTTGTTTACTTTTTATTTTTTTTAGATTTTCAATGCGGTCTTCTATGATATCTTCATCTGCCTCTGGATTATCTTTTAAGTATTGACGAATGGCTTTTGTGATAGAAATTTCATCATTTACAATAGGGTTGATGTTGTTAATCCATTCTGGACTTTTCTCATAGGCTTTATTCAATACCTCAAACCTTTCATTCAATGGGTTAAAAGCAATGCGAATATTAATTTCTTTATAGTTTTTATTTAATACACGTTGCCCAACAATGGCGGCTGTTAAGGCTGTAATACGTTGTTGCCCGTCTATTAAAACTTTTTTACCTGCCGATAATTCTCCGTTCTTTAATTTTACATCAGGATTACGCCAAGTAATAATATAACCGACAGGATACCCTTGATACAAAGAATCTATTAAATCTCTAACCTTTGCTGCTTTCCAAACAAATGGACGCTGAATTTCTGGTATGGCGATATCGCCAGATTTTATCCAACTTAATAAAGTTTCTACAGGTTGTTGGTGTACGCTATATTTTGCCATTTTTTTTTATACTTTTATTTCTTCTTCAATTATATTGTTTTCCCACTCATTTTTATCTATTGTAGGATGTAGGTAGTTAACTATATCAATAAATATTTTACCAAAATCATTTTTAATATTAGTAACTACATTGTCAGCAAAGTTTTCAAATTCTTTAAATGTAATTTTATATTCTTTAATTAAATAATGATGAAATTTATGGTGAATACCTCCTTTATTTAAAGTTATAAATTGTGGATGAGTTTTAAATTTAGTGTTTAGTTCTTCTATTCTTGCTTTATCTTCTCTGTATAATTCTATTATTATAGAGTAGGAGAGTTCTTTTCCTTCAACAATGTTTCCTGCAATGATTGTAAAATAGGTGTCTAATTTGTTTTTATCATCCCAAATATTTTTCCAGCCTAATTCATTACCAAAAGTTTGCATCCCTAGTTTTTCAGCAATTAAATAGTATTGATCATTTAAAAATTTATGACCTTCTTTTTTTGTTTCGCTTGCTGCATTAATTTGTTTTGCATTTTCAAAATAGAATTTAGCAGAATCATTCATATGATATGTGTAGGTTATTTTTTCTATTGTTTCAAAGAAATCTGTAAGGTAAACTTTGTAATTTTCTTTTTTTATTACTGAGATGTCTATTAGTTCTTTTACTTTAGAAATCCATTCCCAATGGGTAATGTTTATAAATTTACCATCAACTTCTTTAGGAATATAATGAGGCGATAAGGTCAATAATACGCCTCTTTTTCTGGCATCACTTACTTTTATAAAATCCCAATATTCAGGTAAGTCATTATCTAAACGATGATAGATTTTGTTTTCTATTATAATGTGATTTTCATTTAATAAGTCTCTAATAACAATATCTATTCTTCCTGTATTTGTAGTGTATTCTGTAATTACCTCTATGTTGGATAATTGGGTTTTAAGCTGTGTTTTTTCTGTAATAATAGCAAGTAGTGCGTTTAAAAAAGCATATTTTATTTCATCTTCATCACAAGATAAAAAGTGTGCATAAATGTTACTATTAATAGTTTCGTTAGTTGTTTTTTTGATAACATCTAAAAAACCTACGTGCTCATTTACAACAGGAATTTCATCCGATTCTTTTAAGAAATCCTTCAAACTATTATAATCTACGTTTTGCATTATTTTATTTTTAATTTCTCAATAAAGAACATTGCTGATTGCTATATCGCCTGATTTTATCCAACTTAATAAAGTTTCTAATTGTATTTTGTTAGACCTCATAATGAATATTAATTATCTAATAAATATTGATCACATTCCTGAATTATTGAATCAGGAATTATTTCATACTCAGTAGGGTCTAACTGACTTATCATTTCATTTTCAATATGATACGTTTCATTTATAAACTTCCTCAATACACTATTTACATCCCTTAATGAATCCGAATAAATCAATCTAAACAATTGGAGTTTTATATACCCATTTTGGTTTGAGTTATATAAGTTTTTTAAATCTTCTTCATCTTGAATTCGTGCAAGCAAGCTTTCATAATTAAATGTGGAAATAATATCAGTAATTTGAGTAACACCTCTATCGAAGTCAACTGAATCCATATTGTCATTTTCTGGTGGCTTTCTAAAGTCTTTGATGTTTTCAGTTTCTCTTTTATGAAAAAGGTTAGAAAGAACTTCATATCCATCAACCGTATTATCAATTATCTCATATTTTCTTCTCAAATAAATTAGTTTCACTAAGAGATCTAATTCAGAGTTATTTAAAACTTTGTCGCAAATTTGTGAAAAGGTAAAAATATCATCTTTAGTAATATCTTTTTCTAGTAGCAAACCATTTTTAGTGGATAGAAATTTAGATTTAGATAAAGTTCCGAATTCCCTTAGAACTTTGACAGTATCAATTACAGGGTCGAAATCGTGAGTAAACATAATTACATTCTTGTTTTTTAAACAATTCTCACCTCTAAAAAGCATATGCATAATTGCATATTTTTTATTTTTATCAAAAGATGAAATTGGGTCGTCTAAAATTATTAAATCAGGATTTCTTGATAAAGATTCATACATAAATAATACCAATGCAAAAGCATTTTTTTCTCCAAAACTTAAATGTTGACTTCCTTTTGAGATTTTTTCTTCTGACTCTATATGTTTTAGTTTCAACTTATAGTCGATACCTTCTGTATTTTCAATTTCAACGACATATCTATACCCTGCATTTTTTAAAAAAGTATTAATATCTAATTGATGTTTTACTATCAACTTTCCAGTTTGCACTCTTTGTTTATTAATTTCCCCTTTCAATATTCCAATCTGCTCTAAAACTGTTTCAAGTGAGTTATTTATTGATTCAACTATCTCCTCTGATTTATCAGATTTAAAGTGATTAAATAAATCTAGATTGATTTTTAAATCTTTAATCATTTTTTCAACATCTAGCCCCTCCCCTTGAAATGTATTTGGTGATATGTTTTTTAGAGTTTTTAGTTTTTTAAGGAAATCATCAATCTGTTGTTTTATTGTAAATAAGAAATTAAGTTCTTCGTCTTCTAAACCAGATTGCTTTTTTGTAATTCCATCAATGGTTTCTTTTGTTGCTATTGTAAAATATTCCCCTAAATTTTTAATAGCATCAATTATTCCAATAAAATTTTTAATAACATTTTTGTCGTATGTTTTTGAAACCGACTTTATAGTGTCTTTGGTTTCTAATGTAGAAGAAGTGCAATAAGGGCAATTATCCGATATATCTATAAAATTTTCGCCTCTAATTTGCCAATCTAACCAAGTAGTACAATTTTCATTTTTAAGAAAAGAACTATATCCAGAAAGTGCTTCGGGTATATGCTCAATCTTATTTCCTTCTGCTAATCCTTTATAAATACTAGATGTTTTAGACAAACCAGTCTGCGTTGATTTAAAGTTTTTTGCTAAGTTTTCAAAATCACTAATTATTTGATCAAGCTCTTCATTATTGGAAAAAACATTTGTAATCTCTTTTAGAAGCTCTTTAATTTTATTAGTAGATTCAATATAGTTAGGAGTTTTAACAAAAATCTCAAAACTATTAGCTATTAGTTCATCTTCTTTATATAAAAATTGATTTAAATATTCTTCGTTAAATATAAATACACTTGTAATTTCGTCTGGTTTAATTACCGTGGGTTCTAATTCAGTTTCTGTTTCTCTTAATTTAAAAGGAGTAAGTTCAACCAGTTTATCTGAAGATTCTATGCTATATTTAATAGCTTTTGTGATTGTACTTTTGCCTGTTCCATTTATTCCGAACTTAATATTAAGTTTGGATGGTTCAATATTAATTTCACCACTATCTATATTGTTACAATTATTTATTTCAAATTTCATAGCATTATTTTTCTTAATAAATTGTTTCCTTTTCAGACTCAACTTTTGTCATTTTTGCTAATAACAAACTTTGGAGTTCTTGCAGGGTTTTGTTTTCGTCTCTTCGATTGTATAATTGTTCAAAATGAAGAGTTAAATAAGTCTGCCATTTGTTTTCAACAATACCTGTAGCTATAATTAATAATCTCCTTTCAATATGCTCTTCAAATGTGATTTGTGGAAATGTTCCTGAACGGCCTTCAGCAGCTTGATGTAGTTCCTTTATTGTTTGAGGATATATTAAGTAATGATAAATTCTTTCGCTATTAAACTTATCTGTAAGTAACCTTAAAACCATTAATTTAGTTGAAACGACATAATCATCAGAATTAATTCTGACTAAAGCATATCTTTTATTTGCTGGTCTTATTTCACTGTAAAGAATATCATTCTTACGAATTGATTTTTTTGCTTGACCTGGCATTTTTTCAACTTTCATATAATTTCTGTGAAGAAAATCTCCATCAAGAATATCTGAGGTGTTAAAAAAAATAAGTTCTTCTTTCTGGAAGTCGTGTTTTTTAGAATGACTTTCAATAATTCCCCCCAACTTTTCCACACTCCACCCAATAGGAATATCCTTCTCCAATTCCTCATTATAAACCATTTCGCCACCCGAAGATTTATAAGGTTTATTCTTTGCATTAGGAAACTCAAAATCTACAAACCAATGTTTGTATAAAGCTTGTGCAGTTTCTTCTAGGTTTTGGTTGAGTTGGTTGTTTAGTTTTATGCGGTTGGTAACGGTATTGTATTCAGCTATTATTTGTTGTTGTTTTTCTATGGATGGAATTGGGAGTTGAGTATTACACATTTCATCCCAATCAAAAGTTTCTCTTGCACTTCCGTGCGATTTAAAACGAGCATATCTATCAAATTCTGGCCTTCTAAACCACATCATTAAATATTCAGGCAATACTTCTTGTTCATCTATAACTTCAAAAACTGTATAGGCTTGAGAAACAATTGCTGTTTCGTGTTCTTCTAATAAAGCAATAGAAATTTTATCTCCATTTCTAGATGTTACAGGACCATAAGCAAATTGGTTTTGCTTAATGATTTTGTACGTCTTCATATTTGTACCAATAGTATTGGCAATAGAAGGCATTAATACTTTTCTAATACTTACACCTAGTAAAGTAGTTACTTCTAATTCTTTATTTCTAATATTTACTGATTGTATATAATCACCAAGGGTTTTATAACTCATAGCCCAAGG
The DNA here is from genome assembly GCF_057732375.1 of Tenacibaculum sp. M1.3A. NCBI lineage: Bacteria > Pseudomonadati > Bacteroidota > Flavobacteriia > Flavobacteriales > Flavobacteriaceae > Tenacibaculum > Tenacibaculum sp. M1.3A. The sequence goes on along the minus strand of NZ_JBYJEF010000001.1, from coordinate 409,180 downwards.
TTTTAAAAACGTTTTGTAAGTCGGTTTTAGATTCTGTCTCTTTTGCTAAAAGGTCTTTTAAATCGGTTTGTAAACCTTTCATTTTGGTATCAAAATCTATGTTTTCATCTCGGTTTACAAAATCTATATATTTACTTGGCACTAAAGAGAAATCCTTTTTTTCTACTTCTGTTTTGTTTGCAGAATAGCAATATTCAGGAATATCTTTATAAGTAGATTCATCGGTTTGCCACGTATGAAAGGTTTGGGCAATGTCTTGTATTTGCATTTCCGAAAACTGAATGTATTTTTTCTCGAAAGGTTCGCCTTGTTGGCGTAAATCCATAAAGAGAATATCTTCTTCACGTTTGCGGTAATTACGTGTTTCTGTTCCCTTGCTTACTGTTTTGTCTTTTTTGTTTTTGTTTAAAATCCAAAGCGTAACAGAAATATCAGTCGTATAAAACATACTTCTTGGTAAAATAACAATAGCTTCTACCATATTATTTTCAATTAGTTTTTTTCTAATTTTATATTCTTCTCCACCACCAGAAAGAGCACCGTTTGCTAATATAAAACCAGCCACTCCGTTATCTGATAGTTTAGCAGCCATATTTAAAATCCAACCGTAATTGGCGTTCGATTTTGGAGGTACATCATAGCCTTTCCAACGTGGGTCGTCTGTGAGTTCGCTTTCGGCTCTCCAATCTTTTTGGTTAAAAGGTGGGTTTGCCATTATAAAATCTGCTTTTAAATCGGGGTGTTGGTCTTGTCCAAAAGTATCGGCAGCTTTTTCGCCTAAATTGGCAGCAATACCACGTATGGCTAAATTCATTTTAGCCAGTTTGTAAGTAGTGTTGGTGTATTCTTGTCCGTACACAGAAACTTCTTTTTTGTTTCCGTCGTGGTTTTCTATAAATTTAACAGACTGTACAAACATACCCCCAGAACCACAAGCAGGATCGTAGATAATACCTTGGTAAGGTTCTATCATTTCGGCAATCAAGTTTACAATAGATTTTGGCGTGTAAAATTCTCCTTTTCCTTTCCCTTCTTTAATGGCAAATTTGGCTAAGAAGTATTCGTACACACGCCCAACAATATCGTTTTGTTTGTCGGCAATGGTGTTTATCTCGCTTATTTGGTCAATTAAAGAAGCCAATTTGGTTTTGTCTAACCCTAACCTAGAAAAGTAATTATCAGGCAATGCACCTTTTAAAGCAGGATTATTTTTTTCAATATTATGTAAAGCTGTATCTATTTTAAGTGCTAAATCGTCTTGTTTGGCATTGGCTTTTATGTAGTTCCAACGCGACGTTTCCATTAAAAAGAACACGTTTTTCATGTTGTAGAAATCTTTCATTTCTACATATTTTTCTTTGCGTTCGGCTATTAATTCTTCTTTACGTTCTTCAAATTTATCGCTGGCAAACTTTAAGAAGATAAGTCCTAATACTACGTGTTTGTATTCGCTAGATTCTACAGAGCCTCTTAGTTTGTCACAGGCTTGCCATAATGATTCTTCTATCGATTTTTCTTTAACTTGTTTTTTAGCCATTTATATAAGTTTCGTGTAGTTTTTCTTATTCTTTGAAGAGTTCTAAAGTAGTAAAACGAATTGATATATAATTATGGAAATCCATAATTATATAAAACTATGATTATAGAAATATAGTAACATATTTATATGTAGTAATTTAGTTTGTTTTTCCGTTTTAAAATCAATCTGATTTTTAGTGCTATATAGTTTTCTAAGATAAAATCAGATTGATTTTAAAATGAGCCTGAGCGGCAGGCGTCACATACGGATTGTTTTATATTAAAAATCAATATTCTTACCCATATTATTTAAGAAATCTGTAATTCCCTCTTGCAATGAAATAGGAAGGTTAGAAAGCCTTTTTTGAGAAGGTCGTTTATCTAGTTCTTCTTGTGGAGTTAAGGTTAAGTATAAGTTTTCATTAGAACGTTTCCATAAGCCAAAAGTATAATCAACGTTAGGTTCAATAATAATTTTTTCTTTAAATTTTACGCTTCCAGCATATTGTGGGCTGTCTGGATGATTTTGTAACTCGTTAATGGTTAATTTTAACTTTAAAGTATTTGTAACATTATCAATAGTTGCTGTGATATCAGAATGTTCTTCCGTAAAAACTAATTCTTCTTTAATATCTTTTAAAGCATCTAAATGCTGTATCCCCGTTATGTAATTGCTCCAGTCGTCTCTATTTAAAATTATTAAACCCTGTTTTTCAATATTTTCTAAGGCTCTAATAAGCTGATAAAAATTACCTTTACCAAGTAACTTACCATAATAGTTTTTTATTTGATTAAAAGATTTTTCTAAACAATGTACTAATAGTGCTCTTTCGAATTTTGAAAGATTGTTCCAGTTTTTGTTTTCAATAGCTATTTTTAAGTTATCAACTAGCTCTTTGTTTTTTCTTCTATTTTCTTCTTCAATTTGTATTTGTTGTAAATCAATGCAATGGTTGCATTTAAAAGGTTTTTCCCACTTACCTTTGGTGAGTTTAATTGTTTCTTTAAATTTAGATTGACTTTTTACAGTATGCTTTTCGTAAGAATTACAATTTTCACATAAAACATATAGAGAAAGCTCACTGTATTTAGCTTTTAATTTTGTTAGCTTTCCTAGTGTAATGTTGTAAGTGTTTTTTAGTTTTTTAACAGTGTTTGTAAATTCTAAATCTTCAATATCCCAGTAAAACTGAAGAATTTCTTTTTCTAAGTCAGAACAGTTTTCTGAAATTTCTAATTGAATGTTGGCGATTTTTGGGTATTGATTTTCCATGATATAAAATGAATAAAAAAAGCGTGGAACTGAATCTTATCGGTCTTAGTGGTCTCGCCAGAAACCTTCCCTCCAAATAAGAACAGCCCACGCAGTAGCATGGGCGTCTTAGTTTTGATGTTGGAGGGTTTATAAACCTGGCGAGTTTCTAAAACCAAATCAAAAGCTAAACGCTTTATAAATTAATATGTCTTTTTTACATCTGTAAATCTTATGCAAGATACTACAGAAATTTTAAAGTTTAATTTGTTTTTAAATAGTTTTCTAATGCTTTATTAATAATGTTTTTAATAGTTTCATCTTCGTTTAAAGCTTGCTGTTTAATCCGTTTTAGTAAGTTTTTATCTAAGTAAAAAGAAAACTGAACTTCTTCGGTTTCTTTCACAGAAACAGGAACTACTTTTTGTATTGTTTTTATTTGATTGCTAGCTTTCGCTTTATTAATCAAATCATTAAAATTTTGTTTTTCCATAATGCTAGAATTGTATTTTTATATAAGTATGTATTTATAGAGTTATATGAGTTTCGTTAATACTTCTTTGGTGAGACTATCTAATTGTTTTTGAGCATTTTTATCAGTTTTTACACCCCCAACTAAAACAGATCTGGTAAATGCAACGAGATCAGAAACATGTGTTTTAGCAATAGGGATATTATATTCTTCTAAGCCGATTAAGATGTCAAGTGTTAAAGTTGTATTAGCCTTAATCATATTAAAAACAACTAGAGAGTTAGAAGACTTGTTTTTTCTTTCAATAAGTTCTAAGGTGTTTTTAATGGCTAATAAATCTAAGACCCCAGCTTTAGTCGGAATAATGATTAAATCCGCTAATTCAATCAATTCAGGTAGTTGATTGGATAGGTAAGGAGGAGTGTCGATAAAAATGAAATCATAGGTTAGGTTTTTTATTTTTTTTATTTCTCGATTATAGGGTATAATCTCAAAATTGGTTACTAAATCTTTAATTTGACACAGGCTTCCTTGCATGTCAAAATCTAAAATAGCTACAGAGGCATTTTCTGAAATATTCTGAGCTAAATTGTATGTAAGTGTAGATTTACCTACACCACCTTTTTGATGTGTGATCAAAATTATTTTTCCCATATTATTTTTTTAGGTTTTTTTGCCATTTTTGATAATGCTTAGATGTTTTGGGGTTCTCATTAAAATACAACTGTATGTGGTTTTTCATAGCGTTAATACCTTCGATGTAACTCGTTTCTTTTGTTTCTATATTTTTTTGATATTGATAAAAACTAAATGAAATACTTAAAATAAAGATTATGAAAAACGAGCTGAATAAAATGGTCATCCAATTTGGAATAATGACTGTTTTATTCAGTTTGTTTTGAAGACTTGTAAGTTCATAATAATGTAACTCATAGTTGTCGTCTAATTTTTTTGAAAATTCAGAGAAAGCAGTTTCAATTTGAGAAGTATCTATATTGAAACCTGTTGTTTTAATTTGTTCTGACTCTTTCTGTAATTTATTTACTGCTTTTTCAAATGTTGCTATTTCATCAATAAGTAAAGCGGTTACTTCTTCTATTTTTGCCATAATATTATATTGTTAATGCTTTGTAAGCATATTTAATAATTGTTTTTGCTATTTTATAATAATTGATATTCAACTTATTTATAGACATGGTTCTGTGTATTTCACTGCCTTTAAGGTTTACATTTTTAAACTGATATCGAAACCCTTGTAGTTTTTGAGATTTTTTATTAATAACAGGGTTTACCTTAATATTATGCTTTCCCATTTCTTTGACATAGTTTTGGTATTTTTCAGGATGATAAGTGCTAAAGGATAATTCGTGTTTATTTTGAATAAATTTTCTAATATCTTTTACCTTTTCTAGCTTTTGTTCATTAACCTGTTTTACAGTTTGCAACTGTAGTTTTTCAGCCACTCTTTCAGCTGTTTTCTGAGAACGTTTACCAATAAAACTATCGTTATAAGCTTTGCCTTCAAAATCGATTCTGTTTACATATAAATGAATATGCTTGTGGTTTTTGTCATTATGAGCAAAAGCAATAGCTTGATGGTTTTCTAGTTTCATATCTTTAAGAAATTCATTTGTTATTTTATTTAATCCATCAGTATTTAATTTTTTCCCATCTTCAATAGTTGGACTAATGACAAAACTGAACGTATTTCGTTCGCAGTTATCATTCATAGATTGTATTGTTTCAAATTCGTCTGTAATTTCTTTAGGAGTTTCTCCAGCTAAATTTTGTGTAAAAACTATTTCAGCATCTTTTTCTTGATTCCAACCGTACTCAATAGATGCTTTTGTGTGTGATATTGATTTTCCTTTTCCAATCATTTTTTAAAATTTTGAAGATGTTTTTTTATTTCATCAGCAGTTTGAAATACTTTTTGATATAAATCTGGATGCTTATTTTTAATTAAATTCCCAATGCTTTTAAAATTATTATGATGGGTAATTAGCATTTTATAAATAGCTATTTGTTCTTCTGTTAATCGCTCAATAATAATTTTATCATTTGCAGATTTTCTACAAAATTCACTTAATGATAAGCCTGCTTTTTTAGCCTTAACTTTTAAAAGTTTTTTCTCAAAAAGAGTACATCTAAATTCTATTTTTTGATTCTTCATTTTTTCTTTAACTTTTGCGACCGAAGGGAGAAAAAGCAAGATATGTCCTGACAAGGACACATCTTGATATACTAATTAACCTTAATTTTTACACCATCTAAGTCAGTTAACTCAAAGACCTCTATTAAAGACTTTAAGCTCTTGTTTTTCATATACATTTTAAGGGCTGTGTTGTTTGTTTTTGATATTATTTTCCTGGGCTTTTCTATTATACTTTTTAAAAAATAATCAGCAATATCAAACCCTTTTTCTCGCTCAATTCTACTTCCTTTTTCTTCTAATAAATTTGATACTTGAATATCATATCCTTTTAATTTTAATTCATCACAAGTTGATTTCCATTTTGTATAAGGAGAGCCGTTTTTACCTTCTAAGCCTAAATCAGGATAGAGTATTATTTTTCTATTTTTTAACACCTCTATTTTCTTTTCATTTAATCCCCCGAGAGAACCTGATGCTAACCACAAATATTTTTCAAATAAAAGACTCATAATACAAGCTGTTTTTTCGGATTCTACAATTGCAATAGGTCTATCATATTTTGAAATAAGATGTTCACCAAAAAAGCATTGAGAAAGATTATATGAGTTGATTTCTCCTTTTTTTATTTTTAAAGAATGCTTCCAGTTAATGTATTTGGTTCTTTTACCTTGATTAGAGTACAGGATAATTTTTCCACCTCTAATTTTATTTTTAGAATCAATCTGCCAAAATATAGTTCCGTTATTCCAAGATGTAGCTGTTCCAATTTTATAATTATCTAAAAGAGAAGAAACTTGTTCTGAATTAAATTTTGATTTAATGAATTGGATGAAATTATTTTTATCATAATAAACAAGTGAATCGTTAAGCTCGTTTAAAGGATGAAAATCGGTCTCTTTAATCTCTAAAGGATGATTTTTATTTATAAGTGGTTTATAAGATATATTGTGGTTTTTGAAATATGTTTTAGGTGTTAAATGATAACCACAATTAATTTCTCTGTCACATCTACCAACTTTAGATGATAAATAATTGTCATTCTCAGTATCAATGTAAAGGACTAATTTGTTCTTTTTACACTGAGGACATTTATGCTTTATTGATTTTTTATGTAATGAATATTTATACATGTAGGCGATTTACTTCATTTTCTGCACTTTCAAGCTATACTTGACTTGTAGAGCTTTTTCGACTGCACTTTGGAGTCCTTTTGCTTCACTATTGCTGCACTTTCCATTTTTTGTTTGTGCACAAAGTGCACGGGCATTGCACTAATTTTGCACTAATTATAGGTGTTAACGTATTGATTAGTAGGGTTTAGTGATTGAAAGTGCAGAAAGTGCAGTATTTTCTATAAATTTATTTTTTCATATTTTCCATGAGATACTTTTTTAAAGAGTCTTCTGTCTGATAAATACGTTTTAAATTGCCTTTGACTAACTCTTGGTTTATCATTTATTTTTTTACAAGCAATTTTTAAACCTTGTGCTGTGGTAAAAATATTTGGCAAATCTTTAAGAATAGTTTTCTGTAAAGTAGTTAACGTATCTATATAGGCTTTCTTAATAGTCTCTTGTCTAACTTTTATAGCGTTATTATAGAAATAATGAAAAAGTTTTATGCCTCCTTCAATAGCAAATAATTCAATTTTATCAAGAGTATTCTTGTTAGTAGCGTAATGGATTGCTTGTAGAATTAAAGCGAAACGAATAACGTACTGTTGAAGTTTAATCTCAATACTTCTTTCATATTCAAAAAGGTAATCTTCTGGTCTATTATTTTGCCAATCAAACAAATGTTTTTTAGCGTTCTCTTCAATTGGAATTAAAAGAGGTTCATCTTGGTTTATTGATGTTTCAATAAGGTTTGAGATAATAGAAAAATAATTTTCTAAAATCCTGTCATCTATCTTTTTTATATTCCATTTTAAAGTTTTTTGAATTTCAGGATATACAAATAATAGACGATCCATAAAACCATTAGAGCTTCTACCGTCTTTAGCAAATGATTTTAAAACTGATATTTGTGTGCTACCAATAACACCTATAAAAGGATCATTAATTCTAACACTTTTACCTGAGGCTCTATCGGTTGAGATTGTTGTACCACTCCAAAGACTTAAATAGGTTTCTGCTTCACCAGATGAATTATATCTATTAAAGTTCTTTATCCATCCATTTAATTCATCTACATAGATATATAAACCGTTTTTGTTATTAGAATGATGCAGTATTAATGCTTCAGGAGTATAATCATTAATAAGATATTTTTGTAAAAAAGGCTTTTTCAATATAGATTTTGAATCAGTTTTTAATTCATCTTCGTATTCTTTTAATAAGTTTGAATATTCAGAAAACAATTGATTTTCTTTTATATGAATAGGTTTGAAACAGAAGTTCAATGCGTGAGATTTTGAATCTCCAGGTCTTCCAACTATAACAGTAAAAAGGTTCGCTTTTTCATTCCAGCCATTTTTAACTTTAACTTTTAGTGAATTTCCAATTGAAGATGAAACTGCTGTTAAAATTCCAGCACCTAAATAATCTAAAGCAAATTGATATTTATCATTAGCTTCATAAATAATTTCTTGAATAATTTTAGGGAAAACTTCTACAGGAAAAGGGTTTTTGTTTTTATCTGTTAATTGAATAAAATCATTTTCTAAGTCGATTTTATCAATATGAATAACTTTTGGTTTACTCATTTTAACTTGTATGATTTATACCGTATCTTTACAACACGGTAGTTAATACTGTTTTTTTTGAAAAATATTTGAAAGCGTAGGGTAGGAGTCCTACGCTTTTCTTTTGTTTTTAAGTGTGTAGGAGAGAGCTCTTTTTTCTATGAGCGATTTAGATTGAGTTTCATTTTGTAATAACCAATTATCGAGTTTATCTTTATCGAAAAAGATAATTTTTCCATTGGGCTTACTGTGGGGAATAGCTCCTCCAGAGGTAAGTTTGTACATATAACTTCTCGATATACTTGTATAGTCACAAGCTTCATCAAAAGTTAATACAGTCTTATTGTTTAATAGGAGTTTTTCAATTCTATCAAGTCGTTCATCTAATTGTATATTGTCCATTATCTTATATGTTTTAAAGATTTGTAATGAACAATTAGCGCTAATTGTTTTTGTATTCTCTTTGTTAACTTATGACAAAGAAAGAAGGATAAAAGGAAAATGTAATTAAAAATAAAAAAATGATTTGGTGATAATTTTTTTAATAACTGACTACTAGTGCTTTATGTGGTTAAAATGATTTTAGTAAAATTTTTATATTTTCATTTTGTTTATCAGAATCTATAGATTTACCTTTTTGAAAATCAGATAGATATTTTGAAAATATTTCTTTATCAATTTTTTTGTTATTTAAATGGGTAATTTTTTTACTGTCAAATATTGAGTCTATTTGATTTCTAGTATAATATTCCTTTTCAAGGAGTTTGAAAAGTAGTAATGAAAAAGACTTAGGGTTTTTTATTAGTATTAAATTGCCTTTTATAGAAGATAGATTTAAATCAATAAGGTTTTGTAAATCTTCTTGAGTAGATATTTTAAACCATTGTTTTAAGAATTTGAAAAGTAATTGATTTTGTTCTTTATTAATTTTTTTTTTATCATTTATACTATCTGTTTTAAGTTTCGATTTAGTTTTATCTTGTAGAGTTTCTTTCTTCATTAAATCTCTAAAAACAATAATTAAACCAATAACAGAACCTATTAAAAAACCTTTTATAAAGTCTATGTGATAGTACTCACCTTCGGCAATTATAGGATATAAAAAAGCTACAGATAACCCTATAAGGATTATTATTGCATGTGTTTTTGTAAGTTTTTCTTTTTTCATCATAACTCAATATTTAATTTAGGAATAAGTGTAGCAGCCTCTTTCATTTTTTTATCAATAATTTTAGCATAAATTTCTGTAGTGCGTATCTCTTTGTGTCCTAGTCTTTTAGAAACAGTATAGATATCAGCTCCATTTTCTAATAAAAGCACAGCATTCGTATGTCTGGCACTATGAAAAGTTATATGTTTAGTAATACCAGCACTCATACACCATTTTACTAAGTTAATATTCATTTGAGCACTGTAGTGAAGATTTACAAAAACTCTATCCTCAGTTTTTTTTCTTTCTCCTAAAAACTCTCTAGCTTGTGGAGAGATATATAAATATTCTACTCCTTTGGTTTTCTTTTGTGAAAACACGATCCTATGTATAGCTTGACTATTTTCATCTATTCCTTCGTCTCTAACTTCACTCCATTTTGTTAATATCAGACCAACGGATACCTGTTAAGCAAGAAAATAGAAAAGCTTTTTTTAAAATTATTTGCTTGATTGGAGTTTTAGAGAGCGATTGTACTTCATCTATAGTTAAATATTCTCTATGAGTTTCTCCCATAGGGATAGCTCGTACTTTTTCAACAAAATTTTCTTTTAAATAGCCTTCGTCAAATGCGCTCCTAAGGCAAGCTTTAAATTTATTATAATATGTATGCTTTGTGTTTTGGGCTAATGGTTGACCTGCCTTTGTTTTGGCTTCAGTATGCAGGTGTTTTTGGAAGTCTTTTATGAAATCTATATCAATATCATTAAATGTAATAGAAGAGTTGCAAAAGGCTTCTATGTGTTTTTGAGCGGCTTCCCAATTATCATAGTTGGTTTCAGATTGGCAACGCTCTTCTTTTTTTTCTTTATAGTATTCTAGGAAATTATATTTTTCTTTTGAACTATGTTGAATTTTGTATTTGCCCTGATAGTATTCAGCTTGTCTTATTGATAAGATTTTATCAGCTAATTCTTGAGTCTCTTTGTTTTCTAACTTTTCAGTTTTATTTTTAGGGTCTATGAATAAATACTGCTTTAGGTATTCAAATTTCCTATCATGTTTTTTTTTACCATTTTTATCTATAATAGTACCTTTGTAGTATTCTATAAATAGACTGTATTTTCCTGTCTTTAACTTTTTCTTTTTTAGCGATATTTTCATAAAGGTGGAATTAAATACACCTCTTTGTGTTGTTTAGATAACGAGGTGGAATATAGATTCCATAAATGTACTAAAAAAGGAAAGTATGAGAAAATATAAAACCAATAAAATTAATTTAAAGTGTTGATTTTATTGGTTTTGTTTCTTTTGGTTTCCTTTTATTTCTTTTGTTACTTCCCAATACAGAAGTTACCAAAAATATGCCCTAAAATATCTTTATCAACATCATATTCGCCGGTAATATTTCCTAAATGGCGTAAGCATTCACGAATATCTATAGAAAATAAGTCTGTAGAGATTTCTAAATCGATCCCTTGCTGTACAGAAGTAATAGCAGTTAAAGCATTATTTAAAGCTTCAAAATGACGAGAGTTGGTAACAATAGTTTCATTATTACTCAAGGCTCCTGTATTAACTAAAGAAGTTAATTCGGCTTTTAATTCATCGATACCTGTTTTTTGTTTAGCAGAAAGTAAAATTAGGTTTTCAATTTCTGATTGTAGAACAGCAGAATCATGACAAGACAAGGTGTCAATTTTATTAGCAATTACTAATAAACGTTTGTTAGGAAAACGTTTTTGTATCGTTTCTATTTCTTGTAAAAATTCTTCACTGGAGTGGGAAAATTTATTAGAATCGATTAAAAAAATAATCAATTGTGCATTTTCTGCTTTTTCGTATGCTTTTTTAATACCGATATTTTCAACAATATCTTCAGTTTCTCTAATTCCTGCAGTATCTATAAAACGAAAAGCAACACCGTCTATAATTAATTCGTCTTCAATAGCATCACGCGTAGTACCAGCAATATCAGATACAATTGCTTTTTCTTCGTTTAAAAGTGTGTTTAATAAAGTTGATTTACCAACATTTGGTTCTCCTATAATTGCTACGGGAATTCCGTTTTTCATAGCATTTCCAAAAGCAAAAGAATCGATTAATCGCTTTAAAACAAAAGTGATTTTAGCAACTAATTGCTTAAATTTGGTTCTATCAGCAAACTCAACATCTTCACCAGAAAAATCTAATTCTAGTTCTATTAAAGCAGCAAAATCTAATAACTGTATACGTAGTTCTTTTAATTCGTTGGTAATTCCGCCACGCATTTGTTGAATAGCCATTTGATGGCTTGCAGCAGAGTTTGATGCAATTACATCGGCCACAGCTTCCGCTTGCGATAAATCCATTTTTCCGTTTAAGAAAGCACGCATGGTAAACTCACCATTATCTGCCATTCTACAGCCATTTTTTAAAAACAACTGAATAATTTCTTGTTGAATAAAAACAGAACCGTGACATGAAATTTCTACTACATTTTCACCAGTATAAGAACGCGGATTTTTAAAAACAGAGACTAAAACTTCATCTAAAATAATTGTGTTATCAACAATATGCCCTAAATGAATGGTATGTGTTTTCTGATTCAATAAAGACTTTTTATTGGTTACAGATTTAAAAAAACTATCAACAATAGTAATAGCATTTTCTCCTGAAAGTCTAATAACAGCAATAGCTCCAACACCAGATGGAGTTGCCATAGCAATAATTGTATCGTTTTGAATCATAGCACAAAAGTAAAGTTTAGGTACAAATTTTAAAAATTAAATTGCTTTTCTTATAAAATCTTCATATTCGTAAAAAAACAACTCAAATTGTGCCATGTTTTCTACATAAAACTCAAAACAATCTCTCCAAGTATCTTTGTTGTGAATGCTAAATTTTTTATCAAAAGGAACATATATACGACGAATAATTTTTCGATTGTCTAATTCGAAATTATCGTGGTAAATTACTTCTGGTAAATATTCGGTTTCTAAAATGGTTTTTAACGATAATAACTGATCATACAGTAATTCGTTAGCAACTTCATCTAAATGTTCAAAATCTAAACAAACAGATGCTTTTTTACGGTCTGCCTGAAATTTAAAAGCAAAACCTTTTATTTTAGTGTTGTATAATAACCATTTTCTTGGAAATGATTTTCCGAAGCTTGTCCAAAACTCTTTACGTATTGCTGCTGATTCTTCTTTACTGAACATTATCCGTGTATTTTAGCGCTAGTTCCGCGGTTTTTCATCATTTCAGCTTCAAAAGCAACCAAAGCTTCCCATTTTTCATCAACAATCTTTCTATCTTGATATTTACGAGCAAAACCTAAAAAAACAGTGTAATGATTGGCTTCAGAAATCATTAAATCGTTATAAAATTTAGATAGTTCTTCATCCTCCATATTTTCAGAAAAAACTTTAAAGCGCTCACAACTTCTTGCTTCAATTAAAGCGGCAATTAATAAGCGTTGCACAAGTGCGTTAGTTCTGTCTTTTGTTTTGGTAAAGAATTTTTGTAGTTGAATAGCATAATCGTTTTTTTGCTCTCTTCCTAAAACCATTCCGCGTTTTACCATAAAATCATGAACCATTTTAAAATGTTCCATTTCTTCAATAGCAATTTCACTCATACTTTGTACAAGCTCGGTTTCTTCAGAATAATTTATAATTATAGAAACAGCATTTGAAGCCGCTTTTTGCTCTAAAAAAGCATGATCTGTTAATATTTGCTGTAAATTGTCTTTAGCAATATCTGCCCAAGAGGTTTTAGTCTCGAATTGTAATCCTAACATAATCTAAATTCATTTTTCGTTTGCAAAACTAACGATTATTAAATTTAAGAAAGTAATAGTGCTCTTTTTTTTACATAAAACATATAGGTTTTTAGTTAATTGATAACTAAAAAAGTAAAAGTTTTTCAAGTTTTTTTTATAAAAAACGTAAATTTGAAGGACTTATGAAAAAATAAATTTGATTTGCTATGAAAAAAAATATAAAACTAATTATTTTAGTTTTACTGGTATTTATTGGAAATGCTTGTAAAAAAACTACAAATACAGAAAGCAATGTAAATGCTTACACTGATTATGTTGCTGTTTTTCCAGAAAACGTAGTTTCTGTTACACCAAAACTCGATTTTATTTTAAAAAAACAGCTAAAAGATGCTACGGTTACTAACGATGTAATTACAGTTACACCAAATGTTAAAGGAGTGGTAGCATTAAATAATAATGTTGTTTCCTTTGTGCCGAATGAAAAATTAGAAAGTAATCAAGAATATAAAATAACACTTCATTTATCTAAACTATATGATGATATTGATACTGCTTTAAAAGATTTTACCATTGAAGTAAAAACAAAAGAGTTGTTTTTTAATGTGGCTTTACAATCGCCAACAGTATATAGCAAAGATTGGTATTTTGTAGAAGGAGTTTTAACGGCAAGTGATGTTATTGAAAAAGAAAAATTATCAGAAATAGTAAAAATAAAGTATAAAGGGAACAAAGCAAAAGTAAAGTTTCAAACCTTCGAGAAGCTAGCCTCTAAAGTATATTTTAAAATAGATAGTTTACAACGATTTGTTGAAGATGAAAATTTAAAAGTATCTTGGAATGGAGCAATGATAAAATCAACATCAAAAGGAGAACGTGAATTAATAATTACAGGAAAAAATAATTTTAAAGTTTTAAATGTAGAAGTTGCTAATACCGATAAGCAACGAATAGATATTAGTTTTTCTGACCCAATAAAAAAATCACAAGATTTAAAAGGTTTAATTCAGTTTGAAAATACTCAGAAAAGAAAATTCACATATAAAATCACCAATAACATAGTAACTATTTATCCGCAGTCATCTTTTAAGGATAAGGTAAATATCGAAATATTTAAAGGAATAAAAAATGCCGAAAACTATGCTTTAAAAGAATCGTTTAGTAAAACATTACATTTTCAGCAATTAAAGCCTTCGGTAAGCTTTATTAAAAGCGGAACCATATTACCGAATTCAAAAAATCTTAAAATTAATTTTAAAGCAGTTAATCTTAAAGCTGTTGATGTAACAGTATTTAAAATTTATAAAGAAAATGTATTACAGTTTTTACAAAACAATAACTTAAGTAACCAAGGTAATTTGCGTTATGTAGGTCGCCCTGAAGCTAAATATACCGTAAATCTTACCAATCAAGGAGTGGATTTAACCAAAGAAAATGCTTTTGCGATAGATTTGGCTGAAGTTTTAACAATTGAAGACGGAGCAATGTATCGAGTTGATTTTTCTTTCAATCAAAAATATTCTAACTATTCATGTGATGAAGCTACTAATAATAACACGATAGTTTATGGTAAAAAAGAAATAGACTTAAAACAATACGACGACCCTAGTTATTATAATAACGACTATTATAGCTACCGTTGGAATGAAAGAGATAATCCGTGTTCAACCTCTTATTACTATAATAAAAATAAGAGCACTAATATTTTAGCTACGAATTTAGGAGCAATCGTAAAAAAAGGTAATAACAATACAACTTTTATTGCGGTAACTAATTTATTAACAACCGAACCAGTTTTTGACGCTAACGTAACACTATACAATTTACAACAACAACCTATTGTAACTATAAAAACAGATAAAAACGGAATTGCTAATTTCGAAGGAATTAAAAATGCATTTTTTGCTGTAGTTACAAAAGATAAAAATACTACTTACATTAAGCTGAATGATGGAAACTCACTTTCTATGAGTAAGTTTGATGTTTCTGGAACAAAATTACAAAAAGGAATTAAAGGATATATTTATGGCGAACGTGGTGTTTGGCGTCCAGGCGATCAATTGTTTTTAACTTTTGTGTTGAATGACAACGCAAATCCAATACCAGAAAACCACCCTATTAAATTTGAGTTGTTAAATCCGCAGGGAAAAATTATAGAAAGAAAAGTACTTTTTAAGAATACGAATAATGTATATGCGTATGCTCCAAAAACCAATCAAGATGCAATTACCGGAAATTGGAAATTAAGAGTAAGCGTTGGTGGTGCCGTTTTTAATAAAACACTTAAAATAGAAACCATAAAACCAAATCGTTTAAAGATAAAATTAAAAACAGCAGCAGATTTTATAAAAGCCGATACACCAATTGAAGGAGATGTGGATGTGAAATGGTTGCATGGAGCAATTGCTAAAGATTTAAAATTAGACATTAACGGTAAATTCACGCAATCGAAAACAGAATTCGAAAATTTTAAAAATTATAATTTTGATGATGTTACACGTAGGTTTGGTACAGAAGAATTTAAGGTATTAGAAGGAACTTTAAATAGCGAAGGGAAAACAGGCTTTTCTGTAAAACCAAGGTTAGATAAAAAAGCTCCAGGAATGTTAAAAGCGAGTTTTATAACCAAAATTTATGAAAATGGTGGCGATTTTAGTACGGATGTTTTTTCTAAAAAAGTATCTCCTTATAAAACCTATGTAGGTTTACTAAATGCGGCTGAACAACAATCTAAAAATTATTTATTTACGGATGAAAAATATACATTTAACGTAGCAACAGTTACTGAAAATGGAGTAGGAGTAACGAATGATTTAGAAGTAAAGGTTTATAAATTATCATGGCGTTGGTGGTGGAGTACTGCCGATAACGGACTCTCTAATTACGATGGTGCGCGTCATCATCAAACGTATAAAACATTACAAGTAAAAACAAATGCTAGTGGTAAAGGTTCGTTCGATTTAAAAATAAATGAAAATGATTGGGGACGTTACCTTATAAAAGTAACCGATAAGAAAAGTAAACACATTACTTCGAATATTGCTTATTTCGATTGGCCATCTTGGTACGGAAAGACAAAAGGGAGTCAAGATAAAACCAATGCCACAATGTTGGTTTTTACTACAAATAAAGAATCGTATGAAGTAAATGAAACAGCTACTGTAAAATTCCCGTCTTCTGAAGGAGCAAGAGCTTTAATTACAATTGAAAATGGAACCGAAGTATTAAATCATTTTTGGGTAGCAACAACAGCAAAACAAACGGAATTTAAATTCCCAGTATTGGCAAATTATACGCCCAATGTATTTGTAAATATCTCGTTATTACAAAAACACAGTCAAACTGCCAACGATTTACCAATTCGTATGTACGGTTCTATACCAATGTTGGTAAACGATCCTGCAACGAAATTAGCGCCAGAAATTGACTTAGCAGATGAGTTAAGACCTGAGTCAATCACTAAAATTAAAGTAAAAGAGAAAAACGGAAAAGCAATGACCTATACAATTGCTTTGGTTGATGACGGATTGTTAGATTTAACACGTTTTAAAACTCCAAATCCTTGGAATACCTTTTACGCACGTCAATCATTAGGCGTTAAAACTTGGGATGTTTTTGATGATGTAATTGGCGCCTATGGCGGAAAAGTAAATCAGATATTAAGTATTGGTGGTGATGAAGCTGAAGCAGGAAGTAAAAATAAAAAAGCCAATCGTTTTAAACCGATGGTAACCTATTTAGGGCCGTTTAATTTAGCAAAAGGAGATACCAAAGAACACGTAATTAAAATACCTAAATATGTAGGTTCGGTACGTGCAATGGTGGTAGCAACAGATGCTAAAAATGATGCGTACGGTAGCGATGAGAAAACTGCTTTTGTTCGTAAACCCGTAATGATTTTAGCATCATTACCACGTAAAATTACACCACAAGAAACCGTAACTTTACCGGTAACTGTTTTTGCTATGTTACCTTCTGTAAAAAAGGTAAAAATTATAGTGCAACCAAACGAGTCGTTTACAATTGTAGGTGATAAAACTCAGATGTTATCGTTTAATGAGCCAGATGAAAAAATGGCTTATTTTACGTTAAAAGTAAATGATTTTAAAGGAATAGGAAAAGTAAAGATTGATGCTGTTTCTGGTAGTGAAAAAGCATCCTACGAAGTAGAAATAGATGTTTTAAATCCGAATCCTGTAACCACAGAGGTAAAAGATTTGGTGTTAAAATCAAACGAAAAAAAGGAACTTAATTTTACCACCTTTGGTACAAAAGGCACTAATACAGCAAGTATCGAATTATCTACATTACCACCAATGAATTTTACCAAACGTATGGGATATTTAATTCAATATCCACACGGTTGTGTAGAGCAAACAACTTCTAGTGCTTTTCCGCAGTTATATTTAGCAGAAATTTTTGAATTATCCGAAGAAAAAAAACAAGATATAGAGCGAAATATAAAAGCTACAATTCAGCGTTTATCTGATTTTCAGGTATCAAGTGGCGGATTGTCATATTGGCAAGGAAACGGAAGTGCAAACAGTTGGGGAACATCATATGCAGGTCATTTTATGATTGAAGCTGCTAAAAAAGGATATGCTTTACCAATTGGATTTAAATCGAAATGGATAGGTTACCAAAAACAACAAGCACGTAATTGGCGAAATAATTCAACCTATTATAACAATGCTTTATCACAATCGTACAGGTTGTATACATTAAGTTTGGCAAACAGTGCAGATATTGCCTCTATGAATCGTTTACGAGAAACAAAAGGAATTTCTAACGAAGCAAAAATGCGATTGGCAAGTGCCTATGCGTTGATTGGTAAACAGTCGATTGCAAAAGGAATTTTAGAGGGTTTAACGGCAAATGATTATAATAAACGACGCTATTCTAATTACGGATCTGAAACTCGTAATAAAGCCATGGCATTAGCTACTTATACATTGTTAAAAGAGGAAACGAAAGCTATTAAATTAGCAAAAGAAATTGCTGAAAGTTTATCTAGCAATACATGGATGAGCACACAAACAACTGCTTATAGTTTATTAGCGATGAGTAAATATGCGCTTAAAAATGGTGGGAGTACAGGAATTAATGCGAGTTATAGTTTAAATGAAAATTCTAAAAATATTGAAATTTCAAAAGCATTGTATGCTGAAGATATTGAAGATATTAATAAAGAAAACACTTTTAAAATAGCGAATAAAAATAGCGGAGTTTTATATGTACGTGTTTTTAACAAAGGAATTTTACCTGTTGGAGAAGAGAAAGTATTTCAGAATAATTTAGAAACAACAATTATTTACAAAACAAAAGATGGTAATCGTATAATGCCTGATAATTTATCGCAAGGAACCAATTTTGTTGCAGAAGTTACAGTGAAAAATACCACGAATGATAACATAGAAAATGTAGCATTAACACAATTTATCCCTTCTGGATGGGAAATTATTAACACTCGTTTTACTGACTTCGGAAACAATACAACATCATCTCAAGTAGATTTTACGGATATTCGTGATGCTAGTATTAGTAATTATTTTACACTTAAAAAGTACGAGAGTAAAACGTTTAGAGTGCTGTTAAATGCGTCGTATTTAGGAACCTATTACTTACCAGGTGTGCAAGTAGAGGCGATGTATGATAATGATTATATAGCCAGAACAAAAGGAGAATGGATTAAAGTAGTGAAGTAGAGTGTTGATTTAATTACAGCAAAAGGAAATATTAAAAAATAAATTGAGGGAATAATTAGGGTTCATATATAAATTAGAATACTCAAAAATGAAAGATAAAGAGCCATCAGAATTCACAGATAAAGAACTTTTAGAAGCAAATAAGAAATTAAAGTATAATTTAATAATCAATGCTGCACTTATTGGTTTTTTAGTAGGTATAATAATTTATAGCGTAGTAAAAAATAGCGTAGGATTTTTAACGCTAATTCCTTTATTCTTAGCTTATAAATTAATTAAGAATTCACAGAAAAATAAAAAATAATTGAACACAGATAAAAACGAAACATCAAGTTTTACGATTTGTAAAGAATGCCAAGGGTTAGGTAAAAAAAACAAAAGAATACGTAAAAATGTAAAACTTCGTTATCAAACAGCATCAGCTGCTTATGAAAAATCATACAAGCTAGGTGCCGCTTCTGTTCGTCCTAAAGCGGTACAATATTCTTGTTTAAAATGTAATGGCTCAGGATTATTAGAAGCTGATAAGCATCCTATAGCAGATATAGAGAATTACCCTCACGTAGCTATAATTGGTGGTGGTATTGGTGGCGTGGCACTAGCTGTGGCGTGTTTGCATCGTGGAATTCCGTTTACGCTTTATGAACGTGATGATAGTTTTAATTCAAGATCACAAGGTTACGGACTTACGCTACAACAAGCGAGTAATGCTATTAAAGGATTGGGTATTTTTAAGTTGAAAGAAGGCGTTGTTTCAACAAAGCATGTGGTTCATAATCCCGAAGGAAAAGTAATTGGTGAATGGGGCATGAGAAAATGGATGGATTCTGATACTAAAACTTCCCCGAAACGAACAAATGTACATATAGCACGACAATCTTTACGATTCGAATTATTAGAGCAATTAGGAAATCACAAATCTGTAAAATGGGGGCATCAATTAATTAATTTTAATGATTCTGAAGATGGATTTATTGAATTAAGTTTTCAGGTTGATGGAAAAATAAAAAAAGAAAAGGCAGATTTAGTTGTTGGTGCTGACGGAATTCGTAGTTCGGTACGTAAACTTTTAATAGGTGATGATATTATGCCTTTGCGTTATTTAGGTTGTATTGTAATATTGGGTATTTGTCCTTTAAAAGATATTAAAAATGTTGATAGTTCTTTGTTAGATTCCGCTACTGTATTTCAAACAGCGAATGGAAATGAACGTATTTATATGATGCCTTTTACATCAGAAGCTGTTATGTGGCAACTCAGTTTTCCGATGTCAGAAGAAGCGGCAAAACAGTTAAGCGAAAAAGGGTCTAAAGCACTTAAAGAAGAAGCTTGTAGTAGAACTCCTTGGCACAATCCTATTCCACAGATATTAGAAGCTACTGATGAAAGTAATATTTCGGGATATCCGGTGTATGATAGAGAATTATTAAAACCGGAGTTATTATCCGAAGAAAAAAAAGTAACACTAATTGGTGATGCAGCACACCCTATGAGTCCGTTTAAAGGGCAGGGAGCTAATCAGGCTTTATTAGATGCCTTGGCGTTGGCTAGAGGAATATCCAAAGGATGTAGACCTTTATCAGAATGGAGAAAAATTGGAATTAGAGAAAGCGTACTAACAGCTTTTGAAATAGAAATGTTGATGCGTAGTGCATCAAAAGTAAAAGGATCTGCAGAGGCTGTAAAATTTTTACATTCAGATGCTGTACTTCAAGAAGCGAATGAACCAAGAGGTCGTCCTTTAAATAGAAAATAACAGAGTATTATTGTGATTAAAGACGGTTTTAGGTTTTGAATTAAAAAACAATCCTCACTAAATAAAAGAACAAGAACGATAAGAGGTAATTCTATTCAACTATATTGCGTTCATAAACTATTATTATGAAATTAAATTTATTGTCTTGTGATGCTCAAAGGCCAGATAAAAGAGCAATAGCTAATTGTATTGCTGAGGTATCATTTAATATTGATGCGTCTTTAGCAAATGAACTTACAAGTATTCTTTTAGAAGGTGACGCAGTTGATATTGAAATTGAAGATAAAAATTCAGGTTCTACTTTAAGAATTTTACGAAAACTAAATATCGATTACGAAATTATAGATTAAACTGTTCTACAAGACGAAAAAGACTTTAATTGATTTTCAACTAACAGGTTAAATCAATTTTAAGAAATAGAATTTATATATGTGATTGTTTTTTTATTAAAAATTGTAGCGCGTTCTACATTAACCACATGACCACATTCTTTTAGAATAACCAAAGAAGCATTTACATGTTTTTCAACCACATTTTTAATAGAAGGTAAGAATAAATGATCTTCATCTCCCATTATATATAGGGTAGGTATTTTTAGATCTTTCATTCTAAATAATCGTAATAACGGATTAATTTCTGATGTTAATTTAAACCAACGTAAAAATTCCTTTTGATATAACTTTTTAGCTTCGTTAACGAACAATAAGCGAGAATTTTTATGATTTTTTTTAGGCATTATTATAAAAGCAAAAAGCTTGTACAATAACATATATGGTACAATTGATTTAAATAAATTACCTACAAAAATTAAAAAACGAGAACGTAAATTAAATTTAATAATTGCGCCTCCCATAATCATACTACTCACTAAATTAGGTTTCTTTTCGGCTAAGTTTCGTATTAAAATTGTACCTAAAGAAATACCCACAAAATGCGATTTTTTTATCTGTAAATGATCAATAACTTCTACGATATCTTCAGTAATAGCATCAAAAGTGTATTTTTTATTAAAAGTAGACTTTATAACAGATTTACTATCTCCGTGGCCACGTAAATCTAAAATTAAAACATTAAAATGTTTTTTAAAATCACGAAGTTGTTTGTACCAAATAGCGCTACTACCACCAGCACCGTGTACAAATGTTACCCATTGGGTAGAAACAGCATGTTTGTAAGAGTAATAGTTTAACAAATTTTTATTTTTTTAATCCGAGCAAAAATAATTTAATTTATCAACTTTAGTTGTTAAATTTTTTAAGTAATTCATAAAAATGACTAAAAAGAGGTATAATTTTAAAATAGTAACAACTAATAAGTAGGGTTTTAGGCTTATATTAATTAGCATAACTGAATATAATTATTTTGAAATACGCAATAATAGGTTTAAAAAAATTTTTATTTTTTTTAAACCTATTATATCTAATTTTATATAAAAACATTCTTTTTATGTACTCAAAACAATAACATCCTCGGCACGTATTACTTGAGTACTGCCAGAAATGTAAGCAGGTTTTTGTTCAGAAAAAGTTGATTCGTTTTTTAACTCACTTTCTTTTGTGTTTTCACCAAAAGCATAATTTAAATTGTATTCATTTAATAGAATTTTTATTTCACCAAAAGTTCTTTTTTCAGTTGTTGTTTTCCCTTCGTTGTCTGTAATCGTTTTTTCTATTAGGTTAGGTAAAAAACGAATAATTTGAGTGTCTGTAGGAGGAACAGGAACAATATCAAATTGAATTTCTGCACTTGCATTTAAATTCATATTGTACTTATTCGTATTTGTTGCATTTACTGGAGTTGCATACATTTTAGTACGAAAAGCTTGTCCGCCATTTAAAATACTAGATGATTGTTGCGATAAGGATAATGATATTTTAGCTTTTGCAGTAGTTTTTGGAATCGTGTAAAATGTAGGTTGATAACCTATTTCACGCAATAACTTTAAAGAAGCTTCAGAGTTATCTGGGTCTGTATTGTAAATTTCTAAGGTTTGTCTTAAAGAACCTTTATCTAATGCTGCTTGAGCTTCGCCAACGCCTTCGCCAATGGAAGCTATGAAATCTCCTAAAGGTGCAGCAAAAGCGTCTTTTAAATAATCATTTGAATTGTTTGACATGGTTTTAGTTTTTTAATGGTTTTGCAAAAATTACAATTACTTCTTGTCCTTGAATTAATTCCGAGCCTGCTGCTGGTATTTGTTTAATTGCTTGTCCTTCTATAAATTTTGGATTATCCGTTGGCTGGTAAATAACGTCTAATTTTAATCCGTAATTTGTAATGATTTTTCTGGCAGCTGTTTCTGTAAGACCAATAATATTTGGAACATTATTTTGATATTTTACACTTGTTGTATTCGGAACAACATCAATACTAATATTGCTAATTGCAGCGGCATTTATATCTTTAGCAGATTCAAAATCAACCAAACCAAATAGTGTTCCTTCTGGGCCTTTTTCTATAGTAGTTTTTAAGTTTAAAGAAATGTTTGCCATTTTAAATCTGGACGTATCCATTTCCGCATCCGCTACAGCAATGTCATTTATAATACTACTATATACTTTTTTAGCATCTAATTTATTCGGGTTTTCAGCATTAACAAAACTTTGTATTTCTGTTACTTTAGTTTGTAGTTTTGTGATTTCACTTTCTTTTACGGAAGTGTTTTGAGCAAGTGCGACAATTTCACTGTTTTTTTCAGAAACAATTTGTTGTGATATTTTTACTTTTTTAACTAAATCATCAATAGAATTTTGCTGTGTTTGTAAGGCGTTTTTTGTTTTTTCAACTTCAAAAATAATTGCTTTATTTTCTTGTTCAAGTTTGTTTTTTGTTTGTTGTAAATTTTTAACTTCGTTTGTTTTTTCTAACAAAAACTCTTTAAGTTTATTAATTTCAATAGAGTCATTTTTTAATTTAGATAACGCTTCTTTAAGAAGGTTTATTTCTTGATTTTTCTCTTCTAAATACTGCTTAAGAACAATTGTTTTTTCTTCATATTCCGTTACTGATTTTTTTAATTCTGCAATACGAACAGTTAATTCATCATTTATTATTGAAGAAGATTTTAAGATTTCTAATTGTTCTTGTAAAATTGAAACCTGTTCGTCTTGCTTGTTTAGTTTTTCTAATAATTGTTCAACTTCATTGGTTTTATCTTCCAATTTTTTTAGAAGTTGGTTAAATTCTTCTGAATTATCATCTTTAGAAGAGTAATTCAACTGTTCTTTTAAATTAGTGATTTCATTAAGACTATTTTCTAAAGATTGTTTTAATGAAGCTTCTGTTTCTTCATGTTCATTTAAATGCCCATTAAGTTCTTTAAGTTGAATACTAAATTTTTCATTGATTTTTTTAAAATTAATTTCTTGTAGCTTGGTTAATGAAGTAAGGCTTTTATTTTCTTCTTGTAACTTAAAAAACTCTTTTTGAAAATGATGTAAGTAAATAGGAGAAGCAATAATAGTACTCGCACCTCTTTTAGTGATTAAAGAATCATCCAAAAGCCATAATTTATTAAAGTCAATTGCTATTTCTAAATTTTCTTCATCAAAAAATATAGATGGTGCTTCTGAAAGAATTAGTGTTTCTTGCTCATTAGATTTTACAATTCTAAACATAGGTAAACTACCTTCACTCATACAATCACGTACAAGTCGGGTAATAATTTCTTCTTTAGCAAGTCTTACTGGAATTTCATAAGCATGCGATAGTAATCCTTTTTTAGTTTCAATTTTCGCAACAAGTTTTTCCCATTTCCTGTTTTCAATATCTAAAAATTCAATGTCTATAGAATAAGATTTTAAAGCGGTATTATTAGCAGCTAATAAGTCGCATTTAAAAAGTAAAGAGCGGTATTTAGTGGCCATAATTAGTGTTTTTGAATTGAAATTTTAGTAAAAACTGTACCTATATTGATATCTATTTGTATGGTGTTTTTAGCATCATAATCTGTAGTATCTATTTGAATTGTATTTATTGCAAGTCCGTTAACATCGGTAGTAACTTCTCCTTGTTTTACAAAGTTGGTATTGTGGTTTAAAACACTGTTTGTATTTAATAAAATAGTTTTATCTCTATTATAATTAAACTCCACCAAAGCACCTGGAATCTTTTCACCAGCAGAATTAAAAACAGCCACTTCAATATCATAAATATTTGAAATATTGGTTTGTTTAGGAATTGCTTCAATAATTAATTGGGGTAAACCATCATTAGGCATAACAGCCACAAAACGACCAGAAATACTACTTGTTATTTTATCAGATTCAGAGGAGCTACTTGTTTTACTTACCGGACGATATGTCATCATTGGAGCTGGAGAATACGGCATTTCTGCCATTGCATATTTTCCATAACTACTACTTTGGTCGTAAGTTCCGTTTGTTGTTGAAGAAGTTTCTAATTCGGTTTCTACTTGTAAGGTGAAATCCAAATAAGGTAAGGTATATAATGTATTAGGACGACCATATTCATCATAAGGAGCAGCATTACGAAGTTGATGTTGCGCTTCATTTAAACTCTCTGATATTCCGAGTAATATTTCTTTTAAGGTTATGGATGTGTTTTGTGTGCTCATTTGGTATGTAAATTATAATGAAAATGGATCTTTTTTTGATGCTGATTTCTTTTTAGTAGGAAGCTCATCTGCAAATTCTTTGATTTTTTTTGCAGCAGAAAAAATTTCTGAGACATTGATAGTATCAAAGCCTTTAGATTCTTTTTCTTCTTTTTTTGTATAAATTTTATCTAAATAATTTAAAGCCATTAACACATCTTGTTTCTTTTCAGTTTTTTTTAATAGACCAGTTTTATTAAAAAGATTGTCAACAGTTTTAATCGTTTTAGTTGTTTTCTCTAAATGTTTTTTCGTGGTGTCGTAAAAGTTGTTTACTTTATTTAAGTTTTCATTCAAAGCATTCGCCTCTTTGGTATCACTTTTTATTGTTGGTAATATGTTTTTAAATTCATTTTCTTTTTGTTGTGCTAATTTTTCAAAATCTGATGTTTTTTTTGTGCTTATTTTATTAAAGATATTGAGCGTTTTTTCACTAGTTTTAACAATTTGATCAACTGATTTAATAGCAGTAGAAAAAAATTCGTTTTCTAAAACTGAATTTTTATCAGTTGTTTCTTTTTTGATAAAATCACTAGAAAATAAACTGCTTATTTTGTTTATGCTATGAGAAGTATCACTGGCTATAGTGTTCACTTTTTTAACTGCTTTAGAAACAGTATCTATTGTATTAGTAATCCTTTTAAATTCTTTGGATTTTTTTGTTTTCTTTTTATTAGTTAGAACAAGTTTGTCAGAAAATTTTGTGATGTTTTTATCTACTTCTTTACTTATTTTAGAAGTAGTATTTAATATGTTGTTTATTTTTTTTAACCCTTTTGACGTTTTTGTTTTCTTGCTGTTTATTTGTGCAAAATTTTCAGAAAGTGTCGTTATGTTTTTTGCTGTTTTTTTCCCATTTTCAAAATTTTCAAGAACAGTTTTGGGTTGTTTTTTTTTGATAAAACCTTTTTGTGTTTTTTTCTTTTTAGAAAGTAAACTTGGAATTTTATTTTGTGCTTTTCTAGTAGTATCTACACTAAAAAAGTTTTTCTCTTTTTTATTCCAATTGATGTTTTCTTTAGCACTATTTTTTCTTTTTTTAAGAAGTTTATTTTTCTTTTCTTCTTCTTTTTTAGCGTCTTTTCTTTTTTGATAAACAGATTTTATCTCACTATCATATTGTTTCTTGGTAGAAGAATGCTCTGCTGTTTTACCAGTAAGAGCATTCATATTTTGTTCTAGTTCTTTTTGCTCCTCAAGCAAACTTTTTAAATTAATATTAGATGCAGCAATATCGTCTAATGATTGTTCATCATTAGTAACATTAGGTTGTATTAAATCAGATAGAGAGAGGCCTTCATTTTCGTCTTCTATTGCTGTTTTTTTAGTTGTAACCTCTTGTTTTATAAACTGTTTCCAATGTTTGGCCATTTTAAGGAGTTTTTTAAATTAAATCGTTTCTTTTGTCTTCAAGTTCAGCTGCTATCATCGCACGCAAGCGTTGTTCAAATACAGGCGGATTTGGCACTGCTACTAGTTTTGTTCGTAGCATTGAGCTACCTTCTGCAGAGTATTGATACTTTTGAGAAAAACTAGCAGAAACAGAAGCACTAACAGCAACAATACCTACATTTACACCTCCACTTACAGAAGTAGCAACGCCAAACTCTGTAGTTTTACTCATAGAAACAGACATTTTCATCTCTAGAACAGTATCTACATATTGATAAAATGTAGGTGTAAAACCAAGGGAAAGCAAACTATATTCTTCGCCTCCCATATCCACTTTTGTATCTACCAACTCTTTCGCCAACTCCATAGATACTTTATCTAAGGCGCGTTGTGCTTGAGCGATTCCGACACCAAGTGTTTTTACCATTTCTGGTAAAGGTGCATTTAAAATTTCTCTAGTTATACTTCCCATTTTAGTTTGATATTAATTTAATTTTCAGCTTCTTGTCGCGCAATTTCCATTTGTTGTTGGATACGTTCTTCTAAAATTGCTGGTGGTGGAATAGGAACTAATTTTGTTTGCAGTATGCTAGAACCTTCTGCTGAATAACTATATTTTTGAGAAAAACCAGCATTTACCTGTGTAGTTGTTACTGTTTTATTTGCTTTTAATCCTTTACGCCAACTAAAACCGATACTTCTATCTTTACTTTCTGATTTACTATCAACAGAAAAAGAAGAAGAACCTTCTCTGGTAAATTTGATAGAAATACTAACACGTATCATCGTATCTACAAACTGATAAAATGTAGGAGAAAATCCTAATTCTAACATAGATAATCGTTGTGGTAACATTACTTCACGTGTACCTAAACCTGGTTTAACCATTTTTCTACCAGGAACTGGTGTTGGAGGAGCGGTTGAAGTCGCTGGTACACCGTCTAATAAAGTATATACCTCGCCAATATACTTATACCATTTAATAGAACTAATATTGGTTTGATCTCTATAATATACTTCTGTGTTTCTTTGGTCATCAGGCGTAAATATTACGGTTTTATCGGATACAGCAGGAAGCTTATTTACATCTACAACTTCTTTATCGTAACCAGCTTCGGTGTCATTACCAAGTTTAGCATCGATAGCTGCTCTATATGCTTGGTCAGTATTAGAGTTATACAATTCTACAGCATCTCTTAATTGTACCTTTTCTTTACCAAAGAATACACGACTATCTTTAAAATTTATAAATTCTTCTCCATTCAATTCTTCTTTTACAGCTTTAAGTCCGCCCATCATTTCAGCAACCTCAATAGAGTTAGAGTCTAATGCCATTTGTGCTTCGGCTATAGAAAAAGCCATTTGTCGAATCATGTCGCCCATCGGAACGTCCAATAATTCTTGTCCTATACTAGGATTTTTTCTAAACATATTTTTTGTTTTTATTTGTCTTTTGTTATTGTTGATTTTAAAATTTCATAATAAATATCTGGTGCAGGTAGTGATACAATTTTTGCAGCTATAGATGAAGATGCTTCTGCAGAAACAGAAAATTTACGTGCATAATGAGCAGAAATAGCAATGCCAAACATTTGGGTTTCTGTATTATCATTATTCGCACTAAAATTATTATTAGCATTACTAGCACTTCCACTTGTTGCATTATTTGAATTAGAGCTGTTCCCATAATTTAAACTTAATGAACCGCCATAACTTTCAGATTCTGCAACAGAAAACTCCATTTTCACTTCAAAAGAAGCTTCTGTAAAAGCATAAAAAGTAGGAGCAAACCCAAGGCTAATTAAATTATAATCTTCATCACCTACAGCTATTTTAATCGTTGCCATTTCATTTGCTAAGCGAATAGAATTGGCATCTAAAGCAGCTTGTGCATTCGCAATAGAAGCGCCTAGTTTCTCTAACATAAATGGTAGAGGAGCATTGGTAATTTGTTGTATAACTTGTGGTACTGCGCTCATAATTTCTAGCTTCCAGAAGTTGTATTACCAGTTAATGATGCAATATAATTCTCTAAACCAGTTGGTGGTGGAACAGAAATCATACGAGCAGAAACGGAAGCATTTCCTTCTACAGATACACCAAACTGACGTGCATAGCGTACATCTAAAGAACCACTCCAAGCAGATACTTTAGGATCTTTAATACTTTTTAAATCTGATTTTGCAAAGTATTTACTGTTAATTACTTTATGTATATTTAAAGTATCGTTATTGTTAGAAGAGTTTTGTGCATTCGAAGATTTATCTTCTATAGTAGTTTCTTCATTATTATTAGAAAATAAGGTGTATTCTATCTTAGCATCTTTTCTTAAAAGATAAACAACATCACCAGAAACTTGAGTATAAAATTTGCTATTGGAGCCCAGTTTTGTTTTTATTTCAGACAAACTATTTACAGTATGGGAAATACCTATATCGCTACCAGAATTAATTTCGATATTAGTTGTTGTAGCTGCAGTAGAAATATTGAATTTTCTAAAAAGGCCAAACGTACTAGTAGACCAGTCAGTAACTAAAGTTGATGCAAAACTAAAATTACCACCTATAATATAATAATAATCATTAGTTCCTTTTTCAATTTCTATCGTTACTTTTCTAAATTCAGGGTTTTCAGGACCATCTTTTTCTCCTGCTGCATTTGCTTCTGCTTCACCTTCAGATTTTGTTTCTGAAATCTTAGATTCAGGTATACCAATTGCAATTAAATAGTTTTTAACAGCTTTTGCTCTTTTTAAACCTAAGTCTAAATTAAAGTTTTCTCCACTTACACTATCTGTATGACCAATAATTTTAATGGTTAAATCATTATCATTTATAGCACTTGGAGTACTGTTATTATATGTTATTAATGATAAGACTTTTAGTTGTTCTTGTACATCAGTATTGTCAAAACCTCCTTTTGTATAATTAAAATCTAGAGCGTTATACTTAGAAAAATCAAAATAGATATCAATAGTGTCTTCTATTTTTTTACAACTACTTCCAATGTTACTTGAGGTAACTTTTTTTGGACTTCCTGTTGTGTTAATCGTTATTCCAGTAGAAGCATTAAAATTAGCTGTATTAGTTATTTTTATAATACCTGTTTCAGCGGTATGACTGTCGGATAAAGCCAACATACCAAAGCCATTATAATTATGCGCTCTTACTGCATTACTAGTGCTTGTGTTAACAATATCTTTAGTCTCAATTATTTTAGAATCTACACGTTGTACTTCAGAGTCAGAAGATAAGTTTTCAGCAGTTTCCTCTAATCTATCAATACTGCCTGTTTCTTTACTTGTATTTACAGTACTTTGGTTTACCTTTAATGTGTGCTCATTAGATGCTGTTGTCCAATATTTTCGGCTACTTTTAAATTCCTTGTACTTTTCTTCCTGATAATTGTTTTCAACTTCTTGAATGCTTACATCTGTATACCCTTTCTTTTTAGTAGAGTCATATTCTAAGCTAAAATCAATTTCTAGTTCTTCTTGAACTGTCATTTTTAAATTGATAGAAGCAGAAACATCTGCATATTCAAAGGCATAAAACGCAGGTTGAAACCCGAGTTCTAATAATGATTTACCGCCAACTTCTACTTCAGAAAGCCTCGTGATTTGTTTAACGGAGTTGGTGTCTAAACGCTCTTGAGCGTCTGCAATACCAAGTGCTAGCCCTGTTACAATACTTCCAACGTCTACGTTTTGAAGTATTTTGGCGCCTTGGTCAAGTGTTTTAATGTCTGCCATATTTAATTGTTTTTAATGGTTAAAAAGGAGAAATTCCATCTGGTAAATCCATGGCTATTTTTGGATTTACAGATTCTTTTCTCACTATAAAATAATTGTGTTTTTTCTGTAATCGGGTAACTTGATCTTTATTGATCTTATAACCCCTTAAAAGCCAGTTTAACAATTCATCAGTTATAGGATGTTTGCCTTTTCCTATTTCTTTTTGTACGGTTGTTAGTAATGCTTTGGCTTCTTCTTGCTCTTCTTTAAGT
Source organism: Tenacibaculum sp. M1.3A (assembly GCF_057732375.1). Lineage (NCBI taxonomy): Bacteria > Pseudomonadati > Bacteroidota > Flavobacteriia > Flavobacteriales > Flavobacteriaceae > Tenacibaculum > Tenacibaculum sp. M1.3A. Next base: position 378,714 of record NZ_JBYJEF010000001.1, on the reverse strand, counting down.
ATATGCTGAATGGCTTGTCGCTCGCTAACAAAAGCATTGTGTTTTTTTACCAACACATTAGTTTCTTTATCAGCTAAAAAAGCTCTGTAGTTTTCGCAAAAAGAAATTACCTCGTCATACGAACCTAATTGCTCTAAAGATTCCATAACACATTGGCTATAATGTTGAAAAAATAATTCGCTATCTTTTTGTGTTTGAGTTAAGCGTAAAGCTTCTTTATAGTGTCGTAAAGCCTCTTTATAGTTTTTGTCTAGCGCATGCATTTTACCACGTTCAGCAATCCTGAAATGCAACATTTTTTTATTTTCCATAATTTAAATGATTGTTGGTTCGCAGTTTAATAGTATTAACTGTGCATATAAGTAATTGGCAATTAAATCAGGAATTTCAGTACTACTTTCCCACTCACTAGTGTTTTCTTTAAAAGAGCTTACCTCTATAAATTGTGCTAATACGTTTTTAACGGCAGCATGTTCTTTAATTTTCTTTATCGCTAATTTTCTAGTTGCCTTAAAGTTGTGTTCTACAGAAAATTGAAGTCCCAATCCTTCACAATTTTCTATGATATCTTTTGCTGATTTATGACTTACACGTTCAAAAAGTGTGATAGGTAAATGTTCCTTTAACTCTGGAAGAATAGCATCAGGCATTCCAATTTTTTCAGTTAAAAAAGAAGTATGCTCTTTATTATTGATATCAAATGAAGTTAAATGAATGTTTATTAACTGATGTGTTTGGTTGATAACACGGATTGTTTTTTTAGATTGATGTTCTCTCCAGATAGTACTGCTTTCGGCATAGCTAAGATTTTTTATAATAACTGTTCCGTCTTTTAAAGTTTGTATTGGTTGCTTAATTTTTGCTATAAGTCTTTTTAAATCACTTTTAGGAAAATCATTGTTAATATATATTGTAAACACATCTTTTCTAGGATTAGAATAACATACTAAAGCATCTATACGCCCTTGAAGTGCAATTGCGGTAGCTTCAGAAACACCACCTAATACAATACCTGGTTGTGCCAATAACATGTTTAATGATTCTGATGGTTTGCAACCTAAAAATTCTGACAGTTGATTAATTACTTTAGGTAGTTTTAAAATATCTTCAAAATAAATACTGATTTCTACTTGTTCTTTAGCTAGATTTATTTTTTCTTTTTCATCAGTAATTTGCACCTCTAAACCAAGTTTAGATAATGTTAAAGCTGCTTTTTTAGCTAAGTCTAAATCTATTTTTTGAAATAGAACAGCAGGAGCATTGTAGAGCATTTTTAAAATGAACTCTTGTGGCATTTTAAAAGAGTCGGCTAATAATTTAGAAACACTCGGATTAGCGGTTCCAATAGAGTTGATAATTACAGTATTTTCCATTTAATATATTTTTAGTTAATTCTTGTAAAACAGTTAATTACTTTTTTGTTTTACAAACTTCACGATATATATAAGTTTAATGGACGTGTGATTAACGTATATAGGCGTATGAACCAACCTGAGATTTTAGGGTTGTTTAACCTTGTGAACTTAGGTTGTATAATTTTGAAGGGAATTTGAAGAAAATTGTTTCTTTGTATCTGAATAAAGTATATTTAACGCTTAAAACTAACAAACCATGATTACACCTTTATTATTAGCAATTACAGTAATTGCTTTCGGAATTTATATTTATAAGTTTCCACCAACTAAACCAAAAGACACATCTAAAAACAGCATTTGTTTAGACTACTCTGCGGAACCGATGAATCAATTAAGTGTACCTTTAGTTCACGAAATGGTAAATGGCTACAAAAACAATCAACTGGCAAAGATTAACAGTAGTTTAAATATGGACGATGCTCATTCTATAAGATTTGAATTAGAAACTTTGAAAGCTTTTATTTACCACACAGAAATGAATGCTAAAAAGCATAGAATATCAAGTAAAGATTTAGGTTTACGTATCTATTATTCTCGTTATCCTGAAAAAGAAACATGGAAAAGACCGTATACTGATTTATCTGATTTTTTAGGAAATTCTACTACAGAAAAACATGAGAAACTACATACTTTAGTAATGATACCAACTATACGAAGAGGTGAAACAGATTTCGATTTTAATCCGTTAGATGATCAAACGTATACCACAAGTTTAAAGAAAAATGAAGCGTATCTAAACAATGGTTCTCAAACTAGAACTGCAGCATTAGGTGGAGGTAGAAATTCAAGAGGTTCTTCTAATAATCTAGGTTCTCAAAATCATGGAGGATTAATACCTCCAGTAGATGGAGGAGGTGAAGGTTTTTAATATATGCATGAGTTATATCCATATATGAATAAAGTACTACTAGTAGCAGAATTTTTATCTGCTCTAGTTGCTTTTTTGTACTATAAAAAAGTGAAATATAATTATTGGAAATGGTTTTCTATTTATTTAATATTTATTTTTATACAAGAACTGTATGGTAATTTTTTTCACGTTTTTTTATCAATAAGAAAACAAGATTACTATGCTTTTTTTGGTATCCCAATTCAATATCTTTTTTTTTATTGGTTATACGCTTATAAATCTCAAAAAAACGTTAAGTTATTTATCCTTTGTTGTTTTATTTATTTAATATCTTTTATTCCTTTGGAAATTTATAAAGATAAAGTCAGAACGCTATATTCTTTGAATTTAACGACCGGAAGTGTCTTATTGATTACTCTAATAATTTTAGAATTCTTAAAACAAATAAAAAATGATAACATTTTAAAGTTTAAGGAAAATAAAATGTTTTACATAAATATTGGGGTCACATTATTTTATATAGGCACTTACCCTTTTATTGCTTTTTACAATGAATTAATAAAAATACAATATCTAGATATATGGAATGCCTACTATTTATATTTATTAATATCTAGTAGTATTATGTATTTATTATTTGCAGCATCTTTTATATGGGGGAAACATCAATCTTAATAATAATAGTTTTATTTAATATAATTTTTATTGCTTTTTTAGGAGGAATATTTATTTTTATTCGTGAGTATCGTATAAAAAAGAAAGCACATTTAAAGCAAATTTCTACTATTGATGAAACGCATAAAAAAGAATTACTAGAAACTCAACTTGAAATTCAAACCCAAACGATGCAATATATTGGGCAAGAAATTCATGATAATATTGGTCAGAAATTAACATTGGCGAGTATATATACGCAACAGTTAATTTTTGAAAATAAGGTTCCGCAAGTAAACGAAACTATTGAAGGGATTAATGACATTATAAATCAGTCTTTACAAGAACTTCGACAGTTATCAAAATCGTTGACAGACGATTCTATTAAAGATAATACTATCTCTGTTTTAATTGAAAATGAATGTAAAAAAATTAATGATTTTAAAAAGTGTACCGTTCATTTTTCAAGTACTATTGAAAAGGAATTACAATCCTACCAAATAAAAAGTATTCTGTTTAGAATTACTCAAGAATTTCTACAGAATAGTATGAAGCATGCAGCATGTAAAAATATTCTAGTTTCGTTAAAAACAACTACCAACGCTATCAAATTTATATTAGAAGATGATGGTGTTGGTTTTAATCCTGAAACGATAAAACCAGATGGTATCGGTCTTAAAAATATAAAAAAGAGAACAGCATTGGTAGGCGGAAAAATGAAATTAGAAAGCCAAGAAAATAAAGGAACGAAATTAATTATAAATATCCCCATTTAAATGAAAAAGACAATTGTTATTGTTGACGATCATGTTTTAATAGCCAAAGCATTGAGTAATATTATTTCTAATTTTGAAGGATTTGAAGTACTATACGTTTGTGAAAATGGTATGGATTTTCAAAATAAAATAAAAACAAAAGGGATTCCTGACATTGTTTTACTAGATATAAGTATGCCTATTATGGATGGTTTTGAAACTGCAAAGTGGATTAAAGAAACACATGCTACTATTTTAATAATGGCTTTGAGCATGCAAGATGATGAGTCGAGCTTAATTAAAATGATTAAAAATGGCGCAAAAGGATATCTCTTAAAAAATGTATATCCTACTGATTTAGAAAAAGCTTTGATAGGATTGGTTGAAAAAGGACGTTTTTTTCCTGAATGGGCCTCTAGTAAAATATTTGCGAGTATTGGCAATGATTCTAACAGTGAAAATGAAAAAATAAAATTATCTGATCGTGAGATAGAATTTTTGAAATACTCTGTTACAGAAATGAATTACAGAGAAATTTCAGAAAAGATGTTTTGCAGTCCAAGAACTGTCGAAAATTACAGAGACAGTTTATTTGAGAAATTAGAATTAAAATCAAGAGTTGGTTTAGCAGTTTATGCTTTAAAAAATGGATTTACCGAGTGATTGATATGCCTTGTTTTTATAATGTGTTATAAATAGTTTTAATACAGTTGATCAAGCTGAAATAGCTTTTAAACATCTTTTTATAGATTAGCTCTTTTATTCTTAAAAGCTGTAAAAAGACTACTTATCTTTGCAGTCGATAAAACTTCATAGATATTTAAATATTATGGCAATGACAATGAAAACACAAGAAGATATTTTAGCAAAATTAAATATCTATGAGTTAAATGAAATGCAGCAAAAAGCTATTTCAGTAATTGATACAAATGCAAATACTGTTATACTTTCACCTACAGGAACAGGAAAAACCTTGGGTTTTTTATTACCTGCGTTAAAATTAATAGATTTTGAAAATAAAGAAATTCAAACTTTAATTTTAGTGCCATCAAGAGAATTAGCGATTCAGATAGAGCAAGTAATTCGAGAAATGGGAACTGGGTTAAAAGTAAATGCAGTGTATGGTGGTCGTTCGATGGCGAAAGATAAAATTGAATTAAAGCATACGCCAAGTATTTTAATTGGTACTCCAGGAAGAATTTTAGATCATTTTGCAAATGAACGATTTTCTAAAGACAGCATAAAAACGTTAATTTTAGATGAGTTTGATAAATCGTTAGAAGTAGGTTTTGAATCTGAAATGAGAGGTATTATCAATCAATTACCAAACCTAAAAAAGCGTATTTTAACATCAGCAACGCAAGAAACTGAAATTCCTGCATTTGTAGGTTTAAATAAACCCACGGTATTAAATTACTTAACAGGAAAAAAATCTAGACAGTTAACCTTAAAAACAGTTGTTTCTCCTATAAAAAACAAAAATCAAACATTGGTTAATTTGTTACAACATATAGGAAATCATCAAGGAATTATTTTTTGTAATTTAAAAGATAGCATCAATCACGTAAGTGAGTTCTTAACTAAAAATAAAATAGCACACAGTTGTTTTTCTGGAGGGATGGAACAAAGAGATCGTGAACGCTCATTGATTAAATTTAGAAATGGTACCAGTCAGGTTTTAATTGCTACAGATTTGGCAGCAAGAGGAATTGATATTCCTGAAATGAAATATATTATTCATTACGAATTACCAGAAAGAATAGAGGAGTTTACGCATAGAAATGGTAGAACGGCAAGAGTAAATGCAAAAGGAACCGCATATATTTTAAAATGGCAAAAAGAAACCTTACCAGAATTTCTTGCTAATATTCCAAATACTGATATCTCTCAGAAAGAAAAATTAAAAGGGCATTATTGGGAAACATTATTTATTTCTGGCGGTAGAAAAGATAAAATATCAAAAGGAGATATTGCAGGTTTATTCTTTAAAAAAGGAAACTTAACAAAAGAACAATTAGGAGTTATTGAGTTAAAGCAAGATTGTGCTTTTATAGCTGTACCTGTAAGCGAAGCAAAAAAGTTGATAGAAGAACTAAATAATACTCGTTTAAAAAATAAAAAAGTGCGTATTACGTTGGCTTAAAAACTATTACTTTTAATAATTATTAAAAAAGAAATGAAAAAATTTTTCGCAATATTATTATTTATTACTGCTTTTACTAGTTGCTCTACCAAAGAAAAAACAGATAAAGAGCTTTTAGATATTGATAAAAAAACGTTAGCGAAAAGTTTAGATTCATATAAGGTTTTTCCTTATAAATTTGGTAAAATATTAATAAGATCTTCCGTTGTCAAAGACACAATTTCAGCAGAATTTAAGTCTTTTAAAAAAGATATAGATAGACTCTCTAAAAAATTATTGAGTCATAATGTTCAGTCTCCAGAAGAATTATCTTTTTTAGATTATCTATCAATATATCGCGATTACAAAAGGATGGAAGACTTTGTAATCAAAACAGATGAAGATTTGTTTCCGCCACTTTTAGATGTTTTTAATGTAGTTTATGGAGATTCGATAAGTGAAAGAAGACCTTATTTAAAAGGTGAAGAAAAGCAAATAGTCGAAAATTTAGAGCATAGTGTTTTAAGTGCCATCGTTATTTTAAGTAAAGATTTAGGCAAAGAAGTTTCATTATATGAAAGTTCGAAAACGAAACCAGAGTTGTTACCAGACACAGAAATAAAAACATTATTACAATATTTTAGAGGATTTTTGTTTTTTGAAAAAGGATTGTATTATTTATCCGAAGATGAAATATCAAGAAATATAAATTGGCTTAACAGCAATAAAAATGTTGACTTACCTTACACACGTGCTATGTTTAAGTGGGGTAACCTTACAAATGAGCAAACGTATATTGGTATTCATTCATTGAATCACTTATTTAGAGCTTTTGATCGTTTAATGATGAATAGAGATATAGATGAAGAAAGAGCTTTAGCAGATTTTGAAATTTTTTTAAAAGATTCAAAAGAAATTGGTGTAGACAATGAAATCATCTGGTCTGTAGAAACCTATTTATATTTAAAGAACAACAAAAATGAAAAGGCAATAACATCATTAACTAAACTTAAATCGAGTAATTTATTATCAGTAAAAGATAAAAATAGTATAGAGGAATCTATCGAATATTTAAAAAATAAAAACTCAGATAGTGTTTTAAACGGATTCTACGATAAATATTTTTTGAGTAAAATAGCGACCAAATATATGTTTGTTGTTTTAGCAGAAGTTGATTGGAAATTGATAATGGAAACACAAAAAGTGCCGTATACAACAGAAATGTTTGCAGTAATAGATAAGTTTACCGAAATGACAACCAATCTAAATAAATATACAACTACTGAAAGATTAAAGGAAGTAGGAGAGGATATTAAAGATAAAGGAATAAGCCTTTTTGATAAAGCCAAAGAATTGGTTAAATAATCATTCTATAAAAACAATATATAAAAAATAAGCTATTTATATTTTAATATAAATAGCTTATTTTTTATATAATTATTTTTCGCTACTCAAAATTTCTTTAACAGCAGCTTGATATTTCTTCGGATTTCCTGCTTTTTTAATCTTTTTATAAGTTTTCTGCGGATTCGTAAATGACTTAGAAAAATATTCCCAAAACCCTAACATTTTCATTTTTATAGGTGTAGGCCCAGATAAAGCAGCATCATATTGATGATAAATTTCATCATGAAACTCGCCAAAGCGTTGCCATCTATCTTTAGGATATTCGGTTGTGTTATCTTTAATCATTTGTGGTAAAAATGGATCCCCAATTAAACCACGACCAATCATAAAATGTGTAATACTCGGAAAACGTTCTTGCATCGCTTTAAAACCAGCCACAGAAGTAATATCTCCGTTATAATATAATTGATGTTTAGATACGTCGATACATTTCTGAAAAGCATCTAAATCAACGCCACCTTTGTATAGTTGTTTTCCTATTCGAGCATGAATAGCAACATTTTTAAGCGGATATTTTTCTAAAATAGGAAAGGAGTGTAATATTTCTTCGCTGTTTTCATAGCCCATTCGCATTTTCATAGAAACTAAAATGTCGGTTTCGTTATGTGCTTTATGTAAAACTTCATCAATTCTAGCAGGATTACAAATTAATCCAGAACCCATTCCCGATTTTGTAACCATTGGGTAAGGGCAACCTAAGTTCCAATTCAGCTCTTTATAACCTAAACTTTGCACGTACTTTGCAACAAATAAAAACTCATCAGGATCGTTTGTAATTACTTGCGGAATTACGGTTAAGGTATCATTGTTTTCGGGTAGTAAATCACGCTCATAACTCGATTTAATTTTCATTTTTCCGTTTAAACGAATATATGGCGCATAATAAGTATCAATACCACCAAAGTATTTATGTTGTGCATTTCTAAAGCGAAAATCGGTAAAGCCTTGTAAAGGAGATGAAAGTAAAGTAAAACTCATAGTATGTAATAAGTTGCAAATATAACTTACTTATCTTTCATATTTTAAAGTTAAACTTTATACTTTTGAAATAGATAAATTATAAATGAAAACTGTTTTTAACTTCTTAAAAAAGCATAAAATAAAGACAATCATTATATTTTTTTTAATGATTGCATACTATTATTGTTTGCCTGAAAAATTGTTTATAACGCCAACATCTACCGTTGTTACTGCAAGAAACAATGAATTGTTAGGTGCTGTAATTGCAGAAGATGGACAATGGCGTTTTCCTGAATTAGATTCGGTTCCAACAAAATTCGAACAATGTATTTTACAGTTTGAAGATGCACATTTTTATAAACATTTCGGATTTAATCCAATATCTATAGGAAAAGCATTTATAGAAAATATAAAAGCTAAAAAGGTGATTCGTGGCGGAAGTACACTTACGCAACAAGTAATTAGATTATCACGCAAAAATAAAGGACGATCTTATCAAGAAAAAATAATAGAGTTGGTTTTGGCAACGCGATTAGAATTCCGATTGTCAAAAAAATCAATTTTAAACTTATATGCTTCTCATGCTCCTTTTGGAGGTAATGTAGTAGGCTTAGAGATGGCTTCTTGGCGTTATTTTGGCTTACAGCCACATCAATTATCTTGGGCAGAAACAGCTACTTTAGCTGTTTTACCAAACGCACCTTCGTTAATTTATCCGGGTAAAAATCAACAAAAACTAAAAGAAAAGCGAAATCGATTACTTAAAAAATTATATAAAGAAACCATTATTGATACAGTTACTTATCAATTATCATTATTAGAAAAACTCCCAAAAAAACCATATGCTTTACCAATTCTAGCAACACATTTTGTACAAGAAATAGCAAACAAACATTCAGGTAAACACCTACAAAGTTCTATTGATATTCATTTACAAACACAAGTAAACAATTTAGTGAAACAACATTATCTACGTCAAAAACAAAACGAAGTTTTTAATATGGCGGTTTTAGTTTTAGATGTTAAAACTAGAAAAGTGCTAAGTTATGTAGGAAATTCGCCAACAGATAAAGCACATCAAAAAGATGTAAATAATGTAGTGTCAGCAAGAAGTACAGGAAGTACGTTAAAGCCATTTTTGTACGCACAAATGTTACAATCGGGCGCAATTTTACCAACGCAATTAGTGGCAGATGTACCTACCGAAATAGCAGGTTACACACCTAAAAATTTCGATTTAACTTTTGATGGAGCGGTGCCAGCAAACCAGGCTTTAACACGATCGTTAAATATTCCTTCGGTTCGGATGTTGCAATCATACGGATTAGAAAAATTCAGGGCAGATTTAAAAGAATATTCGATTCGGGATATTAATAAATCAGCCGATTATTATGGTTTGTCATTAATTTTAGGCGGGGCAGAAGCCAGTTTGTGGGATTTATGTAAAACTTTTGCGAGTTATGCCGGAGTTGTGAATCATTATGAAGAAACAAAACATAATTACTATTCGAATGAATTTACAGAACCTAGCTATATAAAGTCTGATGAAATTTCTTTTGGAAACGTTCAGGAAAACGAAACTCATATAGATGCCGGAGCAGCTTTTACAACCTTAAATACGCTAACTGAAGTTAACAGGCCATTTACCGATCAGGCTTGGAAATATTTTGATTCTTCTCAGAAAATAGCATGGAAAACAGGCACTAGTTTTGGTAATAAAGATGCTTGGGCAATTGGTGTTACCCCGAAATACGTAGTTGGAGTTTGGATAGGTAATTCAGACGGAGAAGGAAGACCCGATTTAACAGGTGTTGGTAGTGCGGCTCCGTTACTATTTAACGTGTTTGATGTACTGCCAAAATCAAATTGGTTTTTGGAGCCTTATGAAGCTTTGGTTGAAGAAAATATTTGTGAAAAAAGCGGTTATTTGGCATTGCCTATTTGTAAATCGGTTATAAAAAGAATACCCAAAAACGGAGTGAGAGCAAAGCCGTGTCCTTATCACCAACAAATTACTGTTGACGCTTCAGAAAAATTTCAGGTAAATTCTAATTGCGAGTCGGTTATTAATATGAAAACAAGAACATGGTTTGTGTTACCCCCGCTAATGGCGCATTATTACCAACAGAAAAATGTAGATTATAATGTGTTGCCAAACTATCGAAAAGATTGTAATAAGGCGCAAAATAATACCATGGATTTTGTGTTTCCGACAAAAAAACGATCTAAAATATCATTAACAAAAGGATTAAATAATAAAGTAAATCCTGTAATATTAAAAGTTACACATGCCAATGCAGATGCTCTTTTGTATTGGTATTTAAATGATGTTTTTATAGGTGAAACTTCTCAATATCATGAACAAGCGATAACTCCTAAAAAAGGTAATCACAAAATCATTGTAATCGATAACTTAGGGAACGAGAAAATACGATTTTTAGAAATATTATAAATTAATTATCAGAAGCTATTTTCCCGCTTTACGCACTCGCTCTCTGCGAGGAGCTCAAACAATTGCTGCAATCGGGGCTAGAGATTTTATTAATAAACAGAAAGTGCTATTTTTTTATCACAAACCGTTTTTTTCAATCGAACTCCAAAATCAGCCAGTGTCTTAATTTCTTTAATTCCAGCTAATCGTTCTCTACCAATAATTAATAAGCCTTTTTTATTTCCTTCAATATGATAATATTTATTACTTTCAAAAAATAGCACAAGTTCATCTGTAAAAAACTTCTTTATTTCAGTAGCGTTTTTTCCAGAGAGATAAAATCGTTTAGAAAAATCTGGATGATTAGCGATGTTAATATCTTTAAAACCAGCAAAATGGTATATATATTCGAAAATACCTTCTTTATCTAACGTAAATTCAGGTGTGTGTTTTTCAATATCAATATACATCATGGTTACTTTAATTACTTGTTTAGCAATAAGTTCACCTTCAGAAAATTCGACATCAAATAAAGAACAGTTTTCATTTGATAATATATTTGATACTTTACTTATTTTACGAGTTTTAAAGTAACCAAAATGCGGAATTTTAGTAACCTCTTCTTTAGGAGTAGCTTCATATTTCCAACCTAGTTCTGTACAGATGTTTTGTAATGATTTTTGTCTTTTTGTTAAGGTGTTAGAATTTGCATTTTCTTTAATTTGAACAGGATTATTTTTACGTAAAGCAAACGGGTGTTCACTTCCTGTTTTATATCCATCTAAACCAATAACCTCAAAATGCCCACCTTTTCTGTTAAAGCTTTCAGCATAATTATTAAGATTTTCCATTACAGAATGATCTATAAAGTCACACAAAGAAAAATCGATAATAGCATCTTCATTTTCTGGTATTTGATCTAGTTTAGCTTTTAGTTTTGTGAAATTTAAAAAGCTAGAAAAATTCTCGACAGAAACATAATATTTGTCATCTTCCTTAAACATTAAAACATTAGGTTTTAATACGTTTTTAATGAAAAACATTAAGTTTTTATTAATAATAACGTGAATAACAAATGTTATAAATATACCTGCTAAAATACCCGTAATTAAACTTGTTGTAATAGTAGTTAATAAGGTTACTAAAAATATAATTAATTGTTCTTTACCTATTTTAAATACTTTTTTAATGTTTTCTGGTGGTGCTAATTTATAACCTGTATATACTAAAATAGCAGCTAATGCAGGTAAAGGAATTTTCCGCAATTCTGATGCGAAAAGTAAAATAAAAATAACAAGAAATGCTGCGTGAAAAAAGTTAGCAGAACGATTACTTCCTTTATTATTAACATTTACCGAGCTACGAGCTATTACTGTTACGACATTTAACCCTCCTAAAAAACCACTAATTACAGTAGCTAACCCTAGAGCTCGAATATCTTTATTAACGTTAGAACGTCTTTTTAAGGTGTCTAATTTATCAACAGCTTTAATACTTAATAAACTTTCTATACTAGCAATTAAAGTAATAGCAATTACTGCATTCATAAATTCAAAACTATATGCTTTACTAAAATCAGGAAAAGCAAAGTTAGATAAAACATCTTCAGGCAAATTAATTAAGAGACTTTTATCTATTGGGTACGCCGATTGAGATACCAAATCGTAGTAATAATACATACCTACACTTAAAACAACAATCCACATTGGTGCTGGTATTAACTGAAAATATTTATTACGTATTTTACTATAAAAAATCATAATTAGTAAACTAATAACACCTACAGATCCGGCGTAAAAAACACTTGTACTGTCAGTCTGAATTAAGTTTATGATTCCTTTAGGCATTTGTATCAGCAAGTCTACAATACTTCCTTTTGCATCTAAATTACCTAGCATTACATGTATTTGTTTGGCAAAAATACCAATACCAATAGCAGCTAACATTCCTTGAATTGCAGATGAAGGAAAAAAATCACCTAATGATCCCATTCTAAGAAATCCGAGAATTACCATAATAATACCCGAAAAAACAATGGCAGCTAGGGTATATAAATAACCTTGTTGCATATCGCCAGCACCTAATGTTGTTATTGCAGCTAATACGACAACAACTAAACCATTACCAGGCCCAGTAATAGTAACATTGGCACCTCCTAAAAGAGCAACTACAACTCCACCAACAATTGCTGCAATAGCACCAGAAATTGGTGGTGCACCAGAAGCTAGCGCTAAACCAAAACCTAACGGTAGTGCTATTAATGACACTACAAAACCAGCAAATATATTTTGCGGCATTTCACTTAAAAATGTTTTAAAACCTTTTTTCATCTACTTTTTACTTAACAATTAAAACATCGGTTGGCAATTCTGATAAAATATATTCTAAATCATGCGGAAATATCCTATCTAGAATTCCTGTTTTTTTAGGAGCACTCATAACCAATATATCCGCTCTTTTTACTTTAGCATAATGACCAATAGAATATCCTCTACGACCAAAAATACTTTGCGTTTTTACAGATATATCACTAGTGTCAATACATTGCAGCATTTTATTAACACGTTCATCTTCGCTTTTTTGCATTTGTTCTTTTAAGTCAGTTGCTTTACGTAGCGAAATATCATCACTAACCTTTACGTTTAATTCAGCCTGACTAATTTCTTCAACAATAGTAACTCTTTTACATCCTAATTTTTTAGATAAATTAAAGGCAGCTTTAATTGTTTCTTCCGTTTTGTCGTCTTGTAAACCACTAACAACAATGTGTTTACAAGGAATTCTTACTATTGATGGTTTTATAAGTAAGAATACAGAGCATGGTGCTTTACGAGTTAACTCTCTAGCAATAGAACCTACGTAATACTTGTATAGTTTTTCTTTTTGAAGTGCACCTAATATTAATAAATCAACACTTTCTTGTTTTGTTGTTTTTAAAATAACATCAACAGGTTTACCTTCTTGCCAAATTACTTTTAATGGAAACTTTAATTTAGGAGCTTCTTTTAATAAATGATGTAATTGCTTTTCTTTTTCATTAGTCTTTTGTCCAACATGAACTCCAATTAACTGAGCATTAAACATATTTGATAAACGTATTGTTTCAAATAAGTTTGCTTTTAAATTAGGAGAGAAAGCAATACCAATAAGTATATTTTTTGTCAAAGTATAATAATTTAAAACGCTCGAAGATATAATTTTCTCGTTGTTTAAAAAATATTACTTTTACACAAAACAGAATATTAGATGATAGAATTAGCAGGAATTGTAATATTAGGGATTTTAGCGCAGTGGTTTGCTTGGAAATTTAAAATTCCGGCTATATTACCTTTAATATTAATAGGGCTATTTGTAGGGCCAATTGCTGCCGAATTTTTTAATGAAGATGGGAGCAAATGGATTGAGCCTATTTGGAATGGTACAAAAGGACTTTTTCCAGGAGAAGGGTTGTACTATTTTGTTTCTTTAGCCATAAGTATTATTCTTTTTGAAGGTGGTTTAACGCTTCGAAGAGATGAAATTAAAAATATTGGTCCCGTAATAACCAAGTTAATTACCATAGGATCTAGTATTACTTTTTTTGGAGCAGGTATTATAGCACATTATCTTTTTAACTTGAGTTGGGAATTATCTTTTCTGTTTTCAGGATTAATAATTGTAACAGGGCCTACAGTTATTACGCCAATTTTAAGAAACATACCTTTAAAAAAAGATGTATCAGCAGTTTTAAAATGGGAAGGAATTTTAATAGACCCGATTGGAGCTTTAGTGGCTGTATTGGTTTTTGAATTTATAAGTGTTGGTGGTGGGGCAGGCTTTACACAAACAGCTTTATTAGAATTTTTAAAAATTCTTTTATTCGGTTCTACTTTCGGATTCACCTTCGCACACGCCCTTATATTTATCATCAACAAAAAATGGGTGCCGCATTACTTATTAAACGTAGTTTCTTTATCAACAGTTCTTTTAGTATTTGTTGAATCAGAATTATTTGCTCATGAATCAGGTCTTTTAGCGGTTGTAGTTATGGGGATGGTTTTAGGTAATAGTAAACTGAAAAACTTAAAGGAAATGCTTTATTTTAAAGAATCTTTAAGTGTATTGTTAATTTCAATGCTATTTATTCTTTTAGCAGCTAATATGGATATTAACCAATTAATGTTGCTATATAGATGGGAAACAGCGCTTCTTTTTGCATTAATAGTATTTGTTATAAGACCGTTAGCCGTATTTATAAGTACTTATAAATCGAATTTAAAAACCAACGAAAAACTTTTTATAAGCTGGGTTGGTCCAAGAGGTATTGTTGCAGCAGGAATCGCCTCTTTATTTGGTAGTAAATTGATTAAATTAGGTATTGAAGGAGCCGAATACATAACGCCACTTGTTTTTATGGTGGTTTTAGGAACTGTATTGTTAAATGCAACTACGGCAAGATTATTTGCGAAAGTAATTGGTGTTTTCTTAAAGCGATCTAACGCGATTATAATTATAGGAGCATCAGATTTAGCACGCCTTATCGGTGTTTATTTAAAGAATAATAATAGAAGAGTTGTTTTGATAGACTCTAATAAAGACAATATAGAAAAAGCTAAAAAGGAAGGTTTAGAATCTTTTGAGGTTAACGTTTATGATGATGCATTAATTAACAATATAGAGTTAAATGATGTTGGATATTTATTAGCTATAACGGGTAGTGATTCGATAAATAAGTATGCTATATCAAATTTTTCGCCAATTTTTGGTGAGCAAGGGGCTTACCGTTTAGCTAGTTCACAAGAAGTTGTTACAAATGAATACGAGGATAAAGATCAGTTATTTACTATTAAAGATGATTATTTAAGCTTAATGGAAGCGGTAAGAGAGTTTCCTGAAATTCATGAAACACAAATTAATTCTATAGAAGAATATAAAGAGAAGATTATACAAATTTATGGAAAGTTAAAATCAATACCAATTTTTGTTAAGAATAACAATAACGAAATTTTACTAATCTCTGAATTCGAGAAAAATGTAACGGTAATAGAAGATTGGAAACTAGTTTATATTGGTAAAGACTTAAAGATCTAACCCAAAGGTGGTCTTTAGTTTTTCTATAAACGGATTTTTCTCTTTTAACTTCTCATATTTTTCTTGAGGGGTGTAAGCGAATTTTTTTTCGACAGTTTCATTAACGATAACATCTATTTGAATACCGTAATTATTTAATTTTTCACGTAAAAACCGTGTTAGTTTAGATTTACCACGTTCTAACTGCGTTTTCATTAAATCGTTAGGTAAAGAAAATATAATGATAAAAGGTTTACCTAATTGCGGTTCGCCAGAAGCTAATATAGCAGCGATACTACGTTCACCAAGTTCTTGTAGTTTAAAATAATATTTTTTCCAAGCATCTTTTAACTCTTCATGAGTAAAAGGTGTTCTTGGATGGTTTTCATAGCTTTCATCATCATCTGAAACAGTTTTAATTTCTTTTTTCTGATGAATACTTTTTAAAGATAAAGCAGAAGCCCGACGCTTTATATTCTTTAAAATAGGTTTTGTTGGAAGTGGAGTTGTTGCTTTAACTACAACTTTTTCTACTTCAACCTTATTAAGAACTTTAGCTATTGGTGCTACTTTGGTTTTCTTCACAACAGGTGATAAAGAAGTGAAAAAGGTAGCAGGAATTATGTAGTTGTTAGATTTTTTTTTTGCTCCATCAAAATTGATAGAGGCTATTTGCATTAAAGTTAATTCTACCAGCAGTCGTTGGTTTTTACTAGCTCTATATTTAAAATCGCAATCGTTAGCTTTATCAATAGCAGGCATTAAGAACTGCATATTTGCTTTTTTAGCTTGCTCTAAATATTTCTTTTTAGTAGTATCGCCAACTTCTAATAAAGGTATAGTAGCAACATCTTTAGCAACTAATAAATCCCTAAAGTGAGATGCTAATCCGTTTATAAAATGATGCCCTTCAAAGCCTTTACTTAAAACTTCGTTAAAGGCCATTAAGACTTGCGGAATTTTGTTTTCTAATAATAAATCAGTGATGTTAAAATACACATCATAATCTAACACATTTAAGTTTTGTGTAACTGCTTCGCGAGTTAAATTACTACCAGAGAAACTAACAACTCTATCGAAAATAGATAAAGCATCACGCATTGCACCGTCTGCTTTTTGAGCAATAACATGCAAAGCATCATCATCTGCAGTAATGTTTTCTTTAACACAAATTGTTTTTAAATACTCTTTTGCATCTAAAACACCAATACGCTTAAAATCGAAAATCTGACAACGAGATAATATCGTTGGTATAATTTTATGTTTTTCTGTAGTTGCTAAAATAAAAATAGCATGTGCAGGCGGTTCTTCTAAAGTTTTTAAAAAAGCATTAAAGGCAGCTTGAGAAAGCATGTGAACTTCATCAATAATATATACTTTATACTTACCTGTTTGTGGCGGAATACGTACTTGATCGGTTAAACTACGAATGTCATCTACCGAATTGTTTGAAGCGGCATCTAATTCGAAAATATTAAAAGCAAAATCTTCATCATCTGTAGTAGCATCCTCTTGGTTAATACGTTTAGCCAATATACGAGCACATGATGTTTTACCAACACCACGAGGTCCTGTAAAAAGGAGTGCTTGTGCTAAATGGTCATTTTTTATAGCATTTTCTAACGTATTTGTTATGGCTTGTTGCCCAACTACATCTTCAAAAACTTGAGGACGGTATTTACGTGCCGATACTATAAAATGCTCCATTAATCTTTACTTTTTATGCTAACAAAAATAGAAAAACAGCTTACAATTCACAAACTATTTTCTTAAGGAAAACCTAAAGTTGTAAACAATTGTAAAAAATTGTTTTTTTATCCGACCAACTGCATATAACAGATGAAAACTATGAAATTTACAAATCGTACACCTATACTTATTGCGTTTTTATCATTATTTATTTTTACTAATTTTACTACGAATAAGTTTGATTTAAATACAAAAAAGGTAAATACTACCAAAGTAGCTTATTTTGCAAGCGGTTGTTTTTGGTGTGTAGAAGCTATTTTTGAAAGTGTAATAGGAGTACAGGATGTTGTTTCTGGCTATGCAGGAGGTTTTACTAAAAACCCAACTTATGAAAGTAGTAATACAGGTAGAACAGGCCATGCAGAAGCTGTGGCTGTATATTATAATCCTGAGAAAATAAGTTTTAAAACATTGGTTGATGTTTATTTTGGCTCACATAATCCGACTACAAAAAATGGGCAATATCCAGATTATGGTTCTCAATATAGATCGATAGCTTTTTATGCTGATGCTTACGAAAAGGAAATTATCAACAAAAAAATTGATAAACTAAACCGCGAAGTTTATAATGAAAAAATAGTAACAGAGGTTAAAAAAATAGATACATTTTATGTTGCTGAAGGATATCATCAAAATTTCGAAAAATTACATCCTCGACACCCTTATATTCAAAACGTATCTATACCAAGGTTAAATAGATTTAAAAAGAAGTTTCCTGAGCTACTTAAATAAAGTCACTAAAAAAATAAAAATTGTTAAGTTAAAGTTTGTTTATATAGAAGTCTCCCTAATATTTATATTTGGGAGATTTTTAGTTAATAAAAAACCCCAAGCTATTTAATAGTTTGAGGTTTTTTAGAGTTTCTATTTAGGTTTATTCAACTGTAACAGGTATTGTTACTTCAATATCTGTTTCTCCTCCTGCATTTGTAATATCACCTGAAGCAACACCGTCTGCAGATTTACTAGGTTCGTGTCTTAATGTAAAAGTAAAACTACCTGTAGCTGCATCACCACTTAATACCGTAAAGTTAATTCCTACAGGGTTTCCTTCAGAATCATTTTCACCAGCATAACTAAAAGTTGAGCTTAAACCAGTAGCATTGTAAAAAAACTGGTGTTCATCAGCCTCCTCAGCAACCTCTAATGTAATATCTTCTGCAGGACTTTCTGTTTCGTTTAATAAAGTAATAACGGCACTATAAGAAGTATTTGCAGCTAATGTACCTCCTGTTATTACAGGTGCATTTGGTCCGTCACCATCTAAATCTCTACTTTCTAATGTAACAGTTGCTCCTGACGCAGGAGTTAACACAACTTTTATTGTTGTAATTACTTCTTCGGCATTTATAATGTCCGGATTATCATCTGAACAAGAAGTTGCTAAAATTGATGTAATAAATAATAATGCTATAATTTTGAAATTTTTCATGTTTTTAATTTTTAATAATTAATTTGAATTTGAATTTGAAAGTTTCTCCCTAAATCATCTGCATATAAGCGCAACCTGTTTAAGTAGTTTCTGTATGATTGATTTAAAACATTATCTATTGAAAAACTAAGATTAATTTTTGTTTTAGACATGTTTAATTCGAATCCAGAAGAGAAATTTAATAAATGATAAGCCTTTGGAGGAGTGCTAATATCTACAAGTTCATTGGTGTTTGTATCTGGAATAAAAGCCATGAAATTGTTATTAGGATACTCGTTTTGTTCCGCATTAAACTCACTTTCTAAAGAGGCATAAAAATTTTTCCAATTCTCTTTCTTAAAAAATAAAGTTGTTGTGGTTTTAAAAGGAGGTATATCTATTAAAGCTCTTTTGTTTGTTAAATCACGCCCTTTAATGAGCGACATCTTATTGGTAATACTAAAATTTGTGTTTACATTATAGCTAACATTAGAATCGAAACCAAATAAATAGGCATTTGTTTGCTTGTATGACCAAACAGGAAATGCACCTCTTAAAGTAGTTTCTACTCCTGTAGGTTCTATGTAAATAAAATCGGTTACATAATTATAAAATCCTTCTAAAACGACATCAAATTTTTTGTTATTAAATTTATATGTTGTAGAAAATCTATTAGATGTTTCAGCTTGCATTCGTAAATCACCAATTTCTATTCTTGCAGCAGAATGATGTAAACCATCACTAAATAATTCAGAAACATTTGGTGCCCTATTAGATAAACCATAATTAGCTAATAATGTGCTATTATCGTTAAGACTATAAGAACCACCAAGTGAAGCAGAAATATTATGATAAGTAAAAACAGGATTTACTAAATACTGAGTAGGTGAATCTTGAATAATAAGGTTACCAAACTCTTGTTGATAGTTTAACGAATTCCATCTTGATTTAGCGTAAAATTTCTTTGCGTTAACTTGTTCAAAATCATATCGAATTCCAGCATTTAAATAAATGTCTTTAAATTTAAAACTAGTAATAGCATATCCGTTTAGGTTAAACTTATTATAGTCTGGTATAATTCTTTTAACTCCTGATTTTGGGTCAGAAAAATTATTTTGAAAAGCACCGCTTAAACCAAATTTATAAGTGTTTTCCTTATTCGAATCGATATTTAAATCACTTTTAAAAGAATGTGTTTTTAATAATAAATTCGTTGCTGCAATAAATTTCTTATCTCCTCTTC
This sequence comes from Tenacibaculum sp. M1.3A, assembly GCF_057732375.1. Taxonomy (NCBI): domain Bacteria; kingdom Pseudomonadati; phylum Bacteroidota; class Flavobacteriia; order Flavobacteriales; family Flavobacteriaceae; genus Tenacibaculum; species Tenacibaculum sp. M1.3A. The sequence goes on along the minus strand of NZ_JBYJEF010000001.1, from coordinate 358,668 downwards.
TAACATCAAACTCTAACCTTTTGTTTTGTTGATAGTCATATTGAAAAGATAATTTACCGATACCTTTTAGGCGTTTGTAAACTTTAGCTTTAAATAATTGATGTGTTACATCTTGTTTAGGGTTGTTAATAGCGTAGCTATACTCATCTATAACAAGTGGTAAATCGCTATTTATGGCTCTTACTAAATCAGATATATTACCTATATGCGATGCTCGTAAAATACCTGTTTCATTAGCTGTATTACTATAAAAAAGCTCAAACCCTTTATTAAACTTTTTAAAACCTGTACGAAAAGTAAAGGCTCTAGAGTTTAATCCAGTATTTGTAAGGTTATAATTAGGTGATTCAAAATCTCCAGCTCTTTTATAAGAAGCTTGTCCATTAATAAACCAACCATTCTCGTAACTTTTATTTAAGCTTGATGAAACAGAAAACAATCTACCATTACTTTGTTGTGATGTAATTGTTTTACCAAACAAGGTATCTTTAGTAATTACGGTTGAAGGATTAACAATAATAACCCCTCCAATAGCATCGCCACCATATTGTAAAGCATTTGCTCCTTTAATAACAGAAACACTTCCAGCAGCATTTATATCAATATTTGGAGCATGTTCTATCCCCCATTCTTGATCTTGTAATCGAACACCATTAAAAGAAGTTAATACTCTACTACTATGTAAGCCATTAATAATTGGTTTTACAATAGTACTACCTGTATTTATCGAAGAAACACCCGAAATATTTTTAATAGCGTCGCCTAATGATGCTGCGCTATAGGTATCTAGTGTTTTAGTTTTTAATAACGTTTCTTGAGCCGTTTTGGTTTTTAAACCAGTTGTACTCCTAACATTAACTTCATTTAATTCTTCTATGTGATGTTCTAAATCTATAATTTTATAAATGTTTTTTGAAACATTTAATTCTAAGATTTGTTTATCGCAAGATACGTGAGAAATTTCGATAATAATTTTACCAGCACATACATTATCGATAATAAACTTTCCGTCTAAATTACTTGTAGTATACTTATTTTGGTTTTTAATATAAATTGTAGCGTTTACAATCGCAGATTTATCATGAAAATCTTCTACAATACCAGAAAATGTATAACTACAATTTTGACCGTTTACTAAAGAAACATAACCGCTTAGTAAAAGTATTAAAATAATACTTTTAAGATTCATCTAAGAGTTTAATTGTAATTTTATAATTATGTGTAATTTTAATTAAATTATTACAATAGGAGGTCCTCTAGATGATTTATTAGAGAAGTAATGAGTTTTTAATTGTTGTGTCTTATGAAGCGTGTTTTTCGCAAAAAATTTATTATTTACTAAAGTACTTGGACTGTACAATTCATAATAAAAAACCTTTAATTGTAAATGTAATTCACCACAATCTTTATCTAACTCATGTAAATGTTGATTAATGTTAGAAGTACACGCTATGTGCTCATGCTCTTCAAAAGCATGAACCACTTGTATTGCTGTTGGTAATAACAGAGCAAACAAGAAAATAGCAGATATGTATGTTCTAAATTTAAACATTCGCTACAAATGTATAAAAAAATAAATAGCCAGTAGTGTAATAACTACTGGCTATTTATGATAAATTCTTAATTTTTTGTTAAGACTTCTTTTTTCCGCCTCTTATTCGCATGTTAAGCATTTCTACACCTAAAGAAAATGCAATAGCAAAATACAAATATCCTTTAGGAATAATACCTACCGTTTGTCCGAAAATTTCGGCGTGTGATAAATGTGCTCCTTCTGCAATTAGCATAAATGCTATTAAAATTAAAAAAGCTAAACCTAACATTTGTATTGTAGGGTGTTCATTTACAAATTTACCAACAGGGTTTGCAAACAACATCATAATTAACATCGATAAAACAACAGAAACAATCATAATAAGCATTGCTCCATCAACACCATTAGTCATTCCGACTGCAGTTAAAATAGAATCGAAAGAGAAAACTATATTTATTAAAGTTATCTGCAATATAGCTTGTTTCATGGTATACCCTTTTTTTGATTTACCATCTAAATCATCATCTTCATTACCTTCAACTTTATGATGTATTTCTTGTGTACTTTTGTAGAGCAGAAAAAGTCCACCTGCAAATAAAATTAAGCTTTGTCCAGTAATACCAGCTTTAAACCATGATAAATCTATATGGAAAAAAGGCGCTTTCATTGCGATTAAATAAGAAATACCAAACAACAGTATAATTCGTAAAAGCATGGCTAATACTAACCCAATATTCGTAGCTTTTTTTCGTTTGCTTTCTGGTAGCTTATTAGATGCTATAGAAATAAATATAATATTATCGATACCTAAAACAATTTCTAAAAAAGTTAAGGTTAATAATGCAATCCAAGTATCTGGTTGTAAGAAAATTTCCATTTTTTTATTTTATATATATGGTTCCTTTTTGTTTGTAATTTGAATAACCAATTTTTACAGTAAAATCGTAAGAGTTTTTTCTTACTTTATTAATTTGTACAAACATTGGGTCTTTTTGTAAATCATTTTTTGGATTGATGTAACGCAACGTATAAAAAAAGTTATTTTTCCATTTTATAGAAAGTGTATCTATTTCATTGCCATATTTGCTAATTTGAATACTATCTTTTCTAATAATAGTTTCTTTAACAAAATCATCTGTAGCCTTAATTTCAAAAACTCCTTTTTTAAAACGCAATGGATTTCCTTCTTTTTCAGGAGTACAAGAAAACACTATAAAAACGACTAAAAAACTAAGTAAATACTTCATTAAATTCCGGTATAATTAGCAGGTGTAATTGCTTTTAACTCTTCTTTAATTTCAGCAGAAACTTCTAAAGTATCAATAAAATTAGCAATTGATTGTTTGTTTATTTTTTCGTTTGTACGTGTTAACCCTTTTAAAGCTTCATAAGGGTTTGGATATGCTTCACGACGTAATATTGTTTGAATAGCTTCGGCTACAACAGCCCAGTTATTTTCTAAATCTTCAGCAAACTTAGCTTCATTTAGTAATAGTTTATTCAATCCTTTTAAGGTAGCTCCAAAGGCAATTAATGTATGACCAAAAGGAACACCTACGTTACGTAAAACAGTACTATCCGTTAAATCACGTTGTAATCTAGATATTGGTAATTTTGCTGATAAATGCTCGAAAATAGCGTTTGCAATTCCTAAATTCCCTTCAGAATTTTCAAAATCAATCGGATTTACTTTGTGCGGCATTGCTGATGAACCAACTTCACCTTCTTTAATTTTTTGTTTAAAATAATCGTTAGAAACATATGTCCAAACATCACGATCTAAATCAATTAAAATATTATTTACACGTTTTAAACCGTCATATAGAGCAGCCATATGGTCGTAATGCTCTATTTGAGTAGTTGGGAAGGAGTGATGTAAACCTAAAATATCTTCCACAAAATGAGTTCCGAAGTTTTTCCAGTCAATATCTTTATACGCAACTTTGTGTGCGTTAAAGTTACCTGTTGCTCCACCAAATTTAGCAGCATGAGGTGTGTGTTGTATGTGTATTGCTTGATTGTTAATACGCTCTACAAAAACAAAAAATTCTTTTCCTAAACGAGTAGGAGAAGCTGGTTGCCCATGTGTACGTGCTAACATTGATATATGATCCCATTCTTCAGCTAAATCAGCTAATTTAGATACTAAACCATCTAAAGCAGGATAATACACTTCTTCCATAGCGTCTTTAATAGATAATGGAATTGCAGTGTTGTTAATATCTTGAGAAGTTAATCCGAAGTGAATAAACTCCTTGTACTTATTCAAGCTTAGCTTGTCAAATTCTTCTTTGATAAAATACTCAACGGCTTTTACATCATGATTTGTAACCGCTTCAATATCTTTAATTTTTAAAGCATCTTCGGTAGAGAAATCTTCATAGATTTTACGTAAATCAGCATATAAATCATTATTAAAGTCAGCTAATTGTGGTAAAGGAATTTCGCATAAAGCAATAAAATACTCTATTTCTACTTTTACGCGATATTTTATTAAAGCTTCTTCAGAAAAATAGTTGGCTAAATTAGCAACTTTATTACGGTATCTACCATCAATAGGAGAGATAGCGTTTAATTGTGTTAAGTTCATGTTATGTTGTGTTGTAAGCTACAAAAATAGAGAATACTTATTTTATTTACAGCTATTGCTAGAGGAATTTTAACGATAAACTTTTCGTTTTAATATTTTAAGTTGTTTATCCTTCTCTAATAATTTAATTACTCGAATTACAGTCTCTACTCGTAAACCTAAAATATCTGCTATTTGCTGGCGTGTATAATCAACCTTAAAAGTAAAATTGCCTGTTATTTTATAAACATCATCTTTTAAATAATCTATAAAACGAAGCACTCTGTGTGCAGGTTCTTGGCTAGAAATTTCTGAAGCTATAATTGCTTTGTAATACAATCTTTTAGCTAAGCTTTGCGTTATTTTTAAGTGAATTAAAGGGTTTTCTTGTAGTAATTTAAATAATTGTTCTTTAGAAATAACTAATATTTTACTTGCGGAAATAGCTACTGCACTAGCAGGATATTTTACATCAATAAATAAAGGTGGTTCGCCAAAACTTTGGTTTTTATAAAAAACACCTTGAATAAATTCTTTTCCGGCTTCATTATAATTGTTCATTTTTACAATACCACTACTAATTTGATAATAATTAAAGGCTGTGTTATTCTCTGTAAAAATAACTTCTCCTTTTTTATAGTCTTTATAATATGCTTTAAAATTGCGTAAAAGTTCTTCTGGTATCATTATGATTTAAGTCATAAATTGCATGTGTATAAAGATATACTTTTGCTGTGAATAAAAATGTTTTAGATGGATAAAAAAGAAATAGAAAATAGAGAAGATGTGTATTTATTGGTCTCAACTTTTTACAATAAAATTAAAAAAGATGATTTTATAGGGCCTATTTTTTTAAAAGCAATACCCCAAGAAAAATGGGAGCCTCACTTGCAAAAATTAACTGATTTTTGGGAAACAAATCTTTTTTTTGTTAGGAAATTTAAAGGAAATCCGATGAAAGCACATAAAGATTTAGATCGTAATTTTAACCACACTATTTCTCAAGAGCATTTTGGTAGATGGTTGCAATTGTGGTTCGAAACTCTAGATGCTCTTTTTGTAGGAACCAAAGCAAACGACGCAAAAGAAAGAGCAAGGAATATTGCTTCGATGCTCTTTTTTAGAATGTTTGACGCGAAACCTAAAGTATAAGCTGACAAATTATCAGTGCTATATTTGCTAAAACGGCAATAAAGAATGTCCAAACCACTGTTTTTAAAGAACGCTGACTTATAGCGATTGCATTTGCGCCCATGGCAGAAATACAAGTAATTACCAAAGCAAATAAATTTACTTCTCCATGAACAGCCAATGCTGCAGAAAAAGAAGCAATCATACTGCTAGCCATTAATAAAACTATTGAAATTACAAAAGCGTTGCTTTCTTCTTGTGCAATTTTATTATTTATAACACTTATAAAATTAAATTTAGAAAGCTTAAAAGTTGTGTTGTTTACGAATAATTGTTCTGTTGTTACCATGCCTAATTTATTTTATTACAAAGTTACAAGCCAATGGATTATTTGTTTTATGACCTAAGTCATAAAGTAAAAAGAAGTTTGATTCATTTTATTTGATAGCTTTTTTTATCTTCACAATCTAAAATACTTTTGTTGGAAACTAGAACCCTTATTTATATTATCATCGGAATTTTGTTAAGCATCGCTATTGCTTTTTTTCAATATTTTTACAAAGCGAAAAATAATTCTAAAATAAATATCTTACTGTTTGTTTTAAAAACAACGAGTTTGTTTTTGTTGATTTTATTATTTATAAATCCCCAAATAGAAACGATAGAAAAAGTAAATAGTAAGCCTGTTTTATCTGTTTTGGTAGATAATTCAATTTCTATAAAGTATTTTAAAGTGGATAAAAAAGTGGCTGCTATTTTAAAAGAAGTAAAAGAGTATAAAGAAATACAAGATAAATTTGATGTTCAGTTTTTTTCTTTTGGAAACGAAATTTCTATTTTAGATAGTTTGTCTTTTTTAGAAACTCAAACAGATATTTCACAAGCAATAAAATCGGTTAACGAATTAAATAAAAACACTTTAAATGTAAGTATTTTAATCAGTGACGGAAATCAAACTACGGGTAATGATTATGAATATATAAATGCTAAAAGTAAAATATATCCAATCGTAGTTGGCGACACCACTTTGTATCAAGATTTACAAATATCACAGTTAAACGTTAATAAATATAGTTATATAAAAAATAAATTTCCTATAGAAACCATGCTTTATTATGAAGGAAAGGAAAAAGTAAGTGCAACTTTTTCTATTTCGAATGGTCAAAAAAAAGTGTTTTCAAAAAGACTTCAATTTTCTCCTTCAAACCCAGTACAAACTGTTTCAACAAATTTAACTTCGGATAAAAAAGGAATTCAATATTATAGTACCACAATCAGTAAAATAGAAAACGAGAAAAACACCAAGAATAACTACCAAAACTTTTCGGTAGAAGTTATAGATGAGCAAACGAAAGTATTGGTTTTAAGCTCGTTTTTACACCCTGATTTAGGTGCAATAAAAAAAGCTATAGAAAGTAATAAACAACGAAACGTAACGATTGCTTTGGTTAATGAAAAAAACATTAATTATACTGATTATCAGTTTTTTGTTTTTTATCAACCTAACAGTTATTTTAAAAAAGTATTCGAGAAAATACCGTCGAATTATTTAGTGATTTCAGGAACAAAAACAGATTGGAGATTTTTAAATACACAGCAATTAGGGGTAACCAAAGAAGCAATCAATCAAACAGAAGATTATTTAGCCATATATAATACCGATTTTTTAACATTTTTACAAAAGGATCTTGGTTTTAACGAATTTCCGCCTTTGCGAGATAAATTCGGAACGATTCAATTAACAAATGATGCTCAAACTTTACTGTATCAAAAATTTGCAGGAGTAGAAACCAAACAACCATTATTAACAACGATAGAAAAAAACGATAAAAAGCATGCTGTTTTATTTGGTGAAGGAATTTGGAAATGGAGGGCTGCTAGTTTTTTAAAAGAGCAAAATTTTGAAGCGTTTGATGCATTTTTCGGAAACGTAGTACAGTATTTAGCATCCAATAAAAAAAGAAAAAGATTAGATGTTAAAAGTGAGCGTTTATACACCGCGAATACGCCAATAACTATTTCGGCATTTTATGTTGATAAAAATTATCAGTTTGATAATAGGGCTTCGTTAGAATTAACGGTAACAAATACTAAAACAAAGAGTAAGAAGGTAATTCCGTTTTCGTTAACCAACAACTCGTATCAAGTAGCGGTAGAAGGGCTTTTAGCAGGTGAATATTCATATAAAGTTTCGGTGGCAAATCAGAATATAAATAGCTTTGGTAAATTTAAAATAACTGATTATCAAATAGAAGAACAGTTTACAAACACAAATCATAAAAAACTAAATTCATTAGCTGTAAAAACGAAAGGAAAATTATTTTATACTGATAAATTAGAAGATTTACTACAAGAATTAACAACAGATACTTCTTATTATACTGTTCAGAAATCTAGCTCTAAAAAGCAAAATTTAATAGATTGGAAATGGGTGTTGTTTTTAATCATTACTTTATTCTCTTTAGAATGGTTTATCAGAAAATATTATGGTAAAATTTAAAAAACAAATAGGTTTTATTCGTTTAAAGAGTAATAGTTTCTGAACTTTGTAAAAAGTTATCTATAACGATTTAAATAAAAAAATAGTTTTTAGAAAACGTATAAAAACAATATGAAAAACGAACTTTAAATGACTTTAGAACATTTTTTTCAATGCCCATATTGCTGGGAAACAATTTCTATGATTTTAGACGCAAGTGCTTCTCAAACCTATATAGAAGATTGCGAAACATGTTGTAACCCAATACAATTAACAGTTCATTTAGAAAACAATAATCTAACCGCTTTTGAAGCGGTTAATATAGAACAATAAAATATGAAATTTCATACAAGAAAGTGGATAAAACCAGAAGATTTAAACCCTAACGGAACTTTATTTGGAGGGCGTTTATTACAATGGATTGACGAAGAGGTAGCTTTATATGCTATTATTCAATTAGAAATCCCTAAAACGGTAACAAAATTTATGTCAGAAATAGATTTTGTAAGCTCAGCAAAACAAGGAGATATTATAGAAATTGGTATTGAAGTTGTAAAATTTGGTAACTCATCTATTACCTTAAATTGTGAAGTACGAAATAAAATTACGCAGAAAACAATTATAGCAATCGACAAAATTATAATGGTTAGTTTAGATGAAGCGGGCAATCCTGTAGCACATGGTAAAACAAAAGTAGAATATGCTAAAGACAGGTTGAAATAACAAACCTGTCTGTTTTTTTTATATTTTTGTATTTCTTAAATCCATGATTTGAAAAATATTAGCATCTTTGTATTAATAGTATTATTGTTTGTGCCACCTGTACAAGCACATGCTGATGCTATGATTTTTGAAGATGGTAATGTAACAGTAATTCATGTTGATACAATGGATGAAGCACATTCTAATAGGCATCATCAAAATGATACAGACGAAGAAAAAAATACAGAACACCATCATCACTGTATTTCTTTAGGCTTATACAATGCAATAATTACTACAGATTTTAAATTTCAGTTCATTAAATATTTTCAAGTAAAAAAGAAAATACATTTCCACAAAGTTCTAAATACAACCAGTTTCTTAGACGAACTTTTTCACCCTCCAAAAGCATAATTAATTATAATTTTTCAATTTTTTATTGAAAACGAATGCATCTTTTTATCTAAAAAGATGTCTAATTACACACCTACATTTATAATTAATTAAATCATTTAAAATGATAAAAAATATAGTTTTAACCATATGTCTATGGTTATTTGCGGTAAATATAATCGCCCAGAATTCAATTACGATTAAAGTAATTTCAGATGAAAAATATGCGTTACCAGGAGCATCAGTATTTATAAAAAACACAAAAATAGGTATTGAAACCAATTTAGATGGACTAGCAACGATAAACAATATTCCCTCTGGAAAACAAATCTTTATAATATCTTTTATAGGTTTTACAACCGTAGAGAAAATAATTGAATTTCCAACTTTAAAAAAACAACTAATTATAGAACTTCATGAAGATGAAGAGTCTTTAGAGGAAGTTGTAATTCAGTCGACAAGAAGTAAAAGAAGTATTGCTGAAATACCAACACGAATTGAAGTTATTTCTGCAGAAGAGCTTGGAGAAAAAGCAATTATGAATTCGGCAAATATAGCTATGGTATTGCGTGAAAGTACAGGAATACAAATGCAACAAACTTCTGCCAATTCCGCAAACCAATCTATAAGAATACAAGGGTTAGATGGGCGTTTTACGCAGTTGCTAAAAGATGGGTTTCCGTTATTTGGAGGTTTTTCAAGCGGATTGAGCATTATGCAAATTCCGCCTTTAGATTTAAAACAAGTTGAAATAATAAAAGGAAGTTCATCTACATTATATGGTGGTGGCGCAATTGCAGGTTTGGTTAATTTAGTGTCAAAAAAACCAACACTAACACCAGAAATTAATTTAATGTTCGATCAAACTTCTCGTAACGGAAGTACTTTGAATGCTTTTTATAGTCAACGATTTGATAAATTTGGAATTTCATTATACGGTTCTGCTAATCATCAAAATGCTGTGGATGTAAATAATGATCATTTTACAGATATACCCAAAGTAAGAAGTGCTAGCTTTAATCCTTCTTTTTTTTATTATCCAAATGAAAAAGAACAATTACGGTTAAGTTTAAATGCTTCTATAGAAAAAAGAATCGGAGGAGATATTGATGCTATAAATAATATTATCTCGCCAGAACATAACTTTTTTGAAGAAAATAAAACACATCGTTATGCTTTTCAATTAACATATAGCAATGATATTTCTGAAGATAAAACACTAACACTTAAAAATAGTGTAAGTTATTTTAAACGTGATTTAAGTCTACCAACATTTCAATTTAAAGGAAATCAGATAGCCACATTTACAGAAGGATCTTATAATTTATATAAAAATAATTCTGATTGGGTTTTTGGAGGGAATATTATCACCGAAAATTTTAAAGAAGATAAAACTACAAATTTAAATCGCAGTTATAATCAATTTACTTTTGGTGGTTTTGCACAAAATAACTGGCAATTTAGTGATAATATGACTTTAGAAAGTGGTTTAAGAACTGATTATAATAATAACTACGGAACTTTTGTGTTACCTAGATTGTCTTTATTTATAAAATACAATGATGCTTTTTCAAGTAGAATAGGAGGTGGCTTAGGCTATAAAATACCAACTATTTTTACTGAAGATGCCGAATTGCGTTCATACCAAAATGTATTACCAATAAATGTGGCTGATTTTAAAGCTGAAACTTCTATAGGATTTAATGCAGATGTAAATTATAAAACACGAATATTAAATGATAACGTATCATTATCATTTAATCAATTAGTTTTTTATACGCAATTAAAAAACTCACTATTATTGAAAAAAAACGGTACTAATTATGAGTTTTTTAACGCGACAAATACTTTAAATAGTTACGGAGCAGAAACTAATTTAAAATTTAAATACCAACATTTTATATTATTTACCAATTATGCTTATAATAACGTAGCACTTAATAGCACACAAAAAGCTTTAACCCCAAAGCACAGTATTGGTAGTGTTTTAATGTACGAAATACATGATAAATGGCAAATTGGTTATGAGGCATATTATAAGAGTTCACAGCTAAGGAATGATTTAACAGCTACGCCTAATTATTGGACAATGGGTTTTATGGTAATGCGTACTTTCGGAAAGGTTAGCTTATATGCTAATTTTGAAAACTTTACAGACACGAAACAACAAAATTATCAATCAATGATAATTGCACCACACAATAATCCAACTTTTACAGATATTTGGGCACCTACTGACGGATTTGTTTTTAATACAGGAATTTTAATAAAACTATAAAAAATATGAATCACAATTATCTTGCAGAGTTTAAGACTATGTTAAGGTAATTGTGATTAATTCTGTACATTTGAATATAATAATTATAAATTTTAATCATAGAAATGAGTAACAATAAACAATTAGATTTACAATTACCAAAAGGTGGAATTTTAGTAGGGATTTTAGTAGTAATTGCAATTATTGCTTTTACAAAATCAACTGTAACTATTAAATCCGGTCAAGCAGGTGTTTTATACAGAACTTTTGGGGGCGGAGTAGTAACAGACGAACCAGCAATGGGAGAGGGGTTTCAGGTTGTATCTCCTTGGAACAAAGTTTTTGTATACGAAGTGCGTCAACAAGAAATTTTTGAAAAAATGCAAGTTTTATCATCAAACGGATTAGAAATTCAATTAGAAGCTTCTGCTTGGTTTCAGCCACAATCTGATAAGATAGGTTTATTACATCAAGAGAAAGGGGAAAACTATATATCAAGAGTTATTCAACCAGCTATTCGTTCTGCTGCACGTAGTGTTGTTGGTCGTTATACGCCAGAACAGTTATATTCTAGTAAAAGAGATGTGATTCAAACAGAAATTTTTGAAGAAACAAGAAAAATATTGGAAAAACAACATATTCAGTTAAATGAAGTTTTGGTAAGAGATGTAACATTACCATCAACTATTAAAGACGCAATTGAACGTAAATTAAAACAAGAGCAAGAATCTTTAGAATATGAGTTTAGGTTAGTTACAGCACAAAAAGAAGCTGAAAAGCAAATTATTGAAGCAAAAGGTAAAGCTGATGCAAATAAAATTTTAAGTGCTTCTTTAACAGATAAAATTTTACAAGATAAAGGAATTGAAGCTACGCTAAAGTTAGCTGAATCACCAAACAGTAAAGTGGTATTGATTGGATCAGGAAAAAGCGGAATGCCTATTATTTTAGGGAATCAATAAGTTCTATAAAAATATTAAGCAAAAAAAAGCAACTCATTATGAGTTGCTTTTTTAGTATATAAGATTCTTTGCTTAGTCTCTTCTACGCTTTCTACCAAAACCAGCAGAAGCATTACCGTCACCACTACTTCTTCTAGAAGAAGATGAAGATCCGCTATCACTACTACGTCTTCTAGAGTCACTTTTTTTAGAAGAGTCTCCTCTACTAGAATCGCTTCTACCAGAACTCCTAGGGCCTCTGTCTCTATCGCCACCGCTACTTCTTCTTCCGCCGAATCCACCACCGCCACTGCGAGGTTTTCTTCCGCCTCTACCGCCACCACCTTTCGATTTGGTGATTTCAATGTTTACAGAACGTCCGTTAAAGTCAGCATTATTAGCACTAAAAGCATCTAATGTTTCTTGCTCAAAGTTTTTATCAATTTCAAAGAAAGAAAAAGTGTCTAAAATGTCAATTGCACCAATTTCTACTTTATCAGCAATTTTTTGATCGTTTATTAAACCAATTAATGTAGCTGGATTTAATTCATCTTTTCTTCCTAAGTTAATGAAGAAACGAGTCATGTTTTCATCATTAGATCTACCTCTAGAACTACTATCTTTGTTAGATACGTCGTTTAAATCATCTGATTTGTTATAGTAAGATAAAAATTTGTTAAATTCTAATGAAACGAATTTCTGAACTAACTCTTCTCTAGATAAATCTTCTAATTTCTCGTAGATACTAGGTAAGAATTCTTCAATTTGTTCTGTATTAACTTCAGTAGCTTTTACCTTTTCAATTAAATGCATTAATTGATTTTGACAAATTTCTTTACCGGTAGGTACTTTTTTAGCTTCAAATTTCTTTTTGATGATACGCTCAATAGAACGTAATCTACCTTTCTCTTTATTATTTACTAATACTACAGAGATACCTTTATTACCTGCTCTACCAGTTCTACCACTACGGTGATTATAGTTTTCTATTTGGTCTGGTAATTTGTGGTTAATTACGTGCGTTAATTCCGTTACATCTAATCCACGTGCAGCAACATCAGTAGCGACTAAGATTTGAATAGTTTTTTTACGGAATTTACCCATTACACTATCTCTTTGCTGTTGAGATAAGTCTCCGTGTAAAGCATCAGCGCTATAACCATCTTTTATTAGGTTATTTGCAACTTCTTGTGTTTCTCTTCTTGTTCTACAGAAAATAATTGCGTAAATATCAGTATTTACATCTGCAATTCTTTTTAATGCTTGGTAACGTGTTCTTTCGTTTACCACATAGTATTCGTGAGTAACGTTATCTGAACCTTGATTTTTTTCTCCTGATGTAATTTCAGCAGGATTATCCATATAGTTTCTAGCAATAGCTTCTACTTCTCTAGGAAAAGTTGCTGAAAACAATAAAGTTTGTTTCGTTTCAGGAGTTGCATCTAATACTTTATCAAGTTCGTCTTTGAACCCCATGTTAAGCATTTCATCAGCCTCATCTAAAACTAACCATCTTACGTTTCCTAATCTTAAAGCTCTACGATTTATTAAATCGACAGTTCTTCCAGGAGTTCCCACAACTATTTGTGCACCTCTTTTTAAACCTCTAATTTGCTCTTCGATATTAGAACCACCATATACAGTAACCACTTTTAAGTCTGGTATGTATTTAGCGAATTCTTTAATGTTGTTTCCTATCTGAACTGCAAGTTCACGAGTAGGAGATAAGATAATAGCTTGTGTATTTTTATCTGAGTAGTCTATTTGCTCGATAATTGGTAAACTAAAAGCAGCGGTTTTTCCTGTACCAGTTTGGGCAAATGCTTTTAAATCTGCCGTAGATGAAATAATTTGTGGAATTGCTTTTTCTTGAATTACAGTAGGCTTTTCGTAACCTAAATCTGTTAATGCTTTGTTGATAGGCTCTTTTAAACCTAAATCTAAAAATGTTGACATATATACGTCTGTGTTCTTTTTAGATTCACAGACGCCAGTATCTGTAAACCTGATTCTTAATTTGGACAATAGATTATATGGCTAATAATCTGGTAGTTAATAATCTAAATTTCATTTTGTTTCGAAAATAAAATCCCGCAAAGATATGATAAATTAAATAGATTATAGACGATTATTTGTTTTTCTGTAAATTACTAATTTCAGCGTTAATTCTTTTTGATGATAAGCTTGTGTATCCGTTTGTTATAACTCCTTTATTATCAACTAAAACAACACGTGGAAATTTACTAGTAGAAAACTCACACAAGGTACTTTTCTTAGGTAATGTGTATTGGTGTTTAATATCTATGTTTTTGGTATATCTTTTAGATGATGTACATAAATTAACTACAACAAAATTAACGTCTGGGTTGTTTCTAATTAGGTAATTGGTGCGAGAAGCAATCCATTCATCAGAAGCATGTTTGTGATCTTTAAATAAAATCACAGTATTTTTATCGCTTACTATTTTTGAAATACTCTTTTCTTCTCCTTTTGCATTCACTAAACTAAATAAAGGCAGTTTATCACCTGTGTTTAATAATTTTAGATCGTTCATTAAACGTTGCACATTTTTCTTCTGCTCAATACTTGTATTTAATTTAAAAAAAGTAAAAAATACTTGGTCGTTATTTTTTTGATAAGGCTCTTTAAAAAAGCGACGCATAACGGTATTGTAAAGTAGTTTATTCTTTATTTCTTCTAAAGAGATATTAGCGTTTATACTGTGTAGTAAATCTACTGTAAAATTTTCTGATTTATCTTTCTTAAGATACACATCATTGTATAACTTATCAATCATAAACTTATAATATGGTTCGTAAAAAATTAAAGAATCTTTTTTAGTGTTGATGTTAGCACGGTAATCAAAATAAGAATCAATTAAAGGTATAGATTCTTTTTTATTAAAGTTATAAATAGCAAATTGCTCTAAATTAGTGTAAACAGGGTAGAGCATAGCTATGTTTAGTATTTCTAAAAAATCATTAGAGACATCATCAGTATTATTTTTATAAGTATTAATAATATGCTGCTTAATTTTTTTTATAGAATCTGCCTTTTTAATAAAGTTTTGTTGTGTAAGGTTTTGAATTTTTGAAAAATATTTATCATCTATTTCTGTTTTCAAAAACGACTCAATTAACATGTTGTTTCTTTCAGCGTTTTTACCGCTAAAAACAAGTGATTCATCAAAACTCCATGTATTTAACCTAAAAAGTAAACTATCTTTAGGTTCTAAATATACATATTGATGTTCTGGTCCGTGGCCAAAAATGTATAAACCTTTTTTAAATTTCTTGAAAGTAGCTAAAAAACTATTATCTTTTTTTAAATAAATGGTGTCATTAAAACCATAATTATCAGATAAAGTTACATAGCTAGATTTTGGGTTTATAATTTTACCTCCAAAATAAGTGTTTTTAGGAGCTTCTGATTCATTACAACCAATTAATAAAATTAATATAAAGGGTATTAAATATTTAATCATATTTTATTTTTCTTATTATAAAGAAATAATGCTCAAAAATAAACATCTCTATATAATCTAGTTGTTAATTAGCTGTTAAAAGAATTAAAAGAGCCAAAAGTATGATGTTAAATTTATCCTTGCAAATTCTTTTTAAGCCAGTATATTTTATACTTTTGCAGCCAATTTAAAAAGCTACAAATGTTATCAGTATCTAATTTATCAGTTCAATTTGGTAAGCGTATTTTATTTGATGAAGTAAACACAAAGTTTACTCAAGGAAATTGCTACGGTATTATCGGAGCAAACGGAGCGGGAAAATCTACTTTTTTAAAGATTATATCAGGTATACAAGAACCTACATCTGGTCAGGTTCATTTAGAATCAGGTAAAAGAATGTCGGTTTTAACTCAAGATCACTATGCTTTTGATGAGTATACTACTTTAGAAGCTGTTTTAATGGGTAATAAAGAGCTGCATAAAATTAAATCAGAAATTGATGCTTTATATGCAGATTATACTGATGAAAATGCAGAGAGAATAGGGGAGTTGCAAGTTCGTTTTGAAGAAATGGATGGTTGGAATGCCGATGCTGCTGCTGCAACTTTATTATCTAACTTAGGTATTAAAGAAGAAGATCATTATACTTTATTGGCAGATTTAGAATCAAAAAAGAAAGTGCGTATCTTATTAGCACAAGCATTATTTGGAAATCCGGATGTATTGATAATGGATGAACCTACCAACGATTTAGATTTTGAAACGATTGCTTGGTTAGAAAACTTTTTAGCTAATTTTGATAATACGGTAATTGTTGTATCACATGACCGTCACTTTTTAGATGCTGTTTGTACACATATTTCTGATATTGATTTCGCAAAAATAAATCACTTTTCAGGTAACTATACTTTCTGGTACGAATCTAGTCAGTTAGCAGCAAAACAAAGAGCACAACAAAATAAAAAGGCAGAAGATAAGAAGAAGGAATTAGAAGAATTTATTCGTCGTTTTTCTGCAAACATGGCAAAATCTAAACAAGCTACTTCTCGTAAGAAGATGATAGATAAGTTAAATGTTGATGAGATTAAACCTTCTAGCCGTCGTTACCCAGCTATTATTTTTGATAGAGATAGAGAGGCAGGAGATCAGATTTTAAATATAGAGGGGTTAACTAAAAACTTTGAAGGAAGTCCGTTATTTGCCAATGTTGATATTAATTTAAACAAAGGAGATAAAGTTGCTATTATTTCAAAGAATTCTAAAGCCGTATCTACTTTTTATGAAATTATTTCAGGAAACGAAGAAGCAGATTCAGGAAAATATAACTGGGGAGTAACAACTACGCAATCTTATTTACCTTCAGATAATTCAGCATTTTTTCAGGATGGGGAGTTAGATTTAGTAGATTGGTTACGCCAGTATGCACAAACCGAAGAAGAAAGAGAAGAAGTGTTTTTAAGAGGTTTCTTAGGAAAGATGATTTTTTCTGGTGAAGAAGCATTAAAGAAAAGTAATGTACTTTCTGGGGGAGAAAAAGTTCGTTGTATGTTATCTCGTATGATGATGACAAGAGCTAATATTCTTTTATTAGATGAACCAACAAATCACTTAGATTTAGAATCTATTCAGTCTTTAAACAATTCTTTAATTAACTTTAAAGGAACGGTATTGTTTTCTACTCATGATCACGAATTTGCACAAACAGTAGCAAACCGAGTTATTGAAATAACACCAAAAGGAGTGATTGATAAATACTCAACTTTCGATGATTATTTATCTGATCCGAAGGTGAAGGAATTAAGAAAGAAAATGTATTCTTAATAGATACATTATTACATAAAAAAAGGAAGCTAATTAATTAGCTTCCTTTTTTTATGTTTACTCTTCTTTAGTTGTTTCTGTTTCAAAAAAACTAAAAACATTACCACCATAACGTTTGTCGTAACTATGTTTTGGATGTTTTGTTAAATCGGTATGTTTAGAATGTTCTATAATTAAAATACCTTCTTCATTTAAAAGTTGACGATCAAAAACAAGGTCAGCAATTTTTAAAAACTGGGCTTCTTCAAAATCATACGGAGGATCCGCAAAAATAACATCCGACTTTATAGTTGTTTTTTCTAAGAATTTATATACATCGCTTTTGTAGGTGTTTATATCAAAATCTAGTTCTTTAGCGGTTTCATTAATGTATTTAATGCAACCAAAATGTGCATCAACAGCATGTATTGTTAAGGTTCCGCGAGATGCAAATTCATAACTGATATTACCAGTACCTGCAAAAAGATCTAATACAGCAATACTATCAAAATAATAATCGTTGTTTAAAATATTAAATAACGATTCTTTGGCCATGTCTGTCGTAGGACGAACAGGTAATTTTTTCGGAGCAGAAAGTCGTCTGCTTTTATATTTTCCTGATATAATTCTCATTAGTGTACTAAGGTGAAATTAGAATGATTTGAAAATTCTTCGCTATCTGTAAAAAAGTTAGAGATTGGTTTAAAAAAATGAATATTACGTACGTAATTATAGGTAATTGTATAAAGATCTGTTTCTTTTTCAATATTACCTAGAAAAGTTAATTGAAATTTATCAGGATCCATTTGTAATTGTTCTGCTACAAATAAAATGTAATATAAAAAATCTTCTTTTGTAGCGTAAGAAAATGAATTGTGCAAAATTAAATTGCCTTGCTGACAAACAACAATGTCTAATTGATTAGGAGATACGTAAACGAAAAATTGCTTTTCGGAATCTTCTTTAGAGTAGTTTAATAACTTATCTATTAAAATAGTTGAATGATGTTTGTATTCGAATTCTCCGAAATTTTGAAACAGATAATTATTGATATTTACATAAGGAATGTATACCGAATTGGCTGTCACCATATCTAAAGCATCATATGTAATAAAATCTGTTGATAAGGTTTTAACGGTGTATTTTAAATAAGATTCTAAACAGCTTCTATCAAAATATTCGTTTGGTACAAGAGTTGCTAAGTTATTTTGATGAATAGCAAATACATTTTTAAAGTCTTGCTGTAAATCTTTATCAGTAGCAAAAACACTAATAACTTTATCTAATAAATACTCAGGAGAAGTTAAAGAAACCTCAAATATATATTCGGTAAACAAAATTGTTTCTTTTGTATGTGAATTAGAAATACAAAAAGAAAATCCATCCAAACTAAATTGGATGGATAGATTTTTATTTTGCGTTATTACGCTAATTTTTTTAGTCTTCTTTAACAACCGCTTCACCTTTATCGTAAGAAGGAGGCCAGTTACCACCAGTAGTTACTTCGTTTAAAGAACCAACAGAAACATAAGCTCCTTTAATTTGATCAGTTTCTAAAGCTTCTAATTCTTGTTTTACTAGAGAAGTGCTCATCCCTTTTAAAATTGATGTTTTATCAGCTTTAACTTCAAAAACAGGAACTAATAATCCAGCAACTTTTTCAACTTCACCAGTAGCTATTTCAAACTGTTTGTCTGTTCCTGGAACATCAAACATACCTTTATAGTCTTCACCTTCAAAATATTTTGCTACAGGTTCGTAACCTATAGTATCAATTTGTTTTTTTGAAATAGTAATAAAAATACCACCACCTCTATCAACTTTTTCTTCGATGTTTTTTGTTTCAATTAAAGCTAATTGACCGTTTTCAATAAAGTTGATTAAAGAATCTTTACTGTTTGTATAAGTTCTATAAACCTCTTTATATTTAACTTCAGCATCACGAATTAATTTTAAATTCTTAATCACCTTAGCAAAACGTACTTCTTTTTCTTTAGCAAAATGAATAGGTTCCATGATACCTCCGTAAATTTTAACTACTAAGAGAACAGTAGCTGCTAATAACAAAATAGAGATTAACCATCTCATTTTCAGTGGTACAAACTTAACTATAATTACAGCTAAAAGAATTGCAACTACAACAGCTGCTAAAATCATTAATAATAAATTCATTTTTTTTGTTTTAATATATGATATACGCAAATCTACAATTTTTTTTCAATCATGAAAATTTTTATCTATAAATACATTTATCTTTGGCTATTATTTAAAATATGATAGAATCAGCACCTAAGTTTTATAAAGAAATTCTCGAAAAATTTCCGTACCAACCCACTCAGAAGCAAAATGAGTTATTAAATAAGTTAACAGATTTTTTATTTGACACCAATAGCAATGCCTTGTTTTTACTAAAAGGATATGCCGGTACGGGTAAAACAACGATAATTAGTACCGTAGTTAATAATTTATGGAAAGCTGGTAAAAAGGCGGTTCTTTTAGCACCTACAGGTAGGGCCGCAAAAGTAATTTCTGGTTATTCTAAAAAACAAGCCTTTACAATACATAAAAAAATTTACTTTCCTAAAAAAGAAGGTAATGGCGGTGTTAGCTTTGTGATGCAGCCTAATAAGCATATTAACACAGTTTTTATAGTTGATGAGGCTTCAATGATATCAGATGCTCGTCAAAACTCTAAACTGTTTGAAAACGGCTCTTTATTGGATGATTTAATATCTTTTGTGTACTCAGGTAAAAACTGTAAAATTGTTTTTATTGGAGATACAGCACAGTTGCCACCGGTTAAATTAACAATGAGTCCTGCTTTAGAGGCCGATAAGCTTTCTTTTGATTTTAATAAAGATGTTACCGAAATTGAGTTAGATGAAGTAGTACGTCAGCAACAAAATTCAGGGATTTTAGCTAATGCAACCGATTTGCGCTTATTAATACAAAATAATGTTACCGACTTTAAGTTTGATGTAAATTATCCAGATATCATCAGGCTAGAAGATAGTTACGATATTCAAGATGCTATTACACAGGCGTACGATGGTGATATTGGGGTAGAAGATACCGCTTTTATTGTACGCTCAAATAAAAGAGCTAATCAATATAACGATCAAATTAGAACTAAAATCCGTGGACAAGAAAATGAGATTTCTACAGGAGATTATGTAATGATTGTTAAGAACAATTATTTTTGGTTAAAAGACTCTTCTTCCGCAGGATTTATAGCAAATGGTGATATCTGTGAAGTGATGCGAATTAGTAATATAAAAGAATTATACGGATTTAAATTTGCTGAAGTAGAGGTTCGTATGATAGATTATCCTGATATGAGCTCTTTTGAAACAGTATTGCTTTTAGATACACTTTCTAGCGAAAGTCCGTCTTTAAGTTACGAAGAGTCTAATAAGTTGTATCAAGCTGTAAAAGAAGATTTTGCTGATGAAAAATCGAAATATAAGCAGTTTATGGGCGTAAAAA
Source organism: Tenacibaculum sp. M1.3A (assembly GCF_057732375.1). Classification (NCBI taxonomy): domain Bacteria; kingdom Pseudomonadati; phylum Bacteroidota; class Flavobacteriia; order Flavobacteriales; family Flavobacteriaceae; genus Tenacibaculum; species Tenacibaculum sp. M1.3A. Next base: position 337,913 of record NZ_JBYJEF010000001.1, on the reverse strand, counting down.
ACAATAAATACTTTAATGCGCTCCAGGTAAAGTTCTCTTACGCTATGACTTGTCATAAATCACAAGGTGGACAATGGAATACCGTTTTTATTGAACAACCTTATTTGCCTGACGGACCAAGTGTTGAGTATTTACGTTGGTTATATACTGCAGTTACCAGAGCGCAAGATAAATTATATTTAATAGGCTTTAAAGACGATTGCTTTTTAGAGTAAACAATGTTAGAGTTCTGTTAATTAGTTAATAGCTCTCTTTAAAATAAGCTACATTTGTTAGCAACAATAACAGTTTAGTATTCAAAAAAATAAAGATGTACAAAAAAACGCTTTTTAGCATTTCTTTTTTATTGATTTCAATATCGATATTCGCTCAAAAACCTCAAAAATTAAATTCTAATCAGATTTTTGAGAAAATTCAAAAATTAAATTTTTTAGGCTCTGCATTATACATTGCGGCGCATCCTGATGATGAAAACACCCGTTTAATAGCTTATTTATCAAATCATGAAAAAGCAAGAACAGGTTATTTATCATTAACTCGTGGTGATGGAGGTCAGAATTTAATTGGATCAGAAATGAGAGAATTATTAGGCGTAATCCGTACACAAGAATTATTGGCTGCCAGAAGAGTTGACGGAGGAGAACAACGTTTTTCGAGAGCCAATGATTTCGGGTATTCTAAACACCCAGATGAGACTTTAAAAATTTGGAATAAAGAGGAGGTTTTAGCAGATGTAGTTTGGGCTATCAGAACTTTTAAGCCAGATGTAATTATAAATCGTTTTAATCACAGAACTCCAGGTACAACACATGGTCACCATACTTCATCGGCAATGTTAAGTATGGAAGCTTTTGATTTAGCAAACGATAAAACAAAATATGCTAGTCAGCTTAAAAACACGAGTATTTGGCAACCACAACGCTTGTTTTTTAACACTTCTTGGTGGTTTTATGGTAGTCAAGAAAAGTTCGACAGAGCAGATAAAAGCAAGATGCTGAGTTTTGATATTGGTGCTTATTATCCGTTAAAAGGCTTATCAAACAACGAATTGGCGTCTATGGCTAGTAGCCAACACTTATGTCAAGGTTTTGGTCGTTTAACAACTCGTGGAAGTCAAACCGAATATGTTGAGTTTTTAAAAGGTGATTTTCCGAAGGATAAAAAAGATATTTTTTCTGGTATAAATACCACGTGGAATAGAGTAGAAGGTGGAGGCGAAATTGGTGATATTTTATATGAAATTGAAAAGAATTTCGACTTTGTAAATCCATCAAAGCATTTACCTGAATTAATGAAAGCTTACAAGTTGGTTCAGAACTTAAAAGATGCACATTGGAAAAATATAAAAACAACAGAATTACAAGAGGTAATTAAAGCTAGTGTTGGTTTGTATTTAGAAGCTTCTGCAAACAAATCTAGCACCACATCAAATAGTAATTTTGAAGTTAATTTTGAAGCGTTAAATAGAAGTGCTAATTCAATAGAATTAGTATCTATAAAAACATTACCAAACGAAAAAATAATTGCTAAAAATTTAGCATTAGCACCTAATGTAAAGCAAAACTTTAAAGAAAGTATTGTAATAAAAAACATTGCTTATTCATCTCCTTATTGGTTAACAAAACCTTGGGATTTAGGAATGTATACTGTTGATAACAAAAAACTAATAGGAAATCCGGAAAGCGAACGACCTGTTAACATCGTTTATAATTTGATTATTGAAAATCAACCGATATCATTTAAAATTCCTGTTGTTTACAGATATTCTAAAAGTGATAAAGGAGAAATTTATGAACCTTTTGAAGTATTGCCTAAAGTAACCACTAAATTAAAAAGTAAGGTTGTTATTTTTTCTGATGATGTTTCTCAAAAAGTGTCTTTAGAGGTTCGTTCTGGAGGTAAAAATGTAAAAGGAACAGTTTCTTTGCAAGTTCCTAACGGATGGCAGGTTTCTCCTAAAATTGCTGATTTTAATATCGAGCAAAAAGGAGATAAACAAATAGTAGATTTTAAAGTTACACCACAAAAAAATCAATCAGAAGGAATTTTAAAGGCAATAGCAACAATTGGTAAGGAAACATATAGTAAAGAGTTAATCGAAATTAATTACGATCACATTCCTAAGCAATCTATTTTATTACCATCACAAGCAAAGCTTGTTCGTTTAAATATTAAAAAAAGAGGACATAAAATAGGCTATATTCAAGGATCAGGAGATGCAATTCCAGAAAGTTTACGTCAAATAGGGTATACAGTTATTGAAATAAATCCTAAAGATATAAATGATAAAAACTTGCAAGATTTTGATGCTATTGTTGTCGGAATTCGTGCATATAATACATTACCTGAATTACAGTTTAAGCAAAAGCATTTGTTGGCATTTGTAGAAAATGGTGGAAATATGATTGTGCAATACAACACGAATAGAAGAGTAGATGTAAAGGCGCCTTTTGAGTTAAAATTATCGAGAGATAGAGTTACAGATGAAAATGCAACAGTTACTTTATTAGCTAAAGACCATTCAATTTTAAATTACCCGAATAAAGTTACTGAAGCTGATTTTAAAGGTTGGGTTCAAGAACGTGGTTTGTATTTTCCGAATCAATGGAGTAAAGAATATACGCCAATATTATCAATGAATGATAAAGGAGAATCAGCTAAAGAAGGTAGTTTATTAATTGCTAAATACGGAAAAGGAAATTATATATATACAGGTTTAAGTTTCTTTAGAGAATTACCTGTTGGAGTTTCAGGAGCGTATAAATTATTCGCAAATATGTTATCTGTAGGTAAAGAGAATAAGGTGAAAAAAAAAGAAATTAAGCTCTAACAGTTGTAATTGCATAAAATTAAAAACAGCCTCGAAAACATATGTTTTCGAGGCTGTTATATTGAAATAAAGATGTTATTCCGATAAAGTATAAAGAAGTAATCTATCTTTTGAAGTAGAGATTGCTTCGTTTCGTTCGCAATGACACTTATAGTTTATTTAAAATACGAAAAATCTTCTCCGTCTTCAATTTTTAATAAACTTTCATAAATCATTTTAATTACATTTTCAACATCATCTCTGTGAACCATTTCAACCGTTGTATGCATGTAGCGTAATGGTAAAGAAATTAATGCAGATGCAACCCCACCGTTACTATAAGCAAAAGCATCGGTATCTGTACCCGTGGCTCTTGATAAAGCAGAACGTTGAAAAGGAATATTATTCTCTTCAGCAGCATCAATAATTAAATCACGTAACTTTTGTTGCACAGCAGGAGCATAAGCTATTACCGGTCCTTTTCCTATCTCTAAAAGTCCTGCTTTCTTTTCCTCGATCATAGGTGTAGTGGTGTCGTGTGTAACATCAGTAACGATTGCTACATTTGGCTTGATTGTTTGAGCAATCATTTCAGCGCCACGTAAACCTATTTCTTCTTGTACAGAGTTTGTAATGTATAATCCGAAAGGTAATTCCTTTTTGTTTTCTTTTAATAAACGAGCAACTTCGGCAATCATAAATCCGCCCATTCTGTTATCTAAAGCACGACATACAAACTTATTTCCATTTAAAATATGAAATTCATCTGGGTACGTAATTACACAACCAACATGCACTCCTAGCTTTTCAACTTCAGCTTTAGTAGCACAACCTGTATCTATAAAAATATTGTCAGGCTTTGGAGCCTCTTCATTTGCTTTATTACGTGTGTGAATTGCTGGCCACCCAAAAACACCTTTTACGATGCCATTTTTAGTATGAATATTAACAATTTTACTTGGTGCTATTTGGTGATCTGAACCACCGTTACGAATCACGTAAATTAATCCGTCATCAGAAATATAGTTTACATACCATGAAATTTCATCAGCATGCCCTTCAATAACTACTTTATATTTAGCATCTGGATTAATTACTCCAACAGCCGACCCATAAGTATCTGTAATAAACTCATCAACATAAGGCTTAAGGTAATCCATCCAAATTTTCTGTCCTTCCCATTCATATCCGGTAGGAGCAGCATTATTTAAATATTTTGCTAAGAAATCGATTGATTTCTCATTTAAGATTGATTTATTTTTAGTCATAAAATTGTAATGTTATAATTATTCCTCTTCTTCTTTGTTAGAATCAGCTCCCCAAAAACGTCGTTTTTCACGGTATTCTTGCTCTTGTTTAATTTGTTCAGGCGTTAACACTTTTAAAAATGATGGATGTTGTTCTATAGCATATTCTATTTTTTCAACAATACTAGCTACATCTTCTCTTTCATAATCAATCTCTAAAGGTTCTTTTATAACCATTGATTGTAAAACATTCCGTTTTTTTATCAATAATCCCTTTTTATCAAAAGAACGTCTAAATCCATCAATAACAATAGGTACTACAATAGGGTTGTATGTTTTTATAATATGAGCTGTACCGCGTCGAATAGGTTTGAAAGGCGTGGTAGTTCCTTGCGGAAAAGTAATAACCCAACCATCATCTAACGCTTTGCGAATGTTAGAAATATCAGACATCTTTACTTGTCTTTTTACCTCTTTACCTTCGCTTCGCCAAGTTCTTTCTACAGAAACAGAACCTACATAAGCAAATATTTTAGGCAATAAACCTGCTCGCATAGTTTCACCTGCAGCAATGTAGTATAAGTTTAATTTAGGGTTCCATAAATAACCTACGTTTTTAATATTATCATCACGCCCTTTTAAGGCTGCGTTAAATACATGAAACATAGAAGCTACATCCGCAAAATAAGTTTGATGATTAGAAATGAATAATACATTCTTGTCAGGAAGATTCCGAAGAATATCCATACCTTCAATCTGTAAATCATTAAATTTACGGTAGCGACCATGTGAAATAACGCCTAAAACTTGAATAAGAAAGCGTTTTATGAATAAAATATGTCCGAAAGGATTCCTTTTAAATAAAGGCATTTGTGATTATTTTTTTAGTGTAAAAGCTAAATTACAAAAGAAATAGAAAACATTACTGCTTAAATAAATCTTTAATTTCTGAAAGCATCATTGCTGTAGCTCCCCAAACGATATAACCATTTAGTTTAAAGCATGGTACGTCTATGTTTTTCATATATGAAGTTTCCATTTCTATAGAACTTAAATTATTTTCATCTAGTAAATCGCTCATCAAAACTTCTATAATACCAGCAACCTCGTAGTTAGGTGTAAATAATGGTTGTTTTTTAGCTATTCCAATAAACGGAGCGACTAGAAAATTACTAGGAGGGATGTAAGAATCAGAAAGTTGCTTTATAATTTTTATATCTTCAGAAATAATGCCTACTTCTTCGAATGTTTCCCTTAAAGCGGTTGCTTTAAAGTTGATGTCGTCTTTATCTGTTTTACCACCAGGAAAACTTACTTGAGCCGAGTGTTTTCCTTTATAATTTGCTCTTTGTGTTAATAAAAAGCGAGTTTCATTATTTTTATCAGGATAAAACAATGCCAAAACAGCAGCTCTTTTAGGCTCTTTACTGTCTATTAATTCTTGAGTAAATTGTGTTCTTAACTTTGGAGCAAGTTTAAGTTGAGAAACTAATCCTCCTAATGGTTTGTTCTTAAATTCTTCTAATTGATTTATAAAATCAGAGAAAATCATTCGTTTTTAGTATTTTAGAGCAAACATATTAATTTACAGAGTTAAAAATCAAATATTTTGGCTTGAATTTTGATTTACAAGAAACAGAATTAATTTTTTAATAAATGGATAAAAAAAATAAATATAAAAACTTAGGGTTAAGTTTATTGTTTGATGCAGTAGGACTTGTATCATATATTATACCTGGTGTAGGTGAATTAATAGATGTGGTATGGGCGCCAGTAGCTGCGTATTTAATGACTAAAATGTATAAAGGAGGTAAAGGTAAAATTGCTGCTGGTATTACTCTTGTAGAAGAGGCAATGCCTGGTTTAGATGTGATACCAACTTTTACACTTATGTGGTTGTTTACGTATGTATTTGCTTCTGATAAATCTAAAAGTACAATCGATATTTAAAATCTGTATTTTTTAAGCATAAAAAAGGGAAGCATATAGCTTCCCTTTTTTGATTTTGATTTTTGTTATTTTTTAATAAACTTTTTAGTAAAAGCTCTTTGTCCGTCATTAACTTCAAGGATATACATTCCGTTTTCTAAATTAGAAACATTTATCGTTGAATGATTTACTTTTCCGTTTAACACCTGTTGACCAATAATATTAACTATTGTAAAATTAGCATCTCTATTATCTATCATTCCAATTTTTAAATAATTAGTAGTTGGGTTTGGAGAAAGAAGAGCATTAAAAACAGCAGTTTCATTACCTAGTTTGGTTGCAGTAACAGCGTAATTATTGTTTACTCCTTTAGCGCTAGCCCCAATATTTACAGAATAATCTTCAACTTCACCATAACCAAAAGTTTCACAAGCAGTAGGAGCGGCGTCCCATTTCATGGCAACACGCATTCTTGTTTTTCCTGTTAAAGCAGAAGCTGGTACTGTAAAACTAGCTGATAAATTAGCCGAGCTAGAAGATGAACCACTAACTACCTCTTCATTGCTTTCAAATACACCGTTTTTATTAAAGTCGATCCATACTTTCCAAAATTCAGTATAAGAAGAACCGGAAAAACCTGCGCTAAAAACTATTGTGTTATTTCCGTATGATAAATTACCAGTTTGAGATGTAAAATCACCATAACCATTATTAGCAGAAGAAACGTTTGAAATTCCGCCTATAGCAACATTGTCGATATATTCATAACTTGAATTATTACCCTTAGAAGCGCAGTAATTAACCACAACACTTTTAGTCGTTACACCAACCGTATTACTTGATGCAGAAATATTACCAGCAGCATCTTTAGCTTTTACAGAAAAAGTGTAATTTGTAGCAGCTGTTAAATCGCTAACTGAATAATTTGTAGTTGTTACTGTAGCTATTTTAGCTGAGCCTTTATAAACATCATAACCTGTTACAGCAGTATTGTCTGTAGAAGCATTCCAATTTAAGTTTACAGAAGTTTCTGTTATGTTACTAGTAGTTAAGTTACTTGGAGTAGAAGGAGCTGCTGTATCTGGCGCAGCTAAGGTTGTAATGAACACCTTGTTACTAAAACTAGAAATATTTTCTGAAGAATCTATGGCTTTTACAGAAAAATTATAAGCTGTATCATCTGTTAAATCATTAACGGTAAATAAAGTGTTGTTTAGAGTTGTAATTAATGTGTCATTTTGATAAACTTCATATAAAACTACGGTAACATTATCTGTTGAGGCATCCCATGTAAGCTTAACTGATGTTTGAGTGATATTATTACTAAGTAAATTTGTAGGAGCGGTAGGAGCTATATTGTCTTCTGAAATATTGTTATCTATAAGATGTTCTCCTAAGCCATTAAAAGTATCTTTTGCAATAATAGCCCATTCAGACAATGTGTAATTCTTATTAGGTGATTTAATAGTTGGTTTTCTTTGAAGTGTTTTATCTTTTCCAAAATTATCACTACTATTTTGAGTACCTAATATATCTATTAAAATATCATTTTCAAACAATGCGATAGCATCGTTACCATTAAAATTCATTACGGAACTGTTAAGTAAATTTGATTTGTTTTTAACAATATCAGAAGCACTGTTGTGCGCAATAACATAAACCTCGTTGTTGTTCAGTATACCTGTTAGATCTATTGTGTTAGACCAAGACCCACCGCCATTAGTTGCTTTTTTAATACTATAATTTTCTAAATTAATTGGTAATCCTGTAAAGTTGGCTATTTCAATAGCTTTATTATATGAAGACCCTTCTATATATTCAGAAATAAATAATCCTTCAACAGTATCATTTACTGGGTTTGTAGTTGTTGTAACGCTAATTATTGAGCTTAATTGAGAAAAATTACCTGCAATATCATATGCTGTTAAAGTAAAATTATATAATGTATTAGCATTTAAATTAGCTACACTAATACTTGTGTTATTTGTACTTGCAACTTGTATACCGTTGTTATATATATAATAACCTGCAACAGAAGAGTTATCGATTGAAGCAGGCCATGTTAAGTCTACAGAAGTATTACTAATATTAGAAACTATAATATTAGCAGGTGTTGTTGGCGCTTCGTTATCCGTTGAGCCACCATTACCACCAAATAAATTTTCAGCTTGAGGACCACCCCATATTAGTGTTGCAAAAGCAGGGTTATCGATAAAAGGATTTCTGTTTCCTTGTATTAATTCTAATACAGGGTTACGTTGCTTTTCAAGTATAGAAACTGGGTCTTCAGCATTCCATTTTAAAAATAATTCTATCATATTGGTATCATTGGCAACAGGATTACCAACACCAACATTAATAGGGAGTGTTTGATTGCCATAACGTAAATACATATACATCATCATACGAGCAACATCACCTTTCCATTCATCACCAGGATACCAATTACCTTCTGCTGTAGCACCAGAGTTACCAATTCCTTCGGCAAATTTTCTGTTACTTCTAGAAGAATTTCTCTGAGCATCCGCAGGACGTAAGTTATGAGCATCTGCGCCAGCACCAACGGTACCTAAGTTTGGGTTTGCTAATGATTTTGAATATACATGTTCTCTATTCCAAACACCAGAACCACTGCCGTGGGTATCTTTTTCTCGTGTTCTGTCATTTGTTATATCAGTATCAGTATCATCCCAACCGTAAATTAATACGACTTTAGTATTATCAGTTGGATCAATATCAGTTTGTTTTAATGCGTTCCATACATCTGGCGTGTATGTTAAAATATTAGTATGTGAGCTTATAATTTTTATAGCCAAGGTCTCTTTTAAATCATTACCAGTTTGGTTTATATTAACATCGTTATAGTAGGATGGAACTTGTGAGAATAACGATAAAGACAGTATGAGTAAAAAGAAGGGTATAAGTTTTTTCATTTGTTTGATTAGGCGTTTTTTAAGTCGCAGCTAATTAACACTTTCTTTATATTTTTTTATGTTACTTAATAGTTAAGGATTCGTAAGTTATTAACAGTTTATCTTAGAATACTGATGTATAAAAAAAATCCCATCATAAAATGATGAGACTTTTTTATTTAATGTATTATTATATTTATTTTTTAATAAACTTTTTAGTAAAAGCTCTTTGTCCGTCATTAATTTCAAGAATATACATTCCGTTTTCTAAATTAGAAACATTTATAGTTGAATGATTTACTTTTCCGTTTAACACCTGTTGACCAATAATATTGACTATTGTAAAATTAGCATCTCTATTATCTGCCATTCCAATTTTTAAATAATTAGTAGTTGGGTTTGGATAAAGAATAGCATTGAAAATAGCAGTTTCATTACCTAATTTTGTTGCTGTAATATAATTACTATTGTTTCCGCCTTTTGCACTTACTCCAATATTTACAGAATAATCTTCAACTTCACCATAACCAAAAGTTTCACAAGCAGTAGGAGCGGCGTCCCATTTCATGGCAACACGCATTCTTGTTTTTCCTGTTAAAGCAGAAGCTGGTACTGTAAAACTAGCTGATAAATTAGCCGAGCTAGAAGATGAACCACTAACTACCTCTTCATTGCTTTCAAATACACCGTTTTTATTAAAGTCGATCCATACTTTCCAAAATTCAGTATAAGAAGAACCGGAAAAACCTGCGCTAAAAACTATTGTGTTATTTCCGTATGATAAATTACCAGTTTGAGATGTAAAATCACCATAACCATTATTAGCAGAAGAAACGTTTGAAATTCCGCCTATAGCAACATTGTCGATATATTCATAACTTGAATTATTACCCTTAGAAGCGCAGTAATTAACCACAACACTTTTAGTCGTTACACCAACCGTATTACTTGATGCAGAAATATTACCAGCAGCATCTTTAGCTTTTACAGAAAAAGTGTAATTTGTAGCAGCTGTTAAATCGCTAACTGAATAATTTGTAGTTGTTACTGTAGCTATTTTAGCTGAGCCTTTATAAACATCATAACCTGTTACAGCAGTATTGTCTGTAGAAGCATTCCAATTTAAGTTTACAGAAGTTTCTGTTATGTTACTATTAGTTAAGTTACTTGGAGTAGAAGGAGCTGCATTGTCAACAGGTGGAGGAGGAGTTCCTCCATCAATTGTATGATTTCCTAAACCACTAAAAGTATCTTTCGAAAGGATGTTCCACTCAGAAGTAGTATAGCTTGCATTAGGAGAAGAAACTGTTGATTTTCTTTGTAAGGTTTTATCTTGTGCAAATGTTGATGAGCTATTAGGGTTACCAATTAAATCGATAAGTGAGCTTCCTTTAAATAAACCAATAGCATCGTTTCCGTTAAAAGAACTAACACTAGTTTCTGTTAATTGTGCTTTGTTTTTAATAGTTGTAGAAGCATTGTTGTTTGCAATTACATATACATTTCCGTTTTCTAATTGTCCGCTTAAAGTTACGGTGTTTGTCCAGCCGCTACCGTTAGAAGCTTTTTTTAGAGAATAGCCAGCTAAATTAATAGTTGCACCGGTGAAATTTGCTATTTCTAAAGCTTTGTTGTTTGATGAACCTTCAACGTATTCAGAAATTAATAAATCAGAAGCAGAGCCTCCAGAAGTGTTCCCAGCACTTGTAGTTATATTTACTGAAGAGCTAGATGCTGAAACATTATTAGCAGCATCTCTTGCTTTTATAGAAAAACTATAATTAGTAGTAGCACTTAAACCTGTTACATTGTAAGAATTAGTAGTGCTTGTAGCTATTTTAGTAGCGCCTTTATAAATATCATAACCTGTAACAGCAACATTATCAGTAGCAACAGACCAAGATAAATCAGTTGATGTTTCCGTAATATTTGAAGCAGTTAAGTTAGTAGGAGTTGTTGGTGTTTGTGTGTCAGAAGAACCGCCACCGTTACCAAATTTATCTTCTGCTTGTGGACCTCCCCAAATTTGAGTTGCAAAAGCAGGATTATCGATAAACGGATTTCTATTTCCTTGTATTCCTTGTAATATAGGGTTTCTTTGTGTTTCAAAATTAGATACAGGGTCTTCAGCATTCCATTGTAATAATAATTGAATCATATTATTATCAGAAGAACTTGCTGAACCGATTGCTACATTACTAGGCAAACATTGGTTTCCATAACGTACATACATATACATCATCATACGAGCAACATCTCCTTTCCATTCATCACCAGGATACCACCCGCCGTTAGAATCACCAGCATTACCAGATCCAGCTGCAAATTTCTTACTACTTCTTTGTGAGTTAAATGAGATATCCGCAGGTCTTAAATGGTGTACATCTGCACCAGCACCTGATGTTCCTAAATTAGGATTTCCTAATGATTTCGGATATACGTGTTCTCTGTTCCATTGTGTTCCGGCAGAACCACCGTTAGCATCTTTACTACGAGTTCTATCAGTTACATAATTTCCGTCAGAATCGTTATAACCATAAATTAAAACAACTTTATTGTTGTTTGTTGCGTCTAAATCAGATTGTTTTAAAGCATCCCAAACACCGGGTGAATACGATAAGTTAACTGAATGTGTGCTAATAATTTTAGTAGCTAAAGCATCTTTTAAGGCAGTATTGCTTTGGTTTAAGTTAACATCATTATAATAAGAAGGTACTTGAGAAAATACTGAAAGTGATGCAATCAGTAAAATGAAGGGTAATAATTTTTTCATGTAATTGAGTTGTGTTGAGTTAAAACTGCCAGCAAAAAAACAATTTTTTATCAAGATAAATGTTATCAAATAGTTAACAATCAGGGAGATAAATAGTGTGAAAAAGGACTGTTATTTTTCCTTTTATTTTCCTTAAATTTGCATGCTAAAATTAGAGATTGATTATGAAGATATCATACAATTGGTTAAGACAATTTTTACAAACCGACTGGGAAGCTGAAAAAACAGGAGAACTATTAACAGATTTAGGTCTAGAGGTAGAAGGAATACTTAAGGTTGAGAGTATTAAAGGTAGTTTAAAAGGTATCGTTGTTGGTGAAGTAAAAACATGTGTAAAACACCCCAACGCAGATAAACTAAAAATTACTACGGTAGATTTAGGTGACAGTAATATTGTGCAAATAGTTTGTGGTGCGCCAAATGTTGATGTTGGTCAGAAAGTGCCTGTTGCTAAAGTAGGTACAACTTTGTATGATGAAAAAGGTGAAGGCTTTAAAATAAAAAAAGGTAAAATTAGAGGAGAAGAAAGCCACGGAATGATCTGTGCCGAAGACGAGTTAGGTTTAGGTAAAAGTCATGACGGTATTATGGTTTTAGACACCGCTTTAGTTTCTGGAACACCTTGTTCAGAAGTTTTTAATATCGAAACAGATTATGTTTTCGAAATAGGCTTAACACCAAATCGTGCAGACGCAATGAGCCACTTTGGTGTTGCTCGTGATTTACGTGCAGGTTTAATGCATCAAGGAACAAATTTAGAGCTAATTTCTCCTTCTGTATCAGATTTTCGTGTAGATGAACGTACACACAAGATTGATATCGAAATAGAAGATAAAAATTTAGTGCCTCGTTATTGCGGAATTACAATTACCGATATTGAGGTAAAAGAATCTCCAGAATGGATTCAGAATAGATTAAAAGCTATTGGTATTGTGCCTAAAAATAATATTGTAGATATTACAAATTATGTTTTACATGAGTTAGGGCAACCCTTACACGCTTTTGATGCTAATAAAATTAGAGGGAATAAAGTTATTGTTAAAACCTTAGCGGCAGGAACGAAATTTAAAACGTTAGATGAAGTAGAAAGAACGTTAGATGCTGATGATATTATGATTTGTGATGCAGATGATAATCCATTATGTTTAGGTGGTGTTTTTGGCGGATTAAAATCTGGAGTAACAGAACACACTACAGCAATTTTCTTAGAAAGCGCTTACTTTAATCCGGTTTCTGTTCGTAAAACAGCAAAACGTCACGCATTAAATACGGATGCTTCTTTCCGTTTCGAAAGAGGAATCGATATCAATTCAACAAAATACGCTTTAAAGCGTGCTGCTTTATTAATAGAAGAGTACGCAGGTGGAAAAATGTCTTCTGATGTTTTAGATTTTTATCCAGAGAAAATAGAAGATTTCGAAGTGTTTTTATCTTTCGAAGACACGTATAAATTAATAGGTCAAGAAATTCCTAAAGAAACAATTAAAAATATTTTAGCTTCTTTAGAAATTAAAATAAACAGTGTAACTGAAGGAGGTTTAGGTTTAACAATACCTTCTTACCGAGTAGATGTTCAGCGTGAAGCTGATATTATTGAAGAAATTTTAAGAGTTTACGGTTACAATAATATCGAGTTTTCTCATAAATTAAACACTTCTATTTCATTTGATAATGATAAAGAAGTTAAGGTAGAAAACATTGTTGCAAATCAGTTAAGTTCATTAGGATTTAACGAAACGATGGCAAATTCTTTAACAAAAGCAGATTATATTGCCTTGTCTGAGAATTTAAAGGAAGAACATAATGTAGAAATGTTGAATCCGTTAAGTAACGATTTAAAGGTAATGCGACAATCATTATTGTTTAGCGGTTTAGAATCTGTTTCTTATAATATCAATAGAAAAAATAACGCATTAAAATTTTATGAATTTGGTAAAACATATCATAAATACGAAAGCGGTTATCAGGAAGACAAACATTTAACATTGTTTGTTACAGGAAATAGAACCAAAGATAGTTGGAAAACGGCTACTCAAGCTTCTGATTTCTTTTATTTAAAAGGAATTGTAACGAACTTATTAAGTAGATTAGGATTAGATAATTTAAAAACATCACCTATTAAAACAGATGTGTTTTCTGAAGGTGTAGTATTAAGTTTAGGAAAAACTAAGCTAGTTGAATTCGGAGTAATAAAAAGAACTGTTTTAAAAGAATTTTCTATTAAACAAGAAGTTTTATTTGCCGATTTTAATTGGGAAAACATTTTAAGCTTATCAGGTAATAAGAAAATTAAAGTATCTGATTTAGCTAAGTTTCCATCAGTAAAGCGTGATTTAGCATTGTTATTAGATGATAAAATAGAGTTTAAAGAAATTTACAATCTTGCTTTTCAATCAGAAAAGAAATTATTAAAAGAAGTAGATTTATTTGATGTTTATGAAGGTGATAAATTACCTGAAGGTAAAAAATCTTATGCTGTTAGTTTTGTTTTACAAGATGAAAACAAAACATTGGCAGATAAACAGATTGATAAAATAATGCAAAAATTACAGCTAACATTCGAAAAGAATTTAGAAGCTGTTTTAAGATAATTCAAAAGCTCCAATTTTTATTGGGGCTTTTTTTTAATTTAAATATCTCCTCGAGCGCGCAGTCGAGAGGTTATTTTTTAAACTATAATTAAGGTCTCGACTGCGCTCGACCCGACAAGAAGTATGTACAAATTAATTATCCGTCCGATTTTTTTTCTTTTTGATCCAGAAAAGATTCATTATTTTACTTTTTCATTGGTAAAGTTTATGTCTAGAATTCCTTTTATGACTTCAATATTCAGAGGTTTATATCAGGTAAATGATAAAAAGTTAGAACGTAATTTATTCGGGTTAACTTTTAAGAATCCTGTTGGTTTAGCTGCTGGTTTTGATAAAAATGCGGTTTTATATAATGAATTGGCAAACTTCGGATTTGGTTTTGTAGAAATAGGAACGGTAACACCAAAAGGACAAGCTGGAAATCCGAAGAAAAGATTATTTCGATTAAAAGATGATCAAGGAATCATCAACCGAATGGGGTTTAATAACGAAGGATTAACCATTGCAATTCAACAATTAAAAAAGAATAAAGGTAAAATTATTATTGGAGGTAATATTGGTAAAAACACCGACACTGCTCCAGAAAATTATACATCAGATTACTTAGAGTGTTTTAAAGGATTGCATCCGTATGTAGATTATTTTGTGTTGAATGTAAGTTGCCCTAATGTTGGGAGCCATGCAAAACTAGATGATGTTGAGTATTTAAAAGAGTTAATTACTGAGGTTCAGAAATTAAACAATAAAGAAGCTGTTCAAAAGCCAATATTATTAAAAATAGCTCCAGATTTAAATAACCAACAATTAGATGAAATAATTGAGTTGGTTGCTAAAACTAAAATTGATGGAGTAATTGCATCAAACACATCGGTAAATAGAGATAATTTAAAGGTTTCTAAAGAACGATTATCAGAAATTGGTAATGGCGGTGTTAGCGGACAACCGGTTAAAGAAAGAAGTACAAAAGTAATTAAATACCTGGCAGATAAATCTAAAAAATCATTTCCTATAATCGGAGTCGGAGGTATTCATTCTGAAAAAGATGCTTTAGATAAAATAAATGCTGGTGCCGATTTAGTACAAATCTATACTGGGTTTATCTATGAAGGACCGAGTTTGGTAAAGCGAATCAATAAAGCTATTTTACATCAATCTTAAATTAACTTCTTACTGAACAATTTTCAGTAGCTTTTATAATTTTTAAATTAATGATTGAAACTCTTATTTCGTTTGTTTTAGCTACGGCTACTTTAGCTTTTTCACCAGGACCGGATAATATTTTTGTATTAACACAAAGTATTGTGCATGGTAAAAAATATGGTTTGGCAACGGTTATTGGTTTAATGACGGGTTGTATTATTCATACTACTTTGGTTGCTTTTGGCGTTTCGGAAGTTATAAAACAAAATCCGAATTTATTTTTTATTATCAAATTATTCGGAGCCTTGTATTTGTTATATATTGCTTATCAAGTTTATAAAAGTGATGCTAAAATTGCGTTTTCTACAGATAATGTAATTAAGAAATCTACTTTCGAATTGTTTAAAAAAGGTTTTTGGATGAATGTTTTAAATCCAAAAGTTACTATATTCTTTTTGGCATTTTTTCCACAATTTTTATTTTCAGAAAAGATTTCTACGGTAATTCAGTTTTATGTTTTAGGCGGATTATTTATACTTACTTCTTTTTTAATATTTTCTACAATTGCTATTTTGGCAGGAACAATATCAGCGTCAATAAAAAAGAACGCCCAAATAGGAGTGTTCCTAAAATGGGCGCAAATTGTAGTTTTTATAACTATTGCTATCTTAATTTTACTATAAGTTAATCTTCAGTAACGTATCCCCAGTTTTCACCCGTTTTAATTCTATGTAATTGCATTTCTGAAACACCAAATTGTTTCGCAATCATTTTTAAACGAGTTTTTCTGTTTGGGTCGTTTAGCTTACGTTTAAGCAATTTAACTCTAGTTTCAGTAAGTTTTGCAGTTCTGGGTTTATGAACTTTATTTACATATTCGGGATTGGTATATTGGTGTACCTCTTTTTCCCTTTTTGTAGCCCATTTAAGATTTTCAATCCTATTGTCTTTTTTGTCATAATTTAAATGAATTACGTACAATTCATCCTCTTTACGTGGTAAAAAACATTCCGCTACGAGTTTATGAACATACCTACTGGTATTTTTTCCATTTACTCGTTGTTTTAATGGCAAGTTCTGGTAACCGTTTATAAAATATTCGTTTACAAGTAACTCTTCTTCTTTTTTACAGTTGATAATTCTACCGTAATTAGAGATTTTAAATTTTTCTTTTTCAGAGATTTTATCATCAAATACTATTTCTTTCCACCTTTCATTTCTGTAGCTTCGTATCATATTTTTTAATATTTTATCTGAACTTAAATAATAAATAGCACTTTATTATTTTGTGTAAAAATACATAATTTGTTTTACAACCACTTTTTTATAAGTAATAACTGATTTATGTGTTGGTAATGATGGTTACAATGCCATGCGTAAATACCTATATTTTCTTTTAAACTTACTTTTTCATTTCCATCAGGATGAATGAAACACTTATTTAAATCATCAGTAGTTAATCCTTTTAAAAAAAACACCCATTTAGCATGTAAAGCTTTTAATGAATTTAAAGATAACTGAATAGGAGCTGCTTTAGAATCAAATAATTCAGCCCAACGCGCTTCATAATACGTTTTAATAACAGGTTCCTCTTCTGTTAACGCCCATTTAAAACGGGTGTATGAATTATGATGACTGTCTGCACAATGATGAATAACTTGCCTAACAGACCAACCACCATCTCTGTATAAAGTGTTTAATTGTTCTTCGGATAAATTTTTAACAAGAAGCTCTAGTTTAGCAGGAAACTCTTCTAAAACAGTAATCCATTCGTTAATTTTTTCTGAAGAAATTACGGTAGGAATATCAGGTTTTCCGATCGGGTATTTAAGATGTTCCATTAGTTATTTTGTTTTTGTAAGTTTTTATATGCTCTTTTTGCATTGCGATTTTCAGGGTTAATATCCAACGCTTTTTTATAAAATTCAATAGCTTTAATAGTATCTGATTTTTTTAAATATGCATCACCAGTGCTATCATAAGTATTAGAACTATTTGGGTATAAAGCGATGTTAATTTTAAAAACAGCAATTGCTTGCTCATATTTATCTTCTCTTAAATAACGGTATCCTAAATTATTAAAAGTGTTTTCTCTTATTATAGGATTTAAACTGTCGTTTTCTTTAATTTTTTTATAACCAATTAACGCAGCGTTATAATCTCCTTGAGTAAAATATTCTTTAGGTGTTTTTTCACCTTCATTTAATTTATTAAAAACATATACATTGTCATCATGTTCTCGTTTTTTTGCTAATTCAATATTATCTTTAGCTGTGTGAAAAATTAATTTTTCATTTAACTCCCTTGCATAAAATGTACTGTCGTTAATTTTTAAAGGAACCAATTTCTGATTACGCCATGTTAAAAGTAATTCGCCTTCTTTAAAGTTAACTTCTATAATTTCATCAGCATTAAAAAAATAACGACCTGTAGCATTTTTTATAAAATTATCTGAGTTTTTATTCGTTGTACAGCTTGTTATAAGTAAAATAAAAGCAATAAAAAGTAGTTTAGTTTTCATTTTTTGGCTAGTTTTTGTAAAAATATATTAATATGACGACTCAGATTGTAATTAGTTACAAGTAATATAAGTTTTACTTGGCATAACAATTGACTTATATAATCGAGTGAAATAGTGCGTGTATTTGTAGTGTGCTGTTTATCAAATAATTAAAAGTTAAAAAGTGCATTTGGTATTGTTGTTAACAATATACAAATGTCACTATGACATATATACAAGATATGAGTAAATCAAAAATTATACATTTAGACAATTTGTCGCTTCAAGATGCTTTTAATGAAGATTCAGAATTGATTCCTTTATTAACTCCTGAAGATGAAGAAATAATAAATAAAGAAAAAGTACCTGAAGAGCTGCCAATTTTACCGTTAAGAAATACGGTATTATTTCCTGGTGTTGTAATTCCTATTACAGCGGGTAGAGATAAATCTATTCAGTTAATAAAAGATGCAAATAAAGGAGATAAAGTAATTGGTGTAGTTGCTCAGAAAGATGGCGATGTAGAAAACCCAGGTTTAAATGATATTCATAAAACCGGAGTTGTAGCACAGATTTTACGCGTTCTTAAAATGCCTGATGGTAACACAACAGTTATCATTCAAGGAAAAAAACGTTTTGAGATTGATGAAATTACACAAGAAGAACCATACTTAAAAGCAAAGGTTAAGGAAGCGATAGATGATAAAGAGGTTGATGACGAAAAAGAGTTTGACGCTATTATAGAATCTATTAAAGAACTGGCATTAGAGGTTATTAAAGAAAACCCAATGTTACCTTCTGAAGCTTCTTTTGCAATTAAAAACATAAAATCAAACTCATTTTTGGTGAACTTTATTTCATCAAATATGGATTTAAGTGTTGCTAAGAAACAAGTATTACTAGAAAAAGATAACTTAAAAGAACGCGCTTTATTAACGTTAAAAAATTTAGACAAAGAACTTCAGAAATTACAATTACGTAATGATATTCAATCTAAAACACGTTCTGATTTAGATCAGCAACAGCGTGAATATTATTTACATCAGCAGTTAAAAACCATTCAAGATGAATTAGGTGGTGTTTCTCATGATCAGGAATTAGATCAAATGAGAATAAAGGCTAAAACAAAAAGGTGGAATAAAGACGTTGCTGAGACATTTGAAAAGGAATTGAATCGCTTAAAGCGAATGAATCCTCAAATGGCAGAATATGGTGTGCAACGTAACTATTTAGAGTTAATGTTAGAATTGCCTTGGAATGAATATTCTAAAGATAAGTTCGACTTAAAACGTGCTCAGAAAATACTAGACAGAGATCATTTCGGATTAGAAAAAGTTAAAGAACGTATAATCGAACATTTAGCTGTTTTAAAATTACGTGGAGATATGAAGTCGCCAATTCTTTGTTTATATGGTCCTCCAGGTGTAGGTAAAACATCATTAGGGAAATCGGTTGCAGAAGCATTAGGACGAAAATATACAAGAATGTCGTTGGGTGGTTTACGTGATGAATCTGAAATTAGAGGTCATCGGAAAACATATATTGGGGCGATGCCAGGACGTTTAATTCAGAACATTAAAAAATCGGGAACATCAAATCCTGTATTTGTTTTAGATGAGATTGATAAATTAAGTCAAAGCAGTCAAGGAGATCCTTCTTCAGCAATGTTAGAAGTGCTAGATCCTGAACAAAACACTGAGTTTTATGATAATTATCTAGAAGTTGGTTACGATCTTTCTAAAGTGTTATTTATTGCAACGGCAAATAACTTAGGTCAAATTCCATGGGCATTACGTGATCGTATGGAGATTATTAATGTTACGGGTTATACGATTGAAGAAAAAATTGAAATAGCTAAAAAATATTTGCTTCCAAAACAGCTAAAAGAGCATGGATTAACACCAGAACATTTAACGGCTGGAAAAAAACAACTAGAAAAGATTGTTGCAGGTTATACGCGTGAATCAGGTGTGCGTGGTTTAGAAAAGCAAGTAGCTAAAATAGTTCGTTTTGCAGCCAAATCAATAGCGATGGAAGAGGAGTATAGCATTGCTTTATCAGACTTAGATATCGAAGCTATTTTAGGACCTGCTCGTTTAGAAAGAGGTAAGTACGAAAATAATGATGTTGCAGGTGTTGTTACTGGTTTAGCATGGACAAGTGTTGGTGGTGATATTTTATTTATAGAGTCTATTTTATCTAAAGGTAAAGGAAACCTTTCTATTACAGGTAATTTAGGTAAAGTAATGAAAGAGTCTGCTACAATTGCTATGAAATACATCAAAGCAAATGCTGAGAAATTCGGAATTAAACAAGAAATTTTAGAAAAGTACGACGTACATATTCACGTACCAGAAGGCGCAACGCCAAAAGACGGACCAAGTGCAGGTATTACGATGTTAACTTCATTAATGTCGGTTTACACACAACGTAAGGTGAAAAATAAAATCGCCATGACAGGTGAAATTACACTGCGTGGAAAAGTATTGCCAGTAGGTGGAATTAAGGAAAAAATATTAGCAGCTAAGCGCGCAAATATTAAAGAGCTTATTTTATGTATCGAGAATAAAAGAGATATTGAAGAAATAAAAGAAAGTTACTTAAAAGGTTTAACATTTCATTATGTAAACGAAATGAGCGAGGTAATCGATATTGCGCTTACCAAACAAAAAGTAAAAGATGCTAAGAAATTAGTGTAAATTCAAAAGCCTCTCAGTAAATCGAGAGGCTTTTTTTATCTTTAATTTTATCAGAAGCTAATTCCAGCTTTCCGCACTCGCTCTCTGCGAGGAGCTCAAACAAATGCTACAATCTGGGCTAAACTATTTTATAAAGTTTTAGTGAAAGCTTAAAAATTTGCTTTTTTATGAAATTTCATTTTCTCTTTAGTAATAGGATGTGTAAACTCTAAAGTATCTGAATGTAAATACAAACGGTTAGCTTTTTTTCCATACAAGTCGTCACCTATAATTGGTGTATTTAATCCTAAACTATGAGAAGCATGCATTCGTAATTGATGTGTCCGACCAGAAATAGGGTAGAAGTGTACTTTTGTTTTTCCGTTTTTTCTTTCAATAACCTCCCATTTCGTTTCTGCAGGTTTTCCGTGTTCATAACATACCAATTGTCTTGGTCTGTCATCTAAATCTACACGAAGTGGTAAATTAATTATCCCTTTATTATCAGTAATAATTCCATCTAATAAAGCCGTATATCTTTTTTTAACCGTTTTATTAATAAACTGACTTTGTATAATTTTATGCGCTTTTTTGTTCTTGGCTAAAACTAATAAACCCGAAGTAGCCATATCTAAACGATGCACAATAATGGGACCCGAAATATCTTTTACTTGTTGTTTAATACGAGAATAAACCGAATCTTGAATATGAATTCCAGGAACAGATAAAAAGTCATTTGGTTTATAAATAACAATTAACTCATCGTCTTCAAAAATAGTTTCTAATTCTTTTCCAATAGCAGGATTTTCTAATAATGGATTCGTATCCATTTCAATCCCATCTAGCATATGTGTTAAAATAGGTTTGCATTTTCCTTGGCAAGCCGGATAAAACTGTTGGTGTTTCCTTACTTCTTTATTTGGCGATTTTCCCCACCAAAACTCTGCCATTACAATAGGTTTTAAATCGTGTAAAAAAGCATATTGCAATAATTTAGGAGCAGCACATTCGCCAGTTCCTGCAGGAATATTTTGCACAGAAGTATTCGTAAATAATTCACTCAAATTTTTAACTTCTTTTCTTGAATTTAAAAACTGATATTGCTCTGATATATAAACCTGTAAAGCTGTGGATTTAGTTTTGCGTTTTTCTTTTAGTAACGCTATTTGATTGGTATAAACGAATAGCTTTTCTTTAATAGGTTTTAAAGAATGTTCCCAAAAACGAGTTACATTATTCAAGTAATGTTTGGCATCTAAACTCTCTTTACTTAAAATGTTTTTTAAAGTTTCATATTCTTCAGATGATAACTCGGTAAATGCTTTTTCTCTTTTTAGTTTTCGAGCAGCTTTAGCTATTTTTAAAGCTTCTTTTTTTTCTGTAATATCAGTAGTAGCCTTGTTTGTTTCTTGTTCGTGTAGAGTATGTAATTTTAAATAATCAGTAGTATTCTCTAAACGATCTAACTCAACACTTATATTCCTTAAAATTTCTTTTTCCTTTAAGAAAAACGAATCTTTAGTAAGCATATCGTAAACAGGTG
This sequence comes from Tenacibaculum sp. M1.3A, assembly GCF_057732375.1. NCBI lineage: Bacteria > Pseudomonadati > Bacteroidota > Flavobacteriia > Flavobacteriales > Flavobacteriaceae > Tenacibaculum > Tenacibaculum sp. M1.3A. The sequence goes on along the minus strand of NZ_JBYJEF010000001.1, from coordinate 315,791 downwards.
GAACAAATTTTTTATGCTTGTTTTTTTCGCCTAACTTACCAGAAACAGCAGTTATATAGCCAATTTCATTTTGTTTATTTTGCACCACTAAAACTCCAAACATTTTTCCTGTAATAGCACCTTCTTTAGAATTGTTTAATCCGAAATTATGTTCAAAATCTGTTTGTGTATTCAAATAATTCTGCACTTCTTTTGTAGCTAACCTACACAATAAATGAGGTTCGTAATAAAACGGAAAAGTAAACTTTTTAGGAAGCTGTATTTCGTTTACGGAAGTCGAAAAATATTGAAAATATGTTTGCAAAATTATGTTTTTATGTAAAATTACAATAAAAATTATTTTTTAATTGCTTCACAAACCAGTTTTTCTATTCACAAAAAAGAAACTAATTAATTAAACTCTATTACTATATTTGTTTTATGACTAGAATAAAAGCAATACTTATTGATGACGAGCAAAGTGCTAATAATGTTTTAGTAAATTTATTAGAAAGAACATCTAACAGTATTGATGTAATTGCTACAGGTAGTAATTTAGAAGACGGTGTGGAAAAAATTAAAAAATTACAACCAAATGTTGTTTTTTTAGATGTTCAAATGCCTAATTATGCAGGTTATGAAATAGCATTTTTTTTTGATGAAATAAACTTCGAAATTATTTTTGTAACTGCTTACGACCAATATGCTATAAAAGCATTTGAACTAAATGCTATTGATTACCTAGTTAAGCCAATTGATAGAAATAAGTTAAATATAGCTCTTGAAAAACTAGAACAAAAATTAGAACAAAAAAATCAATTAATAGACTATCAGTCATTATTAAAAACGATAAAAGATAAAAATTATAAAAAAATAGTAATTCCTGAATTAGGAAATAGGCATATTATTGATTTAAAAAATATTATTTCTATAGAGGCAAGTGGTGCATATAGCGTTATACATTTAAAAGAAAATAAAAAAATTACTACTAGCAAAAACCTTAAATACTTTGAAGGAATTCTTTCAAAAGAACCTTCTTTTTTTCGTTCTCATAGAGGATGGATTATCAACTTAAATTTTGTGAAATTCTTAAATAAAACAGATTTAGTTGTAACTTTAGCTAACACTACTCTTAAAGCAAAAATTTCAAGAAATAGAATAAATAATTTTGAAGAAACAATTAAATAACATTTCAAAAAACACATATAAGTCTAAAAAAAAACTTGCGTTAAGTATACTTTTTTTTGCTTCATTTATAATTTTCGCACAAGAACCTATAACAATACACCTCACGGAAAAAGAAGGGCTACCTGATAAAGAGTTTTATGATATTTTTGAAGACGACAAAGGTTTTATTTGGTTGTGTGCAGACAAAGGTTTTTTTAAATACACTGGCAAAGAGTATAAAGAATATAATAACATAGAACAACGAGGACTCTCAGTATTTGGCGTTCAACAAGACCCTAGAAAACGAATTTGGTGTAATAATATTTCTGGACAATTCTTTTATGTCGAAGGAGACAAATTAACTTTATTTATTGATTTAAATAAACAGCTAAAAGGAGTTCTCGCGAAGTTTTTTGTGAAAAAAAACTATTTATGGGTATTTACAAGATCAGATATTTATCAAATTAATTTAATTACAAGAGAAATAAAAACTATTATAAAAGCTAAAGCTTATATAGGAGGTGCTATTAGTTATAACAATGCTATTTACTATCAAACTATTGACTCAATATGTAAGGTAACTATACATAATAAAATTAAAAGTTTTTTAGCAAGAAAATTAGTCGTTAGAAATAAAAAAGTAAAACCAATTCCTCCAACTAAATCAATTAGTTTTAAGTGCGGTATAGATTTATTTTTGATGCAAGAAAATGGTTTTGATAATGTTATTTTTAAAATAGATACATTAAAAAAATGTATAAAAATTATCAATGGTTTTGACGATATTAATAAATATGGAACGCATACTATTTTTGAAAACGATAAAGAAGTATGGTTTGGTACTAATAAAGGTGTTTGGGTATATGAATATGTTAAAAATTGTTTTCAATTGAAAAAACATTTTTTAAAAGATAAAAATGTAACTAAAATACTAAAAGATAAGGATAATAATTACTGGTTATCAACATTAAATAATGGAATATATCTTATTCCTAATATTAATATTGAAACTAGTAATATATTAAATAAAAATATTAGTAGCTTAGATAAACTAAATGATAGCACATTAGTTTTTGGACTTAGAAATGGAAATTTAGGTTTTTATAACACAAAAAATTACAAATCAAAAATTATAAAACTACCAACTAATGATAGAGTATCTGCTATTAAATGCCTATCAAATAATATTATTTTAGTTAGTAAAGATATTACTTCTTATGTACTTGATTATAAAAAGAATCAATATGTTAAAACAGATACATATCAATCCGTTAAAAGTTTCTCTATAGTAAATGATAATATATTAGGTGCAAGTTCTAACACTGCTACCCTACTTAAAAAATCAAATATTATGCTTAAAAAGGATTTTTTTCGTGGTAAAGTAAAAACAATATCTAGGGGTAAAAGAACGTATACATCTTATTACAATGAAAAAAAGAAAGAGGTATATATTTCATATGTAGACGGTTTAATGGTGTATGATAGTACTTGGAATGCCAAAAGTATTCAATATAACAACAAATTTATTTATGCCAAATCAATAACAAAAACAACTAATGGTGTTATTTGGGTTGGTACTTTTAAAGATGGTATTTTTGCTATAAAAAACAATTCCGTAGTTAATCATTACACTACTAAAAGTGGATTAACCTCAAACAATATTGAAAAAATTAAAGCTGATAAAAATACGTTATGGATTGCTACAGATAATAGCATTCAAAAGTTTAACACAACTAGTTTACAGTTTAAAAAGCTTACAAAAAAAGAAGGTATTCCCTCTTACGACATATCTGGTATAGAGTTTATTAATAAAAAAGTGTTTTTCTCTTCTAATGAAGGTTTATTTTCTATAAACAAGAAGAAAACTTTTAAAAAATACAATCCAAAAGTTTACTTTAATACATTTCAAATTAATGAAAAAAATACATTGATAAAACCAGAATACGTTTTAAACCATACTCAAAATACGATAAAAATAGGATTTAATGTTACAGGGTTTTCGTTTGATAAAAATGGAAAATACAAATACCGATTAAAAGGAATAAATAATAATTGGATTCTTACAGAAGCAGGAGTAAATACAGTAAAATATAACAGTTTACCATCAGGAAATTACATATTTCAAGTACAACCATATTTAGAAAGCAACCAAAATGGATATAAAATAAAAGAGTTAAAATTTACTATAAAAAAAGCTTTTTGGACAACATGGTGGTTTAGAACAGTTATCTCTTTTTTACTTCTAGGAAGTATAATCCTTTATTACAAAGTAAAATTAAATAGAAAAGAAAAAGAACGTCTTACACAATTAGAAAAAATAAACTTAGAAAAAGAGCTCATCGCAATTAATCTAACAGCTTTACGCTCACAAATGAATCCACACTTTATATTTAATGCCTTAAACTCGATACAAGATCTAGTATTAAAACAAGATACAGATGCTACTTATGATTCTATTGTTTTATTTGCAGAGTTAATACGTAATGCCTTAAGTTATTCTAACCAAGATTTTATTTCAATAAATAAAGAGTTACAATTTTTGAGCGTTTATTTACAATTAGAAAAATTGCGGTTTGGAGATGATTTTAATTACCAAATCTCCTTTAATTCTAATGAAGCCTTAGAGGTACCTTCATTACTTATTCAACCTTTTATTGAAAATGCTTTGGTACATGGATTAATGCATAAAACAGGAAAAAAAGAACTCTCAGTGGTATTTAATTTTACTGAAGAAGTATTACAGTGCGTTATTACCGATAATGGTATAGGAAGAGAAAAAAGTAAAGCTATAAAAATTAGACAAGGAAATCATCACAAATCTTTTGCTTTAAATTCTATAAAAAAACGCTTAGAAATTTTTCAAAAACAATACGCTGCTAAAGTAGGTTATATTATTGAAGATTTACAGAAAAATAATAATTCTCAAGGAACTAGAGTCATTGTGTCTATGCCTTTTAAAAAACGTTTCTAAATTCTCATTTTAACAGGTTTTATAAAAAAAAGACTACTCACAAACTCAAATTGTTATTCATAAAACGTTTTACCTTAAAATCGTTATGATAAGTTTTATTTAACATTTTATAAAATGTAATATTATGACTTTTCACTCATCAAATTTAACAATCTCTAACACCAAACTATACATTCATGCAGATGCTACTGTTATTTCAGAAAAAGCAAAAATAATTTCAGGAGAATTAGAAATTATAGATGAATATTTATATAAAGGACATTCTACAATGACTAATTATGTATATATCAATGCTCCTATCGAGAAAATGATAAATGTACTTGTAACATATGATGTTTTATATTTTTTAGACGATTTTTTTGGAGAAGATACAAATATAGGTGAACTACCTAGCATAGTTAAACTTTTAGAAATATGGAGAGATAGTAAAAAACAACATTCTAGTGTTCCTAAAATCAATAAACTATATAATGCTATATACTATATCAGTAACATTTTAAAGAGTAGCAGCCCTGATTCTTTCTTTCAAAAGTATACCAACTCAGTTGTTGAACATTTATCTTTATCGTTAAGTAAAAAAAAATACAATACTGTAAATGAGTATATAAAAATAAGATTAATAACTGGAGGTATGTATTTACTTATTGATTTAATTGAGTATGTACATTCTATATACCTTAGTAAAGAGCTGTTAAATAATCGGAATTTATTTATTAGAAAATTACAAAGACAATGTGCTTTAATAGGGGCTTTATCAAACGACCTATTTTCATACGCTAAAGAAAAACACAGTTCATATAATTTAATAAATGCATATATAATAACTAAAGAAGCTATTAACTACAATGAAGCTGTTATTAAATCAATACATAAGGTAAACGATATTCATGCTGATTTTAAATCAACTTTAAAAAAAGCTAAGCGCAAATCAACATCTCTGTTACTAAATGATAAATTAATGGTAAATAAATATTTTGATGCTTTAAATGTAATTGTAGCATCTTCATACCATTGGCAAAAAACAACCAATCGATACTATCACCCTAAAAATGTATTTCAAGATATGCAAACAATGTCTGATTATTGATAAAACATTATCCTAGTTGCAAAAGAAAACATTGTAGGGTAATGAATACCTAATACCAATTTAATTAAGATTAAAAGGTTTTCAAGGAAGCTATTTTAAATTCTCTATATTTTTCTTTTACAAACTCAATTTATCATTCACAAAGTCGTTTATTATAAAAACTAATAAATGAAGTATTGTTGTCTTTAAATTAAACAACCTGTAAAAATAAAAGGATGAAAAAAATATTTAAAGCATCAGTATTATTTATAATATGTACAGTATTAGCCTTCGTTAGTTGTGATAAGGAAGACAATATACTTATAAACACAGCCCCAGAAATAAAAGCACAAACCTTTAATTTCTCTGAAGATTTAGGACCTAATAATATTATAGGAAAAGTAATTGCTACCGATCTTGAAGATGATAAACTTAGTTATAATATTAAAACTAATAGTAATAATCTATTTAAAATTTTTGATAACGGAAATTTAAACCTTGCAGCAGGAATGTCTTTAGATTATGAAACAGCTAAAAAACATACAATTACTATTGAAGTATCAGATGGAAAATTAACAGCATCAGCAATAATATCTATAAATGTTATTGATGTAGATGAGAACGTTGCACCTGAAATTGTAGCACAAGGTTTTGATGTAGATGAAAACATAGATACCGCTACAGAAGTAGCAAATATTGTAGCCACGGATGCCAATAATAATACTTTAACATACACTATTATACAAAATGCATTTCAAAATAGTGATACGTCACTACCTATGTTTGAGTTTATACAGAGTAACTCTGGAGAGTTACGTTTAGCTACAAATCGTTTTTTAGATTATGAAAATGAAACATCATATCAAATTATCGTAGAAGTTTCTGATGGTGTATTAACAGCATCTGCAGACATTACTATAAATGTAACTAATGTAAATGAACCACCACAAATTAGAGATAGTAGTGTAATAAATGACCCTGCAGAAGATATTACTGATACCGTTGTTATTGGTACCATTGTAGCAACAGACCCTGAAGGAGATGCTATCACATATTCTTTAAGCAATAACCCAAACAATTTATTTGAAATAAATACCAATGGTGAAATTAGTTTAGCAGCAGATAAAAGTTTAGATTACGAAACAGCTACTACCCATAATATTACCATACAGGTTTCTGATGGTTCTCTTTCTTTAACGGAAGATATTACTATTAATGTTACCGATGTTGTAGAACCAACTAGTAATGGATTTATTACAACTTGGAAAACCACTACTGCTAACGAAAACATAACAATTCCTACCAACAACAGCTTAACTTATAATTATACTGTAAATTGGGGTGATGGTAGTACTAGTACTAATCAAACGGCTAATGCTAGACATACTTACGCTAACTCAGGTATTTATGAAGTGGTGATTACAGGCGATTTTCCTGCTATTTACTTTAATAATACAGGTGATGCAGATAAAATACAAACCATAAAGCAATGGGGAGATATTATATGGAAATCTATGAACGGTGCTTTTTATGGTTGTACACAACTTACTTATACAGCTACTGATGTCCCAGATTTATCTTTAGTAACAGATATGTCAAATACATTTAAAAGAGCAAGGTCATTTAATGGGAATTTAAATAATTGGGATGTAAGTACTATCACTAATATGTTTAGTATGTTTAACGATGCTAAATCATTTAACGGGAATTTAAATAACTGGGATGTAAGTAATGTAAGTAATATGGCAGCTATGTTTAGTTTTGCAATTGTTTTTAATAGTGATATTAGTACTTGGAATGTAAGTAGGGTTGTTAATATGAGTAGTATGTTTAGGGCTGCACTAGCTTTTGATCAAAATCTGAACAATTGGGATGTAAGTAATGTTAATAATATGTCGGTAATGTTTAACGATGCAGCTTCTTTTAATAGTAATATTAGTAGTTGGAATGTAACCAGAGTAAGAACTATGAGACTTATGTTTACAGATACTACTTTTAATCAAGATATTAGTAGTTGGAATGTAACTAATGTTATTGATATGGCTTTTATGTTTAATAATGCAAGTTCTTTTAGCCAAGATTTATCTAATTGGAATACAGCTAATGTAACAAGTTGCAATGGCTTTAGTGCAAATTCTGCATTAACAGCTGCACAATTACCAACCGCAGGAAACTGTTTCTAGTTTAACTTAAAAAAAAGCTACTTGTACTTTGCAAGTAGCTTTTAAACTTTTAATAAATATTACAATGAAAAAAATAATTTTAGCACTTACTTTATTAATAACAACAGTATTAGTATCTCAAAACAGTTTGTTTGATAATATTTCAGAGAAAGATCAATATCAAGAATATACAAAAGCTTGGGATAAAGAAGGTGATGGTACTTATAAAATTAGTGAAAAACGATTTGTAGTCAATTTTAAAATTAAACGTCTTTCAACTGGTGAAGGCTATAGCATAGCTGCTGTTGTAGCTGAAGGTGAAAAAAAAGGAGGTGGATATAATGTTGTAAATGGACATTATGAATGTAATGGGTATCCTTATGAAAGTGTTATACGACATAAATATAAAAAAGACGGTATTGTAGCTATAGGAGACTATGTGTTTGTGCTTGAAGATATTTCTAAAGACGGTACTTCTTTTAAATTTATTGACGATATCTATGTTAAAATAAAAGGAGGAAATACTACAGGTAAAAAGAAAAAGAAGTCTTTTTTTCAAAGATTAAAAGAAGCGAAAAGCAAGTCTAAAAAGAATCCAGATTATGGGTCCGAACACAAAGCCTTACAAAGTAAAAATCTAAAGAAGTTAATTACTGATTATTTAGTTGCTATGAAAGCTAAGCAAAATGCTAGAACAGCAAAAGAAAAACAAGGCGATAAAAATATTATAGCCGAAAAGAATAAAGGAGAACAAGACATTAAACGATATAATGATTCTATTAAGGCAACTCCAGAGTATAAAGATTTACAAAGAAGAAAAAGGCTAAACGAAGCGAATTATAAAGGGGCTAAAGCAAAAAATACAGTAACTCTTCGTAACAATAGCAGTCATACAATTTATGTAGGCAGAAGTGGTAGTCGTAATCCAGGAACAAAAATTAGTGCAGGAGTCACAACCTCATGGAGTTGTGATAGAGATGCTTATATACAAACAATTAGTTCTGACGGAGCATATAAATCTTCAAATAAACTAGTATATCGTAAAAATTCAGGGTGTGGTAAAACCATTAGTATCAACTAAAAATCATTTTAATTTTGAAAACACTTTTAAAATATTTTTTCATCGTACTTACACCTTATTTTCTTTTTTCGCAAAACGAAATACTAACAAAAAATATTAACGGAATCTACCATTTATTAGAAGCAGAACGTGGTATTGGTAATAAACCAACCAAAACTAAAACTTTTCAATACGGAATGTTTGGGAGAGATAAAGTATTAGCTATTGCCGCTTGCAAAAAATGTATGCCTGCAATGTATAAGTATAAAGAAGACGAAAGTAAGCAACTTGGTTTTCCTGTTTTTTATAATGATTACGGCTTATTTGTTTTTACCTATGATGAAGATAGTTTTGTAATCGTTAAAATATCAAATAAAAAAGATGCAGATGCTACTGATTTTTCTTTCAGTAATTTTTATAGTAAGACTAAATCAAAAGTTGATAGTATGACCAAGAAAAAAATAAAAGACTTTATTTTAAGTTTCTCTTAATATCTTAAGGAATAATTAAATATTAATTTTAAAAAACAATAAAGAGACTATTTCAAATAAATAGCCTCTTTATTGTTTTCTTATCTATTCTATGCTTTTTTGATTTACTTAACACTTAAAAATGAAAAGTTATAACTAACACCAAAATTTAAATAAGTACTACTTAATTTACCTCCTCGTGCTTTAACGTATCCTAATCCACCACGTACATTTAATTTATTCGTTAGTTTGTAATTTAGTCCCATGCTTGGTTTTACAATTAAACCTTGTCCCGTACTAATTCCACCACCACCTGCAGCACCACCTAAAAGTTGGGCAAAAATTGATGTTGTATTGTTAAAAAAAGTATTTGATTGTATTCCTAAACCAACAATACCTTCCGCATAAGCACCAGCGTCACCAAAATTAGCAAAAGATGTTTGTCCGGCTCCATAAATATACTTATTAAAGAAAAAGTTTATTTGCAAAGAAATTTGATGCATGTTTTGAGTATATCCACCATCATTATCTCTTGCAGCACTTAAATATAAATCTTGTTTTATAATTGTTTCTAAACCTTTAAATTTTCCGACCTTATACTTATCATCTCCAGAAACACCATCTTTATCTATATAATATTTTAAACCAAAGCCTAAAGTAGATGCTTTAAAATGTGAATCAGGCGACATTAAATATCCTTTGTTAATTGAAGCGTATATATTATCAAATAATTTTTGTTCGATAGAAATATCAGGATAGATTAAAAATCCACCTTTGGTATCAACACCACCGCCACCGCCAGCACCAACACCAAATTTAGCTAAGATGTTTGTACGGTTTTTATTCATTGATAAATGATAACCACCACCTAGAAGAACATCCATATATCCAGCTCTAATTCCGTGATAGGCACCATCAGCTTTTACGAAAAAAAAGAAGTTTTTATTTAAGTATGAGTTTAACTCGAACCCAGCTAAGCGTATCGTTTTATCTTTATATGAACCTTTTGTTACAGATAAATTATTTAAATGTACGAGTAAAGATATTTTGTTAGCAGGCGTATTCCAAGAACTATTTTTTAGCTCATCAAAAGAAAAAGAATTTTCACGTTCTTTAAAACTTGTCGTATTAAAAGATAAAGGTACTTGAATAGCTACATTAAATTGACTACTATTAATGGTTCCTCCATCAAAAAAATCGACATAACTATAACCTGCAGTTGTAGAGAAATATTTAAAATCATACCCTAAATTAAAATGAGGTAAAATAAAAGCACCACCACCATCAGGAGCAGAAGCACCACCACCACCTCCAAAATGAAAGCCAGTATCTATAAATAGTTTGTTGGTTATTTTATGTTGAATTCCTGCATTGATACCTAAAGTAAAAAAACCACCTCGAATTCCGCCAACAGCACCATAAATACCTACACCAATATAACTCCATTTATTGGGTTTTAAATTATAATGGACTCCTGTAAAATCCATGTTTTTCTCGTTATCGGGCATTTTAATAGATAAAAAATCTAGTTGCCCGAAGCCAATTTGAGTTTCTTGCTGAGGAATTTCAGTTTGAGCGTGTAAAAAGTAAACACTCAAGGTAAAACATACCATGAGTGCTTTTTTACTAATTTTAAATAGCATTTATATATTATTTTTAAGGGTGTATTTTTTGACGTTCTCCATTAATATATGAAGCAACAAAAGCATCTTTAAAGCCTATTTTTATTAATTCTTTTCTTAACGATTTAGCTTCACTTAAAGATTCGAATAAGCCTATAGAATACTTAAAATATCCATCTTTTATGGTAACCGTTGAAGGGATAGTGGATGTAGAGATTAAAGCATGGTTTTTTTTAGAGAAAACACCAATCTGAACAGAATAAATTGTTTTATCACTTGTGTTATCTATAACAGCATCAATAGTTTCATTTAAATTTTCTTCACCAGCAACAGAATCACCACTTCTAGCAGCTCTAGCATTTGCTCTTACAATACTATCTAGTACCCTTACGTTTTCACTCTTTCTTATTGTAGCCTCATCTTCAGATGAAATAAATGAACCACCAGTATTCGTGTAAAAATAATAAGCAGCTCCAAGTGCAGCTCCTAGCATTAAACCTAATATGATAGGTAACATTATAGATCCTTTTTTAGCGGAAGTAAGCGCTTCTTTGGTTTCTTCTAATTCGCTTTCTGCTTCTTCTCTTTTAAGCTTTGCATTATCTAAGTCTTCTTGCATTAAATGAAACTTGTCTTCTTCTATAAAAGGCATAATTGTAGGTTGATTTTTGTTTAAAAATATTTTACTAAAGTACAATTTTTTTTTAGTCCTGCTTTTTAACAGTGATTATCACTGTTTTTGAAGCTGGTGTGTGACTAATTCTTGCTTTACTTTTTAGTGGAACTAACACATTTGCTTCAGGAAAATAAGTTGCAGTACATTGTTTAGGTATGCTATAAGGAATTACTAAAAATCCTATTGCTTTCCTTTCTTCTCCTTGAAAATGACTTGTTAAATTTACTTTGTCTAATTTTTTTAAACCTTGATTTTTCATGTCATCAGGATTCATAAAAACAACTCTTCGTTCATTTAAAATTCCGCGGTAACGATCATTTAAGCCATAAATAGTAGTGTTATATTGATCATGCGTACGAATGGTCATCATCATAAATTGATTATGCTCTAAAACAATATCTGAAGGTAAATTTGTAGAAAAATTCGCTTTTCCTGTTAAAGTAGGAGAGAAGTTGTTTTCGCGTGCATTATTTGGTAAATAAAAACCTCCTTTTACACGAACTCTTTCATTGTAGTTATCAAAACCATCAATGGTGGTTTCTATTTTAGAACGAATAAAATCGTAATTGGTAATTAATTTACTCCAGTCAACCTTAGTGTTCTTCAATGTAGCAGCAGCAATACCAGTAACAATAGCAGGTTCGCTTAATAAATGTTTAGAAGCAGGAGTTAAATGTCCGTTTGATTGATGTACAACACCCATCGAATTTTCTACAGTAATAAACTGGTCTCCGCTTTTTTGATTATCTTTTTCTGAACGACCTAAACAAGGAAGAATTAATGCTTGCTTACCATGAATTAAGTGACTACGATTTAGTTTTGTTGATATTTGCACCGTTAAATCACAGTTTTTTAAAGCCTCAGCTGTATACTCAGTATCTGGAGTTGCAGAGATAAAATTACCTCCCATCCCTATAAAAACACTTGCTTTTTTCTGATACATAGCCTCAATAGCAGCAGTAACATCATAACCGTGTTTACGTGGGGCATTAAATTGAAATTCTTTTTCTAAGTTATCTAAAAAATCACTTTTAGGCTTTTCCCATATTCCCATGGTTCGATCACCTTGCACGTTCGAGTGGCCTCTTACAGGGCAAGTACCAGCACCTTTTTTACCGATGCTTCCTTTTAATAATAGTAAATTAACAACTTCACGAATATTATCTACTGCATTTTTATGCTGTGTTAATCCCATTGCCCAACAAATAATAATTTTATCATTACTGATAATCATATCTGTAGCTTCTTTAATTACTTCTAAAGACAAGCCTGTTTGGGGTAATAATTTGTCTATTGAATATTTGTCTAAATCAACTAGAAATTGTTCTAAACCGTGTGTTTTTTCCTTTATAAATTGATGATTAAAAACATTTCCCGATTTTTCTTCTTCAACTTTCATCATCTTTAAGATGATTTTTAACAAGGCAACATCTCCGTTAATTTTTACTTGTAAAAACAAGTCAGTTAACTTATCACCAGCGCCAAACCATTTTAACGGATTTTGTGGATCTACATAATTCATTAAACCAACTTCTGGCAACGGATTTATAGTGATTATTTTTCCGCCATTCTTTTTAGTGTCTTTTAATGCAGTAAGCATTCTAGGGTGATTTGTTCCTGGGTTCTGACCTATAACAATAACTAAATCAGCATGATTAAAGTCATCTAAAGTAACAGAGCCTTTACCAATTCCGAGTGTTTCTGAGAGTCCGCTACCGCTACTTTCGTGACACATATTAGAGCAGTCAGGTAAGTTATTGGTACCAAATTGACGTACAAATAATTGGTATAAAAACGCAGCTTCATTACTAGTTCTACCTGAAGTGTAAAAGATTGCTTCATCAGGAGATTTTAAGTTGTTTAAATTAGCACCAATAAGATTAAAAGCCGCTTGCCATGATATTTCTTCATAATTATCAGCTCCTTCTTTTAAAATCATCGGATGAGTGATTCGTCCACTTTTACCAATTTCATAATCAGACCATTCAGACATTTCTTGTACTGAATGTGTTGCAAAAAAAAGCGGAGATACTTTATTCATTGTAGCTTCTTCAGCAACTGCTTTTGCACCGTTTTCACAATATTCTGCTAAAAAAGCTCTTTTCTGATCTGGATCTGGCCAGGCACAACCTGGGCAATCAAAACCATTAATTTGATTGATATTTTTAAGTAAACTAATTCCTTTAGCTACACCAGTTTCAGAAAAAACATGATTTAAAGCCGATTGTATTGCTTTTGTACCTACAGCTTTTTTTGGAATCTTTATAAGTTCAATTCCTGTTAATTTTTCAGGTGGTTGTGCCTGTATTTTTTTATCACTCATAATTTATATATTGAGGATTAGCGTATACTGTCATCTTGTTATTTCTACTAAAACCTATTAGGCAAATGCCAAATTCTTTCGCAAAATCAACTGCCAAAGAAGAGCAAGCAGAAACTGCTATAATAATAGGGATTTTAGCAAAAAAAGCCTTCGAAACAATCTCGTATGAAACGCGACCGCTTACAAGCATATAGCTTACTTCTTTTACTTTTTTTTTATTGATTAAATCGCCAATACATTTATCAACTGCGTTATGACGACCAATATCTTCTTTGATAGTTAAGAGTTCCTTTTTTTTATCGAATAAAGCACAAGCATGACTTCCTCCTGTGTTCTTAAATAAAAACTGTAACTCATTCATTTTTAAAAACATATCAAATGTTATGTTAATTGATTCATTATATTTTTTACTAAGAGGTTCATCACTTGTTTTTAGGTCTTTTAATTCTTTTTTTCCGCAAATACCGCAAGATGAAACTGATAAAAGTGTTCGTTTATTAAGGTAGCCTTTTCTTAATTTTTTATTTGGGATACTAACATTTAAGATGGCTGAAAAATCATTATTTACCTCAATAATATCTATCTTTAATTCATCATTGCTTTTGTAAATGTCTTCTGCGTACAAAAGTCCCCTTATAAGCTCGTTATCGTCTCCAGGAGTTCTCATAACAACAGTATAAGACTCATTGTTTATATTGATTTGAAGTGGTGCTTCAATAACCAAGTTATCATCTACTTTTAAAGCGGAGTTTTCTGATAGTTTTATAGATTGATATGTGCTTGCTTGTTTCATGTTATAAACAAAAGTACTTAAAAGTAAATGATTTGAAAAACCTTAGTGAATAACAAAATTTTTTAAAGATATCTTTCGAAACTATAAGGTAAAAGACAACTAATAAAAACGAATATTAAAGGTGTAGGGCTTTATTTTACGAAGTTTTACTGCAATTAACTACAATCAACTCATTGTTACTATTTGTTGTGAAAAACAGGTAAGAATCTCCACCATCTTTAAGCTTTGTTTCTGTTCTTATTTGTGCCACAGTTTTAGGGAAATTTCGTGTGGTGATATTTGCTTTTGAAATGGTTAATTGTTTTTTTAATTTCTTTTTGTTGTAAGGATGAATCTCCTCTATTTTAAATGTTCTTCCGGGGAAATTAAGTATTAATTCTTTGGATGTATATAAATGCGAATGTTGGTGTAGTTTTTTAACATCATATTGATTTGCTACTTCATTAAATCCACCTGACTTTAAAATTGCGGCATTAGGTTCGTATAGATAATTAGTTGGTAATGAGTAGTTTTTTTTACTTTCAGACTCAAGGTTAAAAATAAAATCCTGAACACTGTCTTTCAGTATGTTAATTGTTTTAATCTCTACTCTAGCTTTAGTGTTTTTTTTAAGTAAAAAAAGTAATTCTTTTACTTCATTATTTACAGCAATAACATGAATTTCTTTTACAAATTTTAACTCGTTTAATGTAGCTGTTATATCTAACATTGGTGAGTTTTTAATTAAGATAGTATCTGATTTTGTAAATAGAAAATCAATATTTTCAGGTACATTCGGTAAGCAATCTTTTAATAAAAATACCTTTCCTTTTATATCACTTCTACGAGAAGGATCAATATAAATACAGTCGAATTTTTCGGTGGTTTCTTTTAAAAAATCCAATCCATTACCTGCAATTGTTTGAATATTTTTAACAGCTAGTTGATTGTAATTGTGGGTTACAATTTCAGACAATTCTTTATTAATTTCTGCGTGTGTAACTTTATCAAATATTTTAGAAAAATAAAAAGCATCAACACCAAAACCACCTGTTATATCTATTAAGTTATTACCAGAAACTAAGCTCGCTTTATATTTAGCACTTACTTCAGATGATGTTTGCTCTATACTAATTTTTGGAGGATAATATATATTCTTTGTAGCGAACCAATGTGGTAATTTGTTCTTAGATTTTTGTTTGCTTATTATTTGGTTTGATAGTTCTTGTATTGATATATTATCAAACGGACTTCCTTTAAAAATCAGTTTTGTAATATTAGAATTTAAGTTTTTATCAATAAATTCTTGAACGATTTTATGTAAAATATTGGTGTTCAATAGTTTTATGTTTTGAGTAACAATATTATGATATTTTATTGGTTTTATTGAGGAAAGAAGCAATTTTACACTGCTTTTTTTCTTAGTTTTACAGCTTAATTAAGTATTTATAAAAATAAAATAATGAAAAAAAGTTTTTTATTAGTTGCTATGGTTTTAGCAACAATGAGTGTAAGCGCACAATATTATGTTTCAGTTAGTGGAGGTGTACATAGTGAGGCAAACATGAAACTATTATCTACATCAAGCGGAGCTTTAAAAGGTAGTTATGGTGAAGGAATTCAAACTCAAATAAGAGGAGGTTATTTTTTTAATGAAAAAATAGGTGTTGATTTGGGTGTAGGTTATTTACATGGAGAAGATCAACAAATTCGAAAAGATTATTTAGATGTTAATGCAAGAGCGAGGGCTTTTGGAGCTTCATTATCTGCTATTTATAATTTATCTAGTAATGTTTATATGCGTGCAGGTTTAATTACTAAAATTGGTGGCAAAAGTATTGCAGAAGGAAGATTAGATCTTGATATTCCTGGAGAATGGGTTAATCCTGCTTTAGCTGGTTCTGGCCAAACACTACCTTTAGAGGTTGAATTTGTTAGAGACAACGCAGGAGAGTTTCCTTTAGGTTTTGTTGGTGCTTTTGGTGTTAAGTTTGAAGTAGCTAACAACTGGAGTGTTTTTGCTGAAATGGAATATCAAGGAATAGATGTTGTTCCTAATAAATCTACTTTAACAAGGTATTCAGGAACTTTAGCAGGGCAACCTGTTGAAAGAGATCAGTTACTTGCTCTGATTGACGGTAATCCACAAGCAAGTGCTTTCTTTGAAGAAGATAAACTTTCTATTTTAGATGAATTTACATATTCAGATAACCCATCTGAAACTCAAAGAAAAAAGTTTGATGCTCCTTATTCTTCTTTTGGAATTAATTTTGGTGTAATCTATACTTTTAGTAAGTAGAATTATCTTCTTAAAGGTTAAAAAATAAAAAAAAAGGAATGACTTATAAGTTGTTTCTTTTTTTGTTTTTAAAATATTTAGCTCTTCTTTTCATTATTAATTGACTAAAACTAAATCCGTTATTTTTACTAATATAGCTATATTGTTTTTTTGTTTATTAATTGTAAAACTCCTTTCGCTAATTCATCGGCAGCTTTTGTATTATTTCTAAACCATAATTCGGGCTCTATCAACTCTAATTCTGCAAGTGCTAAATTATTGTTGTTATCTGTAAAAACATCAACTCTGGCGTAAATAGGCAGCTCATCGCATGCTTTTATGGCTTTTTCTGCAAAGTTAATTTCAAGTTGAGTAGGAGTATAGTCGTAAACTGATCCTCCAAAATCATCCTGAACTCTAAAATCTCCTTTTTTAACTATTTTTAAAACAGCATGTGTAAATTTTCCGTTTATGAGAATTAATGAAATTTCACCTTTTTTAACGATGTTATGCTGAAAAGGCTGCAATATTAACGCTTCTTTTACTATTAGTTTTTTAAAAATAGCATCATGTTCAGAAATGTTTTGGGTATTTATTCGATAAGTGTGTCTGCCTCCTCCCGAAACACAAGGTTTTAGTACAAACTCATTAAGTTGATGTTTTGTAGCTAATTCTTGTAAATTCCTTTTTTCGGAAGTTTCTATAAAGTAAGATTCGCAAATATGGACTTCTTTTTTTTGTAAATCTTGTAAATAGTGTTTATCAATATTCCAACGAATTATAGCTTCTGAATTTAGTAAAATAGTTTGTTTAGAAACATTGTTTAACCATTTTGAAAATTCATCATATCTATCAAAATAATCCCAGGTAGTTCTAAATAAAATGTATTTAGTTGTAGTCCAATTAAAAGTAGTATCATCCCAAGAAAGACGACCAACTTTTAAGCCTAATTTTTCTAAAGCAACTTTTACGTAATTATCTTCTTTTAAGACATTTTTACTGTATGTGTCGCCTTTTGTAGGATTTAAATACCTACTTTCTGTAAGAATTATAACATCATAAATTTTCATGTAGGAAATTTACAATAATTTATGATGTTATTTTAGTATTAACATTATAAAAAACGTGGTAAAGTGTATCTTATTTAGTGTAAAATAATTGTGTGAAATAGTAATTATTTTTTGCATCTTTTTTAATTCCGATACCAGTGTGTGTGTAATCTCCTTCAATATTTTCTCTATGACCAGGGCTATTTAACCAACCAGTAACAACTTCTTGGGCATTTCTTTGACGCGAAGCAACATTTTCTCCAAAACTAACAGCATTCACAAGTTTTCTTACTTCAATAAATCTGGCATCGAAGTTATCATGACTTATTTTGTTTTTAGCAATCATATATTGTGTATGTTCTAAGGCTATTCCTGCTATTTGCTCATTAAAAGTAAGGGTGTTTTTACCAATGCTACTTCTGTGTTCATTAATTAATTTATGAACTTCTTGAGTAATTGTATTGTTTTCGGTAGTATCAATATCGCTCATAGAACTTTCACTACATGAAATAAATATTAGGGAAGAAAACAAAATTAAAAAGTATTTTTTTGAATACATATTTTTTGGGGGGTAGGGTTTTAGAAAAAATAAAGAGCAAACTTACTGTTTATTTTGTTGATAATAATCTAACACATGTTTAGGAATTTCAACGCCTGTTTTTAATTTATCGTCAGAAATAGGAAATTCAGCAACTTGTTTTATAGGTACAATACCTGCCCAAATAGGTAAGTCGTAATCTTCAGGTTCATCAACTACACCAGTATCTCTAACTTTTGCAGAAGCGGTTTTAATAGTAAACTCTAACACTAAAGTTCTATCTAATTCTTTTTGATGCATTGGTCTTATTGAATCCCATTGGTTTGGTACCATTTGATCTACAATCCACTTTAAAATCTCCGTTTTTTCAACATCTTTTTCAACTTTATTTAAGCTTCCAAAAAGTGTCACAGAACGATAATTTACAGAATGATGTAAGCCAGAACGCGCTAAAACTAACCCGTCTAGATGCATAACTGTTATCGAAGTTTTACCGGTTTCTAAAATCGATAATAACATTCTGTTTGCTGTTGAACCATGAATATAAATCTTATCATCTCTTCTGGTGTATGCCATCGGAATTGTAATAGGATTACCTTCATAAATGTAGCCAACATAACATAAAAAACCTGCATCTAAAATCGTGTTAATCTTTCCTACATCATAGGTTGCTCTGTTTGCTCCCCGCTTTACTCTATTTAATTTTGATTGTTCGTATGTTGCCATAATTATATATTTTTTGATAAAACGTAATTATCGTATTCTTTTCCGTTTACATTAAAGGTTAACTCTCCAATTTTATTAAACTGATTTCTATTGTAAAAACGAATACCTCTTTCATTTTTAATATATACAGAAAGCCATATTGTAGTGGCCTTTTTTTCTTTGACCTTATCAATAATAAAATCTAAAAAGGGTTGCCCAATTTTCATTGGTAAAAACTGATTTAAAATGTAAATTTTCTCTAGCCTAGAGCTGTTCTTTTCAGTTTTATTTTCAAACCGTTGGTTTAATACAACTTTAGAAAAACCAACAGGTAAATCATCAACATAAACAATATGAAACAGATTGTTTTTACTCTCTAATTCTTCTGTTATTTTTTTGATAGAAAAAGCATTATCGCAATAAGCTAATAAATCATTTTCATCATCAATAAAATGACCATGAGACTCTGTATATGTAATTCTGCCCAATAAGGCTATGACTTCAGTATCTGAAGTTATTGCTGTTTTAAACGTAATCATCAATTATCTATTTTTAGGTGCTATTTCTCTAAATTTATCAGCATTAAATTTCGCTTTCTTTAAATTTTTCGGAGCATATATTCTTTTTGTTGACGCAGGATATTTTACTATCATTTCTGATGTTCTTATAGGACGCTCCACAAAATTACCAGCACAACTGGGGCATACATTTTTAAAAATTTCTAAAGCACATGTTTTACAATAAGTACATTCGAAAGAGCAAATCATAGCTTCAGTAGAATTGCTAGGTAAATCTTTATTACAGTGCTCACAATTTGGTCTTATTTCTAACATTACAAGTAACGTTCTTTAATTATGTCAATATGCCAAATGCTGTGTCCTAATAAAATAAAAGCACATGCTCTTGCAGAAACTGGCGAGTTACTAGCGGTTCCTAAATTGATTAAATTATCATCAGAAATACTATTAATTAAATTCATTGAATACCTACGTGAAACTATAAACTCTTCTAATAACTCGCCCATAGATTTATCGTTTGCTCCTGATGGATTTATATAAATATCTTGATCGAAACCAGCCATAGCTGTAGTATCTTTTCTTGCAATTCGTAAAAAGCGATACATAAAAATACGTTCGGTATCAATAATATGTTGCAATAGTTCCTTGATTGTCCATTTTTCAGGTTGATAACGGTATTCTAATTTATCTTTAGGAACAGACGAAAAAAAATCGATAACCATTTTCTTATCCTCTTCAAAACCTATCTTTAAATCTACCGAATCTGATACTTTATCTAAATATCTTTTATAATATTGGTCATGCTCGTTCGATTGTACGTTTTGTTTTGTCATTTTTTTAATGTTTTATTGTTCAAAAATAATATATTTATGGATTGTTATAATCATCCAGAAAAGATATAATCAGTAGTCCAGATGTTTCCATATAAAACCAGTCTTAAGCTAGATAGAAAAGGTTCACAATCTTTGTACTTGCAATTATCTAATCAGTTTATTCAATTGATAAAAGAACAAAAATTAAAACCTAAAAGCAAACTTCCAGGAAGTAGAAGTTTAGCGGAGTTGTTAAACGTGCATAGAAAAACGGTTGTTGCTTGTTATGATGAGTTAATGTTACAGGGTTGGGTAGAAAGTATTGCTAAAAAAGGAACTTTTGTACATAGCAATTTACCTTTATTACAGCAAACAACGTTTCATAAATTAGGTTTTAATACTGAAGATGCACAAACTGGTTTTTCTTTCTATAAAAATAATGTGCCCCAAATTGAATCGAAAACACAAAACGATGCCATTATGTATTTTAATGATGGTGTTTCTGACGGTCGATTAACACCAATGGATGAAATTGTAAGAACTTACAGAAGAATTGCGGCTAAAAAAAATGTACACAAACATTTGGGGTATAACTCAGTTTATGGAAGTGATAAATTAAGAGAAGTTTTAGTTACTTATTTAAATGAAACAAGAGGATTACAAATAACCAAAGAAAATGTTTTAATAACTCGCGGAAGTCAAATGGGAATTTGGTTATCCTCTCAATTATTATTAAAAGAGCTTGACATTATTGTAGTTGGTGAAACAAATTATGCTTCGGCAAATGCTACTTTTTCAAGTCAAAAAGCAATGTTAAAAACTGTTTTAGTGGATGAAAACGGAATTGTGACTGACGAGGTTGAAACTATTTGTAAAAAACAACAAATTAAAGGGGTATATGTAACTTCTCATCATCATCATCCAACAACGGTAACCTTATCTGCCGAAAGACGAATTCATTTATTAAACCTTTCTAAACAATATAATTTTGCCATTATTGAAGATGATTACGATTATGATTTTAATTATAATCATGCGCCAATTTTACCTTTAAAGAGTCATGATGTAAATAAAAATGTAATTTATATTGGTTCTATTTGTAAAACGGTGGCACCTGTTTTTAGAGTTGGGTATTTAATAGCATCTAAGGGGTTTGTAAATGAAGCGGCAAATCGCAGAAAAATAGTAGATAGGCAAGGAGATGAACTGTTAGAATTAACATTTGCAGATTTTATAAAATCGGGAGATTTAGATAGGCATATTAGAAAAGTAATGAAGGTTTATAAGCAACGAAGAGACTTGTTTTGTTACTTGTTGAATAAAGAATTAGGTGGCTTTTTTAAATTTGATAAACCAAAAGGAGGTATGGCTGTTTGGACGGTTTTAAATAAAAAATATTCGTGGAAACAAGTTGCAAAAGAGGCTTTAAAAAGTCAATTAGAAATTGGTGATTATTCTCGCTATGAAGCTGTAAATACAAACCACAATGCGATTAGAATTGGTTTTGCAAGTTATAAAGAAGAAGAGATTTACGAATTAATTGCTAAATTAAAAACAACAATGTTAGCGCTTAAAAACTAGCTTTTATCATTCGGTTGTTACCAGAAAAATCTTTTTTTAGTTCAATGTTTTTAAAACCTTTATCTTCTAACATTTTTACGGTTTCTTTTCCTAAATACTGATTGATTTCAAAAAATAATAGTCCGTTTTCTGATAAATGAAGTTTTGCTAAATCGGCTATTTTATCATAGAATATTAACGGGTTGTTATCATCAACAAATAAAGCTAAATGTGGTTCGTTTTCTAAAACATTATTTTTAATCTCTACTTTTTCTAATTCACGAACATAAGGCGGATTGGAAACAATAATATCTAATTTCATATCATTCTGAGAAGTGTGCGACGAAGTAATCTCATTCTTAGTAAAAGATAGCTTCATTTTATTCGCAATAACGTTTAAGTTTTCAGTCTTTAAAATATCAACTTCAAAAAAATCAATTTCAACCGAATTTAGTTTCGCATTTTCTTTGGCCGTAATTAAAGCTTCTTTAGATACATCAATAGCTGAAATTGTTGCATTTGGTAACTGCTTTTTTAAAGAAATAGGAATACAACCAGTTCCGGTTCCGATATCTAACAAGGTTAAAAAAATCTCGACTGCGCTCGAAGTGACACCCAAAGATTTTGGAATATTTTTACTTTCCAACTTTGTAACTTCACTAATAACCCACTCTACCAATTCTTCGGTTTCTGGTCTTGGAATTAACGTGTTTTTATTCACTAAAAAAGGCAATCCGTAAAACTCGGTATTTCCTAGTATATACTGAATAGGTTCCTCTTTTTGTAATCTTTTTATAGCTTTATTAAAAAACACTAAAACATCCGAAGGAATATCAAAATCTGCTTTTAAAACGGAATCAATTCGTTGAAATCCCAATTTTTCTTCAATCAACAAAAAGAAAAAAGAAGTTATTTCTGTTTCCGGATATATCGCTGATAATTCTTCTGAAAAATATGTTTTGAATTCTTTTAAAATCATTTTTAAGCCTCTATTAAATCTTTTAACATCCAAACATTACAAGAAAAATGACCTGTATTTCCCATGGGTGCATCTAAATTAACAAATCCGTTTTTGGCATACAAAGCTCTTGCAGCATCCATATAAGGCATGGTTTCTAAATAACATTGCTTGTATTTCTGGTCTTTTGCTTTAGATAAACAATAATTAATTAGCTTGCTTCCTAAACCTTTTCCTCTTGCTATTGGTAAAAGATACATTTTTTGTAGCTCACAAATAGTCTCTTCAAAATTAGGCAAACCCGCAAAACCAACACCACCAACTATTTTATGTTGATGTTCTATTACAAAATAGGCTGTTTTTTCTTTTTGATACGTTTCAAACATCTCATCAGTTGCTTTATCTTCATAAGCAGTACCAACTTTAGGTGCGCCAAATTCAGTTAAAACAGTTCTAATAACGCTCGCTATTTGTTGATTGTCACTAGGTTTAATTTCTCGGATAATAAAATCAGAAGGAGTCATAGGAATACCTTATTTTTGCTTTGCAAATTACCTAAAAAAATAAGAATCGAGATGAAGAAATTGGGGTTTTTTATAGTTGTTTTATTTATTATGAGTTGTTCTATAAAAGAGAAACCAATATTTATAAAAATAGATAATATTAAAATTTTATCTATTTCTTCAGATACAATTCGATTACAAGCGAAAGCTTTCTTCAAAAACCCCAATGATATTGGTGGAAAAATAGCAACAGATGAAATTAAAGTAATCATAAATGGCGAAGAAGTAGCTCAGGTTTCTTCTAATGAGTTTGATGTTCCTGCTCGTAACGAATTTAATATTCCGTTACAAGTGGTAATTCCTGCTAAAAAGATATTTGGAGATACTAAAAACGGAGTTTTAGGAGGTTTGATTAATTCAATTTTAAATAAAAGTGTAGAAGTGCAATTTAAAGGGGAGTTACGTTATACCATATTTGGTTTTTCAGATGTGTATCCGATTGACAAAATAGAAGATATTAAAATAAAATTCTAGTTTTTTTGAAGCACGAAAATTACATACAACGTTGTTTACAATTAGCTAAAAATGGTATTGGTACTGCGCGTCCAAATCCGTCAGTTGGAGCTGTTATTGTTTGTAATGATAAAATTATAGGAGAAGGATATACAAGCAATTATGGTGGTAATCACGCAGAAGTAAACGCGATAAACTCAGTTGTAAATAAACATTTATTAAAAGAAGCAACTATTTACGTAACCTTAGAGCCGTGCGCGCATTTTGGTAAAACACCGCCTTGTGCCGATTTAATCATAAAACATAAAATACCTAACGTTGTAATTGGCTGTGTTGATACGAATAGTTTGGTTGCAGGTAAAGGAATTGAGCGTTTGGAAAATGCAGGAATCAATGTAATTATGGGTGTTTTAGAAGCAGAATGCAAGCAACATCATAAACGATTTTTCACTTTTCAGAATAAAAAACGACCTTATATTATTTTAAAATGGGCCGAAACTTCGGATGCTTTTGTAGCACCGTTTCGTGATTATGAGCAAAGCGAAATAACATCAAAAGATATAAAAAGATTGCCTCAGCAAAAAAACGTGCTTCGCAACGACGCTAAACCAGTTTGGATTTCTAACGAATACTCAAAACAGTTAGTTCATAAATGGCGAAGTGAAGAACATGCTATTTTAGTTGGTACAAATACTGTAATTGCAGATAATCCGTCATTAACAGTGCGCAGTTGGTCGGGAAATAATCCGATTAGAATTGTAATAGATAAAACCTTACGAATCTCTGAAAACGCAACGGTATTCGATAAGAAAGTAAAAACGATTGTTTTAACGGATAAACAATGTATTCTTCATTGCGAACAAGTTGAAACAATCTCTTACGAGCAATTAGATTTTTCATCCCGCGTAGCGGAACAAATATGTGATGTTTTACAAAAGTATAATATTCAATCTGTAATTATTGAAGGAGGTACACAAACGCTGCAAACTTTTATAAATGCTAATCTTTGGGATGAGGCAAGAATTTTTACTGGAAAAACAACGTTTAAAAGTGGAGTAGTAGCTCCAATTATAAAAGGAAAGTTAAAAAAAGAGGAAAACATCGAAGGCGATGTATTAAAGACATATATAAATGATTAAAAATATTGTTTTCGATTTTGGTGATATCTTCATCAATTTAGATAAAGAAGCAACTTATAAAGAATTAGCAAAACTGGGCGTAACCAATATTTCTGAAGATATGATTGTAACTTATCATCAATATGAAATGGGTTTAATTTCTACCGATGAGTTTGTAAACTTTTATAAAACCAAGTTTCCGCAGTTAAGTCGTGAAAATTTGGTAAATGCTTGGAATGCTATTTTATTAGATTTCCCAAAACGCAGATTAGCGTTTTTAAAAGAGTTAGTAGCATCAAATAAATACAGATTATTCTTATTAAGTAATACAAACGACTTACATATTTCTTGGATTCAGAATAATTGGGGAACTGAATTATACAATGAGTTTAAAAACTGTTTTGAGCAGTTTTATTTATCACATGAAATAAATTTTAGAAAACCAAATGCAAATATTTACGAATTTGTATTGAGTGAAAATAATTTAAAAGCTTCAGAAACTATTTTTGTAGATGACTTAAAAGAAAATACGGAAGCAGCCAAAGAGTTAGGAATGCAAGTTTGGAATTTAATTCCAGGAAAAGAAGATGTAGTTGATTTATTAAAAAGAAAAGAATTTTTGGTGTGATTTATTTAGTTTTAAGTGTTTTAGTTTCTAGTTTAATATTTGTAATTTTTAAATTGTTTGATGTTTTTAAAATAAACACCTCACAGGCCATTGTTGTAAATTATGTTATCGCATTGTCTTTTGGTTTGTTTACCTCAAGTGTTGCCTTACCAATTGCACAAATACCTGAACAACCTTGGTTTTTTGGGGCTTTTTGTTTAGGTTTTTTGTTTATTACAATATTTAATGTGATGGGAATAACTGCACAAAAAAACGGATTATCAGTTGCTTCGGTAGCAGGTAAAATGTCCGTAGTTATACCTATTATTGCTGGTGTATTTATTTATAATGAAAGTGTTGGTATTGTAAAAGTTATCGGAATTTTAATGGCGTTAGTCGCTGTTTATTTATCTTCTGCTAAAAGTGATATTTCACCTGTGAAATTTAAAAATTTAGTATATCCGTTGTTATTATTTGTAGGTTCTGGTTGTATTGATGCAGGTTTAAAATATACAGAAACTACTTATGTGTCAGACGGAGCAGTACCTATGTTTTTAGCAACTATTTTTGGTTGTGCCTTTATATTGGGTTGTATCTTTATAATTACACAACTAATAAAAGGTGATTTTAAGTTTCAATTTAAAAATATTTTAGGGGGAATAGCTTTAGGAATTCCAAACTATTATTCGATGGAGTTTTTATTAAAAGCATTACAAACCGAAGGGTTAGAAAGTTCAACTTTATTTACTATAAATAATGTATCTGTTGTTATTTTAACGACCATTTTTGCATTGGTTTTCTTTAAAGAAAAGTTAATCAAAAAAAACTGGATAGGAATAGGATTGGCTGTAATTAGTATTTTATTAGTAGCTTCGGCATAATGAGCGAAATTAAAGACATTTACAAAACGATTGATGTTGCTTCTGAAGAAACATTATTTAAAGATAGAAACAGTAAGTTTTTTGGCTATGCTTTTCCTGTTTTTACAGAAGACGATGTTAAAGAAGCTATAGAAACTTTAAAAAAGAAACACCATTCGGCACGCCATTTTTGTTATGCTTGGCAATTCGGCACAGAAACAATTCGTTTTAGAGCCAATGATGATGGTGAACCTAGTAATTCTGCAGGAATACCTATTTACGGACAAATACAAGCTTTTGATGTTACCAATATTTTAATTGTTTCTGTTCGTTATTTTGGTGGCACAAAACTAGGAGTAGGAGGTTTGATAAATGCTTATAGAACTTCGGCTCAATTGGCTTTAGAAATTTCTGATATCAAAGAGAAAACCATAGATATTCAGTATCAATTAACTTTTGATTACGGTATGATGAATAAGGTGCAACGCGTTGTAAAAGAACGAAACCTAAATATTATTGCTCAGAAATTAGAAATGGATTGCCAATACACTATTTCTGTACGTAAAAAAGAGGCACAAATGATATTCGATATTTTTGATAACCTTTTTAAGGTTACAATTAAAGAATTGTAGTTACATATAAATCACCATAATTTAAAATGCAAATAACCAAACTTACTACTAATAGTGTTTTACCTCTTACATGTTCTCGATCGGGAACTTGTTGTTTTGGTAAAGATGTAATGCTTAATCCTTGGGAATTATTTCGTTTTAGTAAAGAAAAGAAAACAACTCCCAAAGAGTTTAGAGATTTGTATACTAAGTTTGGCGGAATTCAATTGCTTTTTAATGGTAAACAGGATAAAAAAGGGCAACATGCCTGTAGTTTATATTTAGATGATGCTGGATGTAGCGTTCACGAAGGTCGCCCGTTAGCTTGTCGTTTGTATCCTCTAGGACGCCAGGTGCAATTTGATAAAGCAGTATATATTTATGAAGGAAAGCAATTTCCTTGTCTAAACGACTGTGCTGAAGTTTTAGATTTACCAAAATTGAGTGTCGGTGAATATCTTAAAGGGCAAAAAGCTGATTTATTTGAAAAGGCTTTAGATGAATATTTAATCATCATGCAAAATATTGCGGATATCGGTTTCGAACTATTGTTAGATTCGGGTTTAGCCGCTTCTGACGATACTAAAACATTAGCTTTATGGAGAGTAACAGGAAGTGAATCACATGAGTTGTCAGCCAAAAGAATCGGACAAGAATGGTTAGATTGTTTGATGATACCTGATATAACTATTGATGCGGAAGATCCTACTATTTTTGCACAAAAACATAACGATTTATTACTCCAAAAAGCACAAGAAGAATTCGGAGCAATACAAACATTAGAAGAACTTCATAAAGCATCTGTTTTAATAATTGCTGTAGCACTGCATTTATCGAGAGGTTTAGGAGCGGACACAAAAGGAATTTCGGAACATTGGATAGAAATTGCTAAAAGTCACGGTGCTAAAGAATAGCTTTTCATTATTAAAATAACTATCAACCCGTTGTGCATTTTGATAAAATTCTGTCAATTCGAGTGAATTTTACGATTAAAATGAGTAAAATTTGTATCGAGAGTAAAAATTTTAGCTTCCAAATTAGTTCTCGATACGATTTTTATCAAAAATCACTCGAACAGACATTAAGAATATTATTTTAAATTCAAAATACACAACGGATACTATCAAGTTTATCGCATAACGATTTATGAAAATTAAGCTATAATTATTACACTTAATTTTTAATGCTTACTTTTAAAGCAAAACCAAATATTATAATTTCATGCGCTTTTTACTTACCTTACTATGTGTCCTTTCTTTTGGGTTTACAGTACAAACCGATGCACAAACCTTTACTGAATCTGATTATGATGTTTTAAAATACAGACTTTTAGGCCCTTTTAGAGGCGGAAGAAGTGCTGCGGTAACAGGTGTGCCAAACAAACCAAATCTATATTATTTTGGATCAACTGGTGGTGGAATCTGGAAAACAACAAACGGTGGTAGACAATGGGAGAACATTTCGGATGGTTTTTTTGGAGGAAGTATCGGAGCGATTTCGGTATCAAAATCCGATCCTAATGTTATGTATGTTGGTGGTGGTGAAAAAACAGTAAGAGGTAATGTTTCCTCTGGTTATGGTATTTGGAAAACTGTTGATGCAGGTATAACTTGGACAAATGCTGGATTGAAAAATTCAAGACATGTTCCTAGAATAGCAATTCACCCAACAAATTCTAACATTGTTTATGCAGGAGTTATGGGGAATTTATATAAACCAACTCAAGAACGTGGTGTTTATAAAAGTATTGATGGCGGTAAAACATGGAAGAAGACGTTGTTCTCTAACGAACATGCAGGAGTTGTAGATTTACAAATGGACCCTACAAATCCACGAATTTTATATGCATCTACATGGCGAATTAATAGAACTCCGTACAGTTTAAACTCTGGAGGAGAAGGTTCAGCGTTATGGAAAAGTACAGATAGCGGAGAAACATGGACGGAGATTTCAACAAAAAAAGGATTTCCAGAAGGTACTTTAGGTATTATTGGTGTAACAGTATCTCCAGTTAATAACCAGCGTGTTTGGGCTATTGTAGAAAATAAAGATAAAGGTGGTTTGTACCAAAGTAATGATGGCGGCGAAACGTGGGAACAAGTAAATAGCGAGCGTAAAATCCGTCAACGTGCTTGGTATTATACTCGTGTTTATGCTGATACTAAAGATGTTGATAAAGTGTACGTTTTAAATGTACGCTATCATAAAAGTGTGGATGGTGGAAAAACTTTTAGTACACATAATGCACCACATGGAGATCATCATGATTTATGGATAGCCCCAGAAAACCCAGATCGTATGATTATAGGTGATGATGGTGGAGCGCAAGTTACTTATGATGGTGGCAAAACTTGGAGTACTTATCACAACCAACCAACATCGCAGTTTTATAGAGTTACTACAGACAATCATTTTCCGTATCGTATTTACGCTGCTCAGCAGGATAATTCAACCATCAGAATTCCGCATAGAACTGATGGAGGAGCTATAACCGAGAATGATTGGGAATCTACCGCAGGTGGAGAATCGGCACATATTGCTGTTGACCCTAAAGATAATGATATTGTTTATGGTGGAAGTTACGATGGTTTTTTAACACGAGTTAATCATAAAACAGGAACTGTACGTGCAATTAATGTTTGGCCAGATAATCCTATGGGACATGGAGCAGAAGGTATGAAATATCGTTTTCAATGGAATTTTCCTATCATGTTTTCAAAACATAATCCAAATAAATTATACACTTTTTCGCAACATGTTCACGTAACCGAAAACGAAGGGCAGTCATGGAAAATTATTAGTGATGATTTAACAAGAAACGATCCTGATAAATTAAAATCATCAGGAGGACCAATTACTCAAGACAACACATCAGTAGAATATTATTGTACTATTTTTGCAGCGCAAGAATCGCCATTAAAAGAAGGTTTACTTTGGGTTGGTAGTGATGATGGATTAATTCATATCACAAAAAACGGAGGTGAAACTTGGCAAAATGTAACGCCAAAAGGAATGCCAGAATGGATGATGATAAATAGCATTGAACCAAGTGCTTTTGATGAAGGTACTTGTTATGTAGCTGGGACAAAATATAAGACAGGGGATTTTACTCCGTATTTATATAAAACAACAGACTACGGGAAATCTTGGACTAAAATTACAAACGGAATTAATCCAGAGCATTTTACACGTGTTGTTCGCGAAGATCCTAAACGCAAAGGGTTATTGTATGCAGGTACAGAAACGGGAATGTATATTTCTTTTGATGATGGTAAAAATTGGAAGCCATTTCAATTAAATTTACCTATTGTACCAATTACTGATTTAACCATTAAAGATAATAGTTTAATAGTAGCAACGCAAGGTAGAAGTTTATGGATGATTGATGATTTAACGGTTATTCATCAATTAATGAATAATAAATTAAAAGAGAATATGTTATTCAAGCCAAAAGATACATACAGAATGCGTGGCGGTAGTAAAAAAGGTAGTAAAACATTAGGAACAAATAAGCCTAATGGTGTGGTTACTTTTTTTAACTTAAAAGATTATGATAAAAAGAAAGATACCATTTCATTAACCTATTTAGATATAAAAGGCGACACTATAAAGTCGGTAAGTACAGCGAATAAAAAGAAAAACGTGTTGGTCGCTAAAAAAGGAGGGAACCAATATATCTGGAGCATGACTTATAAAGGCGCAGAAAAGCTAAAAGGAATGATATTATGGTGGGCAAGTTTAAAGGGGCCGAAAGCCTTACCAGGAGTTTATAAAGTGAGTTTAAATGTAAATGGAAAAACTCAAGAACAAGCGTTTACCATTCTTGCAGATCCAAGAGCTGAAAGTACACAAGCTGACATGGAAAAGCAATTCGATTTTATAAAAGATGTAAATATAACGATGGATAATGCTCATAAATCTATCAAAAAAATCAGAAATATCAATGCTCAATTATCAGCTTTTCAAAAACAATATAAAAATAATTCGTTGGTAAAAGATTTGATAGAAAAAGCAAGAGATTTAAAAAAGCAATTCACAAAAATTGAGGAAGCCTTATATCAAACAAAAAACAGAAGCGGGCAAGACCCGTTAAACTTCCCGATTCGATTAACCAATAAACTAGGGCATTTAAACAGCTTAATAAGTATGGGAGATTTCGCACCAACCGAACAAGATATTGCTGTAAAAAATGAGTTAAAACAAAAAATAAATGTACAATTAAAGGTTTTTAACGAGTTGTTAAGTAATGAGATAAAAGTATTTAACGCTACTTTTAACAGCAAAAAGTTAAACTATTTATTTATAGAAAAAGAATAGTAAATAAACATAGTAATTCTAATTAACCTTAAATAATAACGCTTTAAATATAGATCTGTGAGTTTAGAGAAAGAATACGATTATATAATAATTGGTAGTGGTTTTGGTGGTTCTGTAAGTGCTTTAAGATTATCAGAAAAAGGATACAAGGTTTTAGTGGTTGAAAAAGGAAAATGGTTTAAGGCTAAAGATTTCCCTAAAACAAACTGGAATTTTAAAAAATGGCTTTGGATGCCAAGATTGCGTTTTTTTGGTATCATGAAATTAACCATATTTAAACATGTGGCAATACTATCGGGTACTGGTGTTGGCGGTGGTTCTTTGGTGTATGCAAATACATTGCCTGTTCCTAAATCAACTTTTTTTAAAACTGGTAGTTGGAGTAACTTAAAAGACTGGGAAACCGAATTAGTACCTTATTATAAAGAAGCTTTGCGAATGCTTGGGGCAGCAAAAAATCCACAATTATTTGATGGAGATATCGGGCTAAAAAAAGTAGCCAAAAAATTAGGAATGGAGGATAAGTTTGACGCTCCTGATGTTGCTATATATTTTGGTGAAGAAAATGTAACTAAAAAAGATCCATATTTTAATGGTAAAGGCCCAGAAAGAACAGGTTGTAATTTTTGTGGAGCTTGTATGACAGGGTGCAGGAATAATTCTAAAAACACTTTAGATAAAAACTACTTGTACTTAGCTCAAAAATTGGGTGCAGAAATAATAGCAGAAAACGAAGTTTATGATGTTATTCCTACAACTTTAAACGATGGCAATACAGGTTACGAAATTGCTATAAAAACCAGCACAAAATTTTTCACCAAAAAGAGAAAAATTAAAAGTAAAGGTGTAGTTTTTTCAGGCGGAGTGATGGGCACAGTTAAACTTTTATTAAAGCTTAAAATAAATTCATTACCTAATATTTCTGACAGATTAGGGCAAGATATAAGAACAAATAATGAAACTTTAGTAAGTGTATCTAGTCTCGAAAAAGGCAAGAATTATTCAAAAGGTGTAGCAATTGGTAGTATTTTAGATACTGATGAGAACTCTCACCTAGAAATTGTTAGGTATGCAGAAGGTTCTAACGCTTGGAAGTTTTTGCACTTACCATATGTTACAAACACAAATGTTTTTGCTCGTATCGCTATGATATTTGTGTCTTTAATAAAATCGCCTATTAAATATTTTAAAATTTATTTTGCTAATAGTTGGGCAAAGAAAACGGTGGTGCTGCTTTTTATGCAAACTTTAGATAGTACGCTTCGATTTAAAAGAAATATTTTTGGATCAATGACTTCAACTGTAAGCACAGGTAAAAAACCAACTCCGTTTATTAAAGAATCTCGAAAGTTAGTAGAAGAATATAGTAAGGCTGTAAATGGCGTAAGTACATCGTTTGCCTTAGAAACATTAGCCGGAATTCCTTCAACAGCGCATGTTTTAGGTGGTGCGGTAATGAGCGAAAATCCTTCAGAGGGTGTTATCAATAAAAATAATGAGGTTTTTGGTTACAAAGATCTTTATATTATTGATGGATCTATGATTTCTGCAAATCCGGGAGTTAATCCGTCATTGTCAATTACAGCAATCGCTGAGCATGCAATGAATCAAATTCCGAAAAAATAAATTTTTAATAATATATCCTAACAGTTTTCTATAATCAATGAAATATTTTATCAAAACTCTTAAAATCACTTTAGCATTTGTTTTATTGAGTGTTATTGGAATAACCTTTTTATATGGGCATCGAGATATTCCTTTAAATAAATTGAAAGAAAAATATGCAAACGAAGCTTCTTCTTTTATTTCTGTAAACGGAATGGAGGTTCATTATCGTGATGAAGGAAATAAAAATGATTCAATTCCAATTGTACTTATTCACGGTACAGGATCAAGTTTACACACTTTTAATGCTTGGACGGATACTTTAAAGAAAACAAAAAGAGTATTAAGAATGGATCTTCCTGCATACGGATTAACAGGTCCATTTCCTGATCGTAATTATTCGATGACCAATTACACCGATTTTGTAGCTAGTTTTTTAAAAAAGTTAGCTATTGAAAAATGTATTATAGCAGGTAATTCTTTAGGCGGACAAATAGCATGGAATTTTACGGTAAAAGAACCAACGATGGTATCAAAATTAATTTTAATTGATGCTGCTGGTTATCCTATCGAATATAAAAGTGTTCCTGTTGCTTTTAAAATAGCTCAAACACCTGTTCTTAGCAAGCTACTTACGTATATAACGCCTCGTTTTGTAGTGAAATCGAGTGTAGAGAATGTGTATTATGATACATCTAAAGTAACCGATTCTTTAGTAGAGCGCTATTTTGATCTAACCTTAAGAGAAGGGAATCGTCAGGCTTTTGTAGATCGTTTTAATATGAAATCACCAGCAAGTTCGTATGCTAAAATTAAAACAATCAAGCAACCAACATTGGTACTTTGGGGAGCAGAAGATTTTTTAATTCCTTTAAAAAATGCGTATCAATTTCAAAAAGACTTACCTAATAATAGTTTAGTAATCTTAAAAGAAGTTGGGCATACTCCTATGGAAGAAAGTCCTACAGAAAGTTTAACACCTGTATTGATGTTTATAAACGAGTAGTAATATTTCTTAGTCAACTTACTTAAAACCAAAACCTTTATAGGTTATTTAAATAAAACTTCGTAAATTTGCACTCCTTTTTACAATAACAGATTTATAAAAGGAATGAGAAAATAAAATTTATATAAATTTCTCTTAGCGTTAGTGTTGTTAAGAATCTGGCTAACAAAAAGATACAAAGTATTATTCAGAATGTCTGAAGAAACAAAAACAACTGCAGAAGCAGTTACAGTAAATCCAGCAGAATTTTTAGCAACATTTAACTGGCATAAATACGAAGAAGGTATTGATGAAGTTGATGAATCTAAATTACAAGAATTCGAAAAAGCCTTAGAAGGTACAGTAGGATTCGTAAACGAGCGTGATGTAATTGAAGGTACCGTTACAAGAATTACTGATAGAGATGCAATTATCGATATCAACTCTAAATCAGAGGGAGTAATTTCTTTAAACGAATTTCGTTACAACCCAAGTTTAAAAGTTGGTGATACAGTAGAAGTATTAGTTGACAAAAGAGAAGATGCTTCTGGTCAATTGGTATTATCTCACAAAAAAGCACGTGTAATTAAAGCATGGGAACGTGTTAATAATGCACATGAAACTGGTGAAATCGTTAACGGTTTTGTTAAGTGTAGAACTCGTGGAGGTATGATCGTTGATGTATTTGGTATTGAAGCATTCTTACCAGGTTCTCAAATTGACGTGAAACCTATTAGAGATTACGATCAGTATGTAGAGAAAACTATGGAATTCAAAGTTGTGAAAATCAACCACGAATTTAAGAACGTAGTAGTATCTCATAAAGCGTTAATCGAAGCAGATTTAGAAGATCAGAAAAAAGAAATCATCGGTCAATTAGAAAAAGGACAAGTATTAGAAGGTGTTGTTAAAAACATTACTTCTTATGGTGTCTTTGTTGATTTAGGTGGTGTTGACGGATTAGTACATATTACTGATTTATCTTGGTCTCGTATCAACCACCCGAATGAGGTTGTTGAATTAGATCAGAAATTAAATGTTGTAATTTTAGACTTTGATGATAACAAATCTAGAATCCAATTAGGATTAAAACAATTATCTGCTCATCCTTGGGAAGCTTTAAATACTGACTTAAAAGTTGGAGATAAAGTAAAAGGAAAAGTTGTTGTTTTAGCTGATTATGGTGCATTCGTAGAAGTTGAAGAAGGTGTTGAAGGATTAATTCACGTTTCTGAAATGTCTTGGTCTACGCACTTACGTTCTGCGCAAGATTTCGTAAAAGTTGGTGACGAAGTAGAAGCTCAAATCTTAACATTAGATCGTGAAGATCGTAAAATGTCTTTAGGGATGAAGCAATTACACCCAGATCCATGGACTGATATTACAGCTAAATACCCTGTAAACTCTACTCATACTGGTACTGTACGTAATTACACTAATTTTGGTGTATTCGTAGAATTAGAAGAGGGAATTGACGGATTAGTGTATATCTCTGATTTATCTTGGACTAAGAAAATTAAGCACCCATCAGATTTTGTAACTGTTGGTGATAAATTAGAAGTTCAAGTATTAGAATTAGATGTAGAGAACCGTAAGTTAAACTTAGGTCACAAGCAAACTCAAGATAACCCTTGGGATGCTCATGAAGCTACGTACACAATCGGATCTACTCACGAAGGTTCTATTAAAGAGAAGAATGATAAAGGTGCAACTGTAGTATTTGCAGATGGTATCGAAGCATTCGCTCCAACTCGTTTCTTAGAAAAAGAAGACGGTTCTAAATTAGAAAAAGGTGATGCTGTACAGTTCATCGTTACTGAATTTAGTAAAGAATACCGTAGAATTGTTGTTTCTCATACTTCTCTTTTCAAGGAAGAAGAAAAGAAAAACATCAAAGCTGCTGCTAAAAAAGCTGCTGACGTAGAAAAAACTACTTTAGGAGATATTGGTGGATTAGCTGAATTAAAAAGAAAAATGGAAGGAAAATAATCTCCTGAAATCATAAATTTTAAAACCGCTACGCAAGTAGCGGTTTTTTTTGTACAAAAAACAGATGTATTATTATTATTATTTTGCTGAATAAACATAAAAATCATAATTATGAAATTTTACAAAAGAATAATAGGTGCTTTATTAACGTTGATTTTAATTATAAGTTTAAACAGTTGTTCAGGATGTGATAACCAAGATCCTTCAGCAAGAGTTATAAATAATGGAACTGTAGCTGTAAGTGTGCAAATTAAAACTTCTGAAGTAAATACAGAAAATATTAATAATATAGAGCCAGGTATGTCTTCTGAGTCTGTAAGTTATGCTGCTGGAGAAATTGAATACACTATTGTTTTAGAAGATAAAACAGAAGTTGTAGAAACAGTATCTATGCAATTTTGTAGAAATTATAAAATAACTCTAGATGAAAATAATACTATTACAACAACATCTACAGTGATAGATTAAATAAAAAGCTTCTTAAAATTATTTAAGAAGCTTTTTTCTTTTAAACATTTTTTATGTAACTTTTGTTACAGTTAAACCTCTTTTGAAGTGTCAGTGTTTTCTTAAATACTAGTATATTTGTTAAAAATAAAAAGAAGGATGACACTTATAAAATCTATATCAGGAATTAGAGGAACAATAGGAGGAAACACCGGTGAAAACCTTACTCCAGTTGATGCTGTTAAATTTGCTGCTGCTTACGGAGCATTTATTCAAAAAAGAAATCCGAATGAAAAGGATATTAAAGTTGTTATTGGAAGAGACGCTCGTATTTCGGGTAAAATGATTAGTAATTTAGTAGCAAATACTTTAGTCGGTTTAGGTATTAATGTAATTGATTTAGGATTATCTACAACACCAACCGTTGAAGTTGCTGTTCCGTTAGAAAAAGCAGAAGGAGGAATTATTTTAACCGCTTCTCATAATCCGAAGCAATGGAATGCTTTAAAGCTATTAAATGAGAAAGGAGAGTTTTTAAATGGTGCTGATGGAGAAGAAATCTTACGATTAGCAGATAGTGAAGATTTCACTTTTGCTGAAGTTGATGATTTAGGGACTTACAAGAAAAATAAAAAATACTTAAAAAAACATATCAAAGAAGTTTTAAAATTGGATTTAGTTGATGTAAAAGCAATTAAAAAGGCCAAGTTTAAAGTTGTTGTTGACGGAGTTAATTCTACAGGGGGAATTTTTATTCCTGCCTTGTTAAAAGAATTGGGAGTTAAATGTATAGAGTTATACTGTGAACCAAACGGGCAGTTTCCTCACAATCCAGAACCTTTAAAAGAGAACTTAACAGATATTTCTAAATTAGTAGTTAAGAAAAAAGCTGACTTAGGTATTGTTGTTGACCCTGATGTTGATCGTCTAGCGTTGATATCTGAAGACGGTTCTATGTTTGGTGAAGAATATACTCTAGTAGCTTGTGCAGATTATGTTTTAGGAAGATTAGGAGGCGGAAACACGGTTTCTAACTTGTCATCATCAAGAGCATTGCGTGATGTTACCGAAAAACATGGCGGAAAATATACAGCATCTGCAGTAGGAGAAGTAAATGTAGTACAAATGATGAAGGATACCGATACTGTTATCGGTGGTGAAGGTAATGGAGGTATTATTTACCCAGCTTCTCATTATGGTCGTGATTCATTAGTTGGTGTTGCATTATTTTTATCGCACTTGGCACATAAAAAAATGTCTTGTAAAGAGTTAAGAGATTCGTATCCTAGTTACTTTATGAGTAAAAATAAAATACAATTAACACCTCAAATCGATGTTGATAAAATTTTAGAAACAATGGCTTCTAAATACAAAGACGAAGATGTGAATACAATTGATGGAGTAAAAATTGATTTTGATACCGAATGGGTACACCTACGTAAATCGAATACCGAACCTATTATTAGAATTTATACAGAAAGTACAAGTCAAGAAAATGCAGATACACTTGCAGAGCGATTTATATCAGAAATAGAACAAATAATAAAATAAAAAATCACCTATAAAAGTGTGGCTTTAAAATATAATATTAAAGTTTTTATTTCTTTGAAAACACTATTTTAATAGGAGGTAAGTTTAGATTTTAAATAAACAAAAGTTACAAATTAGTTAATATTATAAACCGTTTAGGCTAACTCTTAGTAGAACTCTAATTTTAGACCATAAAAACAATATTAAGATTATGAATTTAGAACACTATTTTGCTAAGTTTAAAAAAAACATTGTTGGTATCAATCAAACATATACATCTCCTTATGGAGAACAAAAAATGTTATATACTGATTGGACTGCTAGTGGTAGATTATACAGACCTATAGAAGAAAAATTACTAAATGAATTTGGCCCATTTGTAGCAAATACACATACCGAAACATCAACTTCAGGAGCCGCCATGACATTAGCGTATCATGAAGCAAGAAACATAATTAAACGCCATGTAAACGCATCAAAGGATGATGTGTTAATTACTGAAGGATCAGGAATGACGGGAGTTGTAAATAAATTTCAACGAATTTTAGGTCTAAAGGTTTCTGAGAACTTAAAGGAAAACACAGAAATACCTGAAGAGAAACGTCCTATTGTTTTTGTAAGCCATATGGAGCATCACTCTAACCAAACATCTTGGATAGAAACAATTGCAGATGTTGCTGTTGTACCTTGTAATAGTGAGGGTATTATATGCCTAGAAATGTTTGAAGAAATTATAAAAGAGTATATAGATAGGCCTATAAAAATAGCATCGATTATTGCAGGTTCTAATGTAACAGGTATTAAAACAGATTATCATAAAGTAGCTTCATTAATTCATAAATATGGCGGTTTATGTTTTGTTGATTTTGCTTGTTCGGCGCCTTATGTTGATATAAATATGCATCCAGAAAATGAAGATGAGTATTTAGATGCTGTTTTCTTTTCTCCCCATAAATTTTTAGGAGGACCGGGAAGTTCTGGTGTATTGATTTTTAATAAAAAATTATATAAAAACATGGTTCCTGATAATCCAGGTGGTGGAACTGTTAGTTACACTAATCCCTGGGGAGGGCATGATTATTTTGATGATGTTGAAACCCGTGAAGATGGAGGAACTCCTGCTTTTTTACAAACCATTAAAATAGCGTTGTCTATTCAGTTAAAAAATCAGATGGGTACTGATAAAATGAAGCAACGAGAGGATGAAATAAATCCTATTATTTTTAATTGCTTAGAAAATTTAGATGGAGTAAAAATTTTAGCTCCAAACCATAAAGATCGATTGAGTATTTTTTCTTTCTATTATGAAAAGTATCATTTCAATTTAGTAGTTAAATTATTAAACGATCGTTTCGGAATTCAAACAAGAGGAGGATGTTCTTGTGCGGGAACTTATGGTCACTTTTTATTAAATGTAGATTTAGATAAATCAAACAAAATAAAAGATCAAATATTAGAAGGTTGTAATACTGATAAACCAGGTTGGGTACGTTTGTCTGTACATCCTACAATTACAGATACAGAAATACAATTTATTTGTAATTCTTTAAAAACCTTAACTGAAAATATAGAAGAATGGTCTAAAGATTATATGTATGATATGGTTAAAAACGATTATATACATGCTACAACCCAACCTATAGAAAAAGAATTAATTAAAGATTGGTTTACTTTATAATATGAATCTTTTAAACACTACATTTTTAGAAGAACATTATTCTGAAATTAAAGAAAAAAAAATATCAGGAAGGTATATTACACTTAATAATATTAAGCCTCTTTATGATGATTTAGGTAAAAATATCGGACATAAAATTATAGGTAAGTCTGAAATAGGTAAGGATATTTATCAATTAAAATTAGGATCCGGTAAAAGAAAAATTCTTGTATGGAGCCAAATGCACGGTAATGAAAGTACTGGTACAAAAGCAGTATTCGATTTTTTAAATTTCATAAAATTACATCCAAAAAATAAAATAGTTACCGCAATTTTAAAAAACTGTACTATAAAAATTATACCAATGTTAAATCCTGATGGGGCAGAGGTATATACGCGTGTTAATGCTAACGGAATTGATTTAAATAGAGATGCTGTTGCTTTACAAGCTAAAGAAAGTAAGTTGTTACGTAGCATACTAGATACCTTTAAACCTGATTTTTGTTTTAATCTTCATGATCAAAGAACTATTTTTGGGGTAGAAGGAACCAAAAATCCGGCTACTATTTCATTTTTAGCTCCTTCAGAAGAAGAAACTCGCAAAATAACAAAAGGTCGTATAGAAACCATGAATGTTATTGTTTCTATGAACGACTTACTGCAAAAAATAATTCCAAATTATATTGGTCGTTATACTGATGAATTTTACCCAACTGCAACGGGAGATAATTTTCAGAAATTAGGGCATAACACTATTTTGATAGAAGCAGGTCATTATCCGAATGATTACGAACGAGAAATCGTAAGAAAGTATAATTTCTTTGCTGTTTTACAAGGAATATATCATATTTCGGTTGCTGAAAACTTCAAAAATCACTTAGATTATTTATCTATACCAAACAATATCAAGAACTTCTATGATGTTATTTATAGATCAAAAAATAATCAAAAAGATGTGGCATATCAGTATGTAGAGAAAATAGAAAACAGTAAATTTGCACCGACTTTAATTAAAGAAAAAGAAGGCGATTTATCTTCGTATTTAGGACATAAAGAAATCAAGGAAAAAGATAAAAAAATAAACATTTCTCAATAAAAGTCTTTTTTAAATAGAAAAAAACCATATTTTAGCAATATTACTTGAATAAAACAAAAAAATGAAAAAGTTTGTATTAGATGAGATTGATCATCAAATTTTAGATATTTTAATTGAAAACGCGCGTACTCCTTTTACCGACATTGCAAAAAAGTTATTAGTATCAGCAGGTACTATTCACGTACGTGTTAAAAAAATGGAAGATGAAGGCATTATTCAAGGTTCTACATTAACATTGAATTACGATAAAATGGGATATACTTTTATAGCTCATGTAGGTGTATATTTAGAAAAAACATCAATGACGTCGCATGTTTTAGATAGTTTGCGCTTAATACCAAATGTAACTGTTGCTTATGTTACTGCTGGTAAATACAATATTTTTTGTAAAGTAAGGGCTAAAAGTACAAACGATGCAAAAGATATTATTTATAGAATAGATGATATTGTTGGTGTAAACAGAACAGAAACTATGATTTCTTTAGAGGAAAGCATTAATGACAAAAAACGTTTAATGCACGCTATTTTTCAGGAAATTTAAAAATGTATATTTAAACAAAAAAGGTTGACGTAATTGTCAACCTTTTTTGTTTATAAATATTATTTAAAGTTAATACTGATATATTTGTTTTCCTCTAAAAAATAAATTTAATGAAAGTAACAAATCGTAGTTTACATAGAGATTTTGCCTATTTTTATGTAGGTTTAATTATCGCTTTTTCTTTTTCGGGAATTATATTAAACCATAGAGGAGATTGGTATCCGATGGATTATACCTACGAAAACAAAGAAGTAGCGATTATTTTGCCAGAAGATTCTAAAAAAATAACCAAAGAGCTCCTTATAGAGGCTACTAAAGATTTTAATTTAAAATATGATGGCCACAGATTAAGAGATAATAAACTTAGAGTATACTATAAAAATAATACCATTTTAGATGTTGATATGAAATCTGGTGCTGGTAGTTTAGAGTTTAAGCGAAAAGTACCAATTATTGGTCATGCTATGTACTTACATAAATCAACAAATAATTTTTGGATCTGGTATTCTGATATTTTTGGTGCGGCAATGTTATTAATCGCTATTACAGGTATTTTAATCCCAGCAGGTAAAAACGGATTTTCTAAAAGAGGATGGAAGTTAGCGTTATTAGGTTTGATTTTTCCTCTATTATTTTTAATATTGTTTCCTTAAACACTCCAATTAAAACGTTTAAAAACGATATTCCAGTCATTTGGTAAATCAGCCTTTATTAGTTGTTTTTCATTCGAAAAAGGATGTATAAATTCTAAAGAATATGCATGTAAGAATAAGTTTTCACAGCTAAAATTATCAATAAACATTACATTATGATTCTTGTCACCATATTTTGGATCGCCAATAAGTGGATGGCTAATTTTATTCATATGGATACGCAATTGGTGTAATCTTCCTGTGGTAGGTTTCATTTCTACTAAGCTATATCGAGAGCTATCGTAAGGTTTTACAGGAATATCAACAATAACATTAGCAATCGTTTTTAAATGTGTTTCTGCCTCTTTATAAACATCAGAATCTCTTCCTTTTACAGGTGAGTTAATCACTTTACTTTCTGGAGAATGCCCTCTTACAATTCCGTAATATGTTTTTTGAATCTCATTACTTGTAAATAACTCCTGAAATTTAGAAACATGTTTGGTTTCTTTAGCGAATAAAATGATTCCTGAAGTTTT
Source organism: Tenacibaculum sp. M1.3A (assembly GCF_057732375.1). Lineage (NCBI taxonomy): Bacteria > Pseudomonadati > Bacteroidota > Flavobacteriia > Flavobacteriales > Flavobacteriaceae > Tenacibaculum > Tenacibaculum sp. M1.3A. Next base: position 273,555 of record NZ_JBYJEF010000001.1, on the reverse strand, counting down.
TCTATCTAATCGATGTATCGGATAAAATTTATGACCGAATTGATTGAATAATAATTGCAATAAAGATTCTTCATCAGAAACATTTCTAGAATGATGTGCATGATGTACAACTACATTATTAGGTTTGGCAACACAAAGTACATAATCGTCTTCAAAAAGAATAGTAAGGCTCATAAAATTTAATTATTTGTAATTTTTAACTTCGTAAAGTTCAATAATAATAACGATAAAATTCCGCAAATTAAAAAACCAACAAACAAAGGCAGGGTAGTGGTTTCAACATATTTTCCAATAAGAGTAGCAATAGGAACTGCCATAATTGTAGATACGAACCCGTTTATTGCAGCTCCAACACCTGCTATATGACCAACAGGTTGCATTGCTAAAGCTCTTAAATTTCCGAAAAGAAAACCGATAGAGAAAAACTGTATGGCAAAAAAAGGTATTAATACAGTAATACTAGGATTTTCTTTTCCATAAAATAAAATGATATATAAAATTGGAATTAAAGTAAAAATAATTGAGAATGTAGAAACTAATTTAAACATTCCAAATCTCATCACAAAAGTTCCGTTTAAAAAAGTTGCAAATCCTACCGATATTGCTAAACCTGCAAATATGTAAGGAAATTCATTTACTAAATCATATTGTACCTGAAAAATACGTTGTGAAGCACTTAAATACACCATAAAAGAACCTGTTATAAACCCAGATATTAAGGTAAATACAACGGCTTGTTTATGTTTTAAAAATTCCTTTGTTCCTTCAATAAAAAGACTAAAAGACAAGGCTGTTCTGTTTTCTTTCTTTAATGTTTCTGGTTGGCGCTTCCATAACCAAATCATAACAATAAAACCATATATTAATTGACTATAAAATATAAATTTCCAACCAAAAGCATCAAGCATTAATTTACCAATAGCAGGTGCTACAACAGGAACTAGAATGAAAATAACCACAATAAAAGACATTATTTTGGCCATATAATTACCTTCAAAACTATCTCTTACCATAGCAATACTAATTGTTCTTGGGGCAGATAAACCAATACCTTGTAATATTCTACCAAAAACCATCATTTCTATACTCGTAGCGCTGATACATATAAAGCTGGCAATAACAAAAACGATAAAGCCAAAATATATTACAGGTTTTCTTCCTAAACTATCTGATATTGGTCCTGAAATTAGTTGACCAAATCCCAATCCTAAAAATATCATGGTTATTAATAACTGATTATCGTCTGAGTTTTGTGGTATATTAATACTGATACCTATTTGTTCTAAAGCCGGTAACAATGCATCTATAGATAATGCAACTAACGACATTAAGGCAGCCATTAAACCTATAAATTCTAATTTTGATTTTTTTTGTTTTTGCATCCGGCAAAAATAGGGAGTTTATTATGAGTACTATTAATTAATAACTCTTTATTACAAAATAATCTATTTAACATAATATTAATTATAGTACAAATGTATTTCGTACTATTTGATAGCTATGATGATATTATGTTAAATATCCCAGAGTGTTTACGTTCTACAATAAACTGTATTACTTGGGGCATTATAATTAGATATTTTAAGTATTCGTGAGAATTTCATATTATGTTAAATAAATTATTTTATAATAATATATATAATCATTCATTATTTTTAAAATACGCGATTCTCAAGAAACATTCGAACTATAAATTTGTAGCTATAATTAGACATTATGTAAAATTGCCTCTTGCCAAAATCGCTCAGATTGCTTTTTAAAACTTAAAGCTGAAAAAAGCTTTAAATTTTTAAACACAATGAAATTCTCGTATTTGAAGATAATTCCGTTTATATTTTTTTTAGGAGATTTTCGTTTAACTATGCGCAAGTGTATAGAAATTACTCTAACGAGATAATTTCTATACACTTGCTTAAATTCTAGTTTCAATTAATCTTTTTTAATTTCTTGCGTTATCTTTTGTCTTGAAACAAAAGAAACAAAAATTCAAGGCTTCAGATACTTTTGGAAACAATTACGGTTCATTCGCTATATTTTAGAATAGATTGTAACTCGTTAAATTTCTTTTAAATTAGCATCAAACTTAATATAACCAACAGTATTTAGTACTAACCATCTAAAATATGGACGCTCATTTAACCTATTGTTTTAACCAAAACCTTCTGAGGTCGTTTTCTTTAATTCTAATTTCTATTTAACATAATAGTTAATTATTCAAAAATAATTTTATTAATGATAAAAGAATTATTATTTATTGGCTCTCTTTTATATTCATTAATATTAGCTGTAGATAAAGTTATAGTTTCTGACATATACAATATATTCCCGAGTATTTAACTTAAACATTGTTTTTAACATCTAAAAATCAAAATGTTATAAAACAAAAATATTAAATAGTCTAAAAATAAATATACAAATTAATATTAGATAAAAACAAGCCATTTTAATAGTCACTTATATTAATCACCCTTTTCATTTTTGTGTTTTTTTAATGGAGGATAATCTTTCTTTTTTTCTGGTGTAACTCGTCTTCTTTTGTCTAATGACCCATCATCTTTTTTTGGTTTTGGACCAGGTTTAATAGCTTTAATTTCCATCATAATTTTTACATATATTTAGAGTAAAAACACCTTAATGAAGCAGTAATTTTTTACAGAAATTCGTAATTAGTTGAAAATAATTCAAATTAATTCCCATTACACACACATTCCCACTTCGCTCCTATCGTCGCTTCGGGCAAAGAGTATTCCATTACATTTTCTAAAGAAATATTTGATAAGAAAAAAAGAAATAACTTTAAAATAATCCTTTTGGAAACCAAAAGGCAATTTAATTTTTATTAGAATTTAAATCATGAATAATACGATTAACGACTATATCTATAGCTTTTAATTCATCAGTTTTTATACCAAGTATTTTCAACCAACGAATTATTCTATTTATCTTTTTACTTTTTCTTAAATCATATATGCTGTAAATCATTCTCCAAGGTTTTGGAATAAAAACCCATTTCCCGTTTACAAAACACCAAACACTATAAGAAATTCCTCCTACTTTTAATGTGTAGAAAGTAATATTTGGATTAAAACACTCATATTCATTTTGGACCATTGTCATTCCACCTGGCAATTTACTCTTTCTTTCTTTCTTTCTTTCTTTTAACTCCTTTACAGATGTAGATAAGATTCTTAAGTTACTTATATCCCTTCCATCTGATTTTAAACTTTTATCTGATTCAAAAACATCTCTATATAATAAATACATATTATCACTAACTTCTTTATAAATGTCTTCGCTAAATATTTTTTTTATATCTGTAATATTCGGTTGTGCATTTAAAAAAATAACTCTTCTGTCAATTTCAGGGTTTGTAAATTGATTAAAAAAGTCATTTAATTCGGACTTAGTAGGTTCTCTATCGAGAGAAGAAGTATAATTTTGGAATACTTGTGGATGATAATATTTTTTTCCTATTTGAGGATATTTAAGCATGAAGGTTATTATTTCAGAATGCCCCCAATGTTTTATAGTTAAATTAGTCAAAGATGTGGTTTCTTCTAACCATTGCATTCCATGTTTGGTAAAATTATCAGGAGTAACCAAAATCCATTCATCCATATCAGGAAAATTATCAATGGCATTAAATAAAGATTTCTTTAAATTTGACTTGTTGTTTTTAGGATTCCCTTCAAAGAATTTATATTGAACCCCAATTTTTTTAAAACCTTTTTTCATTATGGCATCTACACCTTTAAAATCTCCCGCTGAATCAGAAAACGTTTGAAAGTAATACTCGTAAATTTGAGAATCTTCAAATAGAAGTTGATTCATTATTCGGGCGAACTCAAGACCTCCTTCACTGCCTTGATTAATAATTTTTGATAGAGATGGAATATTGGGAATTGACATAAGCAAATATATGATTAATGATGTAATCAAAACTTGAATTTTAATCTTTATATCATTAGTCATTCCATACACATTCCCACTTCACTCCTATCGTCGTTTCGGGCAAAGCGTATTCCATTACATTTTTAAAGGAAATTTGAGAAAGAAAAAAATGAAATAACTGTTGGTATATGTAATGCGCTTTTTACCAAAGCAAAGTGTACATAACGCAATACATTATGATACAAATGTATTTCACAAATTAGATAGCTATAATTAGACATTATGTAAAATTGCTTTGAAGACTGTATTATAAGCTAATTTATTGTAATGCCAAGTACTATTTATAATAAAAGAGTTGGTTTAAAAGCGAAGAATAAAAATTAAACAAGTGCTTAAAATTGTTACGTTAATATAAATTTCACTCAAATAATTTAAAAAATTTCTTATATAACTAATACCAAAAAAAACTAGCCAAATAACAGCTTTTCATTGTGCTATTTAGCTAGTTTTCAATACTAAATTCATTCTGTATTTTATTCGAACTAAAAATATTCTTCCTACCTCGAATTTACTTGTTATTAGGCTTAACCACGACGTGAATGTCCCATTGGGCAAACCATTGGAGCCGGCACATCATCGACTGCTTTTTCAGGAGCCTCCGTTGGGAGTTGAATTGATGGCAGACGTCTGTTTACCGGAATGTCTTTCTCGCGGCGTAATGTGTTAACCTGTATATGTGGCCAAAGTGTTGTACCGCCAGTTGAACCAAACATGAATTCGAAATCTACAATCTGTTCATATTGCAGCTGTTCGATAATCCCTCCGAACTCCTCATCGTGTAATTCTTCTATCCACATACGATAGCGCATTCTAGCGACTCTACAGTAACGCTCAACCATAACATTATTAATAATACCACCTTGAACACCTGTATTGTGTAACGAGTCTAGCTCAATCATGTCGTATCTTTTAAATTTTAGTTTTTCGTTGGCATCCGTTAACTTTAAATTCGGTTGCACGGTGAAAGGGAATTTAGCACCAAAATCGTCATAATTAAAAATTTTCTCAAAATAGGCACGTCCACTGTTAAGCCCTCCGTTTTCTTGCGCTTCGCGAGGAAGTTCTGTCCATGCAGGTTTCTTACGAGAGCCTTTTATTAAATCTTTCTCAGGATTAATACCCATGGTTGGTGATACCGCTAAATATTGTTGTTCCCAAAGGTTAGCAATATGAGGCGCCACGTTTTCTTTAGATTCCGTTATGTTACCTGTTAAGTGAATAGTTGTGCCGTGTGGAATTACTCCTGAACGAGAAATTTGATACGGTGGTACGAATTGAGGTCCCAATTCGCCCGCCCCCATTACAGGCGCTGCACCATCATTTTTTACAGATTCTTCATCCGATGTGTGCTTGAACATATTCGGCGGATTTTGATAAGGACTTTTCGCGTTCCAAGGCATCTGATGATCGCCTAACCAAAGATACATTCCGTCCTCAAAATGTTGAAGAAGTCCATCATTGTCAATAATCGCTGTTTCGTATTTAACAGCAGCGTTAAACTGTTCGTTAGATCCTCCACGGTTACGTACTGGTGCGTTGACTTGTGTAAACTTTAGCTGTTCTGTATACTCTTGAGATTTGAAATGGAAAACTCCAAAAACGGTCTCAGAAGAGGTTCCGGGTGAAGGCATTGGCGTGGTGTGCAGTCCTGTCGGACCGTCTTTCCAATTAACCCAAGTACCATTTAGTTTTGATAATATACCGAATTGAGCTCCGTCATACGGTCCTTGATTAGGTTGTCCTATCTTCCATTCTTTATAAGGTTTCACTGAAGATGGTTGTGTTTTTTTCATAATAGTTTGGTTTAGTCAATAATCATAATATTTTATTTATGCGATTTACCTTTAATTTTTTCGTGTCAATATATTGTCAATTCGAGAGAAATTATTTGAAATAAAATGGAAAATAATTTTGTATCGAGAAGTTTTCCAGATGTTCTCGATACTATTTTTATTACGTTGTCACTACATAAAAATCACTCCAACTGACAAATACGAAATAGTTAAGATAAAACCGTATTCGGACAGATAAAAGGGTATTCGGCATCGTCAATTAACTTTTCTATATTAAAAAAATCGTTTAATACCGACTCAGCTGTACAGAAAGCACCTTCTACCCAAGCTTGATCATTTGAATATGTAGAGCCAACAATAAAAATATTACTGTCTTTACCTTTTACTAATGACGATGGTTTACGTATTTTTTGCTGTACATCTCCTATATTATAATGCGAATAATAAGCATGATATCCTGCTTTAAATGGTGGTAAAGACCAGTCCATATATTTGGTTTCTAAAGGCTCAGGAATAGCTGTATAACCTGCTTGAGATCCAAAATGTAGACTTGCCAATTGCTGACGTAACATTTTTACCATTATTTCAGGCGCTTTACGAGGGCCTTCTAAAGGTTGTGTATTTTTAGATTCAGCTACTTTTTGCTCTTCATTTGGCTCTAACTCTAAGGCTTTCCAGAATGTTGTGTAGCGTATATCGTCGTAACTTGCTAGAATTCCGTAGATTTTTTTCCCTTTTTCACCTTTTTTACCGCGTGCATTATCTCCAAAATAAACCACCTGTCTAATAGGCATATCTGTTGCACTTGGTCCAATAGTATCTAAATGTGCGATATCGGTAATTTGTTGTTTTTCTTTATAGCTAAAATTTGCTGCTACAATAGTTTCTGCATCATTTAAAAAGGCTGTTTCTGATGTATAGCTTGTATTTATAATTGATGTAACAGAATTATTATATGCCTTATGTTGTTTTTCGGATTTCAACTTTGCTTGTGCCGCTTCTGAAGCTGCATCTTCTATTGCTTTTATGTATTTGGCAGGAAACCCCTCTTTTATAAGTGCTTTAACACCTTCTTGCGTTAAAAAATAACTATTTAGCTTCGCTGGATATTTGGGTGGTGAAGGAATATCATCTCGCCACCAAGGTGAATCAAAGAACATCCCTATTTTATAAGAAGGTTGCATTAAAACAGAATCTAAGTACAATTGTACGCTCTCTTCATTTAAAACATCGAAATCGCCTTGTTTTTTATTCATATAGCGTGTTGCTTGTGCAACTAAATCAATAGCATATCTTCCCATAGCTAAAAATGCTGCTTCACACGTTTTTACATCCAATTCTTTATTTGGTTCTTGTCTGCTTGCAGTTGTATAATGAATTACATTTTTATTTTCTAAAACAGAACGTAGTCTTGTATTTGAATGGTATTCGAAACAAATGCCTTTCTCTTCTGCTAATTTTACAATTTCCTGAAAAAGTGTAGAAAAAATACCAGAATAACCAATGGTTAATGTTTTATAAAGCGTGCCTGGTGTAAACTCATTATTTACTTCAAACGATTGTGCAGAATTACTGTTTACTACATTTGAAGAATAGCCATTACCATCAGCTAAATAACTAAAACCTTCTTGTCCTAAAACATCATAGGCCAAATTCCAATATCCAATATCTTTTAATTTTTGTCCTTTTTTAAAGATAGAATGATCTCCTAAATTTTCTTTAATTCTTCCTTCTTCGTAAAACTTACACCATTCTTTTCGTGTTGGTGGCAATGCGCCTTCAGAAACATCAACACCTACAGCTTCAATTTTAGTAAAACCATCATCTGGTTCTGCATCTGCTCCATAATTATTTACATTATATGGCGCAGGGTTTTTTGCATCAATTTCAGAGGTATACATACTTTTTGATCTTAATGATAAAAGCGGATCACTAGCTTCATTAAAAGGAACCGAATATTTTTCTAGTCCAATTTCACTAATGGTTTTCGTAACTAATCGATGTCCAGGATTATTACCATCATTAGGATTTGGATTGTCCTTTGTTTTTTTATAATCCCAATCAGAATAACGCATACCGCCTAATTCTACATAAGAAGCATCAGTATCATCTTTATAATGCCAAGTACAAACTCTTGCACCTGCTTCTCGTGTTCCTTTTTCTTCTTTTGAAAATTCATATTTACCCCAATCGTATAATTCTAAGGTATCTCCTTTGACTAAAATTTTCGATTTATCTTTTGCATTGGCAGGTTTTCCTTGTAGTAATCTCCATGCTGTGTATAAACCAGCGGCTCCTGCCCCAAAAATTGAATAGGTTTTGTTTTCCATTTTTTATAGTATTAGTTGTTACAATTCATTTTTTGTGAGGTTAAGTTTTTCATTTGTCCTGCTAAATCTTTTTCAGGAATAATAACTTCTACTAGAGTGGGCTTATTCGTTTTAGTAGTTTTAAGTATTTCTAAAACTTTATTTAATTCTTTTATGTTATTTGCTTGATAACCATTTGCTCCATAAGTTTTCGCTAAAGCCATATAATCCCATTTAGGCAAATTGTCAAACTCGTCAAATTTACCATCTGGACAAAAAGCATCTACATCTACAAAAACTTGTTCTATCGCATATACTTGATTGCTCATTACAAAAATGACGCTATTAACTTCGTATTTTGCTAAGGTTGAAAGCGATTGACAGATCATCATAAATCCGCCATCACCAGCAATGGTCCAAGATTGTTTTTTACTTCCTAATTGTGCTCCTAAAGCAGCTCCCGTTTCATAACCAATACATTGCCATGCCGCAGAACTGATGAAACTGTTTTGTTTCATTCCGTAAATATTTGTAGCTACATACATTGCAGAACTCACCCCAAATATTAGATTAATGTTATCCCACATATTATTATCTTCTACATGTTTAACGGTATGTTCAAAAAAGAGGTTATAAGTAATTACATCTGGTTTGTCATTGTATTTTGGATCTGATGATGAACGCCAAGGTTCAGGATATTTCGGTTGCTTAGGCGCTTTTTCTTTTAAAGGATACGTTTTACTGTTTTCAAAACGTGCTAATAAAGCTTCCATAAAATCTTTCATAATAACATCTTTATAGCTATAATAACCAGCTCTAATTTCAGTGGTTGTTGCCATTACCATATCTGAATATTTATTTTCAATAAACCATAAATAATCATCTGTAATAAGAGTTCCTAAGGTTAAAAAACAATCTGACGCTTTCACATAATCTGTAACACTGGTTATAGAAGCTGCATCAGCATATGTACCAATAAATTTATCGCCTGTTTCATCTAATACTGTTTTACCAAGAGATGTTGTGGTATATATAAAGCCACTAGCATCTATTATTTTTTGAAGTAAATCTGATAAATCATGTCGTAAAACTTCTACACCTGCAAAAATCATAGGTTGTTTTGCTGCTGTTAGTTTTTTCCATGCTTGATCTACAGCATTTAGTAAGGCATCTTGTTTACTCTTTTTAATTTTAGGTTGAAGCTTCTTTTTAGAAGGTCGTTTACATGGCTCTTCCCAAACCTCGCTATAACAAGCTATATAAACAGGTTTTTTATGCGTAATGGCAGCTATTAGTAATTTATCAATTTTTTTGGCTGCACCAACAGAGGTACTTAAGGTTTCTGTAGCAACAGTAACGTGCTTATAAATTTCTTGATCTGCTTTTAAGTTACCTGTTGAATGATGGTATAAAACATTATACATGTTTCCAATTTGTCGGTCGTTAGCGCCTGGTGTAGCACTTATTACCACCATTGGACTAGATTCTACATAAGCTCCTGCTACTGCATTTAATGCACTAAAAGTACTTACTCCATATTGTAATGAAACGGCAGACAAACCTCTTGTTCTTCCGTAAGCATCCGCAGCATAAGCGGCATCTAATTCGTTAGACGTTCCAATAGTTTCAATCCCTTTAAACTTTTCTAAAGCTTGTGTGAAATTTTTAACATAATCTCCAGGAATTTGAAATAATTCTGTAACATCAAGTTGTTTTAAGCGCGTTAATAAATAATCAGCCACTGTAAATGTATCGTTCTGCATTGTTTTTAATTTTAGTTTATATAAAAACAACAAAGTTGCATGCCACTTGTTAACTATAATTTATAGCTAAGTTTTATAATGTGTCATTAAAACAATTTATTTTTGCTTCTTTTTTTGTTATTCTTACCATCAAAATATTTAATGGCATAGAAATTTATATATAAAAAAAGCTGTTTTTAAAAAAAATGTCATAACCGTTATAATATTGCACATAAGGAACTTGAATTCGGCATGAAATATATAAAATAATCACTATTTTGATATTGGGTAACAAGTAAACAGGATTCTCTGTAAACACATTAACACTTCACTTTTACCCATCCTATAAAATCATGAACAAGACCATTTAGGTAAAGCCTATTTTGATTAAAATTAAACAGCGATGTAGGGTGTTTAAGAGGTTTTTAACCAAAACGAAGTAACACTTCAACTTCTTTAAGGGTAAACTACACAGAGAAAACTATAGTGCAAATTTTATCATATTAAGTTTTACTATTGAAATCATCTTTGTAAGCTATTTTCCCATATAGAGTTTATGAAAAATAGTAGAATTATATAATTACGATTTTCACCAATATATTTAACATGTGACTCATATTCTAAGTATTTATATATTTTTAATCATATTTATTTAGAACTGTAAAACAATGTATCTTAAAAATAGATACTTAACAATATAAAAACTCAAATAGGTAAACTAGTTGTATTTTTTACCTCAGATATAACAAAATAACTTTCTAGGTGACCAATATTATTTATAGCTGAAAGTTTATTAAGAATAAAGTTTTGATAATCATCCATATCGTTTACATATATTTTTAAATGAAAATCAAAAGAACCCGTTAAATGATAACATTCTACAACTTCTTTGTGTTTGATTATTTCTTTCATAAAATGTTTAACACTCTCTTTTATATGTTGATTAAGAGAAACTGCTATTAATGCCATTAAATTGAGGCCTAACTTTTTTCTATCAAGTACATAAACCTTATTCTTTATTATTCCAAAAGATGTTAATTTTTTAATACGTTCATAAACTGGTGTAATAGTTAAATCAGTAGCTAAAGCTATTTCTTTATTAGTGATGTTAGCATCTTCTTGTAATAATTTAAGGATTTGAAAATCTTTTAGATCTAGCTTCATTTTTGGTTGTTTTTTCTATTACACTAATATTAAATCACTCAATTTAGCAAATATCACTTAAATAAATTATTTTTTAGTTTTATTTTCTAAAAACAAAACTTATTACAGTGTAATATTCTACTGTATTACTATAAAAAGTATTTTTATCTAAATAAATTATTGATTATGTCTGATAGTCCATTTAAAGGAATTGATAAGAAAAAAGAGAATTTATGGTTTTCTGATTTGAAAAGAAAAAGAAAACCTGGTCCCGAATTAAACACTCATGATTATAGTAAACTAGGTGAGTCTACCAAATCTGTTCATGCAGGACAATACAATGATCCTATTACAGGAGCTATTGGAACCCCTATTTTTCAAAATTCTACTTTCTCTCTTAATGAAAAAACATATGAAGCTATTGAAGAAGGTCGAACTAGAGATAATTTTATTTATACGCGATATGGAAATCCATCTCAATGGGCAGTTCAGCAAAAAATAGCAGCATTAGAAAATGCACAAAGCTCAATAGTGTTTTCTTCAGGAATGGCTGCTATTACTTCTACAATTTTAGCTTTGGTAGAAAAAGGATGTCACGTAGTTACTTCGAGAGATTTATATGGAGGAACTTATAATTTGATATATGAAGATTTGCAAAAATTTGGAATCTCTACAACTTTTGTTGATATGACAGATAGCAAAGCTATTGAAGCAGCAGTAACCGATTCCACAAAATTATTATACTTTGAATCTTTATCTAATCCTCTATTAAAAATTGCACCAATAGAAGATTTGGTTCGTATAGCAAAAAAAAATGGTTGCAGGTTAGTTATTGACAATACTTTTTTAACACCCTACAATATAAAATTATTAGATTACGGTGTAGACGTGGTTATTAATAGTGCTACAAAATATTTAGGAGGACATTCAGATTTAATTGCAGGAACTATAAGCGGAAGTAGAAAATTGATAGATCAAATTTGGCCACAAATGTTAAAAATCGGTGGATCTCTAGATCCGCATGCCTGTTTTTTATTAGAGCGAAGCTTAAAAACCTTTGCTTTAAGAATGCGAGCACATAACTCTAATGCACTTGAACTTGCTGAATTTTTAGAATCGCAAGATTGTATTGTTAAAGTGTATTATCCGGGTTTAAAATCACATCCACAAGCTAATTTATCTCAATCTTTATTAAAAGAAAAAACTAGTGGCATGATTAGTTTTGAGGTAAAAGGTGGAGATAAAAAAGCCCACTTGCTACTCGAAAACCTAAACATACCCAAAGAAGCAACAAGTTTAGGTGGCGTAGAAAGTTTAATAAGTCTTCCTTACAACACTTCTCAGGCTTCTTTAACAAAAATTCAAAGGAAAAATATTGGAATAAATGAGGGACTTATAAGGTTATCTGTTGGTGTTGAAGACATCATCGATTTAAAAAACGACTTCCAACAAGCAATTAAAAAAACGTATCAAAAAGACTAACATCATGATAAATAATATAAATATCTCAGGATTAAGCGAATATGTTAACGAAGTAAAAGAACGTAAAGAGCAATCTAAAATACAATACGGTGTAAATGTAGATTGGATTAGTGGTATGAAAACAAAAGCAACCGTTAATAATATAAATCTAGGAGGGCAAAAATTAGTAAGAAATTTTAGTTTCGATATAGATGAGCCTAACCAATTACTTGGTTTAAATAGTAATCCTACACCACAAGAATATTTAATGGCAGGTGTTGCTGGCTGCATGGCTGTTACTTTTGTTGCAGGAGCAAGTTTATTAGGTATTACCTTAAATAGTTTGTCTTTAGAGTTTTCTGGTGAAATTAATTTAAGTGGATTTTTAGGTATTGCAACAGATGAGTCTGTAGGGTTTAAGGAGTTTACTTGTAACTTTATAGTTTCGGGTAATGGAACTGAAAAGCAATATAATTTATTAAAAGAACGTGTTATGAAACATTCCCCAAATTATGCCTCTATGGTTAATGGTGTTAATATTATTACTAAAGTTATTGAAAAATAATTATATTGTAGATTTTAATAATACAATCTAAAATCAAGTAATTTACATGCTTTATAATGTTTTTGATGTAATTCTTCTACGACATCTAACATATTATCGTCTTCTTTAAATAAATTAAAGAAGACTTTATCTAGGTTTGCGCTAGTTATTCCATTAAACTCATTACCATAACCAGAAATACCTTTTGCGCCAGTGATATCTAAAAAATATTGAGCTTCTTCTTCATCTAGGTCTAAAACTTTAGCATTTGAAAAATGTAGAATTTTTCCTTTTAATCTTCCTTCAAAAATTTCTGCAATTTCTTGTAGGCTATAGTAATAGTTATTTAAACAAATACTATTTGCTTCACCAGCCATAATCATATAAATTATCTCATAATCTTTAAAATTATGATCATCTAAAACCAATGCATTTAAGCTAGCTTCTAAGCTTTCAATGGTATCGCATGTTTTATAAATACTAGCTATTCCATATTGCAAAGTAAGCTGCTCTATGTTTTTTTGAGCTTCGGTAATTTCGTTGGTTTCTATATTATCAACTGCTTCTAAACAGTAAATAAAATAATCTACATCTATAAATTGTTCTTGAGGTAATTGTTGGTTTTTCTTTAACAAATTTCAGATTTTATAAAAGATAAATAAAGAACAAAATTAGTATAACTTTTTTATTTTTTATGCGATTTTATAAAAAACACAAGGCAAATATAATATCTAATAGAAATGCTAAATAGTAGCTTTATTTAAGAATAAGTTTTACTGCCTCTTCAATTTGAACTTGAGCCATATCTACTAGATTTTTGTGGTCTTTAGGTTTTAAGATAGATAATTCGGTGCAAGCCAATATTACAGGTATATGAGATAAATATTTGTTTATTATTTGATGATATTTCTCAATAATTTCAATCGTTTCTGTTTTGTTATAAATTTGTTTTCTAACTGTATCGATAAACAGCATATCTTCTTGAGTTGGAAGTAATACTTTTATTCCGTTTTCTGAAAATTTATTTTTTATATACGAAGCATTCATACTAAAATACGACCCGAACACCACAACTTTATTCCAATTATTTTTTTTAATTTTTTCTATACTTAAATGAAGAGGATGCAATACATCTTTAGTAATTTTTAATCTATCTATAGTTTCGTGAAGTGTAATATTGGGTATTAATAAATGTGTTGTATTAAGCGTTTCTAACTCTTTTATGTAATCATTTACAACGGTATCTAACTTTTTAGAAATTTTAGGCAACAAAGAGTTAATGTCATTAAAATTTGTGTTTAATAATAGAAACGGATAGGTGTTAAAACCGCCTTTTTCTATATTGTACAAACGATTTAATTCGCTTACATAAAATAAAGTAGTACGACTTCCAAGTCCTACTATAGCTAGCTTTGCATGTGTCATTTTAATGTCTTGTTAAGATATAATCCGCGAAATAATTTTTACTATCTAGTATCTTAGTGTCTAGTGTAAAATCGGTATTAACAATAAGTTTTTCAATTAAAGTATCGTTATATTTTCTTGAAATTTCTGTATGAATTTTTTCACCAGCTTCAAAATTGTAAGAAGTTTTAAGAGCATTTATAGTAACTGTTTGTTTTATTGTACTAACAATATAACTTTTGGCAATACCTTCATCTTCGTTATATTCCGGTTGATGTTCAAACTGTTCAATATTAAAATCTGCATTTAATTCTTCATTAATTCGATGTAATAAATTAAGATTGAATTTAGCCGTAATTCCTTTAGTATCATTGTAAGCTGGTAAAACAATTTCTTTCGATTTTATTAAATCGACACCTAATAATAATTTATCTCCAGGATTTAAATTGACACCTAAATTATAAATAAATTGCGCAGCCATTTTATCACCCATATTACCAATGTTAGATCCTAAAAACAAAATAACTTTCGGATTATTACTGTGTTTTAAAGATTCTAAAACTTCAAAATAATCACCTTGTTGGGTCTTTACAGAAACATTGGGTAATGTTCTTGAAAGATCTATTTTTAGAAGGTTTAATGCATTTATAGAAATATCAATTGGAAGATAATCAAACTTAAAAAACTGTTTATCTAATGCGCTTAAAAGCTTCTTAGTTTTTAAACCATCACCTGCGCCAAGCTCAATCAACTCGAAATGCGTATTTGTATTTAACTGCAAATCGTTTATGATATCTTGTGTTTTATTTTTAAATATATCTAATTCGCTTCGAGTTAAATAATATTCAGGAAGATTCATTATCTCTACAAAAAGAGCATCGCCAATTTTATTATAAAAATATTTAGATGGCAATGTTTTAGGTATAGTATCTAATCCTTTTTTTACATCTGTTTTAAATGTTTCAATCATCTATTTTACTAATCTAATTCCGGTGAATTGCCACCTTTCTGTTGGGTTAAAAAAATTACGATATGTTGCTCTGCTGTGGTTTTTAGAGGTTGCAACAGATGCTCCACGAAGCACCATTTTGTTACTCATAAACTTTCCGTTATACTCACCTACTGCCCCATTCTGTTTCTGAAAATTTGGATAAGGTAAATACGCACTATTTGTCCATTCCCAACGTTTTCCCCAATTTAATTGTTTAGCAGCAATTTCCCATTCAAATTCAGTTGGTAAACGCATGCCTTTCCATTCGGCAAAAGCATTGGCCTCGTAAAAATTAATATGACTTAAAATAGCATTTTTATCTATTTCTTGCAATCCTGCTAATGTATAATTGTGCCACTCGCCTTTTATTTTGTGCCAATACATTGGCGCATTTATCTGGTTTTTATTTACCCAAGACCAACCTTCATCTAACCATAGATTAAAATCAGAATAGGCGCCCGATTCTATAAACTCTAAATAGTCGCCATTGGTAACTAAATGATTATTTATTTCGAAATCATTTACATATACTTGATGAACTCCTAACTCATTATCATAACAAAAATCGGTTCCTTGGTAACCGATTAGGTATAAACCTGCTTTAATTTTGATGTTTTCTGTAGTAGAATTGTTATCATATACTAGATTAGAATCTTCATGATAAACAGGTAAAATAGCATTATGCCCAAGCATGTACTTGACATCTGTAATTAATAATTCTTGATGTTGTTGCTCGTGATTTAAACCTAATGTTATTAAATCTAGTGTTTTTTCATCAGAAGTAAATTTTAAGAAATCTAACATTTTAGAGTCTACATACGCTCTATATTCAAACACTTTATCAGTACTTGGTCGAGACATGTTACCTCTATTCATTTGTAAAACTCTATTGCCTACATTGTTGTAGTAACTGTTAAATAGAAAATTAAAATCAGCATCAAATTCCACATAATTCTGCATGTGATTTTTAAGAATAAAAGTTTCAAAAAACCAGGTAGTATGCGCTAAATGCCATTTTGCTGGGCTAGCAAATGACACCACTTGAATGGAATAATCTTCTATTTTTAAAGGTTTACAAATAATTTCTGTTTGTAAACGTATCTCTTTAAATATTTTTATAATTTCTTTATTCAATAGTCATTTTTTTTAAGTGTTGTACTGATTTATAGCTTCTTTAAAAAAAAGAACAACATCGTTTTTTTTTAAATTGGTTGGTGGTAGAATGGCTCCTTTAAAATCTTGATTCTTCCACGTTCCTTTTTTTAACGATTTAAAACTAGATGTTTCGATAGCTACATTTTCTCTATAGCCACTAATATACAAATAGTGTTCTTTGCAAACATTATCTGGAATAGCAAGACCAAGTCCAAAAGAGATATCATTATCTAATAAAACGTTATAAATAGCTGTGTCAAAATGATGCGGCCATATTCTTATATCTGCTTTTTTATTATAAATTTTATTAATTTCCTCAAGACTTAATTGTATTAAAGTTCTTAATTTAATTAATTCTTCTAAGTCTTTAGTACTTTTCATTGTATACAAAAATGAATCATCAATTGTATAGGGTAAATCGTAATGAAAATTATAGTTGTACTTCTTATCTAATTTTTTTGTGGAAGTTTCTTTTAACCAATTTAAAACTTCTTTATGCGTTTTTTCGTCTAATTTAAAAGATATATTCTCTTTTTTAGATTTCCATACTAATGAAAATGTTTTATAATTTAAACATAATTGATCTCCATTTTCTGATAAAACATGTGTTTCTAATGAACTATCTAAAATATTAAAACCTAAATTAGTGTGGCTATCGTCTGCTTTTTTTTCTAAGAAACTAATTGCTGCTGCGGCTAAATATTGTGCAGCTAAATGCATTTGTTTTTTCATTTTACAATTTTTAGAATTATTTAAGTCGAACCTTTTTTTTAATAATTACAAAATTAAAACAGCTAGAAATCAAGTGATTTTATATAACTAGCTACTTAAAGCTTTACTTTTTTTTCTAAATTTAATAAAATTATTCTGTAGCTATAAAAAATGCAACTTATTTTTCATTAGATCTTAATACATGGTGTTATTATTCTTAGAAGTATCTGGTATTTGCTGAATACTATCCCAATGTTCTACAATTTTTCCATTAGCATCAAACCTAAAAAAATCCATGGTAATATATTGATTGTTATTTGGCCAAATTTGATGTGTATGCAAAGCTACTAAATCGTCTTCTGCAACACTTCTTACAAAATTTATAGATTTTACAGGGTATTCTTTTTGCATGCGGTTAAAATAT
The DNA here is from genome assembly GCF_057732375.1 of Tenacibaculum sp. M1.3A. Classification (NCBI taxonomy): domain Bacteria; kingdom Pseudomonadati; phylum Bacteroidota; class Flavobacteriia; order Flavobacteriales; family Flavobacteriaceae; genus Tenacibaculum; species Tenacibaculum sp. M1.3A. The sequence goes on along the minus strand of NZ_JBYJEF010000001.1, from coordinate 255,927 downwards.
TCTATAAATGCTTTTGAACCATCAGCAACCATAGGATTGTGTTGCTTGTAATGCTCGCCAACATATAATTCTACCGCTTTTGTTGGGTTACCTTCATAAGCCATTTTATAAAAAGCAATCGCATTTTTTTTATTTTCTGTTATATCCAAAGGTTTAGTTTTTTTAAGTTTTAATTCAGCTATTTCTTTTTCTAAATTTTCTGCTTTTAGCTTAAATTTTTCCATAGTGTTTTTTAGCTGACCAACTTTTTTTAAAACAGCTTCATCTTGCAGTGCTTGGTAAGTTGTTTCACCTTTTATTTCTTTTATTTTAGATTTGCTACCACATGTTGGGCAACTTGCTACTTGGCTCATATAAATATATATTTATCACCATACAAAGTTGTAGATATCAGATGTTTTTATACAGATGAATATGAGTGTAAAAGTGGTAAATATGAAACCTAAACTATTAAATATATTGTTTTTTGAATTGATTTGGGGTAAATCCTGTATACTTTTTAAAGTATTTAACAAAATTAGTAGGCTCATCAAAACCTAAAGAGTAAGCTAATTCGGTGCTTTTAATTTCAGAGTTAATTAATAATCGTTTAGCTTCAAAAACAACAAACTCATCAATAAACTGTTTAGCTGTTATAGTAATAATGTCTTTACAAATAGTATTTAAATGTTTATACGTTATGTTTAGCTTATTGGCATAAAAATCAGCATTTCTACTTGTGTTAAAATGAGTTTCTAAAAGCGATTTAAAATTAAAAAAATGGTTTAACTTGCCTGAGTTTTTTAAATGCTTTGTTTGATACTTTTTTAAGTCTTCTAATTTCGAAAATATAATTGTGTGTAAAGAAGTATAGATGTTTTCTTGATTGTAATTTTCGCTTTCATTAAAATATTCTTCTGCAAATAAATTAATATATTTTTCTACATTTGAATATGAAGGGACTTGTATAATTGGAGAAAATAATTGCGAATTAAATAACCTGATTATTTCATTTGTAGGAAGTACGTTGATTTGCTTTTTTAAATAATCATCTGTGAATAAAAGAATGTACCCTTTTAGATTTTCATTAAACTGAAATGCATTAATTTGACCTTTAGATAAATGTATTATTGTATTTTTAGTTACTTCATGCCAAACAAAATCTACCAACTGTTTGCTCTCTCCTGCTGTATAAAACACAATCATATTAAAAGCAACTTGATGCGCTTTTTCAGGACTATGCACTATCGTGTCTTTACGATTATAAAGGCTTTGTATAGTTAATATTTCTATACCACTATTGTTTGTTTTTTTAGAATCGAATACTATATTAGGAATATTTTTTGACATATATTTCTAGTTTATTTCCTTTAAGTATTAGCATTTATATAGCCTGCCTTTTGTTGTTCTAAATTTGTTTTTTTATTTAAACTGTCTTGAGTATTTACGATCACAATGATTATAAAACTAAAGAATTCTTGATTTAAAGTTTTTAAATATTAAGTAACAAAGCAAACTATTTTTTTTGATTTATTTAGAAATTAAATCAAAAGATAATTTTATACCTTGTATAATCATTCCGGTTCCAATAATAGCTATTATTAATCCCATTATTTTACCTATTACAGAAATAATATTATTACCAACGACTTTAACTATTAAATCACTTAATTTAAAAGTAAAATAAGTTAACAAACTCATAAACCCAAAAATAGCAATTACTAGAAATAATTGTAAAGATTCTGCTTTAGATACAAAATTCATTGCCGTTACAATAGTTCCTGGCCCTGCTAAAATTGGTATTGCAAGTGGTGAAATAGCTATATTTTCATCAATATCAATATTATCAATAGTTTTTACATTAGATTGCTTTGATTGTAGCATATCAAAACCAATAAAAAAGATTAATATACCTCCTGTTATTTTAAATGCAGGAATACTAATATTAAATAATTCAAAAATATATTTACCTAAAAGTATAAATACAGTTACAATAATAAACGCCGTTATATTGGCTCTTTTATTAATATCTAATTTTGTTTTCTTGTCCGCTCCTTGCGTTAAAGACAAAAAAACGGTCATATTAGATATTGGATTTGTCATAGCAAAAAAGGCCGTAAATACGGTAATTGAAAACGTAATGATATTGTCCATGAATTGTCAATTTTAATGTTGCAAGAACTTGATTTACTTCTATTCTACCAAAGTATTTTTACTTTTTTTTTGAATAGTTATAAGTTTTAAATATATTCTAAATAAGAAATGTTGGGACTATGTATAAAAATATTTTAAAGCACTAATTTATAGTTAAAATATAGCATTCACTATAAAAAATATAGTTGCCAACTAAATTAATGTAAAATAACTTTGCAAATAATAATTACTATATAAAAATGGACAGAAAAGAATTGTTTGAAAAAAGACCAAAGATTAAAATTAATGGTAAAATATTTTTTTGCCCAACAAGTGCTGCAATGGAATTGATTGGTGGAAAATGGAAAAGTGTGATATTAACTCATTTAATTGATAAGAAAAAACGTTATAACGAATTACGAAAAGAAATTCCCGGTATTACCGAACGTACATTAAGTTTACAGCTAAAACAGTTAGAGGCTAGTGATATTGTAAGTAGAAAGGTTTTTACTAAAAAACCACCTTTAAAAGTAGAATACACACTTACTGAATTTGGACGAACACTCATACCTATTTTAAGTCTAATTACAGAATGGGGTTTATATGCTGCAGAAACAAAAGGCGAGTTTATTTTTGAAAAATAATTAAGTGTTATGATTTCTAATTGCACTTTAAATAACCTAAATAAAAATGTCTTAATTATATTAGAATTTTTCTACTATTCTTAAAGCAGCAATAACAGCGCCTTCCATATAACCGCCAAATTCTGTAGCTGTTTCGGTTGCTGAAAATAGTAATTTTCCATTCATATAACTATTTTGTAATAAAGAATGTCCGTTATTTTGATGTGGTTTTTGTATAATCGGGTTTCCGTTTAGCACAAATTCATCTGTCCAAATTTTATCAAAATAAGATATAGGGTTTGATGCTTCCTCTCCAAAAAGTGCTGCTAATTGCTTTAATATAAATTCTTTTCTAACTTCTTTAGCATAAGATATGGCTCCACCATTTAAGAATCCTGTAAACCCAAATTTGTTTTCATCAAAATTCGTGTGATCGTACATTTCAGATACAATTCCTGAGTGACTATACAACATTCCAGAATATCCATTATTTCTCCAAAAAGGAGTTTCATATTCTAAAACAAACTTTACAGCGCCTGCCATCCAAGTTTGAACCGTTGGTGAAATTTCTGAAACGGCATTTGGTAATTGAGGAAAAAACTGAATTTTAGAAGCTATTAATTGTGGAGGTAAACATAGAATAACTTTATCTGCATGAAGTTTTTCTCCGCTAGAAACACCAACGATTATTTTATTATCCGATTCAGTAATACTTAAAACGACTGTATTTAAACTTATATTTTCTGTAGGCAATTTGTCAGCTAATGTATCAATAATGCTTTGTGTTCCGTCTTTTAATCGGTAAGAAGGGCTTTCTGATTTGGGAACATAAAATTGTTGTGGCGGTTCAAATGATTTGGTTTGAAATAGCGAAATACCTTTCGAAAATTGTTTGTATTTTTCTAAACCTAATTCATCTATAAGCGACAATAAATTTTGGTGCATATCCGAAAACCAAGTTGCTCCCAACTCTAAAGGGGTTTCTAATGCTCCTTTTACGGTTTGAATTCTTCCACCCAATCGATTAGAGGCTTCTAAAACTTTAGATTTTTTTCCTTGTTTTGATAATAAGTAAGCCAATGTTAATCCGCTTAATCCACCACCTATAATTATAATTCGTTCTTTCATTTATACGATTTATGCAAAAAAGCCATTGTAAAAGTACAATAGCTTTTTTTAATTAGCGTAAAATTATTAAGACCTGCAAGAAAACACCAACCAATTTACACAGGTAAGTAAACACGTAATTGCATATCTACATACAAAATTATCATCTTTGTAAATTCATTTTAAGTAATACTCTATTAATTGATATTTTAGTTGTTTCGTTTTTAAACACTTTTTAAAATCATCATCTTTCTTACCTTTATTTTAAAACTTGCTACTTCTTGTTGATTATATTTCTGTGAAAATTTCACTTTCTGGTAATCTAGATTTTGGTGTTTTATCTGTAGAGTTAAAATCAGATTCAGTTCTATAACCTAAAGAAACAGCTACTAGTGAAGTAAATCCTTTTTTTCTTAATCCAAATTCTTCATCTAAAGCTTTTACATCAATTCCTTCCATTGGTGTAGCATCAATTTTTAAACTAGCAACACCTAATAAAAAGCTTCCAATGTTTAAATATACTTGTTTTTCCATCCAATGTTGATAGTCTTTTAAATCGTATTTATGAATATCAGCAAAAGCGTTCATTCCTCCATACATTCCGTTTTTTATATCTTCATTAGGGAATCTCCCATCTTTATCTTGTACCTCTAAAAGGTGTTTAAAATAAGTATCATCTGCTCCTTCACTTGTTCTAGAACAAAACAATACTACAGCCGAAGCGTTTACCACTTTTGGTTCATTAAAATGAAAAAAGCCTTGTGTTCCTTTTGCTATTCGTTCTTTACCTTCTTTGGTTTCTGCAATAATAAAATGCCAAGGTTGTAAATTTACACTTGAAGGACTCATCCTTAATAAATTTTTTACTTGTACCATATCTACATCAGATATTTTCTTGGTTACGTCAAAATCTTTAGTGGTATATCTCCAATCTAATGTTTCTTTTAAATTCATCTTATATATTCTTAAGTTAAACTATCATTTTTATAGTCACAAAAATATGTATAGTAATTGTAGTTTACAATAACGGTCATGAAGTATAGTATCAAAAAACCAATATAAGTTACTGTTTATTAATTAAATGACCTATTCGTATGTTTTACAAGTTTAAAGTATTTTTTTTATAATTGATGTAATAAATTGTAGGTATGAAAATAATTTTTGGGTAAAATTGAGAATGATATAGATAAAAAATGTTTGAAAGAAAACTTAACAAAAATTAATAGAAAAGAGCACTATAATAATACTTATTATTGATAACTGAATTTGGCCCTATTTTTTATCATTCAATTATATTTAACTCAAAATACATTCACATTTATTTAATTGTATCTTTGCAGTTATTAAAAACACTAACCAAATTAGTTATCCTTTTTATTTCCTATGCCTTTTAAAAAATTACATTCTGATATAAAAGAGAAATTAGAGTCTCTTGAAATAACAACGCCTACTCCTTTTCAAAAAGCGAGTATTCCTGTAATAAAAAGTGGTGCAAATACTTACTGTACTGCTCCAGAAGGTAGCGGAAAAACAACAACACTAATATTAACAACATTACATAAGTTAAAATTTGAAGTTGTTGGTACCGCACCAAGAGCAATCGTTTTAGTAGAAAATAACGAAAAGGCAACTGAATTATATAATGCCTTTCTAAAATACACTAAATATCATGAGTTTAGAATGTATTTAGGTGATGAGAAGTTACATATTGATGTATTAAAATCAGAAATATTTGAAGGAATTGATGTGCTAATTGCTACTCCTAAAATTGTAAATAAATTGCTTTTATTAGAAGGTTTAAATACTTCGCAGTTAAAAATATTTAATATACATGATGCTGACTTTTTAGTTAATAATACTTCTTATACAACTCTTATGTCAATTACTCAGAGTTTAAATAAATGTCAGTATGTAATATATTCAGAAAAAATGCCTCCTATCCTAAAGCGTTTAGAGTCTTATTTTATGCAATATGCAAAAACTGTTACTGTTTAAAATATAACAAAATAGTTGCCAACCTAAATATAAATTATATAAAAAAGGTGCAAAACAGCTGTTTGCACCTTTTTTTTTATATAATAGTTTTATTTAAGTGATTTCATATCAATTACAAACCTATATTTAACATCGTTTTTAGTAACACGATCATAAGCTGTATTAATTTCTTGCATGTTTATAAGCTCAATATCACTAGTAATATTATGTTTACCACAAAAATCTAACATTTGTTGTGTTTCTTTAATACCACCAATTAATGAACCCGCAATACGCTTACGTCCCATAATAATACTTCCTCCATTAAAGGGTTTTAAAGGCTCTACTGCACCAACTAACACCATTGTTGCATCAATTTTAAGTAAACCTAAATAAGGGTCCATTTCATGACCAACAGGAATGGTGTTTAAGATAAAATCAAAACTTCCCTGATGTTTTTTCATGTCATCTGCATCTTTAGATACTAAGACTTCATGAGCACCTAACCTTTTTGCATCTTTACCTTTTTCTGGTGATGTGGTAATCATAACAACGTGAGCTCCTAATGCATTAGCAAACTTAACTCCCATATGTCCTAAACCACCTAAACCAATTACACCTACTTTATCGCCTTCTTTCACTTTCCAATGCGCTAATGGCGACCACGTAGTAACTCCTGCACACAATAAAGGCGCTGTTGCTGCTTCATCTAAGTTTTCTGGTATACGAAGTACAAATTTTTCATTTACAACTACAGATGTTGAATAACCTCCATATGTTTGAGCACCTTCTATATGTTTATCAGGACTGTTATATGTCCAAGTACTTCCTTTTTCACAAAACTGTTCTAAATCTTGTTCACAAGATGCACATGTTTGACAAGAATCTACCAAACAACCTACACCTACCAAATCACCTACTTTATAATTGCTTACATCATCACCAATTTCTGTTACACGACCAATAATCTCATGGCCAGGTACTACAGGATAGTTAGATCCTTTCCAATCATTTCTTGCAGTATGTATATCACTATGGCAAACACCACAATAGGTAATGTCTATTTTTACATCTCCTATTCCTACTGCTCGCCTATTTATATCTAAAGGTTTTAAATCTTCTGTTGGTGCTGTTGCACCATATGCTTTTACTATTGTTGTTGCCATTATTGTGCGTTTTTTAAAGTGATTTTTAACTCAATGTTTGTATTAAGTAGTTTAGATATAGGACACACTTCTTTTGCTTTATGCGCTATTTGCTGAAACTGTTCTGCATCTATATTTGGTACATCTCCTTCTAAATTTAAAGTAATTATTGTTATTGCTCCATCTTCAAAACTCACTGTAGCATCAACATTTAAATTTGTTGCTGTAAAATCAGCTTCGTTTAATAAAAAACTCAATTGCATAGCAAAACAACCAGCGTGGGCTGCTCCTATCAATTCTTCAGGGTTTGTTCCTTTTTCTCCATTTTCAAAACGAGTTTGAAATGAATATTGTGTTTTATCTAAAACATTACTTCCTGTTGTAATACTTCCTTTTCCCTCTTTTCCACTTCCTTTCCATTCTGCATTTGCTTTTCTTGTAAATTTCATAATATATGTGTTTTTGGTTAAATTATTTATTTTGAAGCTTTAGGATAATCTGTATACCCTTTTGCTCCGGTAGTATAAAATGTATCTTCATTCCATTTTGCTAATTCCAAATTATTTTCAAAACGTTCTACTAAATCAGGATTAGAGATATATGGTTTTCCGTAAGCTACTAAATCAGCAAGACCTTCTTCAATGATTTTGTTTCCTTTTTCTTGATCAAAAGCTGAATTAATCATTAAAGTACCGTTATACAAAGGTCTAAAGTGTTTTGCTATTTCAGTAACAGCATACTTAACTTCAGATACATCTGTAAAAGGCTCTGAAAGATGAATGTATGCTAAGTTGTAATCATTTAATTTCTTAATAATATATTCAAAAGTAGGAATGGTATCTTCATCCATAGTCATTCCGAATAAACCATCTAAAGAAGGATTAAAGCGTGCTCCTATTTTTTCTTGAGGAATCACCTCTTTTACAGCTTCTAATACTTCAAAAAAGAAACGAGCTTTGTTCTCTATAGTTCCACCATAATTATCGCTTCTTTTGTTAGAAGTACCGTTAAAAAATTGATGAAATAAATAACCGTTAGATGAGTGTATTTCTACACCATCAAAACCAGCTTTAACAGCATTTGCTGCTGCATTTTTAAAATCTTGAATTGTTTCTTTAATATCCTCAACAGTCATTTCCTTAGGGGTAACAGTATCTTTAAAGCCTTCTTCTGGAGTATATGATTTTGAGTTAGGGTTTATAGCTGATGCTGATAAAGGCAGTTTATCATTATGAAAATCAGGATGCGACATTCTACCAACATGCCATAATTGAATAAATATTTTTCCTCCTTTATCATGTACACGTTTAGTTACTTTCTTCCAACCTTCAACTTGTTCATCAGAATGAATTCCTGCTGTATGAATATATCCCACTGCTTTGGTAGATACTTGAGAACCTTCTGTAATAATTAATCCAGCAGAAGCACGTTGCTCATAATATAAACCATGCAAATCATCGGTTGGTATATTACCACTATTATCTGCTCTACTACGCGTCATGGGTGCCATGACAACTCGGTTTGCTAAATTAATATTTTTATTATATGCCGTTAATAAGTGTTGTTTGTTCATGTATTTTGTTTGTTTTAATAATAAAAACAAAGCTACGGCACATAATTATCAATCTCATTGATATAGATCAATTGAGATATAATTAACTTTTTATTTGTTGCCTTACACGACTTAAATTTTCTGGAGAAACACCTAAATAATTAGCAATATCATAATTAGGCACCCTATCTTCTATTTTTGGGTATGAAGTACAGAATTCAAGATATCTTTCTTGTGTGTTCTTTTCTAAAGTTGATAATATTCGTTTGCGTTGAGATATAAAAGCTTGAGTTGTTAAGATTCTGAAATAACGCTCAAAAATAGGAGCTTTGTCATAAATATTTTGAAGACTATCATAATTAATAGCCAACAATTCAGAATCTTCAATAGCTTCTATATATAATTTTGAAGGTATTTTATTATAAAAAGCATCAAAATCGCCAACCCACCAGTTTTCTATAGCAAACTGAATTATATGGCTACTCCCTTTATCATCTAAATAATAAGCCTTTAAACAACCTTTAATAACAAAGTACTCGTGTTTAACAGTTGTACCTGGTTTTAATAAGAATTGACCTTTAGATATTGATACTTTATTTAAAACTTCATTAAATCTCTCTAAATCTAATTTTGTAGGAGTTATATGATCTTGAATGTGTTTTAGAATAGATTGATACATATTGCAAAGATGCATATTTTAATAATTAAACTTGTTTTTAAGTTTAGTAATATTTAGGAATGATTAGGTCTTCTTTATAGTAGTATAAAGAAATATTATATGCAAAAAATGAATATTCATTCTTTTTTGATACCTTTGTACCATCAAAATAAAACAATGAAACATATTTGGAGCTTTTTACGCGTATTATTAGCAATATTTATAGTGTATGCTGGAATACAACACTTTATTAAACCTGACTTTTTTAATGCATTTGTACCTGATTTTTTAATATATAAATCACTAATTATATACGTATCTGGTATTATAGAAATCATTCTTGGTGTACTGTTACTAATTCCTAAATATACACGTGTTGCAGCAAGTGGAATATTAATTTTAATGTTGCTTTTTTTACCAATCCATATTTGGGATGTTATTACAGATACTCCTGCAATTGGTAGTCATGAAGCAGCTTTAATAAGATTACCAATGCAATTTGTTTTGATAGCACTAGCTTATAAATTTAGAAAAACAAACAACAATGGCAAAACTCCAAAAAAGTATAGATAAAAGAAACGCACTTGTTAAAGCCACAATTGAATTGGTTAATAACAATGGGTTTCATGCCACACCAATGAGTAAAATAGCCAAAATGGCTAAAGTTTCTCCGGCAACCATCTATTTATATTTCGAAAACAAACAAGATTTAGTAAATCAAACATATATAGAGGTTAAAGCTAAATATACAGATTATGCTTTTGAAACTTATGATGAAAATACATCTGTAGAACTTGGATTTGAAGTTATTTGGAAACGTATTGCTGATTTTAAATTAAAAGATCCTGAAAACTCAATGTTTTTAGCACAATGTGATAATACACCAATGATTGATGAACCAAGTAGACAAGAAGGTATAAAACACCTACAACCCCTACTCGACTTATGGAATCGCGGAAAAAATGAAGGAATTATAAAGCCAATGTCGGATTATATATTATATGCATATGCCATAAATCCTTTATCCTTTTTAGTGATTTCTCAGAAACGAGGGGTATTTACACTAGATAAAACACATATTGAAGAAGCTTATCAATCGGCTTGGAATAGTATAAAAGTATGTAAATAACATGAAAAAAACAGCCATTATATTAGGTGCAACTGGGTTAACTGGTTCTAATTTATTGAAGAAATTAATCAATGATAATCGTTATGAGAACATAAAATTGTTTTCAAGATCTAAAATTGATGGATTACCAACAAAAGTAACTCAGTATATAGGTGATCTTTTAAAATTGGAAGATTTTAGAGCTGATTTTACTGCAGATGAAGTGTTTTGTTGTATTGGTTCAACTGCAAAAAAAACACCTGATAAAAATTTATATAAAAAGATAGACCATGGTATTCCTGTAGCTGCTGCTAAATTGGCAAAAGAAAATAAAATCACCACCTTTTTAGTTGTTTCGGCAATGGGAGCAAATAAAAAAAGTAATGTGTTTTATAATAAGACAAAAGGAGAAATGGAAAATGATGTTTTACTTCAAAATATCGAAAAAACTACCATTTTAAGACCTTCTTTAATTGGAGGCGAACGAAAAGAACGCAGAATATTAGAACAAATAGGTTTAAGTGTTTTTAAAATTATACAACCATTATTTATAGGTAAATTAAAGAATTATAAAATAATCGATGCTGATAATATTGCCCAAGCAATGGTACAATTAGCAAATAATAAAAATCATACCGAAGTAATTATTACTTCAAACCAAATAATAAAACTTTCAAAAAAATAAAATATGGAATTATTAGACAAATTAAATTGGAGATATGCTGCTAAAGCAATGAATGGCGAAAAAGTAGCAGAAGATAAAATAGAGCGTATTTTAGAAGCTGCTCGTTTGGCTGCAACATCAAGCGGATTGCAACCTTTTGAAATTTTTGTAGTTAAAAATCAAGAAATCAAAGAACAAATAAGGCCAATTGCATGGAATCAATCTGTAATTACAGACTGTTCACATTTACTAGTTTTTGCTGCATGGGATACTTATACCGAAGATAGAATTAATTACATGTTCGATTTAACCAATGAAATTCGTGGTTTTAAAAATGAAGGTTGGGAAAACTACCGTCAAATGTTGTTAGGTATGTATCCGCAAAAAGATGCCGAAGAAAACTTTAATCACGCTGCTAAACAAGCATATATTGCTTTTTCTCATGCTATTATAGCTGCAGCTTATGAAGGTGTAGATGCAACACCTTTAGAAGGTTTTGAGCCAGATGCTGTAGATAAAATTTTAGGTTTACGTGAAAAAGGTTTACGTAGTGCTGTTTTATTACCATTAGGATATAGAAAAGAAAATGAAGATTGGTTGGTTAATTTAGTAAAAGTTAGAAAACCTATGACAGATTTAGTTACTGTGATAGAATAATAGTTATTAGTATTCTAAAGGAATTATTAATTTTAAAAAAGAAAAAAATGAACAATTTTGAGTTTAAAAATCCTACCAAAATTATTTTTGGAAAGGACACTATAAAAGAAATCGCAAAAGAAATACCAAGTAACACAAAAGTATTATTGCTTTATGGAGGTGGAAGTATTAAGAAAAACGGAATTTACGACCAAGTAAAAACCGCTTTAGCAAATGTAGATTTTACCGAGTTTGGAGGTATACCTGCAAATCCAGAGTATGCAACATTAATGGATGCTTTAAAGGTTATTAAAGAAGAAAAAATTACCTATTTATTAGCTGTTGGTGGTGGTTCTGTTATTGATGGAACTAAATTTTTATCTGCAGCAGCAGTATATGAGGGCAAAACTCCTTGGGATATTTTAACTAAAAATATTAGAACAGAAAAAGGAATGCCATTTGGTACTGTTTTAACATTACCAGCAACAGGATCAGAAATGAATTCTGGCGCTGTAATTACACGAAAAGAAACCAAAGAGAAATTATCTATGGGTGGTCCTGGTTTATTTCCAGTGTTTTCAATATTAGATCCACAGGTTATCACTTCAATTCCAGAACGTCAATTAGCAAACGGATTAACAGATGCCTTTACACACGTTTTAGAGCAATATATGACATATCCTATTGGCGCTTTATTACAAGATCGTTTTGCTGAAAGTATTTTACAAACATTAGTAGAAGTAGCCCCTACAGTTTTAAAAGATCCTACAAATTACCAAGCAGCATCTAATTTTATGTGGAGTTGTACAATGGCCTTAAACGGTTTAATACAAAAAGGAGTTCCTACAGATTGGGCAATACATGCCATTGGTCATGAATTAACGGCTTTATTTGCTATTGATCATGCTCGTACTTTAGCTATAATAACTCCAAGCCATTATAAATTTAATTTTGAAGCTAAAAAAGAAAAATTAGCGCAATATGGTGAACGTGTTTGGAATATTACAGAAGGCACAATTGATGAAAAAGCAAATGCAGCTATCGAAAAAACAGTTACTTTTTTCCATGAATTAGGAATTGACACAAAATTATCAGATTATACAAAAGACTATAATGGAACTGCTGAATTAATTTCTAAGCGTTTCACCGATCGTGGTTGGTTAGGTTTAGGGGAACATCAAAATTTATCTCCAGATAAAGTAGAAAAAATAGTTAAAATGGCTTATTAATTTAAAATAGAGGTTCTTAGTTAATTTTATAACTTGTAAGGCTTTACATATAAACTTTAGCATAACTGTAAAACTCTATGAATATTCTTTTAAAAAAAATAGGCATCAAAATTACAAATATGGTATAACTATTGAAATGTTTGTACATTAAAATCTATGCAATTATAACTAGGGGCAAAACTTTTTTATAATTTAAGAAAAAAATCCTTTAAATATTTAATTACTCAATTTATGAAAAAGAAAAACATTTTACTTACAGGAGCTTCAGGAACAGTAGGAATTGAAGTTTTAAAACAGTTATGTGTAAAAAAGGATTATAATGTTACTGTTTTTGATAAAAAATCGAAAGAATCTATAAAAAAACTGACTCCTTTTAAAGAAGAAGTTCGAATTGTATATGGAGATATTACTAATATAGATGATGTAGCTAAAGTTACAAAAAATATAGATTTTGTAATTCATTTGGCTGCAATAATTCCACCAGTTGCAGACGATTTACCAGCACTATCAAAAAAAGTAAATGTTGGTGGTACAAAAAACTTAATCAAGCAGTTAGAAATAAATTCTCCAACAGCTTTTTTTATATACAGTTCTAGTATTTCTGTATACGGAGACCGCATAAAAAATCCTTATATTAAAGTAGATGACATTTTAAAACCAAGTGATAGAGATGCCTATGGAGAAACCAAAATTATGGCAGAGCAGCATATACAAAAAAGCACTTTAGATTTTACAATTTTCAGATTGGCAGCAATTATGGGAAATCATAAAATGTCTAAACTTATGTTTCATCAACCTTTAAACACTGCTTTAGAAATATGTACGCCAAGAGATACTGCGCGAGCTTTTGTAAACGCAATAATGTATAAAAATAAGCTATCTAAAAGAATTTTTAATTTAGGAGGTGGTGAACCTTGTAGAATTAGTTACGAGCATTTTTTAGAGCGTTCCTTTGCTATTTTTGGTTTAGGTATACTTAATTTTCCTAAACATGCTTTTGCTGACAAGAATTTTCACTGTGGCTTTTATAAAGATGGAGATGATCTTGAAAACATACTACATTTCAGGCAAGACTCTTTAGAAGATTATTTTAAAATGGAAGAAAAAAAAGTGTCTTCAGTAAAGAAATTTGTTGCCTCTATAATCAAAATACCCGTAAAATGGTATCTTTTAAAACAATCAGAACCTTACAGAGCATATAAAGAACAAAACATAAAAGAAATGGAGCATTATTTTAATGAAAACGCTTAATTATGAATTATTTAATCCTTTATTTTTCATTAATAGCTAGCTTATTTACAACTAAACCTCTAGTGCTTACTATAAAAGTACACAATATAGAAGCACTTAAGGGGACTATAAAAATTGGTGTTTTCAATACCAAAAAACATTTTTTAAAAGAAGGAAAATCGATTAAAAATTATTCTTTAAAAGTAGATAATAAAACAGCAAAGATTTTAATTACAGATTTAGCAAAAGGAGAATATGCTATTTCCTTATATCATGATGAAAATTCTGATAATAAGTGCAATAGAAATTTTTTTGGTATTCCTAAAGAAGGTTATGGTTTTTCTAACAATATAAAACCAAAATTTTCAGCACCAAAATATAAAGATTGTAAGTTTTCGCTGGCAAAAAATGAAATAATAAGTATTAAACTAATCAACTAAAAAAAATGAAGCAGTAATTATTACTATAATTATCTTTAGAAGATAAAAAACATAAAAATAATTCAAAAGAAAATATTATAGTTAAAATGGATTATTAATTTTTACAAAATGAAAATATTACAAACACTAGCGTTAACGCTAACAATTATTACAGCATCGAGTTGTAAAGAAACAAAAAAAGATACGTCTTCTAAAGAAGTATCAAAGGAAATAACTTCACTAAAAAAAGATAAAAAAATGAAAGTATTATTTGTATTAACATCTCACGATAAACTAGGAGATACAGGAAAAAAAACAGGATTTTGGGTTGAAGAATTTGCAAGCCCATATTACTCATTATTAGATAAAGGTGCAGAAATTACCATAGCAACTCCAAAAGGAGGAGCTGCTCCAATAGATCCAAGTAGTGATTCACCTGATGCAGCTACAGAAGCTACAGATCGTTTTAATAAAGATGATGAGGCTAAAGCTAAAATTGCGAATACAAATAAGTTATCAGACATTAATGCAGATGATTTTGATGCTGTATTTTATCCTGGTGGTCATGGACCATTATGGGATTTAGCGAATGATGCAACTTCTATTGCTTTAATAGAAAAGTTTAATAGTCAAGATAAGCCAGTAGCATTTGTATGTCACGCTCCTGCTGCTTTAAAAAATGTTAAAAATTCAGATGGTACTTTTTTAGTAAAAGGTAAAAAAGTAACAGGTTTTACAAATACTGAAGAAGCTGCTGTTGGATTAACAGATGTTGTACCTTTCTTAGTAGAAGACATGTTAAGTGAAAACGGAGGAATATACTCTAAAAAAGATGATTGGGCTGCTTATGCAATTCAAGATGGTAATTTAATTACAGGGCAAAACCCGGCATCTTCTGAATTGGTTGCAGAAAAATTATTACAAAGCTTAAAATAATTTAAATTAAGTGTTTAAAAAAAGGCTGTCATTAAAATGACAGCCTTTTTTTATGAAAATATTTTACCAATCGATAGGAAAATAATCTTTTAAAAATTTTCCAGACCAATGTTTACCAGTATTAATTCCGTCAATTAACGGGTCCATAACTCTAGCTGCACCATCAACAATATCTAATGGAGGTTGAAAATCATGAACTTCAACTTTCTTTTTAGATAATTCAGCCGGATCTTCATCTGTAACCCAACCTGTATCTACCGCATTCATGTAAATACCTGACTTTGCAAATGTAGAAGCCGAAGTATGTGTTAACATATTTAAAGCTGCTTTTGCCATGTTGGTATGCGGATGTCTATCTATTTTTTTAAATCGATGGAACTTCCCTTCCATAGCAGTTACGTTAATAATATGCTTCTTACCGGTGTTCTCCTTCATCATTAGGTTAGACAAGCGATTGCATAAAACAAAAGGAGCAACAGCATTTACTAACTGTACCTCTACCATTTCTGTAGTTTCTATTTCACCTAATCGTAAACGCCAACTATTGGTTTTTCTTAAATCTACTTGCTGTAAATCAGCATCTAATTGTCCTTCAGGAAAAACTTCTGATGTTTGTAAAGAGTTATCAAAACTATATGGGATTTGAGATAATTCTGCCGAATTACGCAATCCAATACCTGGTTCTGGCCCGTGCCAAGTAACAGGCAACACATTGTTTTTATCAGTTTTAGAAGGACCAACACTTAAACTAGATAATTCTTCTAAACAACTTTCATGATCTTTTAATAATCTTTGCGCTAACTTCGGAAGCTTATCTACAGGTAATTTTTCATTTTCCATTAAATGGTAATAAAATCCTGACGGTCTCCTTACTGTTTGAGCAGCATTGTTTATTAAAATATCTAATCGATCGTATTTTTGTTCTATATAATTACAAAAAATTTCTACACTAGGTATATGTCTTAAATCAAGACCATGAATATGCAAACGATCACTCCAATCCTTATAATCTTCTTCTTTAGAAAAACGGATAGCAGAATCTGCCGGAAAACGTGTAGTGGCTACAACAGTTGCACCCGAACGCAATAACATTAAGGTAATATGATAACCAATTTTTAAACGCGAACCTGTAATTACAGCTACTTGGCCTTTTAAATCGGTAATTTGAAAACGTTTAGCATAATTTAAATCACCACAATCTTTACACATCGTATCGTAAAAATGATGAAGTTTTGTAAACATAGTTTTACAAACGTAACAATTTCTAGACGATTCTAATTCTAGAGTATCTTCATTAATGGCAGCTGCTCCTAATAATTTAGGTGCTACAAATAATGCTGCTTCACGAGCAGAGCGAATTCCTGTAGTTTTTCTTGCGTGTGTATCTTTCGCAATCATTTTGCGTTTCGCTGCCTTTTTAGCATCTTTTCTTCGGCGTTCAAACTCGGCACGATTTGGTCTAGTTAATTCACCTGCTGCCTTAAATAACGCTATTCTTTGCGCTTCTGGTAATTCGAAAAGTTGATTCGTATCCTCTAATAAATGTTGCAATGTATTAATGCAAGATGCGATGTCTATATTCGATTTTTCTTCACTCATAAACGAAACTGTTTATTTTTTATTTTAGAAGTTTAGTTATACACTTTATAACAGGGCGCGAAATTACCTCTTTTAAATGAATTTATTTTATCTATTAGAGAATAAAAACACTTCAAAAGAGCCATTTAATAATTCTAAAAACAAAAAATGAGATTTACCATATAGGTAAATCTCATTTTATATTTATAATAACTCTTAAAAAAAGTTATTATCATTAAAGTATGGTATAAAACTAAGTATTGATTATTTAACCAATGTTACTTTTACTGCATTCATACCTTTCATCCCTTTTTCAAGCTCGAAACTTACTTTATCATTTTCTGAAATCTGATCAATTATACCACTTACGTGTGTAAAATATTTTTCTTGATCTGCAGAATCGATAATAAAACCAAATCCTTTAGATGAATCGAAAAAAGAAACGGTTCCTTTTCTAACAGGGTCAAAAGCTTCTCTATCACCTTCTAAAGTTTTAGGAACACTTACTTGAATATCCTCTAAACTGATTTCTTCTATTATTTGATCAGGATCAGGAGGCGTAGCGCTTAAATTTCCATAAGCATCTGTATATGCAAATTCAATTCCAGTAGGTCCATTTTCCCTTATATCAGCCTTTCGGGCATCCATTTTCTTTTTTTTATCTTCACGTTTTTTTAAACGCTTTTTCTCTTTTTCATTCTTATTAAATGATTGCTGAGATTTTGCCATAAGATTAATTAATATATAATTATAAAACTAGTTGTAATTTAGAATACTGATAAGTACCTTTCTGGGGGAATTATCATAATCGCCCCAATATAATCCTAAATTACGTATTTTTTTTGATTTTTTTTGATTTTTTTACTTAAACTTTCTTATTAACGTTAGTATCAAAGAAGATTTAATGTATCTAACTACTTTATAAGAAAAGAAAAAGTCCATCAAAGAATGATGGACTTTTAAAACTTAAAGTATATTTTTTAGATAACTTTTACGTTAACCGCATTTGGTCCTTTGTTTCCTTCTTCTAAATCAAATTCTACTTCGTCTCCTTCGCGAATTTCATCGATTAAACCTGAAACGTGTACGAAATGATCTTTTGTTACTCCTTCTTCAGTGATGAAACCAAATCCTTTAGTGTCATTGAAAAACTTTACTATTCCTTTACTCATTGTAATGTAATTAAATTTATAATACTTATCTGTTTGCAAAGATGGTGCCATATTTTTGATAAAATACATATTATTTGATTTATTTTTATAAATAATAAATATTGTACTTTAAACAAGTCATCACTCTTTTAAAACCATCTTGCTATTTTCTTTTTTTATCTTTTTCGAGTTTCGTATTTACAGTATTAGACTGTGCTAAATAATTAGCTAATACTTTATCAACCAATTCATCTTTTGTTAAATGATGAAAAATTGTTTTTATTTTTGCTTTAAAATCTTCTGAAACTGCACGGTTAGGCTTGGTTTTAAATATTTTATTCGCCCATATTAAGCCATTATTTTCTTCAATACTTTTGGCATCTGCCTTTTTAAATGGTTTAAAACTAATACCTAGTTCCTTTTCGAAATCTGCAATATCTTTTACTTCTTCCTCTTGTAATATCGTTAACGAAAGTCCGGTTGCTCCTGCTCTAGCCGTTCTACCACTTCTATGCACATAGGCATCATAAGTATCTGGTAAATGATAATTAACTACATAAGAAACTTCTTTTACATCAATACCACGAGCTGCTAAATCGGTAGCAACTAATATATCTATATATCCTTCTCTAAATTGACCCATAATTCGATCACGAATTCCTTGAGTTAAACTACCGTGAATGGCTCCTGAAGAAAATTTATTTATAGCTAAATTCTTAGCTAATTTATTAACTGCTGCTTTAGTTTTACAGAAAATAATACCTCGTTGACCTATTTTTGAATTTAAAAAATGAAGTAATACTTCTAGTTTTTCTATTGGTGCTACTACAACATATTGATGATTGATACCTTGGTGACCAACTGTTGTCATATCAGCTTCGACATTAATTATATGTTTTGACATGTAATTTTGCACCAATTGTTTTATTGTACCAGGCATTGTTGCCGTAAACAATAATGTTCTTCTCGATTTCGGAATTTCTTTAATAATACTATCCAATCCTTCTTTTAAAGCACTTACCATTTCATCTGCTTCGTCTAAAATAAAATACGTGATGTGCTTAACATCTATCGCATTTCTTTTTATTAAATCGGACAGACGACCTGGTGTTGCCACAACAATATGTGTATCAGATTGTAAACGCTCTATTTGTGGTTTAATAGGTATTCCTCCACAAACTGCTGCAATTGATATTTTTGGACTATTAGCAGAAAATGACGTAAGATTATTATATATCTGTTGCCCTAATTCTCTCGTAGGAGCAAGCACAATTGCTTGTACTTTAGATGAAGTTACATCTATTAATTGTAATAAAGGTAAACCAAAAGAAGCTGTTTTACCTGTTCCGGTTTTTGCCAATACAACTACATCTTCTTTTTGATTTAGTATCACAGGAATCGCCTTTTCCTGTACATCTGTTGGTACAGAAATTTGTAATTGGGCTAAACTCTGTTGTAATTCTGCATTAATTCCTAAATCTGAAAACTGTTTTGGCATAAAATATTTTTTATGCAAAGATAATCACACTTATAAGAAATACTATCAATTAATATTCTTATTCCTTTTATTCAGGTAACTACTTATAAAATAGTCTTATTTCTAAAAATAAAAACCTGCTTTTAAAGCAGGTTTTTGTTATTAAATAGTTCAGGTTTTGCACCTTTAATGTCTTTATAAAAGTCATAAAAATAAGCAAAATCAGCTTTTATATCATCCGTTACATAAAACGGCTTTGATAACTTTACTTGTTTATTTTCAAAATCGAAACCAAGCATTACAATAGGTATATTAGCACCTTTAGCGATGTAATAAAAACCTGTTTTCCATTTACCTACATATTGCCTTGTACCTTCAGGAGAAATTGCTAGTCTAAATTCTTCTTTTGAGTTAAAAACGTCAATTATTGCATCTACAACATTTGAGCTTTTTGTTCTGTCTATCGGTGCTCCGCCTAAAGCTCTAAAGAAAAAGCCAAAAGGAGGTTTAAATAATGATTTTTTCCCTACAAAATTAAGTTTGGTTTTTGTGATGTTTCTAGAGAATAAACCCACATAAAAGTCTTCCCAACTAGTGTGTGGCGCTCCTATTAGTACATATTTTTTAAGTTCTTTCGGAAACTCTCCGTCAAACTTCCATCCTAAAATTTTTGTGAATATAAATTTAGATATCATCTATTTATTATGAAGTTCAAAATTACGCTTTTATATATGAAATTCAAACAAAATTAACCAATCTTACGTTATATTTGTTAGCATATAAACTTACAGAATTCCAATGGATACTTCTTTTTTAATTGGCATTGTTGCCTTGTGTACCTTAATTTTTGGTTTCATTATCGGTTACCTTTTATCAAGATTAAAGGTTAAACAACAATTAACATATTTAGAAAAAAAAGTAACAATTCAACAAATAAATTCTTCTAATTTAGAAACTCAAAAAACTGAAATTCAAGGTCGTTTAACTGATAAAGCAAAAGAAACTGAAGAAATTCGAAGAGAAAAAGAATTCTTTAATATTGAATTAGCTAGAAAGAATGAGGAATTAAAAAACCTTCGAGTAAAACTAAACGAAAACAAAATTGAAGTAGAAAAACTACAAGATAAATTTACCAAAGAGTTTGAAAACTTAGCTAATAAAATTTTAGATGAGAAATCAAATAAATTTACAGAACAGAATAAAGAAAATATTAAAAACATCTTACATCCGCTTCAAGAAAAAATAAAAACTTTTGAAGATAAAGTAGATAAAACTCATAAGGAAAGTATTGATTATCATTCAGCTTTACGTCAGCAAATTGTTGGTTTAAAAGAAATGAATTTACAAATGAGTAAAGAAACCATCAACTTAACAAAAGCCTTAAAAGGCGATAATAAAATTCAAGGAAACTGGGGAGAATTAGTTCTAGAACGTGTTTTAGAAAAATCTGGTTTAGAAAAAGACAGAGAATATTTTGTGCAACAATCTTTTACAAATGATGACGGCAAACGTGTTTTACCCGATGTGGTGATTTATTTACCTGATAACAAAAAAATGATTGTCGACTCTAAAGTTTCACTAACCGCTTACGAACAATATGTAAATACAGATGATGACTTAGAGAAAGAACGTTTTTTAACAGCACATATTAATTCTTTAAAAAGACATGTAGCACAGTTATCTGAAAAAAAATATGAAGATATTTATAAAATTGAATCTCCAGATTTTGTACTACTTTTTATACCTATCGAACCGGCATTTGCTATTGCTTTAAATCAGGACAATTCATTGTATAATAAAGCTTTTGAAAAGAATATTGTTATTGTTACGCCAACTACTTTGTTGGCTACTTTACGTACAATTGATACCATGTGGAATAACGAAAAACAACAACGAAATGCGTTAGAAATAGCTAGGCAAGCAGGTGCTTTATATGATAAGTTTGATGGGTTGTTGCAAGATTTAATAGGAATAGGAAAAAAAATAGACGCTACTAAAGATGATTACAATGCTGCAATGAACAAGTTGGTAGATGGTCGTGGTAATCTTATAACTAGTGTTGAAAAATTAAAAAAAATGGGTGCAAAAGCTAAAAAAGCATTACCCGAAAATATTATTGAAAGAGCCCACGAAAATGAATAATTATTTTTTTAAAAAATTACCACTTTATTTAAATGAGTTAAAGCTTGTACTATTACCGTTAATACATATTGTTCTATCATTTTATATTTGTAATATTAATAATCAGTACTATTTTAGTACATAAAAAAACTATTATGAATTCAGATACAAACGAAGGAAAGTGGAAACAAATAAAAGGAGAATTTAAAGAAAAAGTAGGTAGAGTTACAAATGAAAAATCAACTGAAGCTGAAGGTACTTTTGACAAAATAGTTGGAGAAATTCAAGAAAAATATGGAAAGACACGTGAAGAGATTGAAAAAGAGATAAAAAGTTGGTAATAACTTTATATTTATAAAAAAAGCATCAAGTATTACTTGATGCTTTTTTACGTTTATATTAAAAATAAGTGATTATTACATTACAAATAATCTTTTATCGTGCATTAAATCGTATACCTTCTCTCCTACTTGCTTTAAAACGTCGTCGTTTCCTACATTTGTTAACGCCTCGTCTATTAAATCTACAACAGTTTGCATGTCTTCTTCAACCAAACCACGAGTAGTTATAGCTGCTGTACCAACACGAATACCAGAAGTTACAAACGGACTCTGAGTATCGAAAGGAACCATGTTTTTGTTTACTGTAATATCTGCTTTACCTAAAGTATCTTCACCTTCTTTACCTGTAAGGTTCTTATTACGTAAGTCAATTAACATACAATGGTTGTCTGTTCCACCAGAAATAATGTCATATCCTTTAGCTACAAAAGCTTTTGCCATTGCACTTGCATTTTCTTTTACTTGTAATTGATATTCTAAAAACTCATCAGTTAATGCCTCTCCAAAAGCAACTGCTTTTGCTGCAATAACGTGTTCTAATGGTCCACCTTGATTTCCTGGAAAAACCGCAGAGTTTATCAATGTTGACATTTTCTTTAATTTTCCTGATTTTAATTTTAATCCAAACGGATTTTCAAAATCTTTACCAATCATAATCATTCCACCACGCGGCCCGCGTAACGTTTTGTGCGTTGTTGTTGTAACAATATGACAATGTGGTAAAGGATCAGATAGAATTCCTTTTGCTATTAAACCCGCCGGATGAGAGATATCTGCCATTAAAATAGCACCAACACTATCAGCAATTTCTCTAAACTTTTCAAAATCCATATCACGAGAATATGCCGAAGCTCCTGCAATAATTAATTTTGGTTTGTGTTCTTTTGCTTGCTGCTCTAAATGCTTATAATCAATTTTTCCTGTTGCTTTATCTACACCGTAAAAAACAGGATTGTATAATTTACCCGAAAAATTTACTGGAGATCCGTGCGTTAAATGCCCTCCATGAGATAAATCGAAACCTAAAATAGTATCTCCAGGATTTAAACAAGCTGCAAAAACAGCCGTATTTGCCTGTGAACCAGAGTGTGGTTGTACATTTACATATTCAGCGCCAAATAATTCTTTAGCTCTGTCAATTGCAATTTGCTCTACAATATCTACCACTTCACATCCACCGTAATAACGTTTACCGGGATATCCTTCGGCATATTTATTAGTTAAAATAGAACCTTGGGCTTGCATTACTTGTTCGCTCACAAAGTTTTCAGAAGCAATCAACTCTAAACCATTTAGCTGACGTTCTTTCTCTTCTTGAATTAAATCGAATATTTGATGATCTTTTTGCATCTTGTGTGTTGTTAAATAAGTAACCAAAAGTACTAATTTTATTAATTATTTTTTGCGCAATTCTTATCTTATTTTAAACAGAAAATAACTTCTTAATTATTTCCTTAAAATTTATAAATTCTTATGTTGATATTGGTTTTAATTGAAAAAAATATGTAGGTTTGAAACTAAAATTAAACACAACTACTTCGATGAAAATAACTGCAAATAATCCTAATAGAAAATCTTGGTTAAATGTTGAAAAAAACTCTGATTTTCCTATTCAAAATATTCCCTTCGGAGTATTTATTACGAAAGATGATATTATAACAATTGGTACAAGAATTGGTGATTTTGCTATTGATTTAGGTGCTTTACATCAATTAGGTTATTTTGAAGGAATTCCTTTAACTGATGATATTTTTTTACAAGATACCTTAAATGATTTTATTGCTGACGGACGTAAAACATGGCGTTTAGTACGTAATAGAATTGCTGATATTTTTGATGTTACTAATGGTAAATTACGTGACAATGCCGAACATAAAGCTGAAGTAATTTTTAGAATGGAAGAAGTTGAAATGCAACTTCCAGTGGCTGTTGGTGATTATACCGATTTTTATGCAAGTAAAGAACATGCTACCAATGTAGGTTCTTTATTCCGTGATCCTGAAAATGCATTATTACCTAATTGGCTTCACATACCTATTGGTTACCACGGTAGAAGTTCTTCTATTATTCCTTCAGGAACACCAGTGCGTCGCCCTATCGGACAGCAACGTCCTAGCGAAGGAAGCGATACTCCAAATTTCGGACCTTCAAAACTATTAGATTTTGAATTAGAAATGGCGTTTATTACAACTGTAGCAAACGATTTAGGAGATAGAATTCCGATTGAAGATGCTGATGAATATATTTTCGGATTGGTTTTATTTAATGACTGGTCTGCTCGTGATATTCAGGCATGGGAATATGTGCCTTTAGGACCATTCTTAGGTAAGAGTTTTGCTTCAACAATTTCTCCTTGGATTGTTACTTTAGATGCATTAGAGCCTTTTAGAGTTGATAACCCAAAACAAGTACACGAACCTTTACCATATTTAAAGAAAGAAGGTAAAGATAGTTTAGATATTAATTTACAGATGGCTATTAAGCCAGAAGGCAAAGAAGAAACTGTAGTTTGTAACTCGAACTTTAAGTATATGTATTGGACAATGGCACAGCAATTAGCGCACCATACCGTAAACGGATGTCCTGTAAATGCTGGTGACATGATGGGTTCTGGTACAATTTCTGGACCTACAAAAGATAGTTTTGGTTCTATGTTAGAGTTAACTTGGAGAGGTCAAAACCCAATAAAAATGAACGATGGTTCTGAGCGTAAATTCATCAACGATCATGATACTGTTATTATGAGAGGGTATTCTCAAAATGATAATGTTCGTATCGGTTTTGGTGAATGTACTGGTAAAATTTTACCTGCAATCGAATAATAAATAAAAGATAAATATTAAGCATAAAAAAGCCATTTCTAACGAAATGGCTTTTTTTATATCTGTTTTTTATTCTTCTTCTGGTGGTGGATGCCCAAAAATATCTTCATATATTTCATCGAAATTAGAACGTAAATGAGAGTTTAATTTCTTTCTATAATCATCTTGTAACCAATCAATAAAATTGTGAGTGCTTTTACAAATACACTTAGAGTATCTGTGAATTCTATCGTCTATTTCCCCACCTAATTTTTTTGCTAAAATTAAAGCATCAAAAACATCCTCACTATTCTCTACACAAATTTTCGCATGATGCTCGATTGATTTTTCTAATACTTTCTTAGATGATTGACCTGCTTGAATCGTATCAATATATACTTTTTTTACATCAAAATATATGTCTTCTGATTTAGAAAACTCCTCTCTAACATCTGCTGGTAATTCATATCTAAACTCATTTTCTATATCTTCATCAGATAATAAATTATCTAAATAAAAATTAGGCGCTCTAAACATTTTGTGCCAATCTAAATCGGCTCCCCAAGGTCCAAAACGATGAAAGTTGTTACCTAAATCAATAACATTAAAATCATTTTTACCTTTTAATATACGAGATCCCCTACCAATCATCTGGTAATAAAGCGTTAATGATTTAGTAGCTCTGTTTAAAATAATAGATTTTACTGTAGGCTCATCAAAACCTGTAGTTAAAATACTTACAGACGTTATAATTGCATTTGGAGTTTTATGAAACCATTTTAATATAAAATCACGCTCTTTTTTAGTGTTCGTGTTATCTAAATGCGCAATAGGGTATCCTGCTTTTTTAAAAGTATCATATACGTGCAGCGATGTGTTAATTCCGTTATTAAAAATTAAGGTTTTCGTTCCTTTTGCACGCTCCTCATAAGCTTGTAAAAGCTTCGACAACATGTCTGTATTTGTATATAAATCTTCAGAAGATTTTACAGTATAATCTCCGTTTGCTCCTATCTCTAACGATGTTAAACCTACGTTGTAAGAAAACACATTAGCTCTTGCTAAATATTCTTGTTCTATTAAAGTACCAATACTTTCACCAGCAATTAAATCATCATAATTGTCTTTCATTGGTAGTTTAATATTCGAACTTAAAGGCGTTGCTGTAACACCTAATACGAATGACTTGTCGAAAAACTTAAATAATTTAGTAAATGAATTGTAGTGAGCTTCATCAATAATTACCAAACCAACATCCGAAATATCTAACATATCGTCATTCAAACGATTGTTTAATGTTTCAACCATTGCCACAAAGCAATCATACTTATCTTGATCTTCTAAATCTGCCTTACTATCAATAATTTTATTACCAACACCAAACTCTCCAAGCATTTTTGCAGTTTGCTTGCATAATTCAATACGGTGCGTCATTATTAACACCTTTTTATTGTAATGCTTTATAAACTGACGGGTAATTTCTGAAAAAATTACAGTCTTACCTCCTCCTGTTGGTAATTGATATAATAAATGATAATTTTCAGGGGCATTTTCAAAACTTTTAAAAATTTTGAACAATGCTTCTTTTTGATAATCGTATAAACTTTTTCCTTTAGTTTCTTGTATAGTTGTAACGTCGTTGCTCAATTTTGTGCTTTTTTGTAGAAAGCAAAAATACGACGTATTTAAAGAAGATTTGTTAAAAACAAGAACTATTTTAGAACTTTCTTAAATCGATTTGGGCAATTTCGTAGTGAGAAGCATGTGCAACTACCTCTTCGTTTTTAATAACTAACAGCTGAGGAGATTCATGTAAAACTTGAAACTCATACCCTATTTCGCTAGATATTTCTCGGTACGATAACAAATCTAAATAATAAATTTTAAAATCTTTCAAGCTCTCGTCAAAACTAGCTACAAACCTTTTAATTACCATACTACTTATACCACATCTTGTTGAATGTTTAAAAATAGCAACCGCTTCTTTTTTAGATTGAGCCTTAATTTCTTTAAGTTGTTCTGTTGATGTTAAAGGAATCCATTTTATAAAAGATTCCTGCTTTTGTTCTTTTTCTTCTTTATTTCCAAAAATTGAATTTAATATTCCCATAATTATTTTTTTACCGTAGTCGATATCTTATATTAAAACTTTCAAATTGTCAAAAAGTCAGCTAAAACAAAGCTTAAAGTGACTTTTTGTCTTTCTTTTCTCACTGAAATCAAATGGTATTACTTTTGATTTTACTAATGAAAAATAAATGATATGAATATAAACAATTATACAATAAAATCACAAGAAACCATACAACAAGCGCAACAATTAGCGCAAAGTAATGGTAATCAACAAATAGAAAATGAGCATATTTTTAAAGCCTTATTTACAGTTGATGAAAACGTGCTACCATTTATACTAAAGAAACTCAATATTAACATTAATGTTGTGTTACAAATTTTAGAGAAACAGTTAGAGAGTTTTTCTAAAGTTTCGGGAGGTGACTTAATGCTTTCTCGTGAAGCAAATAAAACACTAAATGAAGCAGCTATCATTGCACAAACAATGGATGATGAGTATGTTTCTATAGAACATTTAATCTTAGCTATTTTTAAATCTAAAAGTCAAATCTCTCAAGTTTTAAAAGATCAGGGAGTTACCGAAAAAAGTTTAAAAGCAGCTATTGAGGAATTAAGAAACGGAGAAAGAGTTACTTCTCAAAGCGCAGAAGAAACCTATAATTCCTTAAATAAATTTGCTAACAACTTAAATAAATTAGCACAAGACGGTAAACTAGATCCTGTAATTGGTCGTGACGAAGAGATTCGCCGTTTATTACAAATATTATCGCGTAGAACAAAAAACAATCCCATTTTAGTAGGTGAACCAGGTACTGGTAAAACAGCAATTGCCGAAGGTCTGGCACATAGAATTATTCGTGGTGATGTTCCTGAAAATTTAAAAAATAAAATTATTTACTCTTTAGATATGGGGGCTTTAATTGCCGGAGCAAAATTTAAAGGAGAGTTTGAAGAACGCTTAAAATCTGTCGTAAAGGAAGTAACAACATCCGAAGGAGATATTGTTTTATTTATTGATGAAATTCACACCTTAGTTGGTGCTGGTGGTGGACAAGGCGCTATGGATGCTGCTAATATTTTAAAACCTGCTTTGGCTCGTGGTGAATTACGAGCAATAGGTGCCACTACCCTAGATGAATATCAAAAATATTTTGAAAAAGACAAAGCATTAGAGCGTCGTTTTCAGAAAGTTATGGTTGATGAACCAGATACAGAAAGTGCTATTTCTATTTTACGAGGAATTAAAGACAAATACGAAACACACCATAAAGTACGTATTAAAGATGAAGCTATTATTGGTGCTGTAGAATTATCGCAACGTTATATTACTAATCGATTCTTGCCAGATAAAGCGATTGATTTAATGGATGAAGCTGCGGCGAAATTACGAATGGAAATAAACTCTAAACCAGAGAATTTAGATGTTTTAGATCGTAAAATAATGCAGTTAGAAATTGAAATAGAAGCTATTAAACGCGAAAATGATGAAGTTAAATTAAAATCATTAAATGCTGATGTTGCTAATTTTAAAGAAGAACGTAACGAAATTAATGCCAAATGGCAATCAGAAAAAGCAGTTGTAGATGCTGTTCAGCAATTAAAAACTGATATTGAGAATTACAAACTAGAAGCTGATAAAGCGGAACGTAATGGCGATTATGGTAAGGTTGCTGAATTGCGTTATGGTAAAATTAAAGAAGCACAAGTATTGCTTGAAACACAACAAGAAATATTAGAAAATCAAAGTGAAAATGCTTTAATAAAAGAAGAAGTTACTTATGATGATATTGCAGAAGTTGTAGCAAAGTGGACTGGTGTTCCAGTTACCAAGATGTTACAATCAGAGCGTGAAAAATTATTAAATTTAGAAGATGAGTTACACAAGCGTGTTGTTGGGCAAGAAGAAGCTATTGAAGCTGTTGCAGATGCCGTTCGTCGTTCTAGAGCAGGATTGCAAAACCCGAATAAGCCAATAGGAAGTTTCTTGTTTTTAGGAACTACAGGTGTTGGTAAAACTGAACTTGCAAAAGCATTGGCTACTTATTTGTTTGATGATGAAAACGCTATGACAAGGATAGACATGAGCGAATATCAAGAGCGTCATTCTGTTAGTCGATTAGTTGGTGCACCTCCTGGTTATGTTGGTTATGATGAAGGCGGACAATTAACAGAGGCTGTTCGTAGAAAGCCGTATTCTGTTGTTTTATTAGATGAAATTGAAAAAGCGCACCCTGATACGTTTAATACTTTGTTACAAGTTTTAGATGAAGGTAGATTAACTGATAATAAAGGTCGAGTTGCTGATTTTAAAAACACCATTATTATCATGACCTCTAATATGGGAAGTGAAATTATTCAAGAAAAATTCGATAATTTTAAAGGCGATATCCACACCACAATGGAATTGGCGAAAGCAGAAGTTTTAGGTTTATTAAAACAAACTGTGCGTCCTGAATTTATCAACAGAATTGATGATATAACCTTGTTTACACCATTATCTAAAGAAGATATTATACAAATTGTAGGGATACAATTAAACAATGTTAAAAAAATGATAGCGCAACAAAATATCACTTTTGATGCAACAGATGAAGCTATTGCTTATTTAGCTATTAAAGGATATCAACCCGAATTCGGTGCAAGACCTGTAAAGCGTGTAATTCAAAAAGAAGTATTAAATCAATTATCTAAAGAAATTTTAGCAGGAAATGTAACTACAGACAGCATTATTTTATTAGATGCTTTTGATAATAAACTAGTTTTCAGAAATCAATCTGATTTAATAGAAAATTAGAAGTTTATTTTTTATAGTTGATTGAAAGCGGTGTTTGAAAAAACACCGCTTTTTATTTTTAATTATATTCGCATCATAAATAACTTATCATGAAAAAATATCTTTTTATTTTTACTGCTGCTTTTGGTTTACTAATATCTTGTGCACTAGAGAAAACCAATACAACTTATTACTTAATTCGTCACGCAGAAAAAGACAGAACAGATAAGTCGAACAAGAATCCTAATTTAAATGAAAAAGGAAAAGAACGTGCTAAAAAATGGGCTGAATACTTTAAAGATATCAATTTAAATGCAGTGTATTCGACAAACTATAATAGAACCACGCAAACTGCAAAACCTACAGCAGATAGCAAGAAACTAGATATTATAAATTACGATCCTAGCAATATGTTTTCTGAAGATTTTGAAAAAGAAACGACAGGAAAAACAGTTTTAATTGTTGGTCATAGTAATACTACTCCGCAGTTTGCAAATAAGATTATAAAATCAGAAATTTACAAATCTATGGATGATAATGATAACGCAAGCTTGTTTATAATTTCATTTAAAAAATCATTTAAAAACAAAACAACATCAATCAATAAGATAACGGTTGATTAGTCTGTAAAAAACAAACTAATGCTTTATATTTGTTATTAAAATACATGAATAACAGCTGATGCAGAAAAAGATTAACATACAAAATAAAAAAGCTCGTTTTGAATACGAGATCATAGATAAATATACTGCCGGAATTCAACTTACAGGTACAGAGATAAAATCGATTCGACTTAGTAAAGCTCGAATAACTGAAAGTTTTTGTGAATTTAATGAGCAAGGTGAACTTTTTATTATCAACATGTATATTGAAGAATATTCTTTTGGTAATCACTTCAATCATAAAACAACGAGTGAGCGTCGTTTGTTATTAAACAAAAACGAGTTAAAAAAGTTAGAAAGAGAAGTTGAAGCTAAAGGAAACACAATTGTACCTTTAAAACTTTTTATAAATAATAATGGGTGGGCTAAATTAGATATTGCTTTGGCTAGAGGTAAAAAGACGCATGATAAACGTCAAACAATGAAAGATAAAGATAATAAAAGAGATTTAGCTAGAATTAAAAAAGATTTTAATTAATGACTATTTTTAGTACTCTATTAAATATTATACAATGGAAAAGATTATTATACTTTTCTTTTATTATTTTTTTAGCTAAATTTTGTTTTTTATTCGGTTTCGGGTTTGAAACTATTTTGTCATTTTTTGATTTATTCCTCTTTACAGCTTCTTGTACCCTTTTGTACGCCTCAACCTATTTATTATCTTTTTATTATAATAATACTAAAGCTAAAAGAAAAGATTTAAATAAAATAAAATTAACCTCATTATTGTTTGTTTCTACAGCTATAATATTAGGTATTTATTTTTCATTTAAAATCGATAACTTATATTTTTCTATTGTTTTTTTTATAATTTCTTTCTTGGTATTTATGTATTCTAAATACTCAAAAGAAAACTCCTTTACTCGTTATTTAGTAAAGTCTTTTGCCATTCCTATAACCATTATTTTTGTTTTATGGCTAGATGAACCTGTTAATCTTAATAACACACAATGGAGTTTATTTTTTAAACTTCAACTGATAATTGTTGTTTATATATTATTATCTTTTTTAAACACTTTAACAGAAGAAATTATAAAAGGTATAAAGAATATAAATAAGGATAACTTAAAAAAACTTAAAACATTACCTATCCTTTTAGGCAGAAAAAGAGCTAAACGAATTGCATTATCCATGATGTTTACTTCTGCTCTTTTAATAACTTATTTAGCTTTATATTTTATAAAAACAAAATTTTTATTCGTTGCTGTGCTTTTATTTAATTGGTTCCCTCGAGTATACTTAATTTATTCTTTAATAAAGACATCAACAAATAAAGACTATAAACTTTTATTAAAAAAAATGAGGTATTTGCACTTTTTTGGTTTACTAGGTATAGTTTCAATTGCTTATTATTTTAAATATGTTATCTAAAAAATTATTAAATTACAATATAATTTTAGCATCAAACTCACCTAGAAGGCAAGAGTTAATAAAAGACTTAAATGTTCCTTTTACAATAAAAATAAAGGAAGTTGAAGAAGTTTATCCTACTCATTTAAAAGAACATGAGATTACAGATTTTCTTTCTGATTTAAAATCTACACCTTTTAAAAGTGAGTTATCTGAAAAAGATCTTTTAATAACTTCTGATACTATTGTTTGGTCTAACGACAAAGCACTTGGTAAACCTAAAGATTACGCAGATGCTTTTAAAATGCTAAAAGAATTATCTAATAACACACATAAAGTTATTACTTCTATATGCATAACAAATAAAAAAATTAAAAAAGTAATAAACGATACTACAACTGTAACATTTAAACAATTAACAGATGAGGAAATCGCCTACTATATTAATACCTATAAACCTTTTGATAAGGCAGGAGCATACGGAATTCAAGAATGGATAGGTAAAATAGCAATTACTAAAATTGAAGGAAGTTATTTTAATGTTATGGGGTTTCCTGTTCATAAACTTTATAAAGAATTATCAAATTTGTAAGATTCCTTTTTTAAAAAGATTATTTTTGACACATACAACACACAATATATAGTAATGAAAAAATATACATATACCGAGAAAAAAGATACCCGATCTGGATTTGGTGATGGTTTAACTGAATTAGGAAAAACAAACCCTAATGTAGTTGCACTATGTGCAGATTTAACAGGATCTTTAAAAATGGGAGATTTTAAAGACAATCACCCAGAACGTTTCTTTCAAATAGGAATTGCTGAAGCTAATATGATTGGTATTGCTGCAGGTTTAACTATTGGAGGTAAAATTCCATTTACAGGAACTTTTGCAAACTTCTCTACAGGTCGTGTATACGATCAAATTCGTCAATCTGTAGCTTATTCAGATAAAAATGTAAAAATTTGTGCATCACATGCAGGATTAACATTGGGTGAAGACGGCGCTACACATCAAATATTAGAAGATATTGGTTTGATGAAAATGTTGCCAGGCATGACTGTAATAAACACTTGTGATTATAGCCAAACTAAAGCTGCAACACTTGCTATTGCTGATTACGAAGGGCCTGTATATTTACGTTTCGGAAGACCAAAAGTACCCGTTTTTATGACTGACGAGCCTTTTGAAATAGGAAAAGGTATAAAATTGACTGAAGGAAATGATGTAACAATCGTTGCTACAGGTCATTTAGTTTGGGAAGCTTTACAAGCAGCTGAGCAATTAGAAGAAAAAGGTATTTCTGCTGAAGTAATAAATATTCATACAATTAAACCTTTAGATGAAGATATTATATTAAAATCTATCGCAAAAACAGGTTGTATTGTAACTGCAGAAGAGCATAATAAATATGGAGGTTTAGGTGAAAGCGTAGCACGATGTTTAGCTACCAACACTCCTACTCCACAAGAATTTGTAGCTGTAAACGATAGTTTTGGTGAATCTGCAACACCAGAGCAATTAATGGAGAAGTATGGTTTAAATGATAAAGCCATAATTGAAGCTGTAAAAAAGGTTATTTCTAGAAAATAATTTTTTTTTACTTAATGATAAAAAAGCATCATTTTTATAAATGATGCTTTTTCTTTTGCCAAACTCAATAATTTTAAAATTAACAAGTTTTATATACTATACTAAAAATCAATAAACATGAAAAAAGTAATTCTAGTAGTATTCCTATTAATAGGAACACAATTAATTCAAGCTCAAATACAAGGAGGTATTAAAGGAGGTATAAACTATAATTCTGATTCTTTCTCAGATGTAAAAGATGATGTTTTTGAAGGAGCAGAAAGTAAAACAGGTTTTCACGCAGGTGTATGGTTACGTTTTAATCTTCCTCTAACCGGTTTGTACTTAAGACCCGAGTTAGTGTATACCCAATTAAGCAATAAGGTAATGTATAAACAAAACACAGGAAGTATTCAAAGTAGAGCTACTACTTATGAATTTCAAAAAATTGATTTACCTGTTTTAATTGGAATGAAGTTTTTAAAAGTAGCACATGTTTTTGCAGGACCTTCTTTTCAATATATTTTAGATTCTGATTTTGATATTGATGATTTAAAGCAAGTAGATTCTGATGGATTTTCAGTAGGTGTTCAGTTTGGTGCAGGTATTGAATTAGGTAAATTAGGTTTAGACGTTCGTTGGGAACGATCTCTATCTGATACTGAAGCTAATTTTGTTGACTCTAGTGTTGGAGATGTAAATTTTGATACTCGTGTGAATCAAATAATTATAGGTCTTTCTTACAGGTTTTAAGATCTGACATAATATATAAAAAACCCGAAGCTTTTAAGCTTCGGGTTTTTTATATATCTATGTCTCGTCCTGAAATAGTGTTACATCAAAAGACTATTAATTTATGGAAATACAAAATTCAGGTTACAAAAAGCGAACACAAAAAGATTACAGTTTAAGTTTAAAACTACAGATTGTTAAGGATATAGAATTAGGACGTTTATCTACTGCACAAGCGACAAAACACTATGGTATTCAATGTCGGAAAACGGTTGTTAATTGGATTGAAAAATATGGTAACTTTGACACTCAATATACAATTCATCAAGGCATGTCTAAAACTCCAGCACAACGTATTTTAGAATTAGAGCAACAGGTTAAATTACTTGAAAAGCAAAAGAATAGGGCTGAATATTTAGCTGATAGAGCAGATAAAAAAGCTGTTTTATTTGATATGATGATTGATTATGCAGAAAAAGAATTTAAGATTCCGATTAGAAAAAAGCAAGAACCCAAGTAATAAAAAACTTCTCCATAGATCACAAACAGAGCATAAAGGCTACTTGTGATATACTTGGGGTTCATAGACAGATTTATTACAGGGATATTAAATCAACAAAAGAGAGGTTAAAATTAAGCTTTAAGGTGATCAGTTTAGTCAAGTCAAAACGACTTCTAATGCCTAAACTTGGTACAAGAAAATTATATTATTTGTTAGAACAAGAGTTAAAAGAATTAAATGTTGGCAGAGATAAGTTATTTAAAATACTTAAAGCGAACCAATTATTAATTAAACCCAAAGAGAAATATCATATTACCACAAACTCTCATCACAGGTTTAGAAAACATAAAAATCAGATTAAAAAGTTAGCCTTTATAAGACCCGAACAGGTCTGGGTAAGTGATATTACTTATATTGGAAATAGAAAAAACCCAAGTTATTTAGCTTTAATAACAGATGCTTATTCCAAAAAAGTCGTAGGTTATAATGTAAGTGATAGTTTAAATGTAAGAGGTTCATTGGCTGCTTTGGAAATGTCACTAAAAAAGAGAAAATATAAGAATCAACCAATTATTCATCATTCAGATAGAGGCTTACAATATTATTCTAATGAATATCAAAAATTATTAGAAAAAAATCATATTCTACCCAGTATGACTGAACAATATGACCCTTATGAGAATGCAATTGCTGAAAGAATAAATGGAATCTTAAAACAGGAATTTGATATTGACAAGTATAACACAACTATTGAAATTAAAATAAAATTAGTTCAAAACGCTATAGAAATTTACAATAAGATAAGACCTCATTTATCTAATTATATGTTGACTCCGAATCAAATACACAAACAAAAATAAAATCAAAAGAAAACAATATAAAACTAAAAAAGGCAGTGATATAAAAT
This sequence comes from Tenacibaculum sp. M1.3A, assembly GCF_057732375.1. Classification (NCBI taxonomy): domain Bacteria; kingdom Pseudomonadati; phylum Bacteroidota; class Flavobacteriia; order Flavobacteriales; family Flavobacteriaceae; genus Tenacibaculum; species Tenacibaculum sp. M1.3A. The sequence goes on along the minus strand of NZ_JBYJEF010000001.1, from coordinate 220,487 downwards.
CACTACCTTTAGATTATTAATTATGTAACGCTATTTCAGAACGTCACATATAATTAAAACTATTATCTAATATCTCTGTTTAAATAATCTGGAACAGTTGGTTTATTAGGATCGCTAAAATCATTTCTAGGATCACCATCACCGTTAGCATCTTCATCTTTTGTTAATTTACCATCACCATCATCATCTACATCTAAGTAATTTGGTCTTCCGTTACCATCCGTATCATCATTTCTAGGATCACCATCACCATCAACATCTTCATTTATCGAAGAAACATTATCTTGATCATCATCTGTACCTTCTACAAAATCCCACAATTCAATAGTAAACATTAAATTAGAGTTACCAGGTATACCTTGTGTTCCTCCATTTCTGTATCCTAAACCTGACGGTATAAATAAAATCCCCTTACCTCCGTTATCAAAATTTATTTCTTCACCTTCTAAAGTAACATTATTACCACCTTTAAAATGAACAAAACTATATGTCCACCCTCTTATCACTTGATTTAATGACAACCATGTGGTATTTGCATCAAAATTAGAACTTATACTGTTTGTGTTTAAAATTCTTTGACCACTATATTTTGCATATACTGAATCCATTACTGTTGGAAAACCTTTTTCTATATTTGGTTCTCCTACATTTTTTACATAATAATAAAGTGTATAATCAACATCGCTTTCTGTAACCTCTTTAGTTTCTAGTTTAGCATCATCAAATAAAGAAACTTGATTGTCATCTATAACCTTAACTAAATCTAAATCACTATCATAATAATTATTTTTTAAAAACTTAATCAATGAATCATTATCAATAACAGCTTGTGCTTCGTGGTTAAAATTATCTACAAAAGAGTTGTTATTATCGCTTCCACAAGAATATAAAACTGCAGCAACAGCTACAGTGTAAAATAAGTGCTTAAATTTTATCATTTAATTCTGAAATTTTAACCTGCAATTTACCATTTTTATACCTTTGTAAAAAACAAAAAGATAAAATTTAACTTTTTATATGAGAATAGATAAATATTTATGGTGCATCCGCTTTTTTAAAACACGTAGTATCGCTACAGATACTTGTAAAAAAGGACATATTAAAATTAATGGAACGAACTTAAAACCGTCTAAAGAGATATTCGGAAATGAAGAAATAACCATTCGTAAAAATCAAATTAATTACAAAATAAAGGTTTTAGATATACCGTCAAGTCGAGTTGGCGCAAAATTGGTTGATTTATATAGAAAAGATTTAACTCCAAAGGAAGAATTTGAAAAAACAGCCTTGTTAAAATATTCTAAAGATTATTATCGTAAAAAAGGAGCTGGAAGACCTACTAAAAAAGATCGTAGAGATATAGATGATTATAGTACAGATTCTGAAGAAAATGATATTAATTTGTAATATATTTAACCTTTAAAATAAATAGCATGACAGTATCTGATAATATTATACTAGATAATTTAGAAGTTGAACAAAAAATTCGTCGTATTGCTTTTCAAATTTATGAAAGCAATAGCAACGAAAAAGAAATTATAATTGCTGGAATCGTTGATAACGGCTATTTATTTGCTGAAAAAATATATAAAATTTTATCAGAAATTTCACCTTTAAAAATTCAGTTGTGTAAGGTTTTTATTGATAAGAAAAACCCTATTAAGACAATAACAACTTCTTTATCTAAAGACGTGTATAAAAACAAGTCTTTGGTTTTGGTTGACGATGTTTTAAACTCAGGTACCACATTAATATATGCGGTAAAACATTTTTTAGAGGTTCCTTTAAAGCGCTTTAAAACAGCTGTGCTGGTAAATAGAAATCATAAAAAATACCCTGTAAAAGCAGATTTCAAAGGCATTTCACTCTCTACCTCTATTAAAGAGCATGTTGTGGTTGAATTTAATAAAAACAAAACGCTTATTTATTTAACGTAATAAAGCATTTAATTCTGTAACAATCATATCCGTATTTTTATTATCTACAGTTACTTTGTAATTTGACTGATTATAAAAATAACTTCTTTCAAATAAGTGTTTCGCTACAAATTCTGCTAACTCATCGTTTTTTAGTCTAGTTACTAAAGGTCTTTTACTTTTCTCAGTTGTTAACCTTGTTGCAATTGTTGTGATACTTGCTTTTAAATAAACGGCAACAGTATTTATAGAGCCCTTTATAACATCCATATTACCTGCATAACAAGGTGTGCCACCACCTAATGCTAAAATAATATCATTTTTTAAGGATAAAATCTCTTTTAAATATAGGTGTTCTTGTTTTCTGAAATAGATTTCACCTTTTGTATCAAAAATTTCTGAAACAGACATTTTCTCCTTTTCTTCTATATAATTATCTAAATCAATAAAAGAAAAGTTCTTTTTTTCTGCCAATAATCTACCAATTGTAGATTTACCACTCGTCATATACCCTACTAATACTATTTTCATAAACTAATAATTAAGCTGTTACAAATATCCGTAAAAAATATCATAAAAAAATTTTTTAGATTTAAAGAACAGTTGTATATTTGCAACCGCTTTCGCAAGGAAGCAATGACCTGGTAGCTCAGTTGGTAGAGCATCTCCCTTTTAAGGAGAGGGTCCTGGGTTCGAGCCCCAGCCCGGTCACAAAAAAGTTAAGCATTTGCTTAACTTTTTTAGTTTACGCACGTATGGCGGAATTGGTAGACGCGCAGGCTTGAGGGGCTTGTGTTCGTAAGGACGTGCGGGTTCGACTCCCGCTATGTGCACACATAAAACTATAAATATTTTAAAATATTTATAGTTTTTCTTTTTAGCGAATGTTTGTGGTGCTCATTTCACAATTTATTAACTAGTTTAAGTTCAATTATTCTTATTTTTACCACATGCAAAAAAAATACTTATCTCTTATCGTACTTATACTTATAGCAAGTATTGGTTACTCACAAAGTCAAAAACTAAAAGGTCAGGTCATTGACGCCGAAACTCAAAAACCATTAAGTGCAGCACATATTTTAAATTTAAACGCTGTTTCTGGTACAATTACAAACGAAAAAGGAATTTTCGAATTAACATCAAAAGCAAACGATACAGTTTTAGTTTCTTTTATTGGATTTTCTTCTATAAAATTAAAAGTAACAAATGACCTTTTAAAAGGAAATGAAGTTGTTATTTCATTAAGAGAGAAACCTGAAGAAGTTAAAGAAGTTGTAATTAAATCGACAGAACTTATTGGTGTTTTAGAAGTGGATGTTAAACAAGTTCCTAAAGATCGTTTTACCAGAATTCATATAAATGGATTGCCGCAAACTTACGAAATAGGAAAGCCACAAAAAATATCATCTCCGATAGCTAAATTGTTAAATCCTGTTGATTTGGTTTATAATCTCTTCGGAAAAAAACCAACGCAGCTTAAAAAGCTTAAAAAGTTAAAAAAAGAAGACGATTTACGTAAAATGCTTGCCGGTAAGTTTGATAGAGAAGTAATGATGGAGTATCTAGAAATGGATAGACAGGAATTAAACAAATTACTTACAGATTGTGATTATTCAGAATACTTTATAAAAAAAGCGAGTGATCTTCAAATGATTGAAGCTGTGTTAAACTGCTACGAAAACTACAAAACACAAAAGAAAGGTAAAATAGAAATAAACAGAATACCTGAAAACAGAAATTAAATAAAAAAAGCAGCAAGAAATTGCTGCTTTTTTTATGCTTTTATTTCAATCAAAATAAGTAAATTTACAGCTTAACAACACACACAAATACGACAACACAATGATTCATTTCTTTGGAAACGTTAGCAGTAAAATATTTGCTGTTCAAACAACAAAAGAATTATCTACAGAAACTATTTCAAAACTTACCTGGTTATTTGGCAACCAATCTAAAATAAATACGACGTCTCTCGACGTCTTTTTTGTTGGTCCACGTGCCGCTATGATTACACCTTGGAGTACCAATGCTGTAGAAATAACACAAAACATGGGTATTTCTGATATCATCAGAATAGAAGAATTTGAAGTGGTTTTAGAAGGTTTTTCTGATTTCGACCCAATGATTTCTCAAAAATATAACGGTTTAAATCAAGATATTTTTATGATTGATATTCAACCAGAACCTATTTTAAATATTGAAGACATTGCGGCTTATAATCAACAAGAAGGTTTAGCTTTAAGTTCTGAAGAGGTTGAATATTTAGAAAGTGTAGCCTCTAAAATAGGTAGAAAATTAACAGATTCTGAAGTTTTTGGGTTTTCTCAAGTAAATTCAGAACACTGTCGTCATAAAATATTTAACGGAACTTTTGTTATTGATGGCGAAGAGATGCCTACTTCTCTATTCAAATTAATAAAAGAAACATCAAAACAATTTCCTAACGATATTGTTTCTGCATATAAAGATAATGTTGCCTTTGTAAAAGGACCAAAAGTAGAACAATTTGCACCTAAAAGTGCTGATAAGCCAGACTTTTATACAACATCTGAATACGAATCTGTTATTTCATTAAAAGCAGAAACACACAATTTCCCTACAACAGTTGAACCTTTTAATGGCGCTGCAACAGGTTCTGGAGGAGAAATTAGAGATAGATTGGCAGGAGGAAAAGGTTCTTTACCTTTAGCTGGTACTGCAGTTTATATGACTTCTTACTCTAGATTAGAAGAAAACAGGTATTGGGAAAATAAATTTGAAGCTAGAGATTGGTTGTACCAAACTCCGATGGATATTTTAATAAAAGCTTCTAATGGAGCATCTGATTTTGGAAACAAGTTCGGACAACCATTAATTACGGGTTCTGTTTTAACTTTCGAGCATGAAGAAAATGCAGCTTCTAGCGATGCAAAACCTAGAAAATTAGGTTTTGATAAAGTGATTATGCAAGCTGGTGGAATTGGATACGGAAAAGCAGCGCAAGCTTTAAAAGACACACCAAAAGAAGGCGATAAAATAGTTATTCTTGGTGGTGAAAATTATCGAATTGGTATGGGAGGCGCTGCAGTTTCATCTGCAGATACAGGAGAATTTGCTAGTGGAATCGAATTAAACGCAGTACAGCGCTCTAATCCAGAAATGCAAAAACGTGCAGCAAATGCTGTTCGTGGAATGGTAGAAAGTGAAGAGAATTTTATTGTTTCTATTCATGATCATGGTGCAGGTGGACATTTAAATTGTTTATCAGAATTAGTAGAAGATACTGGTGGTAAAATCAATCTAGATAAATTACCTGTTGGAGATCCTACTTTATCAGCAAAAGAAATTATCGGAAACGAATCTCAAGAGCGAATGGGATTAGTAATTGCCGAAAAACATATAGATACTTTACAGAAAATTGCAGAGCGTGAGCGTTCTCCAATATATACTGTTGGAGAAGTTACAGGTGATGACCGTTTTACTTTTGAGTCTGAAACTACTGGCGAAAAACCAATGGATTTAGCTTTAGAAGATATGTTTGGTTCTTCTCCTAAAACTGTTTTAACCGATAAAACAATTGTAAGAAATTACAAGAACTCAAGATATAAAACTAAAAATTTACAAATCTATTTAGAACAAGTTTTACAGCTTGAGGCTGTAGCTTGTAAAGATTGGTTAACCAACAAAGTAGATCGTTGTGTTGGTGGTAAAGTTGCCAAACAACAATGTGTTGGTCCGTTGCAAATTCCGTTAAATAATGTAGGTGTTATGGCACTAGATTATAAGGGGAAAGAAGGCGTTGCAACTTCTATTGGCCACTCTCCGATTTCGGGATTAATTCACCCAGAAGCAGGAAGTAGAAACTCTATTACCGAATCTTTAACCAACCTTATTTGGGCACCTTTAAAAGACAATTTAGCTTCGGTTTCTTTATCTGCAAATTGGATGTGGCCTTGTAAAAATGAAGGTGAAGATGCACGTTTATATAAAGCCGTAAAAGCAATTTCTGAGTTTTCTATTGATTTAGGAATCAATGTTCCGACAGGAAAAGATTCTTTATCAATGAAACAAAAATATAAAGACGGAGAAGTAATTTCTCCTGGAACAGTTATTATTTCTGCTGCCGGTAACTGTAGTGAAATAACTAAAGTTGTTGAGCCTCTTTTAAAAGTTGATGGTGGAAATATTTATTATATCAATATTTCTCAAGATAAGTTTAAATTAGGAGGAAGTTCTTTCAACCAAGTTTTAAATACGATTGGTAATGAAGCTCCGGATGTTAAAAATTCAGCTTTTGTAAAAAATACGTTTAATACGATTCAAAATTTAATTAAAACTGATAAAATTTCTGCTGGGCATGATGTTGCTTCTGGTGGATTGATTACTACTTTATTAGAAATGTGTTTTGCTGATGTTAATTTAGGAGCCGATTTTAATATTTCTGCTTTAAATGAAGAAGATTCTATTAAAGTATTATTCTCTGAAAATAGCGGAATTGTTTTTCAAGCTGATGCTTCAGTAGAATCTATTTTATCAGAAAATAATATTGAGTTCTTTACTATTGGAACAGCTAATGACTCAGGAAAAGTAACTATTAAAAACAACGAAGACAACTTCTCTTTTGATGTTACTCAAATGAGAGATGTCTGGTATAAAACATCTTATTTATTAGATAAAAGGCAAACTGCAAATGGTTTAGCTAAAAACCGTTTTGACAACTACAAAAAGCAACCTTTACAATACACATTCCCTGCTCATTTTACAGGTAAATTAGCAGACGTCATTGCTAGTAAAACGAAGCAATCTTCCCGTCCAAAAGCAGCTATCATCCGTGAAAAAGGATCTAATTCTGAACGCGAAATGGCAAATGCAATGTATTTAGCTGGTTTTGATGTAAAAGATGTACATATGACCGATTTAATTTCAGGCCGTGAAACTTTAGAAGATATTCAGTTTATTGGAGCCGTTGGTGGTTTTTCTAATTCAGATGTTTTAGGTTCTGCTAAAGGTTGGGCTGGTGCTTTTAAGTACAACGAAAAAGCAAATACTGCTTTAAAGAATTTCTTTAAACGTGAAGATACTTTATCTGTAGGAATTTGTAATGGAGCACAATTATGGATGGAGTTAGATTTAATAAACCCAGATCATAAAATACACGGTAAACTAGTACATAACGATTCTAAAAAACACGAAAGTTCTTTTACATCTGTTAAAATTCAAGAAAATAATTCAGTTATGCTAGCTTCTTTAGCAGGCACAGAATTAGGTGTTTGGATTTCTCATGGAGAAGGTAAATTCAATTTACCAGAATCTGAAGAAAATTACAATATTGTTGCAAAATACGGTTATGAAGCATATCCTAATAACCCTAATGGATCTGACTTTAACACAGCAATGTTATCTGATAAATCAGGAAGACATTTAGTAACAATGCCTCATATTGAACGCTCTACTTTTCAGTGGAACTGGGCTAATTATCCAGAAAACAGAAAAGATGAAGTTTCACCTTGGCTAGAAGCTTTTGTTAATGCTAAAAATTGGATAGAAGGCTCTAATTAATATATAAAAAGCACTTGATTTTTATAAAAAAAACTCTTTACCTCTTATGGTAAAGAGTTTTTTTTGCAATCAATATAAATTAATTGTTCATCTACACATAGTTTTGGTGAGTTATACAATTTAACATTGTTTTTTTTGAGAAAATATTATATTTAAAAAAAAATGGTGAATGGAATTTAAATATATGGATGAAAAAGATTCTAGAGGATTACTTAACAACATGTCTAGTATTAAATAAATAAAAACATTACAATTATTTACAGTTTAAAAACTGTAAATTCTATTTAAACTCGTGACATATACATACAAGATTAGTATATTTTGGTGGAAAATATATAAAGAAATTTGATATAAAAGGCGAAATTTAATTTCGCCTTTTATATCTTTTATTAAACAAATCTTTTGTAACATTTGTTACAAAAGATTTGTTTAATAGATTGTATATTGAACTTGATATTAGTCAAATTTTGAAGGGTTAGATTAATAGTTTTATGTAAAGGTAGAAGACACATTAAAAATGTGTCTTCTTTATTTAGTCTAAAGTTATTACTTGTGTGTTTCCTATAATAATTCCTTTTTTTAAGTGAGCTTTTCCTTTATATGTTATAATCGATTCACCATAAGAACTTACTTTAATTCTATCAGATGCATTAAGTTGATAACTCCCCTCACCATAAGCTGTTAATTTAATTTCTTTAGATTTTATATTACTTGCTATAATTTTACTAGATCCATAAGCTGTTATTTTCTGTTTTTCAACAATACCTTTTTTAATGGTAAGATAGCTTTCACCATATATAGTAATTTTTAAATCATCTACTTTAATATTATCAACTGTAACTTCTGATTTACCATATATTCTTAAATTACATTTTGATTGGCTTAAAGAGTTTTTAAAATTTATTTTTTCTTCTCCTCTTAATGAAAACGTTTCAACATCTGTATAGGTTATAACTATTTTTGCTACTGTATTTTTATAAATAGGTTTCTTTATCTTATAATTTTTATACTTAACTTTTTTATTTTTAGTAACAGTTTTAGCTCCTTTTAAATATACTTGAAGTGCTTTTGAAGTAATTTCATATTGTAATTTTTCTATAGGCACATTAATGCTTTTAATAGCAATACTAGGAGTATCACCTTTTATAAAAACAGTTTCTAAATGAGGGCTAACAATTATTTTATTAAAGTTTTCATTTAACGGTATAACTTTTTCTTGTCCAAAAGTGATATTTACTATTAATGAAGTGATTAATAGAAGTAATGTTTTAAGTTTATAATTTACAAACATAATTATTCGAATTTTAAATATTTAATTAAATCAATTTTCGTTGCTTTGTAAGCTTTAAAACCAACAACAGAGAATACCAAAACAATTAAAATAATTGGTGTTAAAACATATGGTAGTATTGGCATATCTATTCTATAAACAAAATTCTGCAACCAGGTTTGCATAAAATAATATGCGATAGGAAGTAGTATTACTGAAGAGATTATTACAATCTTTAAAAAATTTTGTAATAACTGAATCATAATTTCATTTACTGATGCACCCAATGTTTTACGAATGGCAACTTCTTTTAATCGTTGCTGAATTGTTAAGGTTGCCAATGCAAATAGCCCTAATAAAGAAATTAAAATAACTAATAAAGAAAGTACTAAAAACAGTGTTTGTTGTTTCTGATATTTTTTATACGTTTTCGCGAACTTTTTATCTAAAAACTCATATGAAAAAGGATACTTTGCATCTATATTTTGCCTCCAATACGCTTCTATTTCGGCTATAGATTTATCAATATTATTCGGTTTTATTTTAAATTGAATTGCAGGAATCCAGCTATGTGTAAATTCTAAGCCTTCCCATGGAACCAAGAACATAGGTGCTATTTTAGAATCAAAACCATCAAAATGATAATCTTTAATCATACCTATTACCTCAAAGGAATTTGATTCATCTTCATCTTCAAGCCAACCTAAAGCTAATTTTTCACCTAAAGGATTGTTGTAAATACCTAATGCTTTAGCTGCTGTTTCATTTATTATAATTTTATTGGTTTTATCTGTTACTTTTTCATCAGAAAAGTTTCTACCTTTTACTATTACAATTTTAGCAAAATCTATGTAATTATAATCTACAACGTTTGATGCTGTGTTTAAGCTTTTGTCGTTTATTTTATGACTTAAATTTGTACCGTTTACATAGCCTTCTCCTGGTACGAACATACTTGTTGTTACAGCAAGTATGTTTTCTTTTTTAGATAAAACTTCTTTTGCTAATTTATATTTTTGATATTTATCAGGCATACTATACACATCTACAGATAGTACTTGTTCTTTATCAAAACCTAACTCTTTTTCCATCATATAGTTAATTTGATTTCCTACAATTAACATACTAATAATAAAAAAACCAGAAATTAAAAACTGTAAACCTAACATGATGTTTCTTGCTAAATTTCCTTTTTTACTTTTAGAAACACTTCCTTTTAAAACTTCAATAGCTTTAAAATTAGAAAGATATATTGCAGGAATACTACCTACAAAAAGAGATACAAATATTGCCGTAAAAAATAAAGTTATCAATGAATTTGAATGTAAAATTGAAATTTCAGTTTCAACGAACTCATTAAAAAACGGTAACGATAACTCTACAATTACCAATGCAAAAAGGAATGATATAAATCCTTGTAAAACAATTTCTAATATATATTGAAAAAGCAAATGCTTTTTAGGTAAACCAAGTGTTTTCTTAACTCCAACTTCTTTAGCTCTTTGACTAGCTGTAGCTACAGATAAATTAATGAAGTTTACACAAGAAATAACAATTAAAAGAATAGATAAACCTAATAAAACCATTAATAATTGATAATTTCCTGTTCCGCTTGGCCCTGCTCTTTTTGCGGTATTATGCAAATACAACGTATCTAGTTTATCTAAAAGCACTGTTGGAATTCCGTATTTCTTATCAAACTCTGGTATTGTCATTCCATTACTCTCAACCTCAGGTCTATATGCTTTTTCAACAATAACTTGGTTCATTTTTTGTTGTAGATCTTCTAAATCTGTTCCTTTAGTAATTCTACAAAAAACTTCATTATTATGATTTCCCCAATTAACCTCAAATGCCTCATCAAACTGAATTAAAACTTCAGGTTCGTGATGTGAATTCTTCGGAATCTCATATACACAACTTACAATATAATTTTCTCCATCAATTTTTACGGTATTACCTACCGCTTTATCTCCTTTAAAAATTCTTTCAGCATATGCTTTTGATAATGCAATATTCTTTCTTGTTTCAGTAAATTTCTGAGAAGATCCTGCTATAATTTTAAAAGGGAAAAAGTCAAAAAACTGAGGTTCTGTAAATATTGTTTTATCATTAAATTCAAACCCATCTTTGTACTGAATAACCTTACTTCTATAAAAAGGTTTTACCATTACAGATGCTGTTACTTCTGGTAATTCTTTTGGAAACGTTAAATACATTCCTGCATTTACAGTATACCAAACTTCATCATTTTTAGCTTGTTTTAAATTTACTCGATAAACATCATCTTTATTAGGATTCCACTGATTATAACTTTTCTCTTCGTTTAAGTATAATAAAACAATTAATAAACCAGCCAAACCTAATGTTAAACCACTAATATTAATAATTGTGTTTAACCAATTTTTTTTACTATTCCTAAAGAATATTTTTAACCATATTTGATACATAAATTTTCTTTTTTTTAAATTAGTTAATTAAAACATCTACTTTATGCTCATTCTTTTTCACAGAAACTACTTCTCCATCTTTTAGAGTAATTATTCGTGATGAAAATTGTGCGTCGTAAGATGAGTGCGTAACCATAACAATTGTAGCTCCTGAAACATGTAATTCAGTTAATAACTCCATTACATCATTACCACTTTTACTATCTAAATTACCTGTTGGTTCATCGGCTAAAATTAATTTAGGGTTCGTAACTAAAGCTCTAGATACTGCTACTCTTTGTTGCTGACCACCAGACAATTGTAACGGAAAATGTTTTGCTCTATGTGCAATACCTATACGTTCTAAAATTTCAGTAACTCTAACTTTTCTTTCTGATGCTTTTACCTTATTATAAATTAAAGGAAGTTCTACATTTTCGTATACCGTTAACTCATCAATTAGATTAAAATTCTGAAAAACAAAACCAATATTTGCTTTACGCAGGCTAGATCTTTCTTTTTCATTAAAGTTAGCCACTTCTGTTTCATCAAATAAATAACTTCCTTCGTTTGGCGCATCTAACAAACCAATAATGTTTAATAATGTTGATTTACCACAACCCGATGCTCCCATGATTGACACAAACTCTCCTTTTTTAACTTCTAAACTCAACTTGTTTAAAGCTGTTGTTTCTACTTCTTCTGTGCTATAAACCTTTACTAAATTTGTTATTTTTATCATTTTAATATGTTTTTTATTTAATAGTACTCGAATGCACTCGAACTAACATTAACTTTAATACTTTGCAACTTTTAAACTCTAATTTATGTTTACTACTTCCATGTTCTGAAAATCATCATAGCTAGAAGTAATTATTTTATCTCCTTCTTTTAAACCTTCTATAACCTCGTAATAAAAAGGGTTTTCTCTACCAATCTTAATGTTTCTTTTTACTGCTTTATTATCAGAATCTAAAACAAAAACCCATTTACCATTTGTACTTTGATAAAACAATCCTTTAGGTATTAATAAAGCTTTTGTTTTACTCGATAAAAACACTTTACTTTTTAAAGACATACCTCTTTTTATGTTGTTTGATAAAGTATCTTTCTCAAACAATAATTCTACTTTAAATTGTCCGCCTTTAACTTCAGGGTAAATTTTTGATAAGGCTATTTTATAATTTTCAGCATTTACAGAAACACTTCCTTTAATTCCTTTTATAAGTTTAGAAATATAGTATTCATCAACATTTGCTACTAATTTATAACCATTTAAAACATCCAATTTTCCGATTGGTTGTCCTTGATTGTAGTTTTCTCCTAATATTGGATTAAAAGAAGATAACAAACCATCTACCGGCGCTTTTACAGTAAAATTCTCCTTGTTTTTACGTAACAACTCTAAGCTTTTCTCCATGTTATTTAACGATGAATTTATACTTATTAATTGTAAATCTCTACTTCTTTTTTCTTCTGAAACACTTTTTTTAATCACACCATTTCTTTCTTTTTGATATGAGTGTTCTTGAGCAGATTTTTCATAATCATTTTTTGCTACAACTCCTTTCTCAAATAACTTCTTGTCTAAATCGTATTGACGTTTTGCATTTCTAAAATCATTATTAATACTCAATAATTGTTGATCTAAACTTAATTGCTGATTTTTAATACTTACTCGCAAATTTCTTAAATTATTAATCTGTTCGATCATTGCTGTTTCTTGCGTTAAATAATTTAATTCAGCATTCGGATTGTAGACTTTTAATAATGGTGTTCCTTTTTTAATCATTTGTCCGCTTTCTACAAAAATTTCAGAAACAGAACCACCCTGAATAACATTTACTAAAACAGATGTTTTTGGTTCAACCGTGCTATTAAATAAAATAACATCTTCAAAGTCTCCTCGAATAACTTCTCTAATACTTAAACTATCTTTTTTAATGTTAACTTGTTTTTTACGTGTTAAATTCATTAAAATAACACTCATTAATAAGACGATTGGAATTCCCCATAATAGCATCTTCTTAGTTGTTTTGTTTTTAGTTTTTATCTGCTTATCCATTATAATTTGTCTTCGTTTGGCATAGTTAAGTCCATAAATGTGCCACTAGAAAACACGTATGTAAAACACTAACAAACAAACACTTATAGTTTTACTTGATTTTACTTGTGTTCAAAAACGAACATTTTTTTGTTCATATTCAAACAATTGACTAACTATGTAGTATGAGAAAAAAAGAAGCAACCATATTAATAGTAGATGATGATGATGACATCTTGTTTTCTGCCAGAATAAGTTTAAAAAAATATTTTACTGAGATTATTACAGCTAATAATCCGAAGAAAATAAGTAATCATTTAACTTCTTCAACCAATATAGATGTTGTTTTGTTAGACATGAATTACCGCATTGGTTATGAAGATGGTAAAGAAGGTTTGTATTGGTTAAAGCATATTAAAGAAGTTAGCCCAGAAACTACCGTGCTTTTAATGACAGCTTTTGGTAGTGTAAATTTAGCTGTTGATGCTATTAAAAAAGGTGCTACTGATTTTATATTAAAACCTTGGAACACCGAGAAATTATACGGAATTGTAAATTCGGGAATAGAATTATCGCGTTCTAAACGAAAAACAACACAATTAGAAACTGTACAAAAATTAAACGATAAAGATTTTCATCAACAAACTGAACACATTATTGGTACTTCGCCAGCAATGAAATCGGCTGTTGGCTTGGCGCAAAAAGTTGCACCTACAGATGCTACTATTTTAATTTTAGGTGAAAACGGAACAGGTAAATACGTATTTGCAAAAGAAATACATTTAAAATCCGAAAGAAAAAATCATCCTTTTATTCATGTTGATTTAGGTTCTTTAAATGAAAACTTATTTGAAAGTGAGTTATTTGGTTATGCTAAAGGAGCTTTTACTGATGCTCATAAAGATACTATTGGTAGGTTTGAATTAGCAAAAGGCGGTACTATTTTTTTAGATGAAATAGGTAACCTCCCACTTCATTTACAATCTAAATTATTAACTGTTGTTCAGAACAGAAAAATAACACGTTTAGGAGAAGGCCAAGAACGAGCTATTGATGTACGTATTATTTGTGCTACAAATGCAAATGTTCATAAAATGGTAGAAGAGCAAATGTTTCGTCAGGATTTGTTGTTTAGAATAAATACCATCGAATTAAACTTACCGCCGCTTCGAGATCGTGTTGGTGATGTTGAATTACTAGCAAATCATTTTTTAAAGAAACTAAACCAAAAATACAGAAAGAAAATAAACGGATTTAGTACACAAGCTATCGGTGGATTAAAAAAATACCATTGGCCTGGAAATATTAGAGAAATAGAACACATTGTAGAACGTGCAGTAATTATAACAGATAACCCTGTAATTCAATTAGAAGATTTACATTTTTCAACTAAAAAACTAGAAGCTAAATTGACTAATAGTTTAAACTTAGAAGAAACTGAAAAGTTGTTAATAGAACAAGCTTTACAAAAGCATCAAGGCAATATTTCTCGTGCTGCGAAAGATTTAGGTTTAACCCGTGCTGCATTATATAGACGCTTAGAAAAACATCAATTATAAAATGGGAAAACCTCAATTTATTCAGATTCTTATTAGAGTTTTACTATTGATAGTAAACGGAATTCTAGTTTTTATCATCTATTTAAACGAATACTCTATTAATGCTATTGGGTTTTCTTTTTTGTTTATTTTTCAGCTATTCTTATTTTTTGATTATTTAAAAAAACTGTTTTCTGATATCGAAAAATCGATAGATTGTTTGTTGCATGATGATTATTCGAATACTTTTTCATCTAAAAAAAGAGAAAATCCGTTACATAACAAAACTGCTTTATTATTAGAAAAAAACCGAAAGAAAAGTCTTTTAAAAACTTCTGAAGCTTTAATTCTTACCAATATTATAGAAAGTTTAAGTACAGGTGTTCTTATTTTAAGAAAAGACACGAATCTACAAATTGAAGTATTTCAAATTAATAAAGCGTTTACCGAATTTTTAAAAATACCTAAGTTTTATAATTGGAATTTATTAAAAAATAAAATAGGAAACCTTATTAACTTTATATCTAAATGGGAAGAAGTTAAACATACTATTAGTATTGATGTAAACGATATAAAAGAAAGTTTTTTCTTAAAAACCTCGGTTACACAAACCAATCAATATGAGTATTTAATTATTTCATTAGAGACTATTCAGCAATTAATTGATAAAAAAGAAAAAGAAGCTTGGTATAAATTAATGAATGTAATGTCTCACGAAATAATTAATACGATTACTCCTATTAGTAGTTTAGCTGAAAATTTAGATTCTCTTTTACAAGAAGATCAAACTGATGAAGAAACAATACAAGAGTTATCGCAAGGATTACAAATAATTAAACGTCGCTCATACCATTTAACATCTTTTGTAGATACTTATAGAAAGTTAGCTGAATTACCTTTGCCGCAAAAAGCAGAAGCAGATCTTACTAAAATTATTAAAAATACTTTAGCACTTTTTCAACAAGAATTTTTATCTAAAAAAATACATATAGAATTCGATGTTTCTAAAAAGATAATTATTAATGTTGATAAACAACAAATAGAACAAGTACTTATAAATTTACTATCTAATTGTTTGTACGCTTTAGTGACTATTGAAAATCCAAAAATCACAATTAAATTACATCAAGAGAATAACCGAATAAACTTATCTGTCATAGATAACGGTATTGGTATTTCTAATGATATTAAAGACAACATCTTTATTCCATATTTTACAACCCGAAAAGACGGTTCTGGAATAGGCTTAACTTTAAGTAAAAGTATTATGGAAGCTCACAATGGAACGATTCGGCTTGTATCACACACAAATGAGACTTGTTTTAAATTAACTTTTATAAATACTAAGTAATTTACAATTGTAAACTAGCTATTTATTAACACTTAGATATAAAAATCGATTAAGCAGTTAATGGTAGATTTATACTTCTATTACTGTTGGTTACAATTGTAAATAACAGAGAAAAGCCTTATTATCACGCTATTTTAGGTATTTATAGCTTCATATATCGTAAACGCGTTGGTTTATCTCTTAGTATATATATAATACTAGTATATAATCATAATTCGACTCTAAACCTCTTAATACCTAAATACCTACAGCGCTTTAAGAGCTATAATTCTACTTATTAGTTGTTAAATATCCATTTTTTATATACAATTAAACACTTGTTTTACATATGTAAATAAGTATTCAATTGTATATATATATTTACAAATGTATTTAACATATAACTTATTTGATAACGGGCTAAATCATTAAACTATTGAAAAATTCTATAAACAAACCTTAAAACTATGTAATTCAGTATTTTAACGTTACCTACATGAAGTTTTAATGAAGTATAAATAAGATTATTAAGTTGTTTTATTAAATTTTCACCTTAATTTACAATTGTGTATCTTTACGATTCATATATGTAATTTACAATTGTAACCTGTTTATGGATTTACTTACTCGATTAAAAGAAATAATTGCTCATTACGATTTAACATCGTCAACTTTTGCAGATACTATAGAAGTACCACGCTCTAGTATATCTCATTTATTGTCGGGCAGAAACAAACCTAGTTTAGATTTTGTTATGAAAGTGGTTGATAAATTCCCAGAAGTAGATTTGTACTGGTTATTATATAATGAAGGATCTTTTCCTAAAAAAGAAAAAGAGATCGCTATTGAAAAATCAAAAGTAAATATTAAAGACGAAAAAGAAGCGCCTTCTCTATTTTCTAAAAATACGGTATCCGAAGAAGAATCCCTAAATAATTCAAATACGCGATTCTCAGCAAGCACAAAAAAACTACGAAAAGTTGTTCTTTTATATACTGATGGAAGTTTTGAAGAATTTAACCAATAAAAAAAAGCAGCAATTTAAAATTGCTGCTTTTTTTATATTTTTATAATCTATGTTACTATGTTAACATTCCTCCATCTACAGATAAAGTTTGTCCTGTAATATAAGAACTCATATCAGAAGCTAAAAATACGCAAGCGTTTGCAATATCTTTTGGCGATCCACCTCTTTTTAAAGGAATTTCATTACGCCATCCTTCAACTACTTTATCATCTAATTTTGCAGTCATTTCAGTTTCAATAAATCCAGGAGCAACTACGTTACTTCTAATATTTCTTGAACCTAACTCTAATGCTACAGATTTAGAAAATCCTAAAATACCAGCTTTTGATGCTGCATAATTTGCCTGACCTGCATTACCTTTTAATCCAACTACAGAACTCATGTTTATAATAGAACCTGAACGTTGTTTCATCATCGGACGAATAACTGCTTTCGTTAAATTAAAAACCGATTTTAAATTTACTTCAATTACTTTATCAAAATCTGTTTCAGAAATACGCATCAACAAATTATCTTTAGTAATACCTGCGTTATTTACTAATACATCAATCGTTTTAAATTCTTCTAAAACATTTTTTGCTAATTCTTGCGCCGCATCAAAATCTGCAGCATTCGATTGGTATCCTTTTGCTTTTACACCTAAATCTGTTAATTCATTTTCTAAAGCAGTTGCTGCTTCAACAGATGAACTATAAGTAAATGCAATGTTACACCCTTGATTTGCAAATTCTAAAGCAATTCCTCTTCCGATTCCTCTTGTTGCTCCAGTAATTATTGCTGTTTTATTTTCTAAAAGTTTCATTTATTAGTTGTTTTTAATAAGTCAAATATAAAAAGAAAAATCCTGCTAAAGAATACTCTTTAACAGGATTTTATATTTATTAAGTATTTAAATTATTAAGATTTAATCTTTTTTTCATTTACATAATTAAATAAGTAGTCTACATCTAACTCTTTAATCTTACCTAACTTTTGTAAAGACTCTACATTTAAGTCTTTTTTATTACCAATTACCATAACATTGTAAGATTCACCTTTTACATTTTTATCAAAAAATGCTTTTAAATCTTCCATTTTCATGTTCTTAATGGTATTGTACATTGCTTCTCTATGATCGTTTTCGATACCTCTTTTCTTTAAACCTTCGTAAGTCCAAAAAATGTTAGATTTCGTAATACGTTGTGCTGCTAACTTTTTTAAAGTTGATTCTTTTGCTGCATTAAATTGCTTTTCAGCCTCTGGCATATTATTCATTAAATCCATCATAGCATCTACAGCTTGCTCTAATTTATTAGCTTGCGTACCAACATAAGCCATAACATAATTAGAATCTCCTTTTTTAGAAGCATTACTATATGATGCGAATGCAGAGTATGCTAATGATTTAGATTCTCTAATTTCTTGAAAAACGATTGATGATAATCCGCTTCCAAAATACGTATTAAACAATGTTGAAGCTGCTAAGTT
The DNA here is from genome assembly GCF_057732375.1 of Tenacibaculum sp. M1.3A. Taxonomy (NCBI): domain Bacteria; kingdom Pseudomonadati; phylum Bacteroidota; class Flavobacteriia; order Flavobacteriales; family Flavobacteriaceae; genus Tenacibaculum; species Tenacibaculum sp. M1.3A. The sequence continues at coordinate 201,928 of NZ_JBYJEF010000001.1, read as the reverse complement.
TTCTGCTTTAAAAGGTTCTCCTTTTGCTAAAAACATTAATTCAGTTTGCACCATATCATAATCTGTAAAGAAAACATTTCCACCTGTTTCAGTTTCTTTGTATTCTTTTGCTACTGGATACTCTTTTAATTCACCATATAATTTATGGTTTTCATTTAAAGAAGCTACCGCTGCATTTACATCTTTACCGTAATAAAAAATACGTTGCTTATAGTTTTTCATATCTTTAACTATTGCAACTAACTCTTCAGGATTTACAGCTTTTAACTCATCTACTTGCATGATATCTCTTAATCTTGAGTTTTCACCATACTTACCATAGTTCATTAAACCTGTAAATAAAATATTTCCTTTTTGAGTTTTTCCATCTTCGCGACCTTTCTGAATTTGAGCTACATATTTATCATATGCTTCAGGATCTGCTTTTGCATTGTCCCATAAATGTTCTAATAACTCTAACCCTTTAGATAAGTTTTCTTTTAATCCATTTAAACCTACATATGTTTTGTCGTTACCTGCACTTACATAATAAGAAATACCTAATTTATAAAATTCTTTTTTAATTTCTTCATTTGTATATTTATCAGTACCAACATATTCTAAATATCCTGCAGCTAAAGATAATTTCTTATCATTATCGCTCCCCATATCAAAAATAATATTCATATCAAATAAATCATTATTTTTATTTTCTACATAAGAAACTTTAATTCCGTTTTCAGTTTTAGTTTCTTTAATAGCTGTTTTATAATCTACAAATTTAGGTTGTAATGGCGCAGATTTCGTTTTATTAAATTCGGTAATAAATTCAGAACTTTTACCTCTATTTAAATTTACTGGCGTAATACCAGGATTAGAAACTTTTACTATATTCTTATCTTCACCTTTACGTTTATAAGTTACCACGTAATTATTTTGATAAAATTTATTTGCAAAATCAACTAACTCTTGTTTGGTAATCTTTTTTAAATCATCTAAAAATTTTACTTTATCATCCCAGTTTTCGTGGTGAATAAAAGCATTAAAATAAGCAGAAGCTAAAGCAGTGTTGTTTTCATACTGACGAGTTTGACTTAATTTTAAATCATTTACAACAGCACCAATCATCCATTCATCAAATTCTCCCTTCTTTAATTTTTCAATTTGCGCTAATAATAAGTCTTTAACTTCATCTAAAGTTTGACCCGATTTAGGTGCACCCGAAAAAGAATGATATCCGTAATCATTTAAAAATGTTGGAGAACAACCAGCATATTGTACAGCTTGCTTTTGATTTAAATTTAAATCGATTAAACCAGCATTACCGTTTGCCATAATCATATCACAAAGTGTTACAAACTTCTCATCTTCCGTATTTACACCACCAGAACGGTATGCTATAGAAATACTTTCTGATGTTGGTCCGAAAACTTCGCTCATAATAGGAGTTGTAATCGCTTCTTCTTTTGGTAATGTTGGATGTGTTAATTCTTTCTTTTCGAATTTACCGAAAGTAGCATCAATTTGCTTCATGGTAGTATCAAAATCTAAATCACCTACTAAAACAATTGCCATATTATTTGGCACATAGTATTTGTTAAAGTAGTTATGAATATCAACCATTGATGGATTCTTTAAATGCGAAGCAGTACCAATAGTGGACTGCTGTCCGTAAGGATGATTTGGAAACAAATCTTTTAACATGGCAGCATAACGCTTTCTTCCGTCGTTATCCTGTCCTCTATTAAACTCTTCAAAAACAGCTTCTAATTCTGTATGAAATAAACGTAATACTAACGTGCTAAAACGCTCAGATTCTAAGTTTAACCACTTGTTTAATTCGTTTGCAGGTATTTTGTTTTTGTATACCGTTTCTTCAAACCAAGTGTGTGCATTTGTACCTGTAGCTCCTAAAGATGATACCATTTTATCATATTCGTTAGCAATTGAATAATTAGATGCCTCTAAAGATATTTTATCTATCTCTTTATACAATGCTAATTTTTTATCAGCATCTTTTTCTGCTCTGTGCTTTTCATACAAGTTCGAAATAGTATCTAAATAATCTTTTTCTTTCTCCCATTCTGCAGTACCTATTTTATGAGTTCCTTTAAAAACCATGTGCTCTAAATAGTGTGCTAATCCTGTTGATTCTTTAGGATCGTAATTAGAACCTGCACGAACAGCAATATAAGTTTGAATTTTTGGCTCATCCGTATTTTTACTTAAATATACTTTTAAACCATTGTTTAAAGTATATAAACGCAAGCCTGTTGGATCGTTTGTTACCGTTTCATAATTGTAACCACTTACATCTGACTGTTGCTCGGTTTTAACTTCTTTCTCTGAAGTTTTAGTTTCCTTACACGCTATTGCAGTAGTAAGTAACATGCTAATAAATAGCAATTTAATTGTTTTCATATTTTTTTAAGTTTGATTAAATGTAAAAATCCGTTGAATTTACAAATTCAACGGATTTTTAAGAAATATATTTTAAAACTTTTATAGTTTTTTACTGGTAAATTATTTTGACAATACTTTTGCTACCATCTCACCAATTTTAGCTGGAGATTCAACAACATGAACTCCGTTTTCTGCTAAAATTTTCATTTTTGCTTGAGCAGTATCATCATCACCACCTACAATTGCACCTGCATGCCCCATTGTTCTACCAGCTGGTGCAGTTTGCCCTGCTATAAAACCAATAACTGGCTTACGGTTACCGTCAGCTTTAATCCAACGAGCAGCTTCTGCTTCTAAGTTTCCACCGATTTCACCAATCATAACGATTGCTTCAGTTTCATCATCGTTCATTAATAACTCAACAGCTTCTTTTGTTGTAGTTCCAATAATAGGATCTCCACCAATACCAATTGCTGTAGTAATACCAAACCCTTGTTTTACAACCTGATCAGCAGCTTCATATGTTAAAGTTCCTGATTTAGAAACGATACCTACTTTACCTTTTTTGAAGATAAAACCTGGCATAATACCAACTTTAGCTTCATCTGGAGTAATAACTCCTGGACAGTTAGGACCTACTAAAGTACAATCTAACTGATCGATATAAGCTTTAACTTTTACCATATCAGCAGTAGGAATTCCTTCAGTAATACAAATAATTACTTTAATTCCTGCTTCAGCAGACTCCATAATAGCATCAGCAGCAAATGCTGGTGGTACAAAAATAATAGAAGTATCTGCTCCTACTTTTTGTACAGCTTCATCAACTGTATTAAAAACTGGTTTACCGATATGCTCTTGACCTCCTTTACCTGGTGTTACACCTCCTACGACATTTGTACCGTAATCGATCATTTGACCAGCGTGAAAAGTACCTTCACTACCTGTAAATCCTTGAACTATAATTTTTGAATCTTTATTTACTAAAACACTCATTGGTATATTTTTATTTAATTTTAAGCTTCACAAAAATAGTTTTTTGTAATCGATTTGTAAAGCTTTTATTTCTTTTTTTGTTCTCTAAGCAGATGTTTAATTCCTGCTAACTCTTTTAACTTTTCTCTTGATTCTGAAATTGGTGTACCAAAATACGATTTTCCTCCTGCTACAGATTTCGTTACACCTGTTTGTCCTAGAATAACAGCTCCTTTACCAATGGTAATTCCGCTATTGGTTCCTACTTGCCCCCAAATTGTAACTTCATCTTCAATAATAACACAACCTGCAATACCCGTTTGAGATGCTATTAAACATTTTTCACCAATAACCGTATCATGACCAACATGTACTTGATTATCAATTTTTGTACCTGCGCCAATTGTGGTATCTCCTGTTACTCCTTTATCTATAGTACAAGAAGCTCCTAAATCTACATTATCCTCTAAAACAACCCTTCCTCCTGAAATTAATTTATCAAACCCTTCGGGTCTGTTTTTATAATAAAAAGCATCAGCTCCTAAAACAGTATTTGCATGAATTGTTACATTATTACCTATAATTGTATTGCTATAAATAGTAACATTAGGATGAATTACACAATTTTTACCTATAGAAACATCATCACCAATAAAAACATTTGGCTGTATAATTGTTCCTGCTCCTATAATTGCAGTGTTAGAAATACTTTCTTTTGATGCTATAAACGGATTAAAATGTTTGGTTATTTTATTAAAATCACGAAAAGGATCATCAGAAATTAATAAAGATTTTCCTTCAGGACAAACGACTTCTTTGTTGATTAAAATAGTGGTTGCCGCCGAATTTAAGGCTTTATCATAATATTTAGGATGATCTACAAAAACAATATCACCATGTTCTACAACATGAATTTCATTAATTCCTTTAACAGGAAAATTTTTATCACCTACAAACTCAACCTTTAATAAGGTTGCTATTTGTTCTAAGGTTTGTGTTTGTTTAAATTTCATTGTAAAAAAGAAATTCCCGCAAAAAGCGGGAATTGTTATTATTCTTTAACTCTTTCTTGGTATGTTCCTTTGGTAGTTTCTACCTTTATTTTATCTCCTTCATTAATAAATAGTGGCACATTTACAATTGCTCCAGATTCCATCGTAGCTGGTTTTGTCGCGTTTGTTGCTGTATTTCCTTTAACTCCTGGCTCTGTATGCGTAACTTCTAAAATTACACTCGCAGGCATATCTACAGATAAAGGCATGTCGTCTTCAGAATTAATGATAATAGTTACCACTTCTCCTTCTTTCATTAAATCAGGTGAATCTAAAGCACTTTTCTCTAAGGTAATTTGAGTATAGTCTTCTTGATTCATAAAATGAAACGTTTCTCCTTCTTTATATAAATATTGAAATTTATGTGTTTCTACTCTAACATCATCAATTTTTCTTCCTGAAGGAAAGGTATTATCAACAACTTTACCGTTGGTTACACTTTTTAATTTTGTTCTTACAAAAGCAGGTCCTTTTCCTGGTTTAACATGTAAAAATTCAACAACTTTATAAATATCGTTGTTGTATCTCATGCATAATCCGTTTTTAATATCTGATGTTGTAGCCATTTTTTATTTATTTTTATGTTGAAATAATTATTTACTAATTTTTCAACTATTTAATTTTTTATGCTTAATTTGATTTAAAGTATCCTTTCATAATTCCACGATGCGAATCTTTTATAAACTGAATAATTTCATCACGTTCAGAAGTTGCCTCCATTTCTGCTTCAATTATATCAATCGCTTGCGAGTAATTATAATTTTGCTGGAATAATATTCTATAAATATCTTGAATTTCCCTGATTTTCTCTATCGCATATCCTCTTCTTCGTAAACCTACAGAATTAATACCTACGTATGATAATGGTTCACGAGCTGCTTTTACATATGGCGGAACATCTTTACGAACCAAAGATCCTCCGGTTACAAAAGCATGATTACCTACTGATGCAAATTGATGTACTGCAACCATACCTGCTAATACTACATTATCGCCAATAGTAACATGACCTGCTAAAGTGGTGTTATTTGAAAAAATACAATTTTCACCAACATAACAATCATGTGCAATATGGCAATATGCCATTATTAAACAATTGTCTCCAATAACAGTTTTCATTCTATCAGATGTACCTCTATTTATGGTAACACATTCTCTTATCGTTACATTGTCGCCAATTACTACGGTTGTTTCTTCTTCTGCAAATTTTAAATCTTGGGGAATAGCAGAAATTACTGCTCCCGGAAAAATTCTGCAATTTTTACCAATACGAGCTCCCTCCATAATGGTAACATTAGATCCTATCCATGTTCCTGAACCAATTTCTACATTAGAATGTATGGTTGTAAAAGGTTCTATCACTACATTTCGAGCAATTTTAGCTTGTGGATGTACGTATGCAAGTGGTTGGTTCATAAAACTATTGTTTTTTTGCTATTTGTGCCATTAATTCTGCTTCTGCTACTACTTTTCCGTTTGCATAAGCATAAGCTTGCATATGACAAATACCTCTTCTAATAGGTGTTATCAACTCACATTTAAAAGTTAAGGTATCTCCTGGTAATACTTTTTGTTTAAACTTAACATTATTCATTTTCATGAAATAAGTTAAATAATTTTCTGGATCTGGTACTGTATTTAATACTAATACACCACCACATTGAGCCATTGCTTCTACTTGTAAAACTCCTGGCATTACTGGTGCTCCTGGAAAATGACCAACAAAGAAATTTTCATTCATTGTTACATTTTTCATACCAACCACATGTTTATCTGATAACTCTAAAATTCTATCAATTAATAAAAATGGTGGTCTGTGAGGTAAAACTTCCATTATTTGATGGATATCCATTAATGGAGGAAGGTTTAAATCATATTTAGGAACGTTATTACGTTTTTCTTGCTTTATAATTTTTGCCAACTTCTTAGCAAATACTGTATTCACTAAATGACCTGGCTTGTTAGCTATAACTTTACCTCTAATACGGGTACCAACTAATGCTAAATCACCAATTACGTCTAATAATTTATGACGTGCAGCTTCGTTTGCCCAATGTAATTCTAGATTATCTAAAATTCCGTTAGACTGTATTTTAATATCTTCTTTATTAAAAGCTTTCTTTAATTTTTCAGTAGTACTTGCAGATAATTCTTTATCAACATATACAATGGCATTATTTAAATCACCTCCTTTAATAAGGTTATGCTCTAATAACATTTCTATTTCATGTAAAAAACTAAAAGTTCTTGCTGCTGAAATATGTTCTTTAAAATCTGATATTTTATCTAAAGTTGCATTTTGAGTTCCTAAAATTTTAGTTCCAAAATCAACCATTGTAGTTACTTGATACTCATCAGAAGGCATTAAGATAATTTCACTACCTGTAGCTTCATCCTTGTATGAAATAATTTCTTTTACAACATATTCTTCAATCGGTGCATCTTGTTCTACAATTACTGCTTCTTCTAATGCTTTAATAAAAAACTTTGAAGAACCATCCATAATAGGAGGCTCTGAAGCATCAATCTCAATAATTAAATTATCGATATCTAAACCTACAGCTGCTGCTAAAACATGCTCTGATGTTTGAATTTGCACACCTTTATTCTCAATATTTGTTCCTCTTTGGGTATTGGTTACAAATTCTGCTTTTGCCTGTATTATAGGTGCACCTTCTAAATCAACTCTTACAAATGCAAATCCGTGATTTATTGGAGCTGGTTTAAATACCATTGTTACTTCATTACCTGTGTGCAATCCTACACCTGATAATGTTATTTCGTTTTGTATTGTTTTTTGTTGCTTACTCATTTTTTATTTTTTGAGCATTTAACTCTTTTTCAATTTTATGTACTGTTGATGCTAGCTTTGGTAAATTTTTAAAGTAAACGTATGATTTACTATAATCTGAATATCCAAATGCTGGTGTTCCCTGAACTACATCATTATCTTTTATACTTTTTCCTATTCCTGATTGTGCTTGTATTCGTACATTGTTACCTATTGTAATATGTCCAACAATACCAACCTGACCTCCAATCATACAACTCTCACCTACTTTTGCAGATCCTGCAATACCAGTTTGCGATGCTATTACGGTATTTTTACCTATTTCTACATTATGAGCAACCTGTATTTGGTTGTCTAACTTCACTCCTTTTCTAATAATTGTAGATCCTAATGTAGCTCTATCTATTGTAGAATTTGCCCCTATATCAACATTATCTTCAATAATAACATTTCCTATTTGAGGTATCGTTGTATATTCACCGCTTTCCGTAGGTGCAAACCCAAATCCGTCAGAACCAATAACACTTCCTGAATGAATTTTACAATTAAAACCTATTTCCGTTTCTGAATAAATCTTTACTCCAGCATAAATAGTTGTATTATCTCCTATTTTTGAATTGTCTCCAATATAAGAATTCGGATAAATTTTTACATTTTTTCCTAAAACAACATTTTCTCCAATATAAGCAAAAGCACCGATGTATTCATTTTCTCCTACAGATGCAGAATCAGCTATGAAATGCGGATTTTCTCTACCTTGTTTATTGTTTTTAACTTCATTATAAAACTCTAATAATTTAGAAAATGAAGCATAAGCATCATCAACCTTAATTAAGGTTGTAGTTATTTCACTTTCTAATTCAAAGTTTTTGTTTACTATTGCGATACTTGCATTAGTAGTATATATGTATGAATTATATTTAGGATTAGATAAAAAAGTAAGAGACCCTTCTGTACCTTCTTCTATCTTTGAAAGTTTAGATACTTCTGCGTTAGAATCACCTATAATTTCTCCTTCTAATATACCCGCTATTTGTTCTGCTGTAAATTTCATTGAATGCAAAAGTAATTATTTTTGTTTAATTACTTCCAATTAGAGTTATTTAACAATTAAATTAAACTTGTTTTTTTAGGATAACACAAATAGTATTTAATAACTGGCTTAGATAAAGCCTTTAAATTTAATTGATCAGAGGCTTTTGCAATATCTTTTAACTTACCTTTTTTTGTATAAATTTTAATTGGTTTATTAGTGTTATATGCCTGATGCTTAATTTTATTTGATAAAACAAAATAATTTAAATCCTCTTTTTCTATGCTATTGTTTTCTGAAATTTTTTTATGAATTTCATTTTTATACTTTTCTGTAAATGGTTCGTCTTGAATTTCAATCTTTAAAAGATTTCTATGAATAATCATTTTTGCTAAAGAAGAAAGTACAAAATCTTCATGATGCACCCATTCTTTTATTGCCGACATAACATCATAATCATCTAACTCTGAAAATATTTTTAATGTTTTGTTTGTAAAATTATTTTCGGTAATGGGATTATATAAAAAATACTTTAAAGCACTACTTGCTGGTAATTCAACTCCTTTTGTAGCTAATTCTTTGGCTCTTTTTAATACATTTACCAATGTGTTTTCTGCAACCAAGCCTGTTTTATGTAAATAAACTTGCCAATACATTAAACGTCGAGCAATAATAAATTTCTCTACAGAATAAATTCCTTTTTGTTCTATAACTAATTCATCATTTACAACATTCATCATTGCAATTAAACGATCTGAAGAAATATTACCTTCGGTAACCCCTGTATAAAAACTATCTCTTTTTAAATAATCTAATCGATCAATATCTAATTGACTTGATATTAACTGATATAAAAATTCTCTGTGATATTTTCCTTCAAAAATTTGAATAGCCAAACTTAATTGCCCGTCAAACTCATCATTTAAAACTCTCATAAATTTTAATGAAATCTCCTCGTGTGAAACACCATTAACAATACTATGCTCTAAAGCATGAGAAAAAGCACCATGACCAATATCATGCAATAAAATAGCTACATACAAAGCGTTTGCTTCTTCATCAGAAATGGCTACATTTTTATTCCTTAATATATATACTGCTTTTTGCATTAAATGCATACAACCAATTGCATGGTGAAATCGCGTATGATTAGCTCCAGGATACACCATACTAGATAATCCCATTTGTTTCACTCTTCTTAAGCGTTGAAAATAAGGATGCTCTATAATATCAAATATTAAAGAATTTGGGATGGTAATAAACCCGTAAATAGGATCGTTAATAATCTTTAATTTGTTCGTTTTCTGACTGTTCAAAATATCTTAATATTTCAATTTTAAACAAAAGAATCATAATTTATCTACAAAACCAAATTAACAAAAGCTTTATTAACGTATTTTTAGCTTTTAGATGTACAACAAATACATTTAAGAGCGTTAATTTAGTATAAAGACATGAAAATTATGATGAGAAATATAGATATACTTTGGGTTGATGATGAAATAGATTTATTAAAACCACACATTTTGTTTTTAGAAAAGAAAAATTACGTTGTAACCACATCTACAAATGGTGCTGATGCTATAGATTTAGTTGATGAACAAAATTTTGATATTGTTTTTTTAGATGAAAACATGCCAGGAATCACTGGTTTAGAAACGCTGGCTGCCATCAAACAAAAAAACGCAAATCTTCCTGTGGTAATGATTACCAAAAGTGAAGAAGAATATATAATGGAAGAAGCTATTGGATCTAAAATAGCCGATTATTTAATAAAACCTGTAAATCCGAATCAGATATTATTAAGTTTAAAGAAAAACTTAGATCATTCTCGTTTAATCTCCGAAAAAACCACTTCTAATTATCAACAAGAATTCAGAAAAATATCGATGGATTTAGCCATGGTAAATTCTTATGAAGAATGGGCAGAGTTATATAAAAAATTAGTCCATTGGGAGTTAGAGTTAGAAAACATTAATGATACTGGAATGCTAGAGATTTTAGAATCTCAGAAGTCCGAAGCAAATTCACAGTTTTTTAAATTCATCAAAAAGAATTATCAAAATTGGCTTACTAGTGATGATAAACCTACTTTTTCGCACACATTATTTAAAGACTATGTAGTTCCTACGCTATCAAAAGAGCAAGGAGTTTTATTGGTTGTAATAGATAATCTTCGTTACGATCAATACCGTGTTTTAGAGCCTTTTATCAATAATTATTATAAAAAAGAAGCAGAACATTCTTATTATAGTATTTTACCTACTGCAACACAATATGCTCGTAATGCTATTTTTTCTGGACTGATGCCTTCGGAAATGGAAAAAAAACACCCTGATTTTTGGAGAAATGACACAGAAGAAGGTGGGAAAAATTTATTTGAACTCGATTTTTTAGATGCTCAAATAAAAAGATTAAAATTAAGCATTAAACACGAATATTATAAAATTGTATCACTTAAAAGTGGTAAAGAATTAGCCGATAACTATAACGGTACAAAGCAAAACGATTTAACAGTGGTTGTTTATAATTTTGTAGATATGTTATCGCATGCTAAAACCGAAATGGAAGTTATTAAAGAGCTTGCAGGTGATGATAAAGCATATAGATCACTTTCTGTTAGTTGGTTTAAAAACTCACCTTTATATGATATTATTCAGAAAGCACAAAAACTAGGGCAAAAACTGATTATTACTACCGATCATGGTACTATTAACGCTAAAAACCCAACAAAAGTAGTTGGGGATAAAAACATCAGTTCTAATTTGCGTTACAAAACTGGTAGAAGTTTAAGTTATGAAGATAAAGATGTGTTTGCTGTTAAGAATCCGAAAGACATATTTTTACCCAGTATTGCTATAAACAGTCCATTTATTTTTGCCAAAGAAGATTTGTTTTTTGCATACCCAAACAACTACAATCATTTTGTAAAGTACTTTAAAAACACGTATCAGCATGGTGGTATATCATTAGAAGAAGTAATTATTCCATGTGCTATTTATAGTCCTAAATAATTTTATAAACATATTATAGTTTTCTATTTTTGCTTACTATGAACAAAAATTATTCTTTAAACGAATTAACCCTAATAGCTGAAGACATTGTAAAAAATGCTCAGAACAAAGTATTGCTTTTTTATGGTGATATGGGTGTTGGTAAAACAACTTTAATAAAAGAGATTTGCAAAGTTTTGGGTGTTGAAGATGTTGCGCACTCTCCCACTTTCTCTCTGGTAAACGAGTATCAAACAAGCAATAGTGATATTGTTTATCATTTTGATTTTTATCGCATCGAACACGAAGAAGAAGCTTACGATATGGGCGTTGAAGATTATTTATATAGCAATAATTGGTGCCTAATTGAATGGCCCGAAAATGTTAAAAATTTACTACCTTTAGATGCTGTTACTGTAAAAATTAATCTTTTAGAGAACGGTCAACGTAATATTCAACTAACAAACAACTAGTTATAATGAGTTCTATTTCGCCTTTTACCAAAGAGCAATTAATGCCGCAACCCGAAATGCTTGAAATAAAAAGACAAAAAGGCGAATTATTTATCGGTTTACCTAAAGAAACACATTTTGAAGAAAAACGCATTAGTTTATCTCCCGATGCTGTTTCTGCCTTGGTTGAAAACGGCCATAGAGTTGTTGTTGAGGCTGGCGCTGGTGATGGCGCTAATTATAGCGATAAAGAATATTCTGATGCAGGTGCTAAAATAGCCTACAATACCAAAGAAGCTTTTGGGTGTACTATCGTTTTAAAAGTAGCACCACCTTCTTTAGATGAAGTTAAAATGTTAAACCCGCAAACCGTTTTAATATCAGCTTTACAACTCAAAACTCAAGATAAAAAATACTTTGAAGCTTTGGCTAGTAAACGAATTACGGCTGTTGCTTTTGATTATATAAAAGACGAACACGGAGTATATCCAATCGTAAAATCATTAAGTGAAATTGCTGGGATTGCTTCTATGCATATCGCAGCCGAATTAATGACAACATCTAACGGTGGTAACGGTTTATTATTAGGAAATATTGGTGGTGTACCACCAAGTGATGTAGTAATATTAGGTGCTGGTACTGTTGGTGAATTCGCGGCACGTTTTGCTATCGGATTAGGAGCTCGTGTAAAGGTTTTTGATAATTCTATTACCAAATTAAGAAAACTACAACACTGCGTGCAATCGCCTATATACACCTCTACCGTTCAGCCTAAAACATTAACAAAAGCTTTAATGCGGTGTGACGTTGTTATTGGGGCTATTAGAGGTAAAGATCGTTCTCCTGTAATTGTTACAGAAGGTATGATTGAACAAATGAAAGATGGTGCTGTTATTGTTGATGTTAGTATTGATCGTGGTGGATGTTTCGAAACTTCTAAAGTTACTACACATAGTAAACCTACTTTTACACAACATGGTGTGATTCATTATTGTGTACCAAACATTCCTTCGCGATATGCACGTACTGCATCAGTTTCTATTAGTAATATATTTACTCCATATTTATTAAATATTGCAGAAGAAGGCGGATTTGAAAATGCTGCTCGTTTTGATAGAAGCTTGCGTAACGGAATGTATTTTTATCACGGAATTCTAACAAATAAAACGGTAGCTGATTGGTTTGACTTGCCTTACAGAGATATTAATTTATTGATTTTATAAGCTGTTTTTTACTTACTTTTGCGATCACAAAATTTTACTATGCAATTTTTAAAACGTTTTGGTTATTATGCAATCGGATTAGGTTTCGGTTCTTTAATTGTATTATTTATTTGGAAGGGTAAAGATGTTTCTTTTGATTACGGAATGGACGCTCGTACCTTAAAAACAATTCGAATTAGAAAAAGATTATTTTCTGATACAGCAAAACAGGTTTTAAAAAATTCGGCTATTGATACTGCAACTGTATCTGCTATTTTAAAAAATGGAGATGTTGATTTCGGAAAAAGTAAATCTCGTATAAAACCTTGTCCTGAATACTTTATTACAGGAAAAGACAGTTTAAAACATATCGATTTATATATTGTTAGATGTGATTCTACCACAACTATTGATATGATAACAATAAACTAGCAGTTTTTATATTTATCATGAAGTCCCATTCCTTTTAGAATCATAGGTGTAATTTTATTTAACCTTTTATACTTCGTTGTTTCTCGTTTTGCTTCAGAAATATAATTTGCATACTCTCTTTTTTTGCTAAGTGAAAAATTAGTAAAATACTCTCTTAAAGCATCATTATCATCTAATTTCACTTGCAATTCGGTTGGAATTATTAACGGTTTAGTGTTTTTAATTGGTTTAAATTCTTTTCCGTTTTCAGAATTCTGAATAGCTTCTAATACATATCCCTTCACTAAAACTACATCAATTTGATTTAATGCATAAAACTGCCATTGACGCATCGCATGTATTTTTTCTTCTTGAGCATTTTTCAATACTTTTTTATCATCATTTAAAAACATTTCTTGAAAAAACCAAAGTCCGCAATAATTTTTAAAAGCAGATAAACCCACAATGTTTTTATTTTTGCAAACATAAACTGGTGCTCCCCATTTAATCGTTTCTTCTAATGATAATTCTAATAAAACAGAACGCAAGAGCTTTAACTCTTGCGTCCATTTATTTTTAGCGGTAATATAATCTAGTACTTTGGTATTTATTAATAGATTATTTTAATTTGCTATTTCACTTGTAAATTTAATACGCATTAAACGCAATTCATCTTCATCATAATCACCATCAAACTCATCTAATGCCTCTTGAATTTTATCTGTTTCAGATTCCATAAAATAGTCATGTATTTCTTCTTGTTGATCTTCATCTAACAAGTCTTCAACCGCATAATCTATATTTAACTTAGTTCCTGAAAACACAATTGCTTCCATTTCTTTTAATAACTCTGCCATACTTAGCCCTTTTGATTTAGAAATATCCTCTAAAGGTAATTTTCTATCTGTATTCTGAATAATAAAAAGCTTTAATCCAGAATTTACACCTATACTCTTAACGATTAAATCATCAGGACGCATAATATCATTTTCGGCTACATAAGTTGTAATAAGTGTTACAAAATCTTTACCGAATTTCTTTGATTTTCCTTCACCTACACCATGAACTTTAGATAGTTCTTCTAATGTTATTGGGTATTTTAAAGCCATATCATTTAAAGACGGATCTTGAAAAACTGCAAAAGGAGGCACTCCTAAACGCTTACCTACACTTTTACGTAAATCTTTTAACATAGCTACCAATTTAGCATCTACACCACCGACCGACTTTTGGTTTGCAATGATTATTCCTTCATCATCCGTAGCATACACATGATTTTCTGTCATCATAAAAGAGGTTGGATTTTTTATAAACTCCTTTCCTTTTTTGGTTAACTTTAAAACACCGTACTGTTCAATTTCTTTCTTAATTAAATCTACCACCAATACCTGGCGAATTAACGCCATCCAATAATGATTGTTTTTATCTTTTCCTATTCCGAAAAAAGGTTGAGCCGTAGTTTTATGTGATTTTAACAATGCATTTTGTGAACCTATTATTGTGTTTACAACTTCTTTAGGCTTGTACATCTCATTAGTGTCTCTAATTACAGACAATAATGTTTTTACTTCATCTTTTGCTTCGTGTTGTTTTTTTGGATTTTGCATATTGTCATCCAATTCAGCTCCTTCTCCAGTTACAGCATCAAACTCTTCCCCAAAATAATGTAATATATATTTACGCCTGTTCATAGACGTTTCTGCATAACCAACAACTTCTTGCAGTAATGCATGACCAACTTCCTGCTCTGCAACAGGTTTGTTTGCCATAAACTTCTCGAGTTTTTCTATGTCTTTATATGAGTAAAAAGTTAAACAATACCCTTCTCCTCCATCACGACCTGCACGACCGGTTTCTTGGTAATAACTTTCTAAACTTTTAGGAATATCATGGTGAATAACATAACGAACATCTGGTTTATCTATTCCCATTCCAAAAGCAATGGTAGCTACAATAACATCACAATCTTCCATCAAAAACATATCTTGATGTTTTGCTCGTTTTTTTGCATCTAATCCTGCATGATAAGGAAGTGCATTAATACCGTTTACTTGTAAAACTTGTGCTATTTCTTCTACTTTTTTGCGACTTAAACAGTATATAATTCCTGTTTTACCAATTCGTTGTTTTATAAAACGAATAATATCTTTTTCAATATCTTTTGTCTTTGGTCGTACTTCATAAAATAAATTAGGCCTATTAAATGATGCTTTAAACACATTTGCATCACTCATTCCTAAAGTTTTAAGAATATCTTCTTGTACTTTTTCGGTAGCTGTAGCTGTTAAACCAATAATAGGCACATTATCAATCTGTTTGATAATTGTACGTAAGTTTCGGTATTCTGGTCTAAAATCATGACCCCATTCAGAAATACAATGAGCTTCATCAATTGCAACAAAAGAGATTGTTTGGTTTCTTAAAAACTCAGCATACTCTTCTTTTACCAAAGATTCAGGCGCAACATATAAAAGTTTTGTTATTCCGTTTTCGATATCCGCCTTTACTTGTGCTACTTCCGATTTGTTTAATGAAGAGTTTAGTACATGGGCAATTCCATGTTCTTCAGAAATACCTCTAATAGCATCTACTTGATTTTTCATCAAAGCTATTAAAGGAGAAACAACTATTGCGGTTCCTTCTTTCATTAATGCTGGTAACTGGTAGCAAAGAGATTTCCCTCCACCAGTAGGCATTATTACGAATGTGTTTTCGTTGTTTAAAATACTCTTTACAACTTTTTCCTGTAGACCTTTAAATTGGTTAAAACCAAATATTTTTTTTAATGATCCATATAACTCCGACTGCTCTATATTCATCTCCTAATATCAAAAATTAAAAATGCAAACTAATTTACAAAAAAACTTTACATTAACTAAGTAAATTTTATTTTTATTAAAAAGTTTTCTTCTTAAATATTCTTATTTTTACACTCTATAAATTACTAAAAACTTTTTTAACTTGAAAGACGCAAACGCAATTCTCTCAACAGCAAAAGAAACCATACTTTTAGAAAGTAATGCTATTGCTAATTTAGCAAAATTATTAGATAGTTTGTTTGTTGATGGTGTAAATTTTATTTTCAATTTAAACAGTAATGAAGAGTATTGCTATTTGCTTGATTTAATTAAAAAAGATATAATTTAATATGGCTGTAAAAGAAATGTCTTTTTTAGACCATCTTGAAGAATTAAGATGGCATTTGGTTAGAAGTTTTGCGGCTATTTTTGTGGTAGCAATAATCGTTTTTGCTAATATAAATTTTATTTTTGATGAGTTTTTATTAGCGCATTTAAAACCAGATTTCACTACTTATCAGTTTTTTTGTAACGTATTTACAGCAATCGGTATAGATAGTAGTTTTTGCAATATTGAGTTTGCGCGCGAGTTACAAGTACTAAATCCTACAGAAGAATTAATGACAGGAATTTGGTCTTCATTAATTTTAGGTTTTATTGTTTCCTTTCCTTATATATTATGGGAATTCTGGAGGTTTATAGCACCAGGATTACATAGTAGCGAAAGAAAAAAATCAAGAGGATTTATTTTCACTTCTTCTTTCCTATTCTTTTTAGGAATACTTTTTAGTTATTACGTTATTTTACCAATGTCAATATTTTTCTTTTATAACTTTTCTATTGGAGGTTCTATTGTTAAAAATTTTAAACTAGGTGCATATATCAGTTTAATAACAAATACATTGTTAGGTGTAGCCATCTTTTTCGAACTACCTGTTGTTATCTTTTTTCTTACTAAGATAGGTTTGATAACACCCCAATTTTTGCGTAAATATCGTAAACACGCATTAGTTGTTGTTTTAGTATTATCAGCAATTATAACACCACCAGACGTTGCTAGTCAAATAATCGTTTCGGTACCAATAATGATACTGTATGAAATAAGTATTCATGTATCACAATATGTCTTAAAAAAACAAAATAAAAAGAATGTCTCAAAAAGTCCAAGAGTTTAACGACTACCGAGCTAAAATGAATGATAAAATTTTAGCTGGTGATAATAAAATTATCAAACGTATTTATAATTTAGATACGAACGCATTTAAAAAAGGTCATTTACCAACAAAAACTAAAGAATTACTTGGTTTAGTAGCATCTGCAGTTTTACGTTGCGATGATTGTATTGCATACCATTTAGAAACTGCTCATAAAAACGGAGTAACCAAAGAAGAAATGATGGAAACTATGGGTATTGCTACATTAGTTGGTGGAACCATTTTAATTCCGCATTTACGACGTGCCGTTGAATTCTGGGAATCATTAGAAGAAAATAGTTAACAAATTATTAAGCTATCAATTTATAGTTTTTCTGTATTTTAGTACAATCATTTATAAAAAAAGCAATTAATAATCAATGAAGTTAAGAGCAGATAATATACAAAAACTTTACGGCAGTAGAAAGGTTGTAAAAGGTATTTCGCTAGAAGTAGAACAAGGAGAAATCATTGGTTTATTAGGCCCAAATGGAGCTGGAAAAACAACTTCTTTTTATATGATTGTAGGAATGGTAAAACCTAATTTTGGTAATATTTATTTAGATGATCAAGAAATTACTGACGATGCAATGTACAAACGTGCTCAGAAAGGAATTGGGTATTTAGCGCAAGAAGCTTCTGTTTTTAGAAAATTATCTGTAGAAGATAACATCATGTCGGTTTTAGAATTTACAGACAGATCTAAATCAGAAAGAAAAAAACGGTTAGAAGAATTAATTGATGAATTTAGTTTAGATCATGTTCGTAAAAACCGCGGAGATTTACTTTCTGGTGGTGAACGTCGTAGAACAGAAATTGCACGTTGTTTAGCGTCTGATCCGAAGTTTATTTTATTAGATGAACCTTTTGCGGGTGTAGACCCTATTGCGGTAGAAGATATTCAGGGAATTGTAGCTAAGCTTAAAACAAAAAACATTGGTATTTTAATTACTGATCATGATGTGCAAGCTACACTAGCAATTACTGATAGAACTTACTTGATGTATAATGGAAGTATTTTAAAAGAAGGAACTCCCGAAGAACTAGCAGAAGATGAAACTGTACGTCGCGTATATCTTGGTAAAGATTTCGAACTAAAAAAGAAAAAGTTTTAATCTTAAAACTTACAAAAAAAAAGGAGCTTAAAAGCTCCTTTTTTTTGTTCTATATTTAATTATAAATTACGCTTTCTTTAAATTATTAAACATTGATAATCCTACATATACTAATATTATTAAAGGTACTGCTACAAACTTAATAACTATTAAAAATATGATAGACAGTGCTATAAAGATATATTTTAATGCATTTTCTTTAAATCCGAAAGTTTTAAATTTTAAGGCAAACAACGGAATTTCAGCATTCATTAAAAAAGTTAATAATACTGTTACTGCTATCAGGAAGTATTGATTCGTTATTAAATCAATAAAAAAAGATTGATTAGAGAACTCAACTATTAACGGCAAAGAAATCACTAATAATGTCATTGCAGGTGTTGGTAAACCTATAAAGGAATCTGACTGTCTTGTATCAATATTAAAGTTAGCCAATCTATAACATGCTCCTAAAGTTAATAACAAACCTATATATGGCAAATTACTACCATTGCCATCTGTTGCAAAGTAACTTACTTCATTAACTCCTAAGCTATTAATTAAAAGTTGCAACATTACAATACCTGGCACTACTCCACTTGTTACCATATCAGCCAAACTATCTAATTGCTTACCTAATTCTCCTTGTACATTTAACATTCTGGCTACAAAACCATCAAAAAAATCAAATACAATTCCTGCTGTTACCAAAACAGCGGTTCCTACAAAATCGCCTTTAAGAGCAAAGATAATGGCAATCGTACCGCATAATAAATTCCCTAATGTTAATAAGTTCGGAATATGTTTTTTCATCGATTTTTAATATTTAAAGCGAAAATAAGAAATCATTTTATCAGTTTTACATTTTACTATTTTTTTATCATATTTGTAAACACTTGCTATAAAACGAAAACCATGCCTATTCTTACTACTGATTTTAATCCGACTTTTCCTTTTAAAAGTGCACATTTTAACACAATGTATCGTCCTTTGTTTATGAAGGATACAATTAAGTACCAACGAAAAAGACTTACCACTTGGGATGCCGATTTTATAGATTTAGATTTTTCTTGTATCGGTTCTAAAACATTGGTACTATTAATTCATGGTTTAGAAGGAAGTGCGCAATCTAATTATATGATTACAACTGCCAATCAATTAAACAAAACTGGTTTTGATACTGTTTGCATGAACCTACGCAGTTGTAGCGGAGAGGATAATCTTATACTACAAACCTATCATAGCGGAAAAACAGATGATGTAGATTTTATTATTAAACACCTTACTGCCAATTATAATTATGAAAATATAATTATTGTAGGTTTTAGTCTTGGTGGAAATTTAACTTTAAAATATTTAGGAGAATATGATGATATTCCTACGGAAGTTAAAGGCGGAATTGCGGTTTCTGTTCCTATTGATTTAACAAGTTCACAAGCAGAATTATTAAAGTTAAAAAACAAAATTTATTTAAACGAATTTATAAAATCTATAAAACTTAAAATGCTTGAAAAAGCAGAAAAGTTTCCCGAATTTAATTTAAATAAAGATTTATTATTTAAAGCAACAAAGTTTCGTCATTTAGAAAAACAATACACAGTGCCTGTTTTCGGGTTTAAAAGCTCTGAAGATTACTGGATAAAAGCAAGTGCCAAACCATATATAACCAAGATAAAAGTACCTTCTTTATTAATAAACTCATTAGATGACAGTTTTTTATCTAAAGAATGTTATCCTTTTGATGAAGCTAAAAACTCTACTATTTTTCATTTATTAACTCCAAATTACGGTGGCCACGTAGGTTTTATAAGTTCGTTTAATGATACGGATAGTAGATGGATAGAAAACAATATTGTTAAATTTATACAAGAAAACTTAGGCATTACTTCTTAAAGATAATAGCTTTAATTAATAGTGTTTCTTTAATCTTTATTAAGATATTTGTATTATTAATAATTACTTTTCAGCTTTAAGTTATGATAAAAAAAATCACTTCAATTCTTCTATTATTATTTTGTACGAATGCTATTTTCTCGCAAATAGTTGCCACAAAGAGCTTGTCTGAATTTTCGCACATTAGTATCATCACATCTGGCCCTGGAGATGTTTTATATGAAAAGTTTGGTCATACCGCAATACGAGTTAAAGATCCTGCTACACAACTAGATTTAATATATAATTACGGAATTTTTGACTTTGATAATCCTACTTTTTATGTTGATTTCACAAAAGGATATATGAAGTACAAATTGGTTAAATATCCGTTTTATGTAGCTTTAAAAAGTAGTCAACAAGATAAACGTTGGGTTAAAGAACAAGTTTTAAACTTAACTCAAAATCAGAAGAATGATTTTTTTAGCATTCTAGAAACAAATGCACTTCCTAAAAATGCAGGTTATTTATACGATCCTTATTTTGATAATTGCGCTACCAAACCTCGTGATATTATAAAAGAAGTTTTGGGTGATAATTTAATTTTTAAGGATGATTTTGTTGCTGAAATTTTATCTTTAAGACAATTAATGAATAAAGAAATTCATCAAAACACTTGGGGAAGCTTAGGTATTAATGTTGCTTTAGGAAGCAGATTAGATAAGATTGCTACTGCAAGCGAATATTTGTATTTACCTGATTATGTTTTTGAAGCTTTAAATTATGCTAAGGTTTTAAAAGAAGGTAAAGAAGATAATTTAGTCTTAAAAACAACCATTTTATTAGATTTTGAAGAAAAAGAATCAAAAAGTGATGTTGTTAGTCCGTTTTTAATAATTTTATTACTTTCTTTAATTGGCTTATTTATCACCTATAAAGATTATAAAAATAATAAAAGAACTAAGTGGCTAGATTTTTCTTTGTTTTTTACAACAGGAATCATAGGATTATTAATTGTGTATTTATGGTTTTTCACCAACCACACTACCGCTCCCAATAACTTTAATTTTTTATGGGCTTTTTTTCCAAACTTACTTATTGCTTTCTTTTTGTTAAAGAAAAACACTCCAAAATGGATTGCCAAGTATTGTTTAGCACTACTCGCTTTTTTAGGAATAGCAACTATTATTTGGATTACTAAAACTCAGTTGTTCTCTATTACTATAATTCCGTTATTAATTTTATTAGTAGTGAGGTATTGGTTTTTACAAAAAACTCTGAATCGCTAATTCATAACTCTGTAAACCAAAACCTGTAATAACTCCTTTTGCATTGGGAGCAATATAACTTACATGGCGAAAATCTTCGCGCGCATGTACGTTGGAGATATGTACTTCTATAACCGGAGTTTCAATACCTTTTATAGCATCAGCAATACCAACAGATGTATGTGTATAAGCGGCTGCATTTAAAATAACACCATCATAACTAAAACCTACCTCATGTAGTTTATTAATAATTTCACCTTCTATGTTAGATTGAAAATAAGCTAATTCAACTGATTTATAGTTTTTTTGCAACTCTTTAAAAAAATCTTCAAAAGAATTTGAACCATAAATTTCAGGTTCACGTTTACCTAATAAGTTTAAGTTTGGTCCGTTTATAATAATTACTTTTTTCATGTTTCAAATTTATGAAATAAAAAATAGGCTACTTAAATTTTAAGCATAAAAAAAAGGAAGCTTTTGCTTCCCTTTTCTCATTTCTTATATTTTTAAAATCTACCAAGCGTACCCTAATGATAAACCTAATTTTGGTAAAAATCCTTCAATACTTGTTGAAGAAATATTTCCACTTGTAGAAACAGATACATATTGAGCACCTAAATTTAAATCTAACGCAAAACCTGAATCAGACCCACCAAATATCCATTGATATCCAGCTACAGCTCCACCACCAAAGAAAGAAAAGTCTCCTTTTTCTCCTTCTGAATCTAAAGACGTATTAGAATAACTTACTACAGGTGCAGCATACCATCCTCTTGGAGCTTCATCTCCAAAAAAGAATTTATACTTTCCTTCTACACCAAAACCAGTTGCCTTAGCATCTGATTGACCTCCTGATGTATTTACTTTTAAACTTGAGTACCCTACAGCTAATTCAACAGAACTAGATTCCGATACAACTCTTTCATAACCAACCTCAAAAGAACCAAGAACCAAAGCTAAAGGATTTACTTTAATAACATTTTCCTGTGCGTTTGCAGTAAAACTCGCAGCAATGATAGTAATTACTAGTAATAATTTTTTCATAATTTATATATTAATTTTTCAGGGACAAAAATAAACTTATTTCTTTTTTAAACAACTATTTTAAAAAAAAGTACTATTATATTTCTATAATAGTACTTTATATATTTACTTTAGATCGTAATTTCTTATAAAGAAAAAGAATAAGTTCCTCCTTAACCGATAGCCGCAGGAGTAGTGTTCTCAAGAGAAACAGCTGAATAATCAACATGAATTGTGATTTTCTCTGTTGCCTTATATCCTACTAAGGCTCTATAATAAAAACCATCTTGAGTAAAATCAGAAGGTCTAACTCCAATTCCATAACCTAAACCAAAACCAGTAATAACTCCTTTTGCAGTGGGAGCAATATAACTTACATGACGAAAATCTTCGCGAGAATACACGTTATAAATATGTAATTATAGTTGCAATACTTTTTACAGCATCAGCAACACCAACAGATGTATACTTTTTTTGCAACTCTTAAAAAAAGTATTCAAAAGAATTTGAACCATAAATTTCAGGTTCACATTTATCTAACAAATTTAATTTTGTTCCGTTTATAATAATTAGTTTTTATGTTTTAAATTTATAAAAAAAATAGGATACTTAAAATTTAAGCATAAAAAAAGGAAGCATTTTGCTTCCCTTTTTTTATGCTTATTCTACTAATTAAAACTTGTAAGTTAATCCAAATTGGATAGCAGATAAATTTAAGTTTAAACCAAAAGAGTTAACAGATTCAGCTCCATCAACATCTACTTTAGAACTAGCATAAGATAAAGCTCCAACTGAAGCTCTTAATGCGATAGATTCAGAAACGAAATAGTTAATTCCTGGTGCAATAGCAATACCAAAAGTATTACGATCTGCTTGTTCAACACCTGCAACTTCGCTTCCTTCAGAAACATAAGATAATCCAGCTCCTAAAATGAAAGAAAAATCATTTTCAGGTGTGAAAAAATAATTAGCTCCTAAGTTTACTCCAAAAGCATTTGTTTCTGTTGCACCAGTATCAGAACCACCAATAGTTAACCCTAATTCTAAAGCAATGTTATCACTTACAAAGTAACCAACAGAAGGAGAAAAAGTATATGCATCAGCTTCATCAACTGTGTTATACCCAACTGTACCAGAGATATATAAATCTTGTTTAGCAAAACCTCCTTTTGCTTTTTCTTCTTGTGCGTTAGCTGTAAATCCTGCAGCTACCATTGCAATAACTAGTAATACTTTTTTCATAATTAAAATTTTTAGTGTTTATTAATTTGTCCGGCAAAAATATCTCTTTTTTTGACACAGGCAAACATTTTTTTTTAAAAAAAACTCAATTTATCTAGTTTAGCATACTAACTATATAGTTTTTAAATGCTTATTTTTAATTTTTTGTTTACTAATTTTACAGTAAAACACAATAACTCATCAAGAAAAAATTTAATGAACTGGCAGCAAGCAACATCTGATTACACCAACTATTTAAAAATAGAAAGAGGACTTTCTAAAAACTCTATTGATAGTTATAATAGAGATGTAAAAAAACTAGTTTCGTTTCTTGATGTGCATAAAAATAAAAGTTTACCTATATATATAACCTCGGAGATTATTCAGGAGTTTATATACGACACTAGTAAAAGTATCAATCCGAAAAGTCAGGCGCGTTTAATTTCTGGTTTGCGAAGTTTCTTTGATTATTTAATTTTTGAAGAGTATCGCCAAGACAACCCTACCGATTTAATTGAGAGTCCGAATATTACACGTAAACTTCCTGATACTCTAGAAAAAGAAGAAGTTGATAACTTAATTGCTGCGATCGATTTAAGTCATCCGCAGGGCGAAAGAAACAAAACAATTATAGAAACCATTTTTAGTTGTGGTTTACGTGTAAGCGAATTAATCAACTTACAATTATCTGATTTATTTTTTGATGACGGCTATATCCGCATTTTAGGAAAAGGAAATAAATTCCGTTTTGTCCCTATACATCATACTACTATAAAACGTTTAAATTTTTATATACATGATATCCGTTCTAAAATTAATCCGAAAAAAGAAGAAGAGGATATTGTTTTTTTAAATAGACGAGGTAAACGATTAACCCGACAAATGATTTTTATTATTCTAAAAGAATTGGCTGTTAAAACCAATCTTAAAAAAAGTATTGGTCCGCATACTTTACGTCACTCTTTTGCCACCTACTTATTAAAAAACGGTGCCGACTTACGAGTTATACAACAACTATTAGGGCATGAAAGTATTACCACTACCGAAATTTACGTGCATTTAGATACTAGTTATTTAAAAGAAGTAGTAGAATTACATCACCCAAGAAGTGATATTAATATAAATGATAACTAAAACAAAGAGAAACGTTTTTTGCAGTTAGATAATACACTGAAAAAAGCAGGAATGCCTAAAAATAATTATGCCCTTTATTTAAAAAAATAAAGGGCATAAAAAAAGGCAAGCTACCTACATCACACTGCTACAACCTAATACCCTTGCTGCGTTCCCGCCCTGGGGGATTCAAAGGGAGCTAGTTGTGTAGGACTTGCCTCTGCAAATCTACAGCCTTTTTTGATAAAAACAATGAAAAAAAAACGCTTTTTTTTGTAACATTTTTAACTCTTTGAATACTAATACATTGTTGAGAATCTTTTTTTTAAAGAACTCGATTCGAAAACAAAATAATATATTTGTTAAACTAACTAAAAATCAATTACACAAACATGGAAAATCAAGCTAACAGTAAAAACATTATTTTAAATTACGGATTATACTTAGGTGGAGTATGTAGTATTGTGCATCTTGCAATATGGGCCACTGGAAATTTAATTGAACTTAATTGGATAAATAGTTTAGTTTGGTTTATTGCTCTTATAGTCTTTTTAGTTATTGGTATTAAAAAGTTTAAAGAAGGAAATAATAATTTTATGTCATGGGGGCAAGGATTAAAAATAGGTATGGGAATTGCTATGATAAGTGGTGTTATTTCAGTTATCTATACATTACTTTTCATGAATGTTATTGATCCTGGTTTTCAACAAATAGCAATGGAAGCACAACAACAAGCTTGGTTAGATGGAGGCTTAACAGAAGAACAGGTTGAAAACTTTACTGAATCTGCTAAAAACTTTCAAAGCCCTGCTATGATTGGAGCACTTATTTTAGGTATGTCTGCGTTTTTTGGATTTATTATTTCCGCAATTACAGCTGCCATAATGAAAAACAATGAAGAAGAGCAATATTAAGAATACTTTAAAAAGGTAAAGTCATAAAGTTCTTTAAAGACTTTGTAACTTTACCTTTTTTAATTTTCGCACAAAATACTATGGATATATCGGTAGTAATACCACTTCTTAACGAAGAAGAATCTTTACAAGAATTACACAATTGGATTGCAAAAGTTATGCAGTCCAATACTTATTTATATGAAATTATATTTATTGATGATGGTAGCACTGATACTTCTTGGCAAGTAATTGAGCAGTTATCTGCAGAAAACAAGTCGGTAAAAGGAATTCGTTTTCAACGTAACTACGGTAAATCGCAAGCTTTAGATGCTGGTTTTGGTTTAGCAAAAGGGAATGTTGTTATTACTATGGATGCCGATTTACAAGACAGCCCTGATGAAATTCCTGAATTATACAATTTAATTATTGCCGAAAATTTCGATTTAATTTCTGGTTGGAAAAAGAAACGTTACGACAATGTAGTAACCAAAAACATACCATCAAAACTATTTAATTGGGCAGCTCGTAAAACATCTGGTTTAGAATTAAATGATTTTAACTGCGGATTAAAAGCCTATAAAAACGAAGTTATAAAAACAGTAAAAGTAAGTGGCGAAATGCACCGTTACATTCCTGTTTTAGCAAAAAATGAAGGTTTTAATAATATTGGCGAAAAAGTAGTACAACATCAAGCACGAAAATATGGTGATACTAAATTTGGAATGGATCGTTTTGTAAACGGATTTTTAGATTTAATTACCATTTCATTTTTATCAAAGTTCGGAAAACGACCAATGCACTTTTTTGGTCTTTGGGGAAGCTTAATGTTTATCTTCGGTTTCTCTTCTGCTTTTTTTATTGGAGTAATGAAAATATACCGCTTATCTACAGGTACAAAAACCATTTTGGTAACCAATAATCCTTGGTTTTATATTGCTTTAACTTCTATGATTTTAGGAACTTTATTGTTCTTAGCAGGCTTTTTAGGAGAGTTGATTATAAAAAGTAATCCACAACAAAAGCACTACACTATTAAAGAAAAAATAAATTTTTAAAACGCGTATCTTTGTACGTATTATTTTGACAGATGAAAGAGATTTTAAACAAAGCAAATTTATGGTTATCTGATACATTCGATTCAGAAACTAGAAAAGAAATTCAACAACTAATCGATACTAATTCTGATGATTTAGCAGATCGATTTTATAAAAATTTAGAATTCGGCACAGGCGGAATGCGTGGTATTGTTGGCGCAGGAGTAAACCGAATAAACAAATATACGTTAGGAAAAGCAACACAAGGTTTAAGTAATTACTTACATCAAACCTATCCTAATAAAGAGATAAAAGTAGCTATTGGTTACGACTGTCGCCACGATAGTAAATGGTTAGCTAAAGTAGTTGCTGATGTATTTTCGGCAAATAATATTAAGGTATTTCTTTTTGAAGACCTACGCCCTACTCCCGAATTATCTTTTGCAGTAAATCATTTAGGTTGTGATGTTGGTATTGTATTAACGGCTTCTCATAATCCGCCAGAATATAACGGTTATAAAGTATACTGGTCTGACGGAGGACAAATTGTACCGCCTCAAGACACCGGTATTATTGATGAAGTAAATTCACTAGCATATACCGATGTTAATTTTAATGCCAATGAAGATTTAATTTCTACAATAGGTAATGAAGTTGATGAAGCTTTTTGGCAAGCATCGATTAAAAATGGAACCTTTAATGTAAAAGGACGTAAAGATTTAAAAATTGTTTTCACCAATTTACACGGAACGGCTATAAAATTAATTCCTGAAGTTTTAAAACGTGCTGGTTATACACAAGTTCATGTTGTAGCGGAACAAGCTGAACCTAACGGAAGTTTCCCTACTGTAAAATCGCCAAACCCAGAAGAACCAGCAGCCTTAAAAATGGCAGTTGACTTAGCGAATGAAGTTGATGCAGATATCGTTTTAGGAACAGATCCTGATTCTGATAGAATTGGTATTGCTGTGCGTGATTTAGAAGGGAATATGAAATTATTAAACGGAAATCAGACTATGAGTATGATGACCGATTTTTTAATTAATGATTGGAAAAATAAAGGAAAGTTAAACGGAAAACAGTTTGTAGGCTCTACCATCGTTTCTACGAATTTAGTAAATGAAATTGCAGAATCTTACAGCGTAGAAACCAAAGTTGGTTTAACCGGTTTTAAGTGGATTGCTAAAATGATTAAAGACTTCCCTGAGT
This sequence comes from Tenacibaculum sp. M1.3A, assembly GCF_057732375.1. Lineage (NCBI taxonomy): Bacteria > Pseudomonadati > Bacteroidota > Flavobacteriia > Flavobacteriales > Flavobacteriaceae > Tenacibaculum > Tenacibaculum sp. M1.3A. The sequence continues at coordinate 173,916 of NZ_JBYJEF010000001.1, read as the reverse complement.
TAGATTTTATTGGTGGTGGTGAAGAAAGTTTTGGATATATGGTTGGTGATTTTGTTCGCGATAAAGATGCCGTTACCTCTGCCCTATTAGCTTGTGAAATAGCATCAAACGCAAAAGCAAATAATAGTTCTTTTTATGAAGAATTGTTGGCATTATATACACGTAATCATTTTTATAAAGAACACTTAATTTCTATTGTTAAAAAAGGAATGGACGGTGCGCAACAAATCAAACAAATGATGGTTGATTTACGTAAGAATCCGTTTACTGAAATAGACAATGCTAAAGTGGAGTTTTTATATGACTATCAATCGTCTATAAAAAAGAATTTAATTACAGGCGAAGAAACGGTTATGGATATTCCGAAATCTAACGTATTGATTTATCAAACTATAGACGGAACTAAAATGGCAGCTCGCCCAAGTGGAACAGAACCTAAAATTAAGTTTTATTTTAGTGTAAAATCAAAATTAGATACTGTAGAGAATGCCGTAACTATTGAAAAAGCATTAGATGTAAAAATTCAACGAATTATAAAAGAATTAAATTTGTAAATGAATTATTTAAAACGTTTTTTTAAATACGCAAAACCTTATAAATCATTAGGAATATTTAGTATTATTCTTAATGTTTTATATGCTTTATTTACCACATTATCGTACGTTATATTAATGCCTACTTTAAATATATTATTTGGTGAAACGCCTAAAGTATATTTAAAGCCCATTTATAAAGGTTTTAGCAATTCATTAAATAAAGATTATTTAAGCGATTTACTAAATTACCATGTTACTTATACTAATGAGAATTATGGACAAGAAAAAACATTGCTATATGTAGTAATAGCAGTAGTTACAGTTTTCTTGTTAAAGAATTTATTTGGCTACTTAGGGCAATTAACCATGGTTTTTCTAAAAAATAATGTTTTAAAAGATCTTAGAACAATTATTTATAATAAAATAATAACCTTACCTCTTTCATTTTTTTCAAAACAAAATAAAGGAGATATTATAGCTCGTAGTACTAATGATGTTAAAACTATTAATAATTCTTATCTGAATTTAATAATAACTTTTATTAGAGAACCTTTAAATATTGTTTTTACATTGTTTTTTATGGTTAAAACAAGTTGGGAATTGTCTATTTTTATTTTTACTTTCATCCCTATTTCTGGTTTAGTAATTTCTTTTATCAGCAAAAAAATAAAGCAACAATCTGGAGAGATTTCTCAAAAGATAGGTGGACTTCTAGGTATTCTCGAAGAAACTATTTCAGGTTTAAAAATTATAAAAGCATTTAACGCTGAACAATTATTCTCATCAAGGTTTAATTCAGAAACAGATAATATTAGAATATTATCTAATAAAATGAGTAAAAAAGAAACCCTAGCAAGTCCTATGAGTGAGTTTTTAGGTGTAATTACTATTGCAGGTATTCTTTGGTATGGTGGTAAAATGGTGTTAATTGATAAAACATTATTAGGTGGTACTTTTATAGGTTTTATGGCTGCGGCATATAATATTCTTACACCTGCAAAAGCTATGGCAAAAGCTAATAATAATATTAAAATAGGAAATGCTTCAGCGCAAAGAATATTTGAAGTTATAGATACTAAAAATGAATTAATAGATATTGATAACGCTAAAGAATTAACTGAATTTAATAATACGGTTGAATTTAAGAATATCTCTTTTATGTATGAGAACTCTTACGTATTAGAAGATTTTTCTTTAACAATACCTAAAGGTAAAACAGTTGCGTTAGTAGGACAATCTGGAAGTGGAAAATCTACACTTGCTAACTTAATTACTCGTTTTTATGATGTTAACAAAGGTGATATTCTTATTGACGGAAATAGTATAAAAAATATTTCTAAAAAATCGTTAAGAGGCTTAACAGGTATTGTTGCGCAAGATTCTACCTTATTTAATGATACGGTAGCCAATAATATAAAATTAAGTAAACCTTCTGCTACAGAAAAAGAAATTGAAGATGCAGCTATAATAGCTAACGCTTCTGAATTTATAGAAGATTTACCATTAAAATATAATACAATAATAGGAGATCGCGGTAGTTCTCTTTCTGGCGGACAACAACAAAGAATAGCAATTGCCAGAGCTGTTTTAAAAAATCCTCCTATAATGATTTTAGATGAAGCTACTTCTGCTTTAGATACCGAATCAGAGCAGTTAGTTCAGATTGCTTTAGAAAAAATGATGCAAAACAGAACTTCTTTAATTATTGCACACCGTTTATCAACCATACAAAAGGCAGATAATATTGTTGTAATGAAAAAAGGAAGAATTGTAGAGCAAGGTAAACATGAAGAATTACTAAACAAGAAAGGCGAATATTTTAAACTTGTTACAATGCAATCATTAACATAAACAAAAAAGGGAAGTTTTAAAAACTTCCCTTTTTTTTTATTAATAACTTCTTAATTATTTTCTAAACCTAACTCCTTACCTTTTTCTATCATATATTGATAACAAGCTTCGTGTTCATTAGGAATTTCACCTTCTAAAATAGCTTCTTTTATTGCTTCTTTAATCTGACCGATCTCTCTACATGGAGTTAAATTAAAGGCTTTCATAATTTCTTCTCCAGTAATTGGAGGCTGAAAATTACGAACTTTATCTCTTTCTTCTACCTCTTTAATTTTTTCACGAACAAGTTCGAAATTTTTATGATAGCGCGTAAACTTCTTTGAGTTTTTAGTAGTTATATCAGCTTCACATAACGTCATTAAACTATCTACATCTTCACCTGCATCAAAAACTAATCTTCTTACAGCAGAATCTGTTACATCACTTGCTAAAACAATTGGTCGTGAACTTAACATTACCATCTTCTGAACAAATTTCATTTTGTTATTCAATGGCATTTTTAAGCGCTTAAATAATTTAAAAACCATTTTAGATCCTACAAATTCATGTGCATGAAACGTCCAACCTTGTTTTTTATGATAACGCTTTGTTGGTGCTTTACCAATATCGTGCAATAAAGCAGCCCAACGCAACCAAACATCTTGTGTATTTTCTGATATATTATCAACAACCTCTAAAGTATGATAAAAATTATCCTTATGCTTCTGTCCTTCTACCTCTTCTACTCCTTTTAATGCTGTTAATTCAGGAATAATTCGCTCTAAAAGTTCTGTTTGTTCTAAAAGTAAAAATCCTACAGAAGGTTTAGACGATTCTAATATTTTATTTAATTCAACAATTATTCGTTCTTTGGTAATAATATTTATTCTTTTCGAATTCTTAGCGATGGCACTTAAAGACTCTGCTTCAATTACAAAGTTTAATTGAGAAGCAAAGCGAATAGCACGCATCATACGAAGCGGATCATCAGAATAGGTTATATCAGGATCTAAAGGAGTTTTAATTATTTTAGCCTCTAAATCTGACATTCCGTCAAAAGGATCTAACAATAAACCAAAAGATTCTTTATTTAAGCTCAAAGCCAAAGCATTTATAGTAAAATCACGCCTGTTTTGATCGTCTTTAAGTGTGCCTGGTATTACTTCCGGATTTCTACTATTTTCTATATAAGACTCTTTGCGAGCGCCTACAAACTCTATTTCAACATCTTTATAACGTAACATTGCTGTTCCGTATGTCTTAAAAACCTGAACTTTTGGTTTGTTTGGTAATAGAGAAGCTACTTTTTCTGCTAACTCAATTCCGCTACCAACCGCTACTACATCAATGTCTTTTGCAGTACCTCTTTGTAAAATAAAATCTCGTACAAAACCACCAATCACATAACTATCTAGTTGTAATTCTTCGGCTGCTTTACTTATATATTGAAATATTTCAGCAGAAATTGCTTCTTTAAAATATTGTTCTTGCATCTAATTATTCTCTTATCACAATAACAGAATTGCCTTCTATTTTTAAAATAGTAGATGATTTTTCTGTTATCTTATCTCCATGCAAATCTACTACATAATCTACACTCTGTAAAATAGCTTTGCTTATTTCTGAAAATGATTTTGGAGTAGGTTCTCCACTAATATTTGCTGAAGTAGATACAATTGGCTTACCAAATTCCTTTATTAACTCTAAACAAAAACCATCTTGAGGAATTCTAATAGCTATAGTATTATCAGACGCGATTGTATTTTTTGCTAAGTTTTTTGGATTTTTATAGATAATTGTTGTCGGTTTCTCTAAACTGTTTAGAACCTCTATTGCTTTTTCAGGAATTTCGTCAAGATACTTCCTTAACATTTCTATAGAATCTACTAATATGATTAAACTTTTAGACTCTTCTCTCTTTTTTAATTGATATATTTTTTTAACAGCAACTTCATTTGTAGCATCACAACCAATACCCCAAACAGTGTCTGTTGGGTAAAGGATTGTTTTTCCTTCTTTTAAAATATTTATAATTTTATTCATATAACCAGTCCAGTTCTAAACACAATTAGTTGCATTTATTTTTAAATATTAATACTTGAAATAGACTTTGTATCTTACAATGCCCATATTAGATTTTACCAACATCAACGGTGAAAATTAATATTTAAGACTATATTTATCTTCTAACCAACTTAATAAGTAAGTTAATTTATTTTTCGGGCGTTGATCTAAACTTTGCATGTTTAAAAATAATTTATTCTCTTTTTTACTCAAAAAATTTAATTTAAATTTTGCCCAAAAAAAAGGTTTACACTTATGTATATAAATCAACTTATAATCTTTTTTTAGAACACAAGTTTTATTTTTAATTTCTAAATGATTAGCAAGACCTTGAGCTGTAAATTGAGTAACCGTTCTAAATTTATGTTTAACATTATCTATTTCAATATTACGGTTGTTTTTAAAAAAAGTTTCAAATGTTGATTTTCTTAAAGGTGCTGGTATATGTTGAAATCTAAAAAAATATTTTTTAAAACCAACTATTTCTGCTGATTTTTGCTGTGCTCTTTTATGTTTTGGTTTTATTTTATCTTCTTCGGATGGAGGAAATATTTTTTTAAGAATTTTTTGATCTTCAAACTTTAACCATTTACCTCTTATTAAAGGTTTACCATCTATAAAATAATCAGATATTTTTGTTTGTTTAAGTAAAAACATGTCATCATTTAAATAAATAAAATGTTCCGCTAAATTAGGTATATTATACAATTTAGCTTCTATAGGCCTGTTAGAAAAAACTGGCAAATACTTACTATCTTCCTTAAAAATATCTTTATGATCTATTATAAAAACATTATCATAAGTACCTTTTTGTTTATTTTTTATGAATTTTGGAACCTGATTATCAGTTACTATAAATATATTTCTAACAAAACTTGCATACTTTAAAATAGAATTAACAGCATATTTTATTTCTTCAACTTGATCTAAACGAGTTCTAAATTCCTTGTTTTTTGTTACAGATTTGTTTTTTAAATAAGGTACCATTTTTTGATGATGCAAATCATCTTTACCATCAACCCAAGTTATAACAGCATCAATAGGATAATTCATTATTTTTAATGTTTTAAATTAGATAGGTGTTCTATTATTACTTTTTTTTCTTTTAAACATGGTAGTTCAATTAGATCTAATATAATTTTATTAATAAGTCCCTCTATAAAATAAAATCCACAATTACATAAACTCTTGGTCATATTTTTTTTAAAAATTTTACATATATATCCATATAATTCGACAAGAATAATTTCTTTAAAATATTCATTTTATATTCTCTTTTAACTATATCTACTATGTTCTGTAGTTTTACGCTGACAAATTTACCATAATTTATACCATACAAAAATTGATTTTACTATTTCTTAAATAGTATACAGATAAAAAGTTATAAAATATGTATTTTTACAAACTATCAAATTTACATTTTTGAATAAATAATTTTATGCTAAACTTAAATAATCAATCTATATTAATCACTGGTGGTACAGGCTCTTTTGGTAAAATGTTTACTAAATTAATTTTAAGTAGATTTCCAGATGTAAAACGTCTTGTAATTTTATCAAGAGATGAGCAAAAACATTTTCAAATGGCTCAAGAATTTCCTGAAACTAAATATCCTCAAATTCGTTATTTTATTGGTGATGTAAGAGATGTTAAAAGATTAGAAAGTGCTTTTGAAGATATTGATATTGTAATTCATGCTGCGGCTATGAAACATGTTCATTTAGCTGAATACAATCCTATGGAATGTATTAAAACAAATATAAATGGTGCTGAAAATGTGATTGATGCTGCCTTAAGATGTGGTGTTAAAAATGTAGTTGCTTTATCTACTGATAAAGCAGCTGCTCCTATAAACTTATATGGTGCAACAAAGTTAACTTCTGATAAATTATTTATTGCTGCTAATAATATAAAAGGAAAAAGAGATATTAAGTTTTCTGTCGTTAGATATGGAAATGTAATGGGATCTAATGGTTCAGTGATGCCTTTTTTCTTAGATAAAAAAAAGGGAGGCGCATCTTTTTTACCAATTACTGATAGGAGCATGACACGTTTTAATATATCATTAGAAGATGGTTGTGAAATGGTTTTTTACGCTATCGAAAAAGCATGGGGAGGTGAAGTTTTTGTTCCTAAGATACCATCTTACAACATTATAGATGTAGCTACTGCTATTGCTCCCGAATTAGAACAGAAAATTGTAGGTATTAGACCCGGCGAGAAATTACATGAAGAAATGATTACGTCTTCAGATTCATTTACTACACTAGATATAGGAAAATACTATGCTATACTTCCACAAAGCTCTCCTTATTCAACGTATACTATAGAAGAATATCAAAAAACCTTTAATGGAAGTTTAGTGCCAAAAGGTTTTTCTTATGATTCAAATAACAATACTAAATGGGAAACTGTAGAGAGTTTAAGGTTATTGGTTAAAAAGCATGTAGATCCAAATTTTGAAATATAATTATGGAGTTTAAAATTCCTTACGGACGACAGAATATAGCGCAAGATGATATTGATGCTGTTGTAGAAACTCTGCAAACTGACTTTTTAACACAAGGTCCAAAAGTTAAAGAATTTGAAAATAAGTTTGCAGACTATGTCGGTTCAAAATATGCATTAGCTGTAAACAATGCTACTTCAGGTTTGCATTTAGCTGTTTTAGCGATGGGCTTAAAAGAAAATGAACGTGTTATTACAACACCTATTACTTTCGCGGCTTCTGCAAATTGTATTCGTTTTGCTAAAGGTGAAGTTTGGTTTGCAGATATTGACCCAGATACTTATTTATTATCAATAGAAAGTGTTCGTCAATTAATAGAAAGTAAACCTAAAGGTTTTTTCAAAGGTATTATTCCTGTTGATTTTGCAGGATTGCCTATTGATTTAGAAAAATTTAAAAAGCTAGCTAAAAAACATGATTTATGGATTATAGAAGATGCTTGTCATGCACCTGGAGGTTATTTTATTGATTCTAATAATAAAAAACAACACTGTGGTAATGGAAATTATGCAGACATTGGAGTTTTTTCCTTTCACCCTGTAAAACATATTGCTTGTGGTGAAGGAGGTATGTTAACTACTAATTCAGAGGATATTTATAAAAAATTATCTCTATTAAGAACGCATGGAATAACCAAAGATAATATGACTGAAGATCATGGAGGTTGGTTTTATGAAATGCAAGAACTCGGTTTTAATTACAGACTTACTGACTTTCAATCTGCATTAGGAATTACGCAATTAGCGAAAAATAAAGCAGGAGTTATTCGTAGAAATGAAATTTCTGATAGTTATAAAAGAGCTTTTCAAACAAAAATTAAATTCCAAGAATTACCTAAAAACTCATACAACGCACATCATTTGTTTGTGATTGAAGTTGAAAATAGGAAAGGTTTATATGATTTTTTAAGAAGTCACTCAATTTTTGCTCAAATACATTATATACCAGTTCATAAATTGCCTTATTATAAAAATATAGGATATGAAAATGCAGAATTATCAAATGCAGAAAGCTATTATTCAAAATGTATTAGCTTGCCTATGTTTCCAAGTTTAACTGATGAGGAGCAACAATTTGTAATAACTAAAGTTTTAGAATTTATTAATGACTAAAATTGCCATCATACCAGCAAGAGGAGGTAGTAAGAGAATTCCTAAAAAAAACATTAAAGAATTCTTAGGAAAACCTATCATAGCATATTCTATAGAAACGGCATTAAAATCTAAATTATTTGATGAAGTAATTGTTTCGACTAATGATAATGAAATTGCGGAAATAGCAAAAAATTACGGCGCTAAAATTCCGTTTTTAAGAAGTAACAAAAATTCTGATGATTTTGCTACAACTTTTGATGTTATTAAAGAAGTTTTAGAATGGTACAAAAATGAAAACATTAATATAGAAACTGCATGTTGTATTTACGCAACTGCTCCTTTTGTAACGAGTGATTTATTAGTTAAGGCTGAAGAGAAGTTGACTTCTAATAAATTTGATACTGTTTTTCCCGTTACTCGTTTTGGATTTCCAATACAGAGAGCTATAAAAAAAACAAATAATGCAGGTAAAATGGATTTATTTCAACCTGAACATTTAAATAGTAGATCACAAGATTTAGAAGTAGCATACCATGATGCTGGACAGTTTTACTTTTTTAAACCAGAAATAGCTATAAAAAAAGGGAAACTTTGGACTGATAATTCAGGAATTATTGAAATAAATGAATTAAATGCCCAGGATATTGATACAGAAACTGATTGGAAACTTGCTGAATTAAAATATAAAATTCAAAATGACGAAAAAAATTCTTTTTAGAGCAGATGGTAACTCAAATATTGGGTTGGGTCATTTATACCGTTTATTTGCGCTAGTAGAACTCTATAAAGAAAAAATAGATTTTGTTTTTGTTACTAAAGAAAATTCTACCATAAAAGTAATACCAAAAGACTATCAAATTGACACCATTTTTAGTGATATTGATATAATAAATGAACCAAATTGGCTTTCTAAAAAATACATACCTAATGAATATATAATAATAATAGATGGTTACCAGTTTACTTCAGATTATCAAAAAAAATTAAAATATCTTGGGTATGTAGTTATGTATATTGATGATTTAATCACTAATCATCAATATGCTGATGTTGTTATTAATCATTCTGAAGGATTGAAATTAAAAAATTATACCACCGAATATTATACTCAATTAGCTTTAGGTACTAAATATGCTATATTGAGGCCTTCTTTTTTAGAAGCTGCAAAAAATAAAAGATATATAAATACTATTGATACTGTTTTTGTGTGTTTCGGAGGTGCAGACATGTACGATTTAAGTTATAAAGCAACAAGGGCTTTACTTAATTTTTCTCAATTTAAAAATATACATGTTTTATTAGGTGGAGCTTATAAGCACAAAAAGATTTTCGATTTACAAAATAAAAATTCTATAATTCATATTTATCAAAATATACAAGAGAAAGAAATTGTATCAATAATGCAACGATGTAATTTCGCTATTGCCCCTGCTAGTACAACACTATATGAGTTATGTGCTATTCAAATGCCTATTTTATCAGGTTATTTTGTAGAAAACCAACTAAACATATATAATTCTTTTTTAGAAAAAGGAGTAATATATGGTTGTGATAATTTTTCGAATTATAGCGTTCAAAATTTCTTTGAATCCATTCAAAAAATCACAAATCTAAAGGAATACAATTCTTCTTTAAAAATTCAACAGGAATTATTTGACAATCAAATTAGTAATCGTTTCTTTCAATTATTAAGTTATATACAGCTATCAACTAGAAAAGCCATAAAAGAAGATATGTTACTCATTTACAACTGGTCTAATGATTCTTTAGTAAGAAATAATTCTTATAATTCTGAGCCAATAAAATTAGAAAACCATCAAAAATGGTTTGACTCAAAAATAAGTAATAAAAACACTAAGTTTTATATTGTCGAGCATAATTCCTTACCGGCTGGTATAGTCAGGTATGAAGTAAAAGAAGAACATGCTGTTGTGGGTATTATAATAGCTAAGGAGTTTAGAGGAAGAAAATTTGGTTCCTTATTTTTAAGTAAAACCGCAAAAGAATATTTTAATGAATTTAAAAAACCTATTATTGCTTACATAAAAAAAGAAAATACTCCATCTGTTAAATCTTTTGAAAAAGCTGGCTACCACCTTTATAAAGAAGAGTTATTTAATGGAGTAGATAGTTTTATATATAAATTAGAAATAGATGATACCATCAGATAAATGTTTTATAATTGCTGAATTATCAGCAAATCATAACGGAAGCAAAGAAGTTGCCATTGAAACTATTAAAGCTGCAAAAAGAACTGGTGCAGATGCTATTAAGTTTCAAACATATACGGCAGATACTATTACTTTAGACTCTAAAAAAGATGATTTTAAATTAAAACAAGGAACCATTTGGGATGGAATGTTCTTACATGACTTGTATCAACAAGCATATACTCCTTGGGAATGGTTTAAAGATTTATATGCTGTCGCTAGAGATGAAGGGCTCATTGTATTTTCTTCTCCTTTTGATAAAACAGCAGTAGATTTATTAGAATCTTTAGATAACCCGATTTATAAAATAGCTTCTTTTGAAATTACCGATATTCCTTTAATTGAATATTGTGCTAGAACGATGAAACCTATCATTATTTCTACAGGAATTGCAACGGATGAAGATATTCAGTTAGCTATTGATACTTGTAGAAATGTTGGTAATATCGATATTACATTATTAAAATGCACTTCTTCTTACCCTGCTCCTATTGAAGAAGCTAATTTGGTAATGATAAAAGATTTAAAAGAACGTTTTAATGTAAAATCTGGACTTTCTGATCACACTATGGGAATTATAACCCCTGTTGTTGCTGTTACCTTAGGAGCAACAGTCATTGAAAAACATTTTATCTTGAATAAAGAAATTGGAGGACCAGATGCTTCTTTTTCATTAGATGAAACTGAATTTACTCAAATGGTAAAAGCTGTTAGAGCTGCTGAAAAAGCTAGTGGAGAAATTAGTTATCAGCTAACTGACAAGATGAAAAGTGGTAGAGAATTTTCTCGCTCTTTATATATTACTTCAGATGTAAAAAAAGGAGATACTCTTTCTGAAGAAAATATTCGTTCTGTTAGACCTGGATTTGGAATGCATCCAAAACACTACAATGAAGTTTTAGGTAAAAAATTTAATAATGATTTTGAAAAAGGAACAGCTTTAAACAGAAAATGCTTGGAGTAAATTAAACTAGTTCTTAATATAAATAATAAAACCATCTTTCATTTTAAAAATTATGAAAGATGGTTTTATTATTGTCATAAAGATTGTAATTTCTAATAATTTAACCAGTTGTAATTAATGTATTTTTCTTGATACTTGTAAACATCGATTATCACTTTCTTTTTATTTTCAATAATTTTTGTGTCATCAAAGTTAAAAAAGTCTATTTCTGACTCTCTATATATACCTTTTAAAATAATTAAAGCAGTACTAATAGTACCAGTAACATGCGTTGGATATTCATTATTTAATAAAAAATCTAACTCTATATTAAATTTATTTCTACGAATTTTAAAGCTAAGTTCATTTTCTAAAATTTTCAGTTCCTTACTATCTTCTCTTTTATGAGGAACATATACAATATCTTTACCTTTATAAAACTCAGAAATTTTTTTTAAAGTAGTAAAATAATCTTCAAAAAGTAAAATTTTACTATCTACAACAGCTGTTCCTATAAGATAGACTTTATTACTATTCTCCTTTTTAGAATTATTTTTTAACGAATGTAACCAAGTAAAATTATTTTGAACATATTCATTATTTTCATAATCAGGTAAGTTATAGAACGTGAAGAAATTAACGTCGGTTACATCCTCATCAATTTTTATCTTATTTGAAGCATAAATTTTTTGAACTAAATCATATTTAAATCCAACTTTATTTTTCCCTTTAAATAATGAAAATCGTTTAGTTAAATTTCCTGTATTTTTATATTCTTTCGCGATAGCAATAGTTGCAGCACCATCATCTAAAATATATAGTTTCTCATAATTTAGATTATTGACAAAGTAAGATGCTATTGGAAATGCACGGGTGAATAAATTTTTATATTTTTCTTTTTTTAGTCTCCTAATCAACTTAATCCAAGAAATACCATAAGAAGTCTTTTTTTTAGTCCTTATGATATTATTCCAACCTCCAGATTTTTTAATTAAGAAATTTATAGTGCTATCTTGCTTTCTATCAGACTTAATAATTAATAAAGTATTAATTATATCAAACTGTTTCCTTGCCTCAATTGCTCCTAACATTTCAAGCGATGTTCTTATAAAAAAAATAGATTTCATTTTATGAATTTTATTTCTTTATACCGCTACATCATACTCTCTAAGAGCATCATTTAACGAAGTTTTTTTATTGGTACTTTCTTTACGTTTACCAATAATTAGCGCACATGGTACTTGATACTCACCTGCTGCAAATTTTTTAGTATAACTACCTGGTATTACTACTGATCGTGCTGGAACAACTCCTTTTGTTTCAATAGGTTCATCACCAGTAACATCAATAATTTTAGTACTCATTGTTAATACGACATTGGCTCCTAAAACAGCTTCTTTTTCAACTCTTACTCCTTCTACAACAATACAACGAGAACCAATAAACGCACCGTCTTCTATAATTACCGGCGCCGCTTGTAAAGGCTCTAAAACTCCTCCAATACCTACTCCACCAGATAAATGTACATTTTTTCCTATCTGAGCACAAGAACCTACTGTTGCCCAAGTATCCACCATTGTACCTTCATCAACATAAGCACCTATATTTACATAACTTGGCATTAAAATAGTTCCTGATGATATATAAGCTCCGTGACGTGCAACTGCATTTGGCACAACACGTATACCTTTTTCTTTAAAGTTTCTTTTTAACGGAATTTTATCATGGTACTCAAAAATACCTGCTTCTAAAGTTTCCATTTTTTGAATAGGAAAATACAATACTACTCCTTTTTTAACCCATTCATTTACTTGCCATCCATTATCTGTTGGTTCTGCTACACGTAACTCACCAGCATCTAATAAATCAACTACTTTTCTAATCGCATTAATCGTGTTTTCTTCTTTTAATAAATCACGATTATCCCATGCTTTTTCTATAATATCTTGTAATTCTGTCATTTCTATAATTTTCTACAAATATAAAATCTCTAATTCAATATAATGCGAAGATACATTTTTTAAACAGATGCTTGTAGCATGTTTAAAATCTGTATTTTTGCATAAAAACAAACTAATTTGGGAAGAGTTTTAGCCATAGATTTCGGAAAAAAAAGAACAGGTATTGCTGTTACTGATGAATTACAAATTATTGCTTCAGGACTAACAACTATTAGTACAAAAGAGTTAATTTCTTTTTTAAAAGAATACACTAAAAAAGAAAATGTTGAGTTATTTATTATCGGAAAGCCAAAACAAATGGATAATTCTGATAGTGAAAGTGAAGCTTTGATTATACCTTTTTTACAGAAGTTAACAAAAGCTATTCCTAATATATCAATAAAAAGAGAAGATGAGCGTTTTACTTCTAAAATGGCTTTTCAAACTATAATTGATAGCGGTTTGAATAAAAAACAACGTCAAAATAAAGCTTTAGTAGATGAAATAAGCGCTACAATCATTTTACAGTCGTATTTGTATAACAAATAATTTTATACCCAACCGATTCTTTGTATTTTCGCATTCGTTAAAAAAATAAAAACATGATTTTACCCATTGTTGCTTACGGAGATCCCGTATTACGTAAAGTAGGAAAAGAGATCGATAAAGAGTATCCGCAGTTAGAAAAACTAATTGCCGATATGAAAGAAACAATGTACAATGCACAAGGTGTTGGTTTAGCTGCTCCGCAAATAGGAAAAGACATTCGTTTGTTTTTAATTGATGCTTCTCCTTTTGCAGATGATGAAGATTTATCAGAAGAAGACAGAAAAGTTTTAGAAACCTTTAATCGCGTTTTTATAAACGCAAAAATAATTAAAGAAGAAGGTGAAGAATGGGCTTTTAACGAAGGTTGTTTAAGTATTCCTGATGTTCGTGAAGATGTTTTTCGCCAAGAAACAATAACTATCGAATATGAAGATGAAAATTTCGAAAAGCATACGGAAGTTTTAGGCGGTTTAGCTGCTCGTGTTTTTCAGCACGAATACGATCATATTGATGGTGTTTTATTTACGGATAAGCTTTCTTCATTAAAGAAGAGATTGATTAAAAAGAAATTAGAAAACATATCAAAAGGAAAAGTAGAAGCAGGTTACAGAATGCGTTTCCCTAATGCCAAAAGAAAATAGTCTATTTAAGACATTAAAAATATTATAATATGGAATTTAACAAAATTATTGCAGTTACTGGTAAACCAGGATTATTTCAAATCTTATCTCAAACAAAAACAGGTGTAATCGTAAGATCTATTGTAGACGGAAAACGTTTTCCTATTACAGCAACACACAATGTTAGTTTATTAGAAAACATTGCAATTTACACCTACGAAGAAGAAGTGCCTTTAGCTGTTGTACTTAAAAGTATGGCTACCAAAGAAGATGGTAAAGAAGGTATTTCTCACAAAGAAAGCAATGCTAAATTAACGGCTTATTTTAGTGAAATTTTACCAGGTTATGATGAAGAACGTGTATATGCTTCTAACATTAAAAAGGTTATTCAATGGTATAATACTTTAGCACAGTCTGATTTTGACTTTAGCTCTTTAGATAAAGTAGCAACTACCGAAGAAGAAGAATAAATAAATCATGAATACTCGTAAGCAGCAATTAGACGCCTTTAACCGTTTGTTAGATATTATGGATGAACTTCGTGAGAAGTGTCCGTGGGATAAAAAACAAACCTTAGAAAGTCTCCGTCATTTAACGATTGAAGAAACTTACGAACTAGGAGATGCAATTCTAGACAATGATTTACAAGAAATAAAAAATGAATTAGGCGATGTGTTATTACACATCGTCTTTTATGCTAAAATAGGTAGCGAAAAAAAGGCTTTTGATATTGCTGATGTTGCCAATTCTATTTCTGATAAATTAATTCACCGTCATCCACATATTTATGGGGATGTTAAAGTGAAAAATGAAGAAGAAGTAAAACAGAATTGGGAAAAACTAAAATTAAAAGAAGGTAAAACTTCGGTTTTAGAAGGCGTTCCTAAAAGTTTACCTGCGTTGGTAAAAGCAAGCCGCATTCAAGAAAAAGTTGCTGGTGTTGGTTTTGATTGGGAAGAACCACAGCAAGTTTGGGAAAAGGTACAAGAAGAAATTACCGAGCTAAACGAAGAAATAAAAGCTGGAAATAAAGAAAACATCGAAAAGGAATTTGGAGATGTGTTATTTTCTATGATTAACTACGCACGCTTTATTAAAGTAAATCCTGAGAATGCTTTAGAAAAAACGAATAAGAAATTTATCAATCGTTTTCAATATTTAGAAGCAGCAGCTAAAAAAGAAGGCAAAGAACTTTCTGACATGACTTTAGGTGAAATGGATGTGCATTGGGAAAATTCAAAAGAATTTTTCAGATAACACTTTGTCATTGCGTACAAAGTGAAGCAATCTCTCTATCAATAAACAAATCAACAAACTTTAGATCTGCCTCTAGTAACAGATTACTTCGTTATTCTTCCTTGTAATGACGTATAAAACTAGTCATTGCGAACACAGTACAGCAATCTCTATATCAATAAACAAAATAACAAACTTTAGATCTGCCTCTAGTAACAGATTACTTCGTTATTCTTTCTCGTAATGACGTATAAAACTAGTCATTGCGAACAAAGTGAACCAATCTCTATCAATAAAAAACACTTATCTTAAACTACTATTTAATTTTCTTAGTAAAAAGATTACTTCGTAATTCTTTCGCGTAATTATATTTCATTATGTATTTTTACTTTATGGATATAATTATTATTACAGGCGGTAGTAAAGGAATTGGAAAAGCATTGGCGAATAAATATGCTACAAATAACTACAAAGTATACTCTTTAGCTAGAACATCTTCTGATTTAAAAAATATAACTAATATTACTATAGATTTATCGAATCTTACAGAAACAGAAAACACTTTTAGCACTCTTTTAAAAGAAATTGTTAGTACCAATGTTTCCTCAATTACTTTAATTAATAATGCTGGCCGTTTAGGTAAAATATCTAATCTAGAAAATTTAAATCCAATCGATATTTCTAAAACAATTCAGCTAAACACTACTACTCCACTTATACTATCCAGTTTATTTATCAAACTAACAGAAAAGCTACGTTGTAAAAAACAGATTATTACTATTTCATCCGGTGCTGCGAAAAGTCCGTATCAAGGCTGGTCTATATACTGTACGTCAAAAGCTGCCATAGATATGATGACTAAAGCTATTGCTACGGAACAAATTGAAGTAGAAAATGGTGTGAAATGTAATGCTATATATCCTGGCGTTGTAGACACCAATATGCAATTTAAAATTAGAAGTACTAATAAAAATGATTTTAAGAGCTTACAACGTTTTGTTGATTTAAAAGAAAATAACGAATTATATACGCCTGAATTTGTAGCTGAAACTATTTATAAAGTAGATACTGAAAACCAATTAAAAAGCGGAGATATTGTTGATATTAGGGATTTTTAATAAGCATCCACATCAATAATAAAGCGGATAGGTCTGAAATCTTTTATACCTTCAAATGTGTTTCTCACCTTTTGTAATTGTTCTTTTGTTTTTGCCAACGATTGTTTCGGCGGAATTTTTATAATTAAATTCTTAATATATAAATTACGAACACGAGAAACTGCAGGAGCTGTTGGCCCCAATAGATTATCCTGAAAAACAATTTGTAATGATTTAGCCAACCAATTTACGCCGTTTTCTACACGATTATAATCCTTGTGCTTTAACGTAATTTTTATCAATCGAAAATATGGCGGGTATTGAAATTGCCAACGTTCTTGTAGTTGTTCCTTATACATCTCTGCATAATTTGCGGTAGAAACCTGCTGTAAAATTTGATGATACGGATTATACGTTTGTATCGCAACCTTACCTTGTTTTTTGCTTCTCCCTGCCCTACCTGATACTTGTACCATTAATTGATAGGCTTTTTCGTGCGCTCTAAAATCTGGGAAATTCAACATCGAATCGGCACTTAAAACACCTACTAACGATACGTTTTCAAAATCTAATCCTTTCGATAACATTTGCGTACCTACTAAAATATCAATTTCCTGCGCTTCAAAAGCACCAATTATTTTTTGATATCCGTATTTACCACGTGTAGTATCTAAATCCATTCTTCCGATTTTATACTTCGGAAAAAGTTCTTTTAATTCTAATTCAATCTGTTCGGTTCCAAATCCTTTCGTGTCTAGTGTTGCGCTACCACAAGCGCCACAGCTGTTAGGCATTGAACGTTGATAGTGACAGTAATGACATTTTAATTCACGTCGGAATTTATGAAAAGTTAAACTCACGTCACAATTTGGGCATTCGGGAGAAACACCACACGTTGTACACTCTACAACTGGTGAAAATCCACGGCGGTTTTGAAATAAAATTACTTGTTCTTTTTCTTCTAACGCCTCAGTGATCATTTTTAATAATCGATCAGAGAAATGACCTTTCATTTCCTTTTTGCGATGTTTTTCTTTTATATCAATCAGCTCAATTTTTGGTAGTTGAACATTTCCAAAACGCCTTGTTAATTCTACAAAACCATACTTGTTCTGCTGTGCATTATAATAACTTTCTAAAGACGGCGTAGCTGAGCCTAACAAAACTTTTGCTTTATGTAAATGCCCTAAAATTACTGCTGCATCGCGTGCATTATAACGTGGCGAAGGTTCAAATTGTTTGTATGAACTTTCATGTTCTTCATCAACAACTATTAATCCTAAATTAGAAAAAGGTAAAAAACCTGATGATCTAGCTCCTAATATGATTTGTGCTTTGGGTTTATTCTCTAACACGTTATTCCAAACTTCTACCCGTTCATTCATAGAATATTTTGAGTGGAATACTGATATAAAGCTTCCAAAATAACGTTGCAAACGCGTAATTATTTGTGTTGTTAAAGCTATTTCGGGTAATAAAAACAATACTTGCTTGCCTTCTGCAATAACCTCTTTTATCAGTTTTACATATATTTCTGTTTTTCCAGAACTGGTAACTCCGTGTAATAACGTTACATTCTGAGTCTCAAAAGAGGTTTTTATTTCATTAAAAGCTTGCTGCTGAAATTCGTTTAATTCTTTTATTTGGTTAGTTTCACCTTTAAAATTAATTCGATCTGTTTGAATTTCATAAAACTCAAAAATCTCTTTATCCACTAATGCTTTTAAAACTGCGGATGAAGTGCCCGATTTGTCTTCTAATTCTTTACTCTTTATTGGTTTTTTAGAAACTGATAATTGAAAATAAGTCAATAAAGCTTCTCGTTGTTTTTTTGCTCTAGAAAGCTCTTCTAACAAACTCTGCAAAGCTTCATTTGAGGTGTATTTCGAATTTAAACGAACATACTTGACCAATTTCGGTTTATATGTTTCGTAAATTTCTTCTTTAATAAAAGCGGCTTCTTTGTTTATCAATCCATCGATAATAGGCAAAACCGTTTTCTTACCTAAAATATCTGCTACCTGGTGAATGGTTATTTGCGAATGATGCTGTAATGCTTCAAAAATTAAAAACTCTGAATCTGTTAAACTTGCTTCATCAGTAAAAGTTTCGTTTTTATAAATAATCGTTTCACTTTCTAACAAGAAAGCCGATGGTAATGCTGCTCTATAAACATCTCCTAAAGAACACATATAATAACTAGAAATCCATTCCCAATGTTTTAATTGACGCTCCGTTACAATAGGTTTTTCATCTAAAATTTGATGAATGTCTTTTGCCTCGTATAATTCAGGTGCATTTTGATGAATATTAAACACCAAAGCAGTATAAATTTTACTTTTACCAAAAGAAACAGCTACTCGCATTCCTTTTTTAAGAAATGAAAATTCTGCCTCATTTACCGAATATGTAAATGTTTTTTTTAACGGAATTGGTAATATGACGTCGATAAAATATGGTGTCACTTCGAGTGATTTTATGATTGAAATGAATAAAATTATATCGAGAAGTATTTTATTCTGTTCTCTATATAATTTTAATTTTCTCTTATCTATTCAAATATTTTTTTACTAGAACTGATAATATCAAAACTACGCAAAAATCACTACATTGTAAACAGAAAAATCTATAATTATGACTTCATCTGCATGGAAATCGAAAGGTAAAATTATAAAAATAAATAATCGAAATATTTTTATGATTGATGAAGGTAATCATGAAAATACTTTGGTTATTTTACACGGATATCCAACTTCTTCTTTCGATTATTATAAAGCTTTGCCTTATTTAACAAAACAGTATCGAGTTATTATTCACGATCATTTAGGCTTTGGCTTTTCTGATAAACCTTTAGATTATTCTTATTCATTAATTGAACAAGCAGATACGGCTTTGCTCTTATGGGAAAAGCTCAGTTTACAAAATGTTACTTTACTAGCGCACGATTACGGAACAAGTATTGCTACCGAAATTATTGCGCGTACCAATATGAATCAAGTAAATATTACGATAGATAAATTGATTTTATGCAATGGAAGCATGCATATTGAATTGGCAAAACTAAGAACAATTCAGAAATTATTAAAGAGTAAAATTACAGGAAAATGGATCGCAAAATTGGCGAATCAAGCTCTTTTTAATCGAAATATAAGGAATATATATTTTGATACATCTAAAGTTTCTAAGACTGAGTTAAACGAAATGTGGTTTCAAATTAATTATAATAAAGGACGGAATGTGATTCACTTATTAAGTAATTATATAAACGAACGTTATTATTTTTGGCATCGTTGGATTGGAGCTTTAACACAAACTAATATTGAAACTAAAATTGTTTGGGCAACACACGATCCGATTGCTGTAAAAAAAATTGCTGAGTTACTGCATAAAGAAATACCTAACAATACATTATTTTGGTTACAAAACACAGGACACTTTCCTATGTTAGAAAACCCTAAAGAATGGAGTAAATTGGTGCTAGAACCTAACTAATATACTCTAAGTACAACGCTTCTACTTTAGTTCTTGCCCAAGGAGTAGTTCTTAAAAACTTTAACCCAGATTTGTAAGTAGGATTATTTTTAAAAGCATTAATCTTTAAAATTTCACCTAACTCTTCCCAACCATATTCTAAATATAATTCTTCTAGCATGGTGGCTAATTTTATTCCGTGAAGCGGATTATTTGGTTGTTCTTGACTCATAGTATGTTTAAAACGACAAAAGTAAAGTTTCTACTTGATTAATTCGTCTAATAACTCTCTAACTTTAGCACTATTCCAATTTGCTGGTCCTTTTTTATTGGTAACAATGTTTCCTTTTTTATCAATAATAAAAGTAGCAGGTATCGAATTACTTTTTAATTGCTCAGGAACTTTACTCAAGGTATTATAATTTGGTAAATTATGGCTGTTTTCAATGTAAAAATCATCAATAACAGTCCAATTTTCATTACTTACAAAGATAAAGGTTACTTTATCTTTGTAATCGTCATATAATTTCTGAATGCTTGGTATTTCAGCAATACAAGGCGGACACCATGTTGCCCAAAAATTTATGAAAACAACCTTATTTTTGGTTTTATTAAAATCAATATTTGCTGTATTTAATCCTTTTAAATTCCAATTGTAATCCGATAATTTTTCTTGCTTATCATCAGTAATAACCGAAGGAGAAAAAGAAATTAACCGTATAAAATATACTTTCGTTGGCGGATACAACAATAATCCTATTATAACCACAAATACAATATTATAAATCGTTTTTTTGGTAAACTTCATTGTTAGTTATTTATACTCCTCAAATGTACCACTCTTGTTGATAATTTACTTCTTAAAATATTAAATTGAATGACACTATTTGTTTGTCATATTTTCGATATTTTAGCAGTACTTTTTATAAAACAAACAACATTAAAATGAAAAATACTGCATTAACACATATTCATGAAGCTTTAGGTGCTAAAATAGTTCCGTTTGCGGGTTACAACATGCCTGTACAATACGAAGGTATAAATATAGAACACGAAACCGTAAGAAAAGGCGTTGGTGTTTTTGATGTAAGCCACATGGGGGAATTTTTCTTAAAAGGAGAAAACGCTTTGGCTTTAATTCAGAAAATAGCATCTAATGATGCTTCTAAATTAGTTCCTGGTAAAGCACAATATAGCTGTATGCCAAATGCTGATGGAGGAATTGTAGATGATTTAATTATTTATATGATTGCCGAAAACGAATATATGTTAGTGGTCAATGCTTCTAATATTGAAAAAGATTGGAACTGGATCTCTAAACACAACGATTTAAAAGTTGAAATGGAAGATCGTTCTGATGATTGGTCTTTATTAGCTATTCAAGGCCCAAAAGCTGTTGAAGCTATGCAATCGTTAACGTCAGTAAACTTATCTACTATTAAGTTTTATACTTTCGAGATTACTGATTTTGCAGGAATATCTGATGTAGTTGTTTCTGCTACTGGTTATACTGGTTCTGGCGGATTTGAAATTTATGTTAAGAACAAAGATGTTGAACAACTTTGGAAAAAAGTTTTTGAAGCAGGTGCAGAATGGGATATTAAACCTATTGGTTTAGCAGCTCGTGATACTTTACGTTTAGAAATGGGATATTGTTTATATGGTAATGATATTGATGACACAACATCTCCTTTAGAAGCTGGTTTAGGTTGGATTACAAAGTTTACGAAAGACTTTGTAAATGCTGAAGCTTTAAAAGCACAAAAAGAAGCAGGTGTTACCAAAAAATTAGTTGCCTTTGAATTAACAGAACGTGGTGTTCCTCGTCATGATTATGAAATAGTTGATGCTAATGGAAATAATATTGGTAGAGTTACTTCTGGTACCATGAGTCCTTCTTTAGGAATAGGAATTGGTTTAGGATATGTAACCAAAGAACTTTCTAAAGTATATTCTGAAATTTTTATTCAAGTTCGTAAAAAACAAATTCCTGCAAAGGTGGTTAAATTACCTTTCTATAAAGGATAATTTTTAATATAAAGCATAAAAAAGCAACTCATTTGAGTTGCTTTTTTTATGTATAAGAAATAATTAGTCTTAATTATTTCCTTTTTTAGATGCTTCTTTAGATACTTTATTCCATATTTTAATTTCATCGGTTGCTGTAACTCCCTCTAAAATTTCAACATTTACTCCGTCAGACAGTCCTAATTTAACATCTTTCTTTTCATATTCCTGATCACCTGTTTTTATTTCAATATATGGTTTTTCAGTTTTTCTGTCGAATTGTAATAATGCTTCTTTAATAGATAAAACACTATCTCTTCTTGCTAAAACAATTTCAGCGTTTGCACTATAACCTGCTCTAATAAAGTGAGAGTCATCTAAAGTTACATCTGCTTTAATTTTAAATTGCACAGCTCCTCCTTCATCTGTTCCTTTTGGAGCGATAAAGTTTAATACTGCTGGGAATTTTTTATCTTCAATAGCGCCTAAAGCTACTTCAATTTTTGTTCCTTTTACTAATTTACCAACTTCTGATTCATCAACCTGACCTTCAAAAATCATTTTAGTCATATCTGCAATACGAGCAATCGTAGTACCGGCGTTAAAATCGTTTGTTTGTGTTACTTGATATCCTTTTTTAACAGGAATCTCTACAATCATACCATCAGTAGTAGCTCTAATGCTTGTGTTTGCTGCACTACCTAAACCTGATGTGGTACCTTTTTTAATGATATCCATATCTGATTGTGCGTTTGCTAAGTTTTGTCTTGAATTGTTAAAACTTAATTCAGAATTTTCAAACTGCTGACGAGAAATTACTCCTTTGTTAAAAAGACTTTTATCTCTATTAAATTGATTTTCTGCATTGTTAAATGACAACCTCGCATTTTTAACAATACCATTAGCTCTGTTTAAAGACGCTACGTTTGGTACTACTCTTACTGTTGCTATTAAATCTCCTGCCTTAACAATTGCTCCTTCTACCACAGCAATCTTATCAATAATACCTGCTATTTGAGGTTTAATTTCAACCTCTTCTAAAGGAACTACTTTACCAGTAGCAACACTCTTTTTAACAATTGTAGCTTTAAAAGCTTTTTCTGTTTTATATTCTATTGGTGAAGCGCTGTTCTTCTTTCCAAACCATATTAACACTAGTACCAATGCTAACGCTATTCCGCCAAAGATGATTATTTTTTTCATTTTTATCTATTTATATTCTTGTTAATTGATTCTTTTTTATTCTTCTCTTAATGCTTCAATTGGCTGTATGACTGTAGCCATATATGCTGGTATAAATCCTATAAATGTACCTAGTATTATTAAAACAGCATACGCAATTAATACGATTGGTATGTTTACTGTGGGGTTTGTTAAAATATCTGCCATATCAATTAGCATCAAAATTAAACCACCTGCAATGATACCTAGTGACCCTGCTAATAAGGTTAAAAAAATTGATTCTAATATAATTTGCTGACGAATCATAATAGGTGTTGCTCCTAATGCTCTTCGAATACCAATTTCTTTTGTACGTTCTTTAACTGTAATTAATAAAATATTACCAATTGCAAATACTCCTGCAATTAATGTTGCTATGCCTACAAACCATGTTAAAAACTGCATTCCTGTTAAAAAACCGGTTACTTTGGCTATTTCTTTTCCTAAATTAAACCCGTTAAAAGCACGGCTATCATCAGGGTGAATTTTATGAATACTTTTTAATAATCCTTTAACATCTGTTTCTACTTGTTCGATATCAAAACCTTCTTTACCGGTTATCATCATCCATTGAAACTTGTTACCTGAATTGTAAACTAAACGAAAAGTGCTAAACGGAATATGTACAGTGTTACCTCTTCCTCCTATTCTACCTGGCTTATATACTCCTATAACTTTATAACCAATATTATTTACTTTTAAATAAGTACCTAAAACTTCTTCTTCTTTATCAAATAACTGCTCGTAAACATCGTCACTTATTACACAAACTTTTTTGTTTTCGATAATATCATTTTGATTGATAAAACGACCTTCAATTAAATTTTTCTTTTGAACTTTATCTAATAGCGGATAATCACCAAAAATAGTAAGGTTTGCTGTTTTTAATCCGTTTACAACCAAACCTCCGGTAGCATTTCTTGGCACTACAAATTCTATACCTTTAACTTCTGTTTTAATTTTTTCAACATCGCTTGTTGTTAATTGTATTTGTCTACCTTCTTGAAAACCTTTAAAGGCTTTTGATGTTCTACCACCCGCCATAAAAACACTGTTGGTTGCAAAATCACCAAACATACTGTTAAAACCGTTTTCAATTCCTTTAGCAGCACCTAACAATCCTACAAGAAGTAGAATTCCCCAAAAGGCTCCAAAAATTGTAATTGCAGTTCTGGTTTTATTCTTACGAATACTTTCGTAAATTTCTTGCCATACATCTTTATCAAATAGAAATTTCATAATTAATCTGCTCTTAAGGCTACTATTGGTTTAATTTGTGCTGCTTTTTTTGCTGGTAAATAACCTGCAATTACTCCTGCTAATATCAATGTTATGGTAGCTCCTACTACAACTGGTGTTGATACTCCTGGATTTAAAATAAAATACTTTTCTAAACTTGGTCCAACGAGCTCTAAAATACCTACTCCAATTACCAATCCTAAATATCCTGCTAAAGCCGTTATTAAAATTGATTCTAACATAATCATTGTTATAATAGAGTTTGGTTTTGCTCCTATGGCCTTTCTAATTCCTAATTCCTTAGTACGTTCTTTTACCACGTATACCATAATATTACTTATACCTACTACTCCTGCAATTAAAGTTCCTAAACCAATTATTAAGATTAAAATACCTAAACCAACCATCATACTAGATACTTCTTTGTTATCTGATGCATAATTGTTTACTCTAATACCTCTTTGGTCATTTGGATCTATTTCGTGTTTTTTCTTTAATTCACGAAGCATTTTGTTTCCAAAGGTAATAGCCTCATCAATACTTAATTTTGGGTTGTACGTTAATCCGAAGTCACCAATATGGTCATTATTTCCATAAATTTGCTGCATAGTTGTAAATGGTGTATAAATATAACGCTCATCACTATCGCCTCCTGGATCAGAAAAAACACCGATTACTTTATACATAATTCCGCCAATATTTAACTGCTTACCAAAAGCACTTAATTGACCGAATAAATCTTTTTCAACCATGCGGCCGATAACAATTACTTTCGATTTTTCTTTTAAATCTCTAAAATTTAAAAAACGCCCTTCTGTTACTTCGGCTGATTCTAATATATCGTATTGAGGATATACACCTCTAATTGTATAATTATCTTCCTCTGTTTTATAAACTACTTTTGAGCTTCTTTGTATACGCGGACTAATCATTTGAATTTTATCAGAATATTCTTCCTTTAAAAACTCAAAATCATCATTTTTAAATTGAATTCTTCGTCCAACCTGGTGTCCTTTATATGCTTTAGTTGTGCTGTTTGAACTGATGTAAATTGAATTAATGGCATCTTTTGCAAACTGATCTTTAAAGGTATTTTGAAGTCCGTTACCAATACCAAAAAGTAAGGTAAATAATAAAATAGCAAAGGCAACCGTAAAACCCGATAATATAGATCGTAGTTTATTTTTACTTATGCTTTGAAATATTTCCCTCCAAGTATCTATATCAAACATAATTAAATTGCTTTTGCTTTGGTGTATTCATCACTTATAATAACACCGTCTTTTAAACGTACAATTCTATTGGTTTGTTCTGCAACTTCCTCTTCGTGTGTAATAACAAAAACAGTCATTCCTTCATCATTAATTTCTTGTAATAAACCCATAACAGAATCTGTTGTAGAAGAATCTAATGCTCCTGTTGGTTCATCTGCCAATACTACTTTTGGTTTTGTTACTAATGCTCTGGCAATTGCAACACGTTGTTTTTGACCACCCGAAAGCTCGTTTGGTAAATGATGCGCCCAATCTTTTAAACCTACTTTTTCTAGGTAGTTTAATGCAATTTCTAAACGTTCTTTTCTAGCAACTCCTTTGTAATATAAAGGCAATGCCACGTTTTCTAATGCTGTTTTGTATGATATTAAATTAAATGACTGAAAAATGAATCCTAAGAACTTATTACGTAAGATTGCTGCTTTTTTCTCATTTAAATTTTCAATTAACTCACCGTTTAAATAATACTTACCTTCATCGTGTGTATCTAATAAACCAACAATGTTTAATAAGGTTGATTTACCTGATCCTGAAGACCCCATAATCGAAACAAATTCACCTTCTTTTATGTGTAAATCTAATCCTTTTAAAACATGAAGTGAGTCTTTACCTATTGGATAGGATTTGTGTAGGTTTTCTATTCGAATCATTGCTTGGTTAATTTTATAAAAATCTAAATTAAATACTGATAATTAGCTTATTACTAATTTTGTGTTAAATCATTATTTACTTTCTTACAAGACGCCTAATTTTGATTTATGTTACAAAATATTACATTATTTTTAAATTTAATTATAATAAAAACACCTAAATGATTGATTTACCAAAGGATAAGGAGATAATTTTATTTGACGGAATTTGTAATTTTTGCAATAATACTGTGTTAACAATTATCCGTTTTGATAAAAACAACAAATTTGTATTTGCTTCTTTACAATCTGATATTGGAAAAAAAATAACAAATCATTTGGGTATAGATACTTTAAAAGTTGATGCTATTATTTTATACGCCCCAAATATTTCTTACGAGATTAAATCTACTGCTGCTCTAAAAATTATGAATACGTTTGGTGGTTTGTGGAAACTTACACAAGTTTTCTTACTGATACCTGAAGGCATACGAAATCTAGTCTATGATTTTATCGCTAAAAATAGGTACAATTGGTTTGGTAAAAAAGATGCATGTATGATTCCTACTAAAAATATTAGTGACAAATTTTTATAAAAAAATCCTACCAATTAAGGTAGGATTTTCTCTTCTTTTTCTTTTTTCTATTTACTTTGCAATTCTCCCTCTTTATTAAAACTTAACTTTTAATCCTAAATTATAATTTCTTCCTCTAGCTGTATATGCACTTACATCTTGAAAATTATCATTTAATAAATTTGTTACACTTCCGAAGAAAGTTACTTTATCTTTTAATACTTTATGGTTTATAAAAAAATCAACTACACTATATGAATCTAAAAGACCACCAAAAGTTTCTCTTTCTCCGGTAAATCTGTATGTTGCATTCACAAAAGTTTTCGAAGCCAATTGATAATTAATATTTGCTCCAAATTTTTGTTTTGGTAAATTAGTAACACTTACACCACCATCAATATTAGTATAAGTATAATCTGCCGAAAATGATAATTGTTTTAAAGGATTGTAAGTTATACCTGCTTCAATACCTTTTAAGTTAAAAGTACCTATATTGTTTAAGTATTTACCAGCATTCCAAACTACTTTATCTGTTTCTTCTCTATAAAAATATGTTGCATTTAAAGTTACATTATCTAAAACATCAAACTCAAAACCTCCTTCTATCGTAAAATCTTTTTCAGGTGTTAACTCATCAACGCTATCTGCTTTATTAAATATTTCAGTTAATGTTGGTGTTATAAATGCAGTACCGTAAGAAGCGAAAAGTTTTAAATTTTTATCTTCTAAGACTTTTAAATTATAAGATGGGTTTAGATTATAAACAAAATGGTTTCCATACTCATTATGAATATTCATACGAACACCTCCATTTATATTAAATCCAAAATCAGAATTATAGTTTAACGATACGTAAGGATCATAAAAACTTTGTTTTGCAGTTCCTTTTTCAATAACGCCATCTTGTAACATGTCTTGATATTGTCCTGTAATACCTGTTAAAAAAGAAAACTGATTAGAAACTCTGTAATTATTAAATACATCAAATCCTTTTACTTCTCCTTGGTAAATACTACCTCCAAAAGAATTCGATTCTCTGTCTATTTCTGTATAAAAACCTCTCACTTTTAACTCTCCTTTCGCATAACTAAAATCAGTTGTGAATACAGCTCTGTTCTGTTTACTTTCAGAAAAGAAATCAGCATCTTCTGCTGGATAAGAAGAATCAAACTCATTATTAAACTTATTAAAGCTTCCTTGAATACCAACTTTAACTTTATTATTAATTTCATATCCTATCTTTAATAAAGCATTTTGTCGGTAGAACTTATCTTCTTTATTAGCCGTGCTATTTAAGCTTTCTATTGCTGATAAACCAGATGAACTATTTGAATTTAAACCTAATAAATAAGTTACCTTATCTATTTTTCCTTTAAAGTTAAAATTAGCTTGTAACTCGTCTCCTGCTATTTTTGTGTGTTCTGCAGATCTATTACTACCTAATGAAGTTGTAAAAGTTCCTTCAAATTCTTTTTGTGAACCTTTCTTTAAAATAATATTAATTACACCCGCAGCAGCTCCCGAACCATATAACACTGAAGAAGCTCCTTTTAAAACCTCTATAGATTCTATTTGATTTAAATCTAATTGTCTTAAATCAAAATCTCCTGCAATAGATGAAGGATCATTTACGTTAATACCATCAATTAACACAGCTGTTTGCTTGTTTCTACCACCTCTAATATAAACTCCTAAATTTTGACCTCTATTACTCTGAGCACCATTAATTTCAATACCAGGAATTTCATTTAATAATTGTGTTAATGATTTTCCTTGCCTCTCTTCAATCTCTTTTGAAGTTAGTTTGTAAACTATTTTTCCAATGTTCTTTTTATTCATCTTAGTTTTAGTTGCTGTAACTACAACTTCATCTAAATTTTCAGTTTTTTCTTGCTCTTGAGCAATAATTTTTGTGCTTGCAAATAAAGATGCAATAGCACCAACAATTAGTAATTGTTTGTTCATTTTTAATGATTTAATTTTTACAATTAATCAGGTAAATTTTTTGTACAGTACAGAATAGTATTAAGTACAATAACCTTTATCCCGAAAGTTTTTACTTTTTTTTGATTTTGGCAGGTCTCCTGACTTGCGTCTTGTAACTTACCTTCCCATTTTTTTTAAAAACAGTGGTAAAAGTGATAGTTACAAGCTTTATAGCTCACAGTTGCGGGAACAGTTTTGGATTTTAACCAAATTCCCTTTTAATTTCTTAAAGAAGATTTCTTTAACAAAACCAAATTCGCGTCAAATGTAGTTTAAAAATTGGTATTACAAAATAGTTTTGTATCCTTGTTGCAAAAAATAAAACCTATGAAAACTACAATTCTAAGAAAATCCCTTTTTCTTATTTTTTGTTTTTTAATAATATCTTGTAAATCAGAAAAAAAAGAACAAATATTAGAGACCCAAAGTACTATAACTAATGCTTTGGGTTTCGATTTATTTAAAGAAAATAATCAAACCAAATTGATTATTAAAACTCCGTATCCAAAATCTAAAGAAACATTTACTTATAGTTTAGGTAATTATAATAGTAATATAAAAACTCCTGTTAATAAAATAGTAGTTACGTCAACTACTCATATCCCTATATTAGAATTACTAAACAAAGAAAAAACTTTAATCGGTTTTCCACATACAAAATATGTTTCTTCAGAAAAAACAAGAGTTTTAATTGATAGTGGTTACATAAGAGAGCTAGGTAAAGAACAATCTTTAAATACCGAAATTTTAATAGATATTAAACCAGATGTAGTTGTTGCTTTTTCGATGGGAAAAACAAATAAAACATTAAACACCATTAAAAATGCAGGAATCCCAGTTATTATAAACGGTGATTGGCTTGAAGAAACACCGCTTGGTAGAGCTGAATGGATTAAAGTTTTTGGAGCTTTGTATAACGAAAATGAAAAAGCAGATAGTATTTTTAATACGATTAAAAAGAATTATTTAAAAGCTATTAAAATCGCTAAAAAAGCAACAAAAAAACCAACAGTACTTTCTGGCGCTGTTATGAGTAAGGATATTTGGAATTTACCTGCCGGAGAAAGCTTTGTAGCTCAGTATTTAAAAGATGCTAATCTTGAATATTTATGGAAAAACACAAAAGGAAAAGGGAGTTTATCACTAAGTTTTGAAAGTATTTTAGATAAAGGTAAAAATGCTGATTTTTGGATTGCCCCAGGGTATTTTACCTCTAAAGAACAAATGTTAAACAGTAATAAACACTACGCCGAGTTCAAGGCCTTTAAAAATGACAATGTATACTCTCCTGCTTTGAAAAAAGGTAAAACAGGAGGTGTTTTATATTTCGAATTAGCTCCTACTCGACCTGATTTAGTTTTAAAAGATGTTATAAAAATTACACATCCTGAGCTATTACCAAACTATAAACTAACCTTTTTCGAAAAAATGAAATAAGTGTAGATTGGTTTTTAATGTAAAAGCTGATAATTGTCTAACGTAAAACACAAAAAACAGCACTTATTTATAATCAATATTACTTATCAATAGTTCGAAAAGTTAAATTAATTCGTGGGCGGTGTATTTTTTTTGTTGGTGGCAAACGATGTAACCAGTGCGTTTGAGTTTCATCTTTCATTACCAATAAAGATCCATGTTCTAATACTTTATAAACCGTTTCTTTCGTTTCTTTATGTTTAAAACCAAACTTGCGCTCGGCTCCTAAACTTAAAGAAGCAATAGCTCCTTGTTCTTTTAAATCCTTTTCACCATCGCTATGCCAAGCCATTCCTTCAGATCCGTCGTGGTATAAATTTAGTAAGCAAGAATTGTAAGTTTCGTTTGTTTCTTTTTCTACTAATTCCTTTAACTCTAACAATTCTTTTGTAAAAAGTAATGCTGTTTTTGTGCTGTTAGAATAAGAGTATTCGAAAGGTTTATCGGCGTACCAAGCTACTTTTCTTTTGGTGAAAATTTGCTTTCCGAATATAATAGCTTCATCATTTTTCCATTCTATGGAATCTAATAAAATATTATAATAAGCTTCCGCTTTTACGCTAGATAAAACTAATCCGTAGTAATTTACAGTCCCGTCTTTTGGAAGTAAGTTATGAGGAAAATCAGTAAATTGTGAGAATAAATCCATCGATTATAAAAATAAAAAAACTCCCGCTTAAAACAGGAGTTTTCATAATATTTATTTTAATTTCTAAACTTATTACGCGAAATAATATGCTTTAACCTTTCCTTTAAATCTGTTCCTGTATCGTATACCATTTGTTCATTTGAAGGAAAATGCACCGATTTTAACTTTGTTAAATTAAAAAATGATTTATCTAAAGCTCTTCTATCACCATCATAATTAGCGTAACTATGTTCGAAAACAAATTCGCTTTCAATAGGAAAACTTTCTATTAATTGATCGGTTGCGTTGTTATAAAACTTAACAACACCCGTAACTTTACTACTCTTAGATTGCGTAAAACGATACAACTTACATCTAATATTTTTAAATTTATCTACCTTAATTTTATTACCTAAACTATCTTTAACGTAAATACCTTTAGTGTTTTTTAAATACTTAAAACCATCTTTTAGTTGTTTCTCTTTTATAATTTCTTTTTCATGAATTTGTTCAGGAGAAATATCAATTCTTCTAAGATTAAGTTCTAAATCAAAATCATAGTTAATTTGTTCGTTTTTTCTAGAGTGATATACCGTCCATAAATCATTTAAACCATAAGTATCCATAGCCAATAAATCATTTTCTAATCTTCTTGGTATTGTTTGATTGGTTTCATTACTTACTGATAAAAAAACATAATCTGTACCTTTAACATGCGCTTCTTCTATTAGTTTTCTGGTGTTTTTATAATTCGAATTAATCTTATCTAAATGCTGTAACTCATTAAAAGCGCTTCTATAATTCATTTTATTTCTACGACCTTCTTTTAAGAATGCTACTCCGTTTTCATATAAAAAATCAGAATAATTTTCTTTAGACTGAATAATATCATTGTCGTAATTCGTTAATTTAAAACGTGCTTTTTTTAAAGGCAATAAAGGTTTTATCTTTTCTTGTCTACTATTTAAACGATTATATAAATCGTAAATAGTTTTTAAGTTTTCAGCCTTATTTTCTTTCTTTAAAAAGGCAATTTTCGATAAATCTCTATCACTTGCTTTTTTAAAAGCATTTTGCAACATTACAACATATGGCTGGTTTTTTTCTTTAAACTTATTTTTAGCC
Organism: Tenacibaculum sp. M1.3A; assembly: GCF_057732375.1. Taxonomy (NCBI): domain Bacteria; kingdom Pseudomonadati; phylum Bacteroidota; class Flavobacteriia; order Flavobacteriales; family Flavobacteriaceae; genus Tenacibaculum; species Tenacibaculum sp. M1.3A. The sequence goes on along the minus strand of NZ_JBYJEF010000001.1, from coordinate 141,654 downwards.
AAGTTTTTAACAGATAATGCTATTGCTTTATCGTAATCTCCAGAATTAATTGCTTTTTCAGTTGTTTTAATGCTACTACAAGAAATTGTAACAAAAACTATAAAGATTAACAGTAAGGTAATTTTTTTCATGTATTTTAGTTTGGTTAGAGTAGGCAATTATAATGCCATTACGACGATTAATATGGGATTTACTCTAACAATTTTGCCATTGCTATTTTAATAACTTCAATATTATTATTTTTATTTGGTTTATTTGCTTCTTTTTGTTTTTGCACTACTTGACGTAACAAATTTATACCTACTTTATCGAAATTGTATTGTTTGTACTGAATTCCTTTCGAAACAATATCATCTGCTAAGTTTTTTATAGCAGCAGTATTATTACTTTTTGCAATTTTTTCATAAGCCTTTTTATACAAGGTTTGTATTTTTTTATTTTGACTTAAATACATTCCCGACATCACATTACTTGCTATAAAAGTTAATTCATCATCATCATTTTCTTCTAAATAAATACGTGTTAAAGGCGTTGCTATAATCTTTTTTACCGCATCAGGCAAAGTTTTAGATTTTGCAATAGCCAACGCTTTATCTACATAATACATTCCTACTAACGACTTTCCTAAAACAGCATATGACTTACTTGTTAAACCATTCTCAAAAACCGATTTTAACTCAGTATCTGTTAATTTACCTAAGGTTTCTATAGCTGCTGCTTGTACAAGTGTTTTAGAATCGTTGTTTGCAATTTGCTTTATTACCTCAATTTCTCTTTTTTTAGAGTTCTTATTTACCAAATTGATGTTTTCTAAGGCTAATATTCTAATTTTATAAAACTCATCGTTCATTGCATTGGCAATCGCATCAAAAGCTTTGGTATCATCTTGCTGTCTTTTAGCAATTTCTAACAAAGCTTCTTTTTTATGCATGTAACTCTCTGCATATTTTAATTGATGAATATAATCACTCAATATTTTATTTTCATTTATATCGCATAACAAAACTGCATTCGCATTTACCTGAATTAAATCTGGCTGCTTTGTAAACGGGAAAGTAAAAGAAGCCTCTTTGCTTTCTACAAAAACAGTATGTCTTGTTCGTTTGCTGCCTTCAAAGACATCTATCGCAAAAGGAAATTTAAACTCATAATCTTGGTTCTGAATAATATTTACAGTAACCGTTTTTCTTAATTTATTAAAATCATAAGATATTTCTAACTGCGGATGTCCACTATTAAAATACCATTGATTAAAAAACCAATTTAAATCCTTTCCACTTACTTCTTCAAAAGCCAATCGTAATTGATGCGCTTCTCCTGTACCGTATTTATTTGTAGTTAAATAGTTGTTTAAACCTGCATAAAAAGCTTCATTTCCTAAATAATTTCGCAACATATGTAAAATTGCGCCACCTTTGTTATAACTAACCGCATCAAACATATCTTCTTTGTCTTGGTAGTTAAAACGCACTAAATGTTTATCAAAATTCTGACCGTTTTTATACCCTTCAGTATCTTCTAACAAATGAGCATCAGCATCATTTTTTCCATATTTATATTCACGCCATAAATATTCGCTGTAGTTTGCAAAACTTTCATTTACGGTAAGATTACTCCAACTCTCTGCGGTTACTAAATCGCCAAACCAATGATGAAAAGCTTCGTGAGCAATTGTATTTTCTTGTATGTTTTCATCAATTAATTGCCCTGGCATTTGGTAGGCATTTTCTCCGTGAATAACAGCGGTAGTATTTTCCATCGCGCCACTTACATAATCACGCCCAACAATTTGCGCATATTTATTCCACGGATATTCGATACCAGTAATTTTAGAGAAAAAAGCTAACATTTCTGGGGTTTTACCAAAAATTTCTTTCGCATAAGGAGCGTATTCTTTTTCTACATAATAATTTACAGGAATATTTTTATAGGTGTCTTTAACAATTTCATACTCTCCTACGCCCATAAAAAATAAATACGGCGCATGTTTTTGTGTGAAATTCCAATAATCGGTTCTTGTACCGTTTGTATTCGTTGTTTGGTTTTCTAACTTTCCGTTAGAAAGGGTTACGTATTTATTGGGAACAGTAATATAAATTTCTTGTGATGTTTTCTGATTTGGAGCATCTATTGTTGGAAACCAGCAACTACTTGCCTCTGTTTCACCTTGTGTCCAAATTTGTGTTGGTTTGTTTTTATCCAATCCTGTTGGATTTATAAAATACAATCCTTTGGCTGATGTAATCGCTGCACTTCCTTTTTGCTGTACTTTTTCTGGACGAGCGGTATATTTTATATAAACGGTAAATTCTTCGTTACGTTTATATGCGCGAGGTAAATCGATAATCAACTTATAATTATCGTAATTATGGTCTAATGCTTCTGAATTCATTGTTATTTTATGAATAACCATTGCTTTAGCATCTAACGTTAATTTACCTGTTTCATAAAAATGAGGTTTTACTGTTAGCCATACTTCTCCATTCAGCTGTTTTTCTTTAAAGTTAAAATCAACCTTTAATTTTGTGTGAATTAAATCGTGAACTTTATCTTTCTCACCTCGATACGTATTCTCTACTTGTGCAAAAAGTGATAACGTAAAAAGTGCAACTATTAATGTAAGGGTTATTTGAAACTTCATAAAATACTTTCGTTTGAGCATCAAAAATAAGCAAATCTATTGGGAGGCTTGTTAATGAGTCGTTAAAAAGAAAAAGCCATCAATAAATTGATGGCTTTTAGTTATTTTATACTAGTTTTTTAGTTAGAAGCTTCTGCTGTATCTTCTTCAGTAACTTGTTTTTTATTTTTCATTGGTATTGTATTTCCTAGCAGTGCTTTGAACTTACTTAAATCTAAATCACCGCCATCTACTTTTGCTTTCTGCATCATTTGCATAATCTTACCAGGGTTCATATTATCACCTAAAATACGCGCAATACCTACTCCCATTTCTTTACCATAACCAAAAACAACAATTTCATCAATAGCATCTGTTTCACCCGAATAATAGATTGTTGCATGCATACCATCTTTTTTAAAGTTGATTAATTTTTTATAATCAGAGCTTTTTAAAATCTTTTTTAACTTTCCTTTTTCCTCTTCATAAGTTACTTCATCAGTATCTTTATAAGGCAAACCTGTTAAATTTACTTTACGAATGCTTTCAAATGCTTTTTTATCTTCTTCGGATGCTTTATCCATACTTAACTGTAGTATGCTCGCAGGAACATCTAAAGTTATAAAGCCTTTTTTATCCTGACTGTCTACTAAATAACTTTGCAATGAAGCTTCTTTTTTACATGAAACCGTTACAAATGAGATTGCTAATAATGAATATATAAATAGTTTTTTCATTGTAATTTTTATTTTTGAATTAATTAAAAAAATAGGGTTAAAAATTTTATTTCTTAACCCTATAGAAGAAAGTATTACTTGCTACTAACTTTTACTTTTACATTATTATCTTTCGAAAATGTTTCTGCTAGTTTCGACATTTTATTAATATCGATAGTTCCTGTTAAAGAAACAATAACCGATTCTACTCCACCTTTTTTAGATCCTTTGTCTTTTACAAACATTAAAACTTCACTAACAAAATCTTTGTTTTTTGTGGTTTTAACGTAAATTTTAACTCTAGAATCTTTGTCTTTAATACGCATTAATTCGGTTAAGTTACTTTTACTTACTGCAGATTTTACCATGCTTTCCATTTGCGAAGCAACACTAGCATTTTCTGTTGTAAATATTTTTAACTCATTTAATTCTTTTACCATATTAAAAACTTCTACAGCTTCATTATCTCCTGAACCTACATTGAATTTCGATAGCATTTCAAAAGCGTCTTTGTTTACAACTACTGATGAAACGTCATCTATATCTTCTAGCTTATCAAACATTGATTGTCCGAAACTTAAGTTTGCCGTGAATACGAATGCGAATATTATAATTATTTTTTTCATGATTGTCTTAATTTATAAAGTACTTGGTTTTACTTTTTTTGTTATTAATTTACTGTGTTTATTACTTTGTTTACTGTTTTTTCGTAGGTGTTTAAGTATTGTAAAGCATCAGTTCCTTTGTTTAAGTTGTTTGAAACCGCATATAATGCGTCGTTTCCTTTGTTTAAATTGACTGAAAGCAGTTGCAACGCTTCTGTTACTTGCGCAAACTTTTTTCTTTGCTGATGTTCTTGATACTTTTCATTACCTACAAATACACTAAATAGCAAGACTACTGACGCTGCTACCGATAACCATTTCCAGTTCTTCTTAGGTTTCTCAGGTTTTAACTGAATGGTTTTGGTAAACGTTTCGTCTTTACTTTGTTTAAAATATCCAAACAACATACTGTACTCTTGCAAATGCGGCGCCACGTTAGGCGACGTAAAATACTCTTGTAGTATTTGCTCTTCTTGCAAAGTAGTTTCTGCGTTTAAGTATTTTTCTACTAATTTATCTATGTTAGCTAACTCCATAGTTGTGTTTTTTTATTAATTCTTCTCTAATTGTCTTTCTTGCTCTTGATAAGGCTACTCTAACAGCAGTTGGTTTCATATCTACCATTTTACATATCTCATCAAAATCATATTGCTCTACATCTCTTAATTGAATAATTGTTTTTTGTTGTTCTGGCAATTTATCAATCAATTTGTGTACTAAACTTACACTGTCATTATATTCTACTTTCTTATCTAAAGACGTTTCTTTTTCTTTATAATTACTATGAACCAATGTTAAATTACTTGCCTGCTTTGATTTTAAGCGATCATAACAATAATTTTTTGTCATCGTCATTGCAAATGCTTCTACATTTTTATAGTCCGACAGTTTTTCTTTGTTTCTCCATAATTTAAAAACCAGTTCTTGTGTAGCATCTTCAGCTTCTTCGGTAGAAACTAAAAGTCTTTTTGCCAAACGAAAGACCTTGTCTTTAAATGGTAGTACAACTTTTAAAAAGTCTGATTGATTCATGGTTTAGTTAGTTAATTTTGTAAACTTAGTATTAAAACACCGTCTTAACTATCAGGTTTACATAACTACGACGAGGTAGTTGTAAGTTTGTTACATCAAAATCTAAAAAAATAATATTATTAATTAAATTGCGTTGATATTATAGCTAATATATTCCTTATGAAAATACTTAAAGCCTCTCTTATTGTTTTTTTACTATTATCAATAGTATCTTGTAGTGAAAAAGATGACACTCCTACCGATATTCAAATTCAGAATTTTGTTTGGAAAGGATTAAACGCTTATTATTTATGGCAAAGTGATGTTCCTGATTTGTCAGACAGGCGTTTTAATAATGATCAAGAATTATATGGTTATTTATCTGAAGCAGGAAGTCCGGAGAACTTATTTAACAACTTATTGTTTTTACCGAACGAATACCCAAAAGATCCGAACAGAACTTATTCTTGGATTGTTGATGATTATATTGCCTTAGAAGAGTCTTTTGAAGGTACACGTCAAACAACAGGAATGAAAGTTAAAGGAGCTGACTTTGCCGACGGTTCTAATAATTACTATGTATATGTATACGATGTAGTAAAAAATTCTGATGCAGAAATGAAAGGTGTTGTTAGAGGAATGTTAATTACCGAAGTAAACGGAACCTCTTTAACAAGAGCTAATGTAAATTCGCTGTTTAGCGCAGCTTCTTTTACGGTAACATTAGCCGATTATAATGCAGGAAATCCTGTTAGTAACGGAACAACTATAACGTTAACTAGAGCTACAATAACAGAAAACCCAATTAAAGAAGCAAAAGTAATTGTTGATGGTAGCAATACCATTGGATATTTAATGTACAACCAATTTTCTCGTGATTTTGATGGTGAATTAAATGCTGAATTTGCAAAGTTTAAATCTCCACTTATTACCGATTTAGTAATCGATTTACGTTACAATGGTGGTGGTTCTGTACAATCGGCTGTATATTTAGGAAGCATGGTTACTGGTCAGTTTAAAGACCAATTATATGCTAAAGAAGTATGGAATAGCAAAGTATTAGCTGCAATAAACCCAGAATTTTTAATCAATAATTTTACAGATAAAATTTTAAATAAAGATAGTAATGGTAATGTTGTTTTGGATGAAGCAATTAATAGCTTAAATTTAAATACCATCTATTTTATTGTTTCTGAAAACACCGCTTCGGCATCTGAGTTAATTATAAATGCGCTTTCTCCTTATATTGATGTAAAATTAATAGGAGTACAAACTTATGGTAAACACGTAGGTTCTATAACTTTATACGACTCTGACGATTTTAGAAGAAATGGCCCTAGTTTTAAAACAAATCATGCGTATGCAATGCAGCCAATTGTTTTAGAAATTCAGAATGTAGATGGCGAAAATAAGCCTGATGGATTTATTCCTGAAGTGATTATGGAAGAAGATCCTGGTAATTTGGGTATAATTGGTGATCCTACCGAGCCTTTACTAGAAAGAGCTATTCAATATATAACAACGGGTGCTAAAAGAGTTTCTACTGCTAAAAAAAGAAAAACCAACTTTACGCCACAGTGGAACTCTAACATGAAATATATTGATTATAACAATATGTATATCGATTTAAAGTAAAATCAACTTCGTCAACCTGAACTTGTTTCAGGTTCTCATCATAACGTATAGTATTATAAAATTATAAGTTTTTAAATAAGTAAAAAATCTAGCTTTAAAGCTAGATTTTTTACTTTACAACAAGCTCATTTGTTATTGTATATTTTCATTCGAAACTTTTAAATCTGTTCTAAATTCTTGGTTATTTTTTTTAATAAAACAAGCAACTAACAAAGGTGATTCCTATTCTATATTTTGATGCATAAAAAACATCTTGAATCGCTAAAAGCGAATAAACACTCGAATGTTTGAATATAAACTAACGAACAAAGCTGTTGCTGATTTATCTAAAATTTGGGAATATACATTTGAGATTTGGTCGGAAAAACAAGCCGACAAATATTATAGTGAATTAATTTCAAATTGTGTAGAAATAGCTGAAAATCCAGATTTAGGAAAAAAATACGAGTGAGTCTCAAGGCTACTTCTTGGAATTAAAGCAAATCGACACATAATATTTTATAGAACATTAAATGAAGATTATGTTGAAATAACAAGAATCTTACACGAAAGAATGGATTTAAAAAAAAGAATAGCTGAATAAAAACTACGTTGAACACCATATATAATTTATGGATAACTTATTCTCTAATTACGAAAATCCTCACGGGTTTTATTTGTCCGTAATTATTTATAAACTTTAATGCTTTAATCACGCACAGACACGTTACATTAATATATAAATTTAAAATAAATACTTAAAACCAATAAAAAATACAGCTTTTAAAGCTGGATTTTTCACTTTACAACAAGCTCATTTGTTGCTGAATATTTTCATTAGGAACTTTTAAATCTGTTCCTAATTCTTTGTTTAATTTTTTAATAAAATAAGCTGCTAACAAAGGAGATTCCACTTCTATATTCTGATGAATAAAAAAGTGTATGTTTTTTAATCCTAAATCGCTCCATTCTTTTAGTCGATACACCCAAGCATCTAAACGTTCATAATCCGACGGATGATTTGCACCTACAAATCGTATAAAAGCTTCGTTATTTGTTAAACTCATATGCAACATGTCTCGCCTGCCCGATGTGTCAACTAATATGTTTGCTATGTTGTTTTCTTGCAATAACTGGGTGAATTCATCAAAAATAGTAGTGTTAGAAAACCATTCTTTATGCCTAACTTCTATCGCTAACGGAATTGCTTTAGGCCAACTAATCACAAAATTTTTAAGTGCTTTAAAGTTTTCTGGTCCAAAATCAGCATGCATTTGTAAAAAAATAGTTCCTAACCTATCTTGTAAATGTGCTGAATTATCTAAAAACGAGTTTACAAAATCTTGAGTGCCTTGTAAGCGTTTAAAATGACTAATGTCTTGTGTTAATTTCGGAAAAAACTTAAATCCCTTAGGTGTTTTTAATTTCCATTTCTCAAACTGTTCTGCTGCAAAAAGGCGATAAAATGTAGCATTTAATTCTATTGAGTTAAACTGTTTAGAATAATATACTAATTCATCTTTTGTTCCCTTCGGATAAAACCCTTTTAAATCTGCTTTATTCCATTTTGCACAACCAACATATATGTTTTGTTTCTCTTTAGTAGCAACAAATTTTAAAACATCTTTTGTTTTTAAGTTGATAATTGGCAACGTATAATCTATTAACGCTGGATTATTTACTTTTCCGAATTGCATAAATTATTCATTTTCTAAACCTTCTTCTATTTCTTTATTTGCTATCATTTCTGGTCTAAACTGACTCATTTTTTCATCGTCTAGTCTTTTTGCATATAAATAACCCGATGTCCACCATTTTTTCATTTTTTCTTTATCAAAAACCAATGAATTCGTTGTTAAAACGGTTGGTGTGTAATATAAATTAAGCTTTACATCATGATGCTTTGCTGATAATTTACCTATGGTGATGTTATGACGCTCTACATTTTCGAGCATAAAATCAAAAACATCAAGCATTAACGTAAACGGATTTTTAGCAGGTAATCTATTAATCTGAGTAACCTCCGTTTCTAAAATAATAGCATCAATTTCTTTTGCGCCTCGTAAAATGGCTTCTCTAATTGGTACTAAACTTCCAAAACCACCATCTGCATATTGGCAGCTGTTTTTTTCTAACAAACTCATAAAAGGCACGTAGTTACACGAACCCCAAATCCAATCACAAAAGTCATCATAACTACATTCCGATATTGATTTATACTCTATTTGATTTGCAGTTAAGTTAGAAACCGTTACCACAACTTCTTTGTTGTTTTTTCGAATTTCATCATACATTTCTCGCGTAACATTTTTCTTTATAAGCTTTCGCAAATTTTTACTCTCACCAAAAGTTTTTCTACCATTTAAAAAATTCCAAAAAGTATTTATATGGCGAATAGAAATTACTTTTTCTCCATGAACTTTTGTTATTTTAAAAGGACTGTTACTAAAAATAGATTTTTGATTTACATTGGTATATAATTCCTTTAAAGAATCTATCTTTTTTAAAGCTAAATGAGAAACCATTAAACTTCCTGTAGAGGTTCCTAAAAACAAATCATAATCATTTTTCTTTTCTTTCATCAAAAACTCAACTACACCGCCTGCAAATGCTCCTTTGCTTCCACCTCCAGAAATTACCAATGCTTTTTTCATATAATTGATTTGATTTTATCTATTTTTAGTTTTGTAAAAATATACAAAAAATGAAACACTTTTCGCTTTTAATTATAGCCGCTTTTATTTCTTTTTCTTGCAAGAAGGAATACCAACCAAGAACCATAAAAAAAATAAATATTATCGAATTTAAAAAAGATAGCGCTAGTATTAGAGCTATTTATCCAATAAATAAAACTAGTTTGTACTATGCTGCCTCTAACGGAAAAATTGGTTTTACAAAAAGTAACGGTAAAAAATGGGGTAAAAATTCTTTTATCAATATTAATAAAAATGACACTCTCATTCCTAATTTTAGAAGTATTGCTTATAACGGAACCGATATTTTTGTGTTAAGTATTGGCAATCCTGCTTTATTATACAAATTAGATAACGCTAAAAAACAAACCTCTTTAGTTTACAAAGAAGTGCATGAAAAAGTATTTTACGACAGCATGAAATTCTTTGCAGATGGTAAACATGGTATCGCAGTTGGTGATCCTACCGAAAATTGTGCTTCTATTATTTTAACTTCGGATGGTGGAACTACTTGGAACAAATTATCTTGTGAGAACTCACCTATTTTTGAAGAAGGTGAAGCTTTTTTTGCAGCTAGTAATACCAATATAAAAATTGTAAATAATACGGTTTGGATTGCCTCAGGCGGAACTAAAGCAAGGATTTTAAAATCAACTGATTTTGGACAAACTTGGCAAATTTATGATACGCCTATAATTCAAGGTAACGGGCCACAAGGAATCTATTCTATCGATTTTTACGATGAAAATAACGGAATTGCTATTGGTGGTAATTATGCAAAACCTAATGATAATTGTGCTAATAAAGCAATTACTACTGATGGTGGAAAAACTTGGACGTTAGTTGCCGATAATCAAAACCCGAATTATAAAAGTTGCGTACAATATGTTCCTGATAGCAACGGTAAAGAAATTTTTGCAGTTGGTAAAACCGGAATCTCATTTTCTAACGATGGCGGACATACCTGGACGGAAGTAAGCAGTGATTCTTATTACGCTATTAAGTTTGTCGATAAAAACACGGCATGGTTATCTGGCGATCAAAAAATCGGAAATCTAGTCTTAAAGTAATCTTAATTATTTGTTAAAACGTTATCTGCTCATTATTAAATAAATATCTTTATCACATAAATCAACTTAAATCATCAATGAAAAAAATACTCATTCTACTCTTATTCCTTTGTGTATCAATAGTACATGCACAAGAATACTTTCCAAGTAATAAGGGAGTTAAAACATCAAAAAATAAATTATATGCATTTACAAATGCAAAAATTTATGTAAGTCCAACCAACATTATTAAAAAAGGAACACTACTTATTAAAGACGGTAAAGTTTTAGAAATAGGTAAATCTGTTGCAATTCCTAAAGGAACTGAAACCGTTAATTTAAATGGTAAAACTATTTACCCTTCTTTTATTGATGTGTATTCTGATTTTGGAATAAAAGCACCTAAAAGAGAAGGTGGTCGCGGACAAGGACCACAATACGATGCTAGCAGAAAAGGATACTATTGGAACGATCATATTAGACCTGACGTAAATTCTTTTAACGATTTTAAATTCGATACTAAAAAAGCTAAAGAGTTATTAAACTTAGGTTTTGGTACTGTAAATACACATTTAGAAGATGGTATTATGCAAGGTAATGGTGTGTTAGTAACTTTAAACACTGCAACTTCTGATGCGTATCGCATTTTAAATAAGCAATCTGCTAATTACCTTTCTTTTAGTAAAAGCAATAAAACACGCCAATCTTACCCAACATCTCGTATGGGAGCCATGGCATTGCTAAGACAAACGTATTTAGATGCCGCTTGGTATGCTAAAGGAAATATAGAAAATACCGATTTAGCTTTACAAGCTTTAAATGACAAAAAAGACCTTCCTCAAATATTTAGAGCGGGTAATTATTTAGATGATTTACGTGCTGATAAAGTTGGTGATGAATTCGGAATTCAGTATACAATTGTAGGTGGTGGTAACGAATACGAACGTATCAACGCTATTAAAAACACCAACGCTACTTTTATTATTCCTATCAACTTCAGAAAAGCTTACGATGTAAGTAATGCTTTTTTAGCAGATAAAATTGCATTAAGCGATATGCGTAAATGGAATCAAGAGCCTGCAAATCCTGCGGCACTTGCTAAAAATAATGTTCCTTTTGCATTAACTACTTATAAGTTAAAAAAAACTACTGACTTTACAGCTAATTTACAAAAGGCAATAAAGTTTGGTTTAGATAAAACAACAGCTTTAGAAGCTTTAACAAGTATTCCTGCTAAAATTTTACAAAACGATAAAATCGGAAATTTAAATAAAGGTAGCCATGCTAACTTTTTAATTACTTCTGGTGATATTTTTGATAAAAATACAACGCTTTACGAAAACTGGGTGCAAGGAGATAAAAACATAGTAAACGATATTACTATTAAAGATATTTCTGGTGAATATACTTTAGCTGTAAACGGAGAAACATATAAAATGTCTATCAGCGGAAAAGGAACTAAGCAAAAAGCTACTATAAAAAAGGATGCTAAAAAAATTAGTTCTAAGTTTTCATTTGCAGATAATTGGGTAAAAATTACCTTAAGAGATGGCGATAATTTTTCTCGTTTGTCAGGGTTTGTTGATAATAAAAACCTAAACGGAACTGCGATTAATAATAGCGGAAACGAAACTAATTGGACAGCTACTTTCAATTCTAAAAAAGAAGCTAAGAAAGACGATAAGAAAAAAGAAAAAGAACCTTCTGTAGTTGCTGTTTCTTATCCGAATATAGGTTTTGGAAACTATACTAAACCACAACAAGAAACTATTTTAATTAAAAACGCAACAGTCTGGACTTCAGAAAAAAATGAAGTTTTAACAAATACGGATGTTTTAATTAAAGATGGTAAAATTTATCAGATAGGAAAAAATCTTTCAAATCGTGGTGCTAAAACTATCGATGGAACTGGTAAATTCTTAACTGCTGGTATTATTGATGAACATTCGCATATCGCAACTTCTGCAGTAAACGAATCTGGTCACAACTCTACTGCCGAAGTAACTATTGAAGATGTTGTAGATCCTGATGATATTAATATTTACAGAAACATTGCTGGTGGAGTTACTTCTATTCAAATTCTACATGGTTCTGCAAATCCAATTGGTGGTCGCTCTGCAATTATCAAATTAAAATGGGGAGAAGAAGCTGATGGATTAATTTATAAAAATACGCCTAAATTCATCAAATTTGCTTTAGGTGAAAATGTAAAACAATCTAACTGGGGAGATTCTCAAACAGTTCGTTTTCCACAAACACGTATGGGAGTTGAACAGGTTTATATCGATTATTTTCAAAGAGCAAAAGAATACGATACTAAAAAGAAAAACGGACAACCATATCGCAAAGATATTGAGTTAGAAACGTTGGCTGAAATTATTAATAAAGAACGTTTTATTTCATGTCACTCTTATGTACAGTCTGAAATTAATATGCTAATGAAAGTTGCTGAAAAATTCAATTTTAACATCAACACTTTTACACATATTTTAGAAGGTTATAAAGTTGCTGATAAAATGAAAGAACACGGCGCTGGTGGTTCTACATTTGCAGATTGGTGGGCTTACAAATACGAAGTTAACGATGCAATTCCTTACAATGCTGCAATTATGCACAACCAAGGTATTACGGTGGCTATAAATTCTGATGATGCAGAAATGTCTCGTCGTTTAAATCAAGAAGCTGCTAAATTAATTAAGTATGGTGGTTTATCTGAACAAGAAGCTTGGGCAACAGTTACCATAAATCCTGCTAAATTATTACACTTAAACGACCGCACAGGTAGTATTAAAGTTGGTAAAGATGCTGATGTTGTTTTATGGAGCGGTAACCCGTTATCAATTTATTCTAAAGCAGAAAACACCATTATTGATGGTACGCTTTATTTTGATATTAAAAAGGATAAAGAAAAACGTGCAGTTATAAAAAATGAGCGTTCGAAACTGATTAATATGATGCTAAAAGAAAAATTAAAAGGCGCTAAAACACAAGCCCCTATTAAGAAAGCTAAAAAATTATTTCACTGTGATACAGAATAAGAACTTAAAAAGAATAAACATGAAATTTAAAATAATATATAGTTTAGTTTGTTTCTTATTCTTAGGAAATATGCTAGCACAACAAACACCTGCGCCCAAACAAACGCAAGATTATAGCATTGAAGGTGCTACCGCTCATTTAGGAAACGGAAAAATTATCGAAAATTCTTTAATCATGTTTTCTGAAGGTAAAATTTCTTTCGTTGGTAGTGCAATGATGAAAATTGCTAGAATAGGAACAGTAATTAATGCTAAAGGAAAACACGTATATCCTGGGTTTATTGCAGCAAACACGTCTTTAGGTTTAGCAGAAATAGATGCCGTAAGAGCTACTAGAGATTTTGATGAAGTAGGTTCTATGCTACCACATATTCGTAGTATAATAGCATATAATACCGAAAGTAAAGTAATTGAATCTATGCGTCCGAACGGAGTTTTAATGGCGCAAATTACGCCACGTGGTGGTGTTATTTCAGGAACATCATCTGTAGTTCAGTTTGATGCTTGGAACTGGGAAGATGCTGCTTTAAAAACAGATGATGGTATTCATATGAATTGGCCTAGTAATTTTAGCACCGGCCGTTGGTGGTTAGGTGAAGAACCTGGATTAAAACCAAATAAAGATTATGCAAAAAATATAGCTCAAATAACTAGCTATATCAATAGTGCAAAAGCCTATTTAGCAAGTGATAAAACAGCTGAAATTTTACCTTACGAAGCATTACAAAATGTTTTAAACGGGTCTCAAAAAATGTTTGTGCATGTGAGTGGTCAAAAAACGATTACAGATGCTGTTACTACATTAAAAAAGGTAGGAATTAAAAATTTAGTAATTGTTCACGGACAAGAAGCTGAAAAGGTTGCTGATTTATTAAAACAAAATAATATTCCGGTAATTTTAGAACGTGCACACCGTTTACCTAGTGCCGAAGATGAAGATTACGATTTACCTTATCGTGCTGCTAAAATATTATCAGACGCTGGTATTTTAATTGGTTTAGGTATGGAAGGTGATATGGAACGTATGAGCGCTCGTAACATTCCTTTTTACGCAGGTACATATGCTACTTACGGATTAGGAAAAGAAAAAGCTTTACAGTTAATTACTCAAAACAATGCGAAGATTTTAGGTATTGATGATAAAGTTGGTACTTTAGAAGTTGGTAAAGATGCTACGTTATTTATTTCTGAAGGTGATGCTTTAGATATGCGAACAAATATTTTAAATGAAGCTTTTATACAAGGCCGAAAAATTAGCTTAGAATCGCACCAAACAAAACTTTGGAAACGTTATTCTAATAAATATAAAAATCAATAATAAAAAATTAGTATTGTAAAAAACGTCATTCCGAGCAACGTGAAGGAATCTTTAAGTTATGAGTTCCTAATTTTAAGAGTACTTCGAAATTAAAAATTTCTCATAACGACGTTATATATCAATATTACAACAGCTTTATAATTCAATTATAAATTGTATTATAAATACTATCAAAAATACCCTTAATTGGGTATTTTTGTATTTATGAAACAGATTAGCAGCATACAGAATCCTTATATCAAAGATTTATTAAAACTTCAAGATAAATCTCGAGAGCGAAAAAAGAAGGGATTGTTTTTAGTTGAAGGGCAACGTGAAATATCTTTAGTTGTTAGCGGTGGTTATGAAATAGAAACTATTTTATTTGTTCCGAATATGTTATCTAACGAAAATTTAAATGAGCTGTTAAAACAGACTACAAACTGCATAGAAATCACCAAAGAAATTTATCAAAAAATTGCCTATCGAGATACTACCGAGGGTGTGGTTGCTGTAGTTAAATCTAAAGCCTTTAATTTAAAAGCGATTCAATTTAATACCACTACTCCACTTGTTTTAGTTTTTGAAGGCATTGAAAAACCTGGTAATATTGGCGCTATGCTGCGTACTGCAGATGCCGCAAATGTTGATGCTGTTTTTATCGCAAACCCTAAAACCGATTTATTTAATCCCAATATTGTACGCTCTAGTGTTGGTTGCTTGTTTACCAATCAGATTGGTATAGGAACATCCGAAGAAATTATTGATTTTTTACAACAGCATAAAATAAATATTTACAGTGCTACGCTTCAAAATTCTAACGAGTATCACAAAAACGACTACACCAAACCAACTGCTTTAGTTGTAGGAACCGAAGCAACCGGATTAACACAAGTTTGGAGAGATAAAGCGACGCAAAACATCAATATACCAATGCAAGGTCAAATAGATTCGATGAACGTTTCTGTAGCCGCTGCCATTTTAACTTTCGAAGCCAAAAGACAACGAGAGTTTAAAATTTAAAAGAATACTTAGTGTTTTTTTAACGAAACGAAAATAAAAAAGCGCGATTATCAACCAAATGATAATCGCGCTTCTTTATTAAAATATATTTTTAATAACTAATTTATTTATTGGTTAACACCCAAAGTTCTACTTCCTCTAAAGCACGCCAATGCTGATCGCGTTTTGTTTTTTCTGAAGCTTTTTTCACTGATTTCGTATAACATTTCTCTAATTGAAATCTTCCTCCTTCAGCAAGTTCTTTCTTTATTGGATGTTCTTTTGTTACATTAGTTATTTGCGCAATATTAGAAAATATAAGCACTATTTTTCCTTCAGGTAATAATCTTTTTTTTGCCTCTTCAAAAAAATCAGGAAACAAAGTATCATTGTAATAAATAGCTTTATCAATAGCTGCGGAATCGTGAGATTCTGGTAACCAAGGCGGATTAAAAACAATCAATTCTGTTTGTTTATTAAACTTACCAAAAAGATGTCCAAAATCTAACTCTATCTTTCGAGACAACTTTGTATTGCCCATAAATTCTGACAATCCAACAATCGCATTCGGATTCGTATCCGTACCAAAAACCTTCTGAAAACCATGTTTTATCATCTGAAAAGAAAGTACACCACAGCCAATACCAACATCAATTGCCGATTTTTTAGGACCTTCGTATTTTGATAACCATTTATCAAAAACATCTAAATGTTCGAAACGAGTAGGAAAATATGTTCCGTAATAAGGATGTACTTTATTTCGCAATACAGGAATAGAAAGTCCTTTTAAATTCCACTGCCAAGCACTGTTGAGTCCTTGTATTTGAGGAAATGTGAGCAGAAAATTTGTATTATCAGGATAAAATTTTTCTAACCAACCTATTGATGGCGGTTTTTTTACAACCAATTTATAATCAGCTACCTCTATCAAAACACGATTTGAAAGTTTTTGATATTCCGCACGGTACTCACGTTGTTCTTGAAAAGTTTTGTTAGGTAGTTTTCTTTGAAGATATTTATGTATTTCTTGAAGAAATGTAATTCCGTTACTATAAAAATCAGTAACCAATATATATTTACCAGCTTCTAAAGTTTCAATGGTGGTTCTAATATTAGTACCGCCTTTGTATGGTTTTATATTTTTATCAACTGCAATAGGTGTTGGTTTATTTATTTTTATATCTGTAATCATAATTTAATTTTCTTTTATTGTAATTATAAAATGTGATGCGAAAAATAATACCTAACGATAAGTAAAAATTATAGCTTACATTAATAATTAATATTGGTGATATACGCTTATTTTTCCTTTTATTTAAAACAGGTTACTGTGTCTTTTAGTTTTCAGTTTTTGTGCTATAAATTATACTTTTATAATTGTATGCTAACAACAAAAAATTAAGTTTCCTAAATCCGTTTTTATTCATAAAAACAACAGCTAATTAGCTTGTTATTGAGTACAGTTAAAATTTAAATAAGACTTCGCCAAAGGTACTTTATTATATATTATTACGAGAATGCTATTTCAATTAAAATATGAACTAAAAAGCACCTCTAAAAATTAAATACACCTGATTTTTATGCAATATTTAAATATTACTTTGTTTTACTCGAAAAATTAAATTTTAGACTAAGAAAGTTTAGTTTGAATGTTAACTCGTTTTTCGATAATTTAGCTATTATATTACATACTTAAAACAAGTTTCTATTAGCAAACTTGCTAAACATTATAATAGAACATTACATTGAATGAAGAAAAAAATAAGGATTTACTACAATAAGATTTTTCAACAACTTTGGTTTAGACCTTTTCTATTTTGTATATTTTCTGTCTTTGGTGCTCTTTTGGCACATGAGGCTGATGGTATTGGTATGAGTGAATTTGTTCCTAAAATTGACACAGAATCTATTAAGGGACTTTTAGATACAATATCTTCTAGTATGTTGGTGATTTCTATATTTTCGGTTACATCAATGATCTCTGCATTTTCGTCTGCAAGCAATACTGCCACTCCTAGGTCCTTCAAAATTGTTGTAACAGATGACGTATCGCAAAATGCTTTATCTGTTTTTATTGGAGCATTTATATTTAGTATAGTTGCTACAATAGCTCTTGATAATGGGTATTATCAAAAATCTGGTAGGTTTATTCTTTTTTTATTCACTTTATTATTATTTACAATTGTTATACTAACCTTTTTAAGATGGGTGGATAGAATTTCAA
The DNA here is from genome assembly GCF_057732375.1 of Tenacibaculum sp. M1.3A. NCBI lineage: Bacteria > Pseudomonadati > Bacteroidota > Flavobacteriia > Flavobacteriales > Flavobacteriaceae > Tenacibaculum > Tenacibaculum sp. M1.3A. The sequence continues at coordinate 123,785 of NZ_JBYJEF010000001.1, read as the reverse complement.
GATTAGGACGTTTAGAGCATACCATACATCAAATTGAAATGGTTGCATCCAAATCTTTAACAACTTATATAAAATACCCATACCTAAAAGCGAATCCAATAAAAAATAAATTTGATAACGGTAAAGCTATCTTTGGAAACTCTATTGGCTACATTCAACATATCAATGTAGAATCTTTACAGTCATTAGCGCAAGAAAAAAATATAAAAATTCAACTTAATTGTCTTCCTGGTAAGTTTGTTCATGAAAACTTTGTAATTGCATATATTAACACTGACAATGATTTAGATATTAAAAAATTACAAAAAAGCATTAATAATTCTATTCATGTTGGTCATACAAGGTTATTTGATGAAGATCCTAGACTCGGATTAACATCGTTGACTGAAATTGCAAGTAGAGCTTTATCACCAGGAATTAATGATCCTGGCACTGCAATACAAATTATTGGTAGTCAAGAAAGATTGTTTTTTTTATGGCAGAAAGAAATGGACAAGGTTAAAGAAGTTATTTATGATCTTATTGAAGTACCAGAAATACCTGTAGCGTCTTTTTTTGATGATGCTTTTAGGCCAATTGCCAGAGATGGGGCTAATAATATTGAAGTAATGCTAAGGCTACAAGGAGCTCTAACATCAATTGCCACCATTAATAATGGTAAATTCAAAAAAAATGCACTAAAAAATTCTGAAGACGCATATAATAGAGCTGAGAAAGCTATTCAGTTTACAGATGATTTGAATTTATTACGAAAAAAGTGCTTGTTTTAAAATAAATCATCAAATAATATATTCCAAAATTACTATCTACACGAACCAATTTATTTTAGTAATTTCGAGTTTCTAAATAGCGTTAATGAAAGTCTGTATCGCCGAGAAGCCAAGTGTAGCAAGAGAGATTGCTAATATATTAGGAGCCAATACCAAACGAGATGGTTATTTCGAAGGTAATGGTTATGCGGTTACCTATACTTTCGGACATTTATGTACACTTTTAGAACCTAAAGACTATAAACCGCATTGGAAAAGTTGGGATTTAAATAACTTACCCATGCTTCCCGAACGTTTTAACACCAAAGTAACCAACGATGGTGGTATAAAAAAACAGTTCAACATCGTTAAATCGTTATTTGAAAGAGCTGATGTTGTTATAAACTGTGGGGATGCTGGTACTGAGGGAGAACTCATACAACGCTGGGTAATAAACCAAGCAAATTATAAAGGCGAGGTACAACGCTTATGGATTTCTTCCTTAACCGAAGAAGCTATCAGAGAAGGTTTTAATAATTTAAAACCCGCCGCGCAATACGATAATTTATATTACGCAGGTTTTTCTCGTGCCATTGGCGATTGGCTATTAGGCCTAAATGCTACGCGATTATATACCGTTAAATTTGGTGGCTATAAACAAGTATTATCAGTAGGTAGAGTGCAAACTCCTACCCTAGCCATGTTAGTAAATCGTTTTAAAGAAATTCAACATTTTAAGCCACAACCTTATTGGGAACTTCAAACTTTATATCGCGAAACACTTTTTAGTTACGAAGAAGGACGTTTTTTAAAGAAAGAAAAAGGTCAGGTTTTTGCTGATAAAGTAAAAGAAAGCGATTTCGAAATTACTTCGGTTACCAAAAAGAAAGGAAAAGAATATGCACCTAAATTATTCGATTTAACAGGCTTACAAGTATACTGTAATAATAAATTCGGGTTTTCTGCAGATGAAACCTTAAAAATGGTACAGAAGCTTTACGAAATGAAGGTTGTTACCTATCCGAGGGTTGATACTACTTTTTTACCCAATGATGTATATCCTAAAATAGCAGGTATTTTAGGTAAATTAACCAATTACAGTCAGTTAACAAAACCGCTGTTAGGACAAAAAATAAAGAAATCTAAAAAGATTTTTGACGATAAAAAAGTTACCGATCACCACGCTATTATTCCTACCGGAATTCAGAATAATTTACAGTACAATCAACAACAAGTCTATGATATTATTACGCGTCGTTTTATTGCTGTTTTTTATCCAGAAAGTGATGTTTCTAACACTTCGGTAATTGGTGAAGTTGACAAAATAGTTTTTAAAACAAGCGGAAAAGAAATAGTATCTAAGGGATGGCGTGTTGTTTTCGAACACGGAAACGATACTAAAAAAACAGAAGCAAACACCTTACCTACTTTTGTAAAAGGTGAAAAAGGACCACACGAACCTAGTTTTTTAGAGAAAGAAACCAAACCACCACGTAATTATACCGAAGCAAGTTTATTGCGTGCTATGGAAACTGCAGGTAAGCAGGTTGATGATGATGAAATGCGCGAATTAATGAAAGAAAACGGCATTGGTCGTCCGTCTACTCGTGCAAGTATTATAGAAACTTTATTTAGAAGAAAATATATCGAACGTCAAAAAAAATTAGTGATTCCGACCCAAACAGGAATCGATTTAATTGATTTAATTGATAATGAATTATTAAAATCTGCCGAATTAACTGGTCGTTGGGAAAAGCGTTTAAAAGAAATCGAAAGAGGAGAATTTAATGCCGGAACTTTCATCAACAACATGAAAAAAATGGTAGATGAATTAGTGTACGAAGTGCGTTCTAACAATAAAACAAAACGGCTGTCTTCAGAAAATGAAGTTCCAAAACCAACACCTAAAAAGACAGCGCCTAAGAAAAAATCAGTAGTTGCTAAAGAATGTCCGAAATGTAAAAACGGGCAATTATTAAAAGGAAGTACCGCTTACGGGTGTTCTGGTTATAAAAGCGGATGTGATTTTAAATTGCCATTCGAATTTATGGATAAAAAAATATCTGAGAATCAATTAATTCGTTTGATTGACAAAGGATGTACTACTAATTTAAAAGGTTTTAAGCACGGCAACGATAAAGTTGAAGGTTTGGTTCGTTTTGATGACAATTTCAATTTAAAGCTAGAACAAAAACAAACGTCAATTCGAGCAGAATCAAAAAACACAGAGACAATTACGTGTCCGAAATGTAAAAAAGGAACAGTTTTAAAAGGAAAATCTGCATACGGATGTTCTCATTACAAAAATAGTTGTGATTTTGTATTTACTTTTGATAATATCAAAAGAATAGCCAACGGACAAAAACTAACTAAAGAACTTGTTTTAAAAATTATAAATTCTAATTAAGTTTCATTACGGAATGAACCAAGTAATCTTTTAACGACACAATAAGGTTGCTTCATTTAATTCGCAATGACGAAATATAAAAACACCAAGCTTACTTTTTAACGTCATTATGAGTGAAAAATGAACTAAGTAATCTCTTTTATCAATAGTTAAGATTGCTTCATTTTATTTGCAATGACGAAATATAAAAACACCAAGCTTACTTTTTAACGTCATTACGAGTGAAAAATGAACGAAGTAATCTCTTTATTCTATAGTAAGATTGCTTCATTTTATTCGCAATAAAGAAATATAAAAAAACTAAATATGTTTCTTTACGTCATTACGAGTGAAGAATGAGCGAAGTAATCTCTTTTATCAATAGTTAAGATTGCTTCATTTTATTAGTAATGACGTATACTTTTTATAAATACACAAAACGAGTTCAGCTTAACAAATACTTTTATTTGTTAGTCTCTTTATAATAGTGTTCTGTTAACTTATCAGGGTTTTTAATGGTGTTTTTTATCCATTCGAAATACAATTCTTTCTTTTCAGCATCGCTTAATTGCCAAGCAACGTCAGTTTTTCTTAAACGAGAAGTTACATCATTTAAAGTAATTGCAGCAGCAACTGATATATTTAAACTTTCGGTAAAACCAACCATCGGGATTTTTAAAAACCCGTCAGCTTCTTGTTTTATGTAATCAGAAATTCCGTCTTTTTCAGCTCCAAAAACAAAGGCAGATTTTTTAGTAACATCAAAATCAGCCAAAACACACGAATCGGTATGCGGTGTAGTACCAATTATCTGATATCCTTTTGCTCGTAAATCTTCTAAACAAGCTTTGGTATTATCGCCATCTTCTTTAAAGCGGTTAATATTTAACCATTTCTGACTTCCTTTTGCCACATGACGCGAAACTTTATTGGTAAATCTGTTTTCAATTGCATATACATCTTGGACTCCAAAAATATCACAACTTCTCACAACCGCACTTGCATTATGAGGTTGGTAAATATCTTCTAAAACAACGGTAAAATGACGTGTTCGCTCATTTAATACTTTTGTAAATGTTTCTTTTCTATTATCTGTAATAAAACTTTCTAAATACGTAAATAATCCTTCATCAATCATAGTACAAACATACTAAAATTTCATATTTTTAAGGTGTATAATTTTTATTGATGAAAAAAAGAGTAGTAATATTAACTGGTGCGGGAATTAGTGCCGAAAGCGGAATAAAAACCTTTAGAGATGCTGATGGTTTGTGGGAAGGTCACGATATTTACGAAGTTGCTACGCCTGAAGGTTTTCATAAAAACCCTGAATTGGTAATCGATTTTTACAATCAACGTAGAAGACAATTACTTGCTGTTTCACCTAATAAAGCACATTACAATCTTGTAAAATTAGAAAAAAATTATCATGTTGATATTATTACTCAGAATGTAGATGATTTACATGAACGTTCTAAAAGCACCAACGTTTTACATTTACATGGCGAATTGTTAAAAGCAAGAAGTACAGCTAATGCTAGTTTAATTTATAACTGTACAAAAGATATTATTTTAGGTGATTTTTGTGAAGAAAAATCGCAATTAAGACCACATATTGTTTGGTTTGGTGAAGATGTGCCAATGCTTGACAAAGCGATTGAAATTACTTTAAAAGCTGATATTTTAATTATTATTGGTACTTCTATGCAAGTATATCCTGCGGCTAGTTTGATTGATTATATCTCAGAAAAAACACCTATTTATTTTATAGATCCAAAACCTGTTGTAAATAAAAACGTCTTTAGTAATTTAACAATTATTAAAGACGTTGCTAGTTTAGGAACTGAAAAGTTACTTACGATGTTAACTTGTTAAAATATTCAAATAACTCCCCTTTAGAAATAGTACTTCCTTTTTCAATTAAATCGAAAACTTCGGTATTTCTTTCTTGTTCGTATTTTTTGGTTCCTGTAAAAAATTCAATTTTTTCGTCATTCGGATTTTTCATCAACCATTCAAAACCTTCTTGCTCTAATAAATTTATTTCTTTATCTATTTTAATAACAATACGGTGAATTTCTTCTTCATCACATTTAAATAAATTCACAACTTTTGGAGAAAAATGTTCTAAATGTGCTGTTTTAGTAAGCACATCATCCCAAACAACATCACTAAAAACATTCATTTCATCTTCAGCTACTTTCGGTTTTTCTTCTTTTAATTCTTTCCATTCTTTAGCATCGATACTTTGCGAGGCTAAAAAACGAGCGAATTCTTCATGCAATCCTTCAAATTGCTCTTTGGTAAGTTGTCTATACTTCATTTGATAATTTTAATAATAAATTAGGGTCTGGGCAATTTTCCTTGTAAAAATTAAGCATCTTTTCTGAAGATACTCCTGGATAATCGCCTTGATTACCTTCCATATCGATTATTAATTGAAAATGTAAATGAGGAGCATAATCACCATTTACTGAGTTATCACCTAATTCTGCTATTTTTTCACCTTGTGATACTTTATCTCCGATATTTATATTATTGAGTGAATCTTGTGATAAATGACCATAAAGCGAATAAAAAAAACGATTGTCAACAGTATGTTTTAAAATAATTGTTGGGCCATAATCTCCATGGTTTTTATTGTTTTTAAAACTATGAATTTCACCGTCTAAAACAGCTAAAACACTAGTTTTAGTATCACACCATAAATCGACACCTAAGTGAATATTTCTTTGATTTTCTTTTAATTGTTTGGTAAAATATTCACTTCGGTTATAAATATTTCTCTTTTCTAAATAACCTCCAAAAGCTACTTTCGCTTTTTTCTCTTTTAAATAATGAGTAATATATGTTTCCCATTCTGATGATGATGAAACATCAAAATTTAATTGTTTATTCTCTGATGAAATTGAGATAGGAATGTATTCTTCAAAAGCAATAGATGCCTCTATTACTTTTAATGGTTTTTCTGATAATTGTTTAAGTAAATCTTCCATATTACAAAAATAAAGAACTCCAGATAAAAATCTGGAGCTCTTTTATTAACACTATTATATAATTATGCGTTTTGCTTTTTAATTAAGTTTAAAGCAGAACCTTCATTATACCATTCTATTTGCCCTTGATTATAGGTGTGATTAGCCATAACAATATCTTTAGATCCATCAGTATGAACAACTTCAATTGTTAATGGTTTTCCCGGTGCAAATGCATTTAAATCAACAAAATTAAAAGTATCATCTTCTTGAATTAAATCATAATCACTTTCATTAGTAAACGTTAAGCCTAACATACCTTGTTTTTTAAGGTTTGTTTCGTGAATACGCGCAAAAGATTTTACAATAACTGCTGCAACTCCTAAATGGCGTGGTTCCATAGCTGCATGTTCTCTAGAAGAACCTTCACCATAATTATGGTCTCCAACTACAATTGTTGGTACTCCAGCCGCTTTATATTTACGAGCAACATCTGGCACACCACCAAACTCACCATTTAATTGGTTTTTAATAAAATTTGTTTTTTTACCAAAAGCATTTACTGCACCAATTAAACAGTTGTTAGAAATATTATCTAAATGCCCACGGTAACGCAACCAAGGCCCTGCCATAGAAATATGATCTGTAGTACATTTACCAAACGCTTTAATTAATAGTTTGGCTCCCTTTATATCATTTCCTAATGGAGTAAATGGAGTTAATAGCTCTAGACGTTCAGAAGTTGGACTTACATTTATTTCTACACTACTTCCGTCTTTTTCTGGCGCTAAATATCCGTCATCTTTTACCTCAAAACCTTTTGGTGGCAATTCCCAACCTGTTGGTTCATCTAGCATTACTTCTTCACCATTTTTATTGATTAATTTATCCGTCATCGGATTAAAATCTAAACGACCTGCAATGGTAATTGCCGCTACCATTTCTGGCGAAGCTACAAAAGCATGTGTATTTGGATTACCATCTGCACGCTTTGCAAAGTTTCTGTTAAACGAATGGATAATTGAATTTTTAGGTGCATTTTTAGGATCCTCATAACGAGCCCATTGCCCAATACATGGTCCACATGCATTGGTGAAAATTTTTGCATCTAATTTTTCAAATATTCCTAAAATACCATCTCTATCTGCAGTATATCTAACTTTTTCCGAACCTGGGTTTATACCAAATTCAGCTTTTATACCCAAACCTTTATCTATTGCTTGCTGTGCTATTGATGAGGCTCTTGATAAATCTTCGTAAGATGAGTTGGTACAAGAACCTATTAATCCCCATTCTACTTTTAAAGGCCAATCATTTTTATTTGCAATAGCAGTCATATCTGCACCAACTTTCGTAGATAAATCAGGCGTAAACGGACCGTTTAATAACGGACTTAATTCTGATAAATCTATTTCTATCACTTGATCGAAATAGTGTTCTGGATTTGCATATACTTCTGCATCACCTGTTAAGTGCTCTTTTACTTTATTGGCAGCATCTGCTACATCACTTCTATCAGTAGCACGTAAATAGCGCTCCATAGACTCATCATAACCAAAAGTAGAAGTTGTTGCTCCTATTTCAGCCCCCATATTACAAATGGTTCCTTTACCAGTACAAGACATATTTTTAGCTCCTTCGCCAAAATATTCTACAATAGCTCCTGTTCCTCCTTTTGCAGAAACAATACCTGCTACTTTTAATATTACATCTTTGGGCGCTGTCCAACCTGATAATTTACCTGTTAGTTTTACACCGATTAGTTTCGGAAATTTTAATTCCCATGGCATACCAGCCATAACGTCTACGGCATCAGCACCACCAACACCAATAGCCACCATTCCTAGTCCACCAGCATTTACGGTGTGAGAATCGGTACCAATCATCATTCCTCCTGGAAATGCATAATTCTCTAATACTACTTGATGAATAATACCTGCTCCTGGTTTCCAAAAACCTATTCCATATTTATTAGATACTGATTCTAAGAAATTAAACACCTCGTTACTTGTGTTTAATGCATTCTGTAAATCTGAACTAGCTCCGTTTTTAGCTTGAATTAAATGATCACAATGTGTTGTTGTAGGAACTGCCACCTTAGTTTTACCTGCCTGCATAAATTGTAATAATGCCATTTGAGCAGTTGCATCTTGTAATGCGATTCTGTCTGGAGCAAAATTAACATAATCTACACCTCTTTTAAAGGCTGTAGTTGTCTTTCCATCCCATAAATGAGTATATAAAATTTTCTCAGCAAGTGTAAGAGGTTTACCTGTAAGTTGTTTTGCAGCAGTAACACGCTGTTCAAACTTTGCATATACCTCTTTGATCATATCAATATCAAAAGCCATATAATATTTTTTTAAGTTGTTATTTTTTAAAGTACTAATTTAAATAAAAAATGACAATTTTACTAGATAATCAATTATACATAATAATTCTATACAACATATTTCTAATATATTTAAAAATAAAAAAGCCTGAATATCTAATTCAGGCTTTTAACAATATATAATAAGTTTATATTTATCTAACTAATTGCTTTGTAGAAGGTTTAAACTTCGTTAAAACAATACCATCTACTGCAGCTTCATATTCTGCCATAGTTGGTGTTCTACCTAGAATTGTAGATAAAACGACAACAGGAGTTGATGATAATAAAGACTCTCCTTTTTTCTCACCTGAATCTTTTACAACCCTACCTTGAAATAAACGTGTTGATGTTGCCATAACCGTGTCTCCTGGTGCTGCTTTTTCTTGGTTACCCATACATAAGTTACAACCTGGACGCTCTAAATACAACATATTTTCATACCCTGTACGTGCTACTCCTTTTGGTGCATTATCATCAAATTCAAAACCTGAATATTTTTGTAATACTTCCCAGTCTCCTTCTGCTTTTAACTCATCTACAATATTGTAAGTTGGAGGTGCAACTATTAAAGGTGCTTTAAATTCTACTTTACCATATTGCGCTTCTACATTTTTCAACATTTGAGCTAATATTTTCATATCTCCTTTGTGAACCATGCAAGATCCTACGAAACCTAAATCTACTTTTTTAGTTCCGCCATAAAAAGATAATGGACGAATATTATCATGTGTATAACGCTTAGAAACATCATCATTATTTACATCAGGATCCGCAATCATTGGTTCAGCAATCTCATCTAAATCAATAATAACTTCTGCATGATACTTTGCGTTTGCATCTGGCCTTAAAGATGGTTTAATTCCTGTTTTAAGTTCTACAATTCTAGTTTCTGCTTTATCAACGAGACCTTTAAGTACTTGCTTGGCATTATCCATACCTTTATCAATCATGATTTGGATACGACCTTTTGCAATTTCTAAAGATTCAATTAAAGTCTCATCTTCAGAAATACAGATAGACGCTTTTGCTTTCATCTCTGCAGTCCAATCTGTAAATGTAAAGGCTTCATCGGCTGTTAAGGTTCCGATATGAACCTCAATGATTCTTCCTTGAAAAACATTTTCTCCTCCAAATTGCTTTAACATTTGAGATTGTGTAGCGTGTACTACATCACGGAAATCCATATACGATTTCATTTGTCCTTTAAAAGTAACCTTTACAGATTGTGGAATTGGCATTGAAGCCTCACCTGTAGCTAATGCTAAGGCAACTGTTCCTGAATCTGCACCGAAAGCAACACCTTTAGACATACGTGTGTGAGAATCTCCACCAATAATAATATCCCAATCACCAACTGTAATATCATTTAATACTTTATGAATAACATCCGTCATAGGAAAATATTTTCCTTTAGGATCACGACCAGTAATTAAACCAAAATCGTTCATGAAACTCATTAATCTTGGTATATTTGCTTTCGATTTATCATCCCAAACTGAAGCCGTATGACAACCAGATTGGTAAGCACCATCTACAATTGGAGAAATAGTTGTTGCAGCCATCATTTCTAATTCTTGCGAAGTCATTAAACCTGTAGTATCCTGAGAACCTACAATGTTTACTTCTACACGAACATCTGAACCTGCATGTAGTATTTTACCAGGTGTAGTTCCTACTGCATTTTTGTTAAATATTTTTTCAACAGCTGTTAATCCTTGTCCTTCTATAGTAATTTCTTTTGATGGTGCATAAACTGGCACAACATCAATATTTAATACTTTAGAAGCAAATGTTTGTAATTTTTTACCGAAAACAACAGCATAAGAACCACCTGCTTTCATAAACTCCATTTTTTGTGGTGTAAATGCAGCTGAAATATCTTTTAACTCTTTATCTCCGTTGTATAATTTTTTCTCTTTAGTGTTAATAGTAAGTACGGTTCCTGTTGCAACAGAATACTCTTCTTTTAATATTGGATCTCCGTTTTCATCACGAATTGTATTTCCTTCTGCATCTTTTTGTTGTACCCAGTTTTTAAGGTCTAAACCAATACCACCAGTTACACCAACAGTTGTTAAGAAGATAGGCGAAATTCCGTTTGTTCCTGCAATGGCCGGAGCGATATTTATAAATGGTACATAAGGACTCGATTTAATACCGGTCCATAATGCTACGTTGTTTACACCAGACATTCTTGATGATCCAACCCCCATTGTTCCTTTTTCTGCAATTAGCATCACTCTTTTACCAGGATGTTGTGCTTGTATTGCTTTTAATTCGTTTTGTTGCTCTTTATTGTGTTCAAATAAACACTGACCGTGTAATTCACGATCTGAACGTGAGTGTGCGTCACCACCTGGAGATAATAAATCTGTTGAGATATCACCTACTCCTGCGATAAAAGTTACAACCTCTATTTTTTCGTCTATTTCAGGTAATTTTGTAAAAAACTCTGCTTTTGCATAACTCTCAATAAGCTCTTTTGCAATAGCGTTTCCTAACTTAAAAGCCTCTTCTAAACGAGCAGTATCTGCTTCATATAAAAACACTTGTGTTTTTAACACATCAGAAGCTTGTTTTGCTAAAGTTGCATCATTTCCTAAAGCTAAATCTAATAACACTTCTACAGAAGGCCCACCTTTCATATGAGATAACTGTTCGAAAGCAAAAGCTGTTGAAATTTCTTCAACTACAGATTCTCCTAAAATAATTTCTTTTAAAAATTTAGCTTTTATACCAGCAGCACTTGTAGTTCCTGGTAAAACGTTATATATAAAAAAATTAAGAGAATCTTCTCTAAACTCATTATTTACATCTTTAATTTGATCAATTATTTTACCTACCAATTCTGCACCGTCAATTGGTTTTGGATGAAGGTCTTGTGTTTTTCTCTCTTCTATCTCTTTTATATACTCTATATAAATACTCATTCTAAAGGTTTTTTTAAAACATTAAACACCTAATTACAATCTTTTAATTGTATTTATCCTCTTTTAGAGTTTTATACAAACACTCTTAACTATATATAAATTAAAAGTAAAATTGTGCAATTTTAGTTGAGCAAAAGTACTGCTTTCAACTCAATTTTAAAAAATAAACACATAACTAGATATATTACTAAGAAAATAATAATTTATATTAAAAAAAAGAATAAATTAGCAATAAAAAAGGCAATATTTGTTAATATATTATCAAATTAACAATTTAAAACCATTGAGAAATTAGTACATCAATGGTTATAATTAATAAAAATAAAAAAGCAGACCTATAAGCTGGATTCTGTTCCTTATAAATAAGGCTCTTATCATTTCTCTAGTTTTACAATTACTCGTAAAATCAATCTGCCTACCCCTTAGAATCGCGCGAGTAGCGCTCGAGCTCTAATGTACATGACATTGCACCGCATAGAGTTTACCTGGTTTCACTACAGCATTACCTGTACATACTTTCTGCTGCACTTGTCCTCGGTTTTCACCGGACGGGTGTTATCCGCTATGCTACTCTTTGGTGTCCAGACTTTCCTACTTATACTAAATATAAGTCGATAAGATGGTCTGCTTCAATATTTTTATAAAATTTGCTATTTTCATAAAAAAACCCACTCAATAAATTGAGTGGGAAAATTGCTATGAAAAAGAAAAAGTGTTTAGAACGTCTTCTAAACGACTACAAATATAGAATAGTTTTTTAGATAAAAAAAATATATTACATAAAATTAACATATTTTTTTTATTCACAAAAAAACCACTCAATTTATGAGTGGTTTTTAAATTATAAAAAATAAAATAAATCTAAGAAAACATATCTTTTACTTTCTCAAAAAATGATTTATCTGATTTTTGTGGTCTGGGACTAAAATTTTCGTCAGCTACCATTTTATCGAAAAAAATACGCTGTTCTTTTGTTAACTCTTGTGGTGTCCAAACATTAATATGTATTAAAAAATCACCTGTACCATAACGCTCAATACTTGGCAATCCTTTTCCTTTTAATCTTAATATTTTACCTGATTGAGTTCCTGCATCAATCTTTATTTTAACCTTACCTGTTACTGTTTCAACTTCTTTAGAAACTCCTAAAACTGCTTCAGAAAAATTAATATATAAGTCATAATGAATATTACTTCCCTCTCTCTTTAATGTTTCGTGTTGAACCTCTTCTATTAAAACTAGTAAATCTCCTGAAATAGAATTTTTACCCGGAGCTTCGTTTCCTTTTCCTCCTACTTTTAATTGAACTCCTTCTGTAACTCCTTCCGGAATATTTATTGAAACAGTTTCTTCTTTTACTATTAAACCTTGTGCATCTGATCCGCTTGGTTTACTGTTAAGCATTTCTCCTGCTCCTTGACATGTACCACAAGTAGTTGCTGTTTGCATTCTACCTAAAATAGTATTGGTAACTCGCATTTGCTGTCCACTACCATTACATGTTGTACATGTTTTGTAAGTAACACCGTCTGCCTGAACTTTTCTACGAACTTTTACTTTCTTCTCTACTCCGTTTGCGATTTCTTCTAAAGTAAGTTTTACACGAATTCGCATATTAGATCCTTTAACTCTAGCTTGTCGTTGACCTCCACCGCCACCAAAACCGCCAAAGCCGCCTCCGCCACCGCCAAAAATATCTCCGAATTGACTGAATATATCATCCATATTCATTCCGCCACCACCAAAGCCGCCTCCGCCACCTTGTGGACCATCAAAAGCTGCATGACCATATTGATCGTAACGTGCTTTTTTATTGTCATCACTAAGTATCTCATATGCCTCGGCACATAACTTAAATTTCTCTTCAGCAGTTTTATCATCCGGATTTTTATCTGGATGATATTTTATCGCCATTTTACGATATCCTTTTTTTATCTCTGGTTGTGACGCCGATTTTGAAATACCTAATATTTCGTAATAATCTTGTTTTGCCATTGTATTGTTAATTGACAATCATCAATAAATAATTGATAATTGATAATTGGAAATTATTATTTTTTATGCTTGTCCAACCACCACTTTTGGGTGACGAATAATTTTATCTCCTAATTTATATCCTGTTTCTATGCAATCAATAACTTTTCCTTTTAAATCATCTGAAGGTGCCGCAATTTGTGTAATTGCTTGGTGTACTTCTGCATCAAAAACATCACCTTGCTTTACTTCAATAGCTGTTAAACCTTTTTGCTCTAGAGTTTTTGTTAATTTTTGATAAATTAATAATACTCCTTTACGTAATTCTTCTGCTTCTTTATCATCACCTGCATGTGTCAAAGCACGCTCGAAATCATCTAAAATTGGCAGTAAAACTGTCATTACTTCCTTTCCTGCTGTTTTATAAAGCTCTACACGTTCTTTAGATGTACGTTTTTTATAGTTTTCAAACTCAGCAAACAAACGTAAATGCTTGTCTTTTTCTGCTTGAAGTAACTCTTCAGTAGTTGGTTCTACCTTCTCTACAACCTCTTCTACTTCTTGTTCTTCTTGTGTTTCATTAATTGGCGCATTATCAATAGCGTCTTTTAACTCGTCTTCTTTTGTATATTGATCTTTACTCATTGTAAATCGTTTCTTTAAATTCTTCAGCATAATTTTATCAATAATATTGCCAATAAAAAAATCGTGTCATGTTGACACGATTTTTATTTTATGTATTGTTGTTTTTATTAATCTTCTATTCTTTCAATTTTAGCTCCGATAGACTTTAAACGAGCTTCTATATTTTCGTACCCTCTGTCAATTTGTTCAATATTATTAATAATACTGGTTCCTTTTGCTGATAAAGCTGCTATTAATAAAGAGATTCCTGCTCGAATATCTGGCGAAGTCATTTTTGTTGCTTTTAACATCGATTTAAAATCATGACCAATTACAGTTGCTCTATGCGGATCACATAAAATTACTTTTGCGCCCATATCAATCAATTTATCAACAAAGAACAAACGACTTTCAAACATTTTTTGGTGGATTAATACCGTTCCTTTTGCTTGTGTTGCAATAACTAATACAATACTTAACAAATCTGGAGTAAATCCTGGCCAAGGTGCATCTGCAACTGTTAAAACAGATCCGTCAATATAATTCTGAATTTCATAACTATCTTGTGCCGGAATGTAAATATCGTCTCCTTTTTTCTCTAACTGAATTCCTAGTTTACGAAATACACTTGGTATTTGTCCTAGGTTTTTCCAACTAACATCTTTTATCGTTAATTCAGATCGTGTCATTGCTGCCACACCAATCCAACTACCAATTTCAATCATATCAGGTAATACTCTATGCTCGCATCCTCCTAAAGAAGTTACTCCTTCAATAGTTAATAAGTTAGAGCCTACTCCTGTAATTTTAGCTCCCATAGAATTCAACATTTTAGATAATTGTTGAATATAAGGTTCGCAAGCTGCATTGTATATAGTTGTAGTTCCTTGGGCCAAAACTGCTGCCATAATAATATTAGCAGTTCCTGTTACCGAAGCTTCATCTAAAAGCATATCGGCACCAACCAATCCATCTTCTGCTTCAACACCGTAAAAGTATTCTTCTTTATTATAACGGAATTTTGCTCCAAGGTTAATAAACCCTTCAAAATGAGTATCTAAACGACGACGTCCAATTTTATCGCCTCCCGGACGTGGAATATATCCTTTTCCGAAACGCGCTAATAACGGACCAACAATCATTATTGAACCTCTTAATGAACTTCCGTCTCTTTTAAATTCAGGTGATTCTAAATATTGTAGATTGATTTCATCTGCCTGAAAACTATATGAATTTACACTTAATTTTTCTACTTTAACACCTAACTCACCTAAAATAAAAATTAACTTGTTTACATCAATAATATCCGGAATATTATTAATTATTACTTTTTCGGGAGTTAATAATACTGCACATATAATTTGTAGTGCTTCATTTTTTGCTCCTTGAGGTGTTATTACTCCGTTAAGTTTGTGACCTCCTTCAATTTTAAATGATGCCATTTATTTTTTTCTATGTTTATTATTACTGTAATTCGTTTTTCCTTTGGGAGAACTTTTGTGGTTTGTTTTACCTTGTTGGGTGGTACGTTTTCTTAATAAGTTTTTACTCTCTGCTAAGACTTCTTCAGATTCTCTTAAATCTATTTGTTTGTCTGACAAATCATATAAATGCTTAAAAATAACAGCATCATCAACTGTATCTTTATTCCAATTTAAATAGCATTTTTTCATGTGATTAGCAATAGTAAATACCAAAGCTTCTCTTTTATCTCCTTCTTCCCAATTTAATGCGATATTTATCATGGTTTGAATATTGTTACCATAATAACGATATCTTGAAGCAGATTTTGGATAATCCATCTTCTCTGGCTTCTCTGTTAATTCTTCTTTAGATGGAGTTTCGTAAGGTGAATCAGCATCTAATTTAAAATCAGCAATTATATGTAACTGATCCCACAGTTTGTGTTTAAAATCTGGCACATCTCGTAAATGAGGTTGTAAATTTCCCATTACATCTACAATTGCTTTTGCCATTGTATTTCGCTCTTCTTTTGTTTCTAAAGCGATGCAGTGATTTATTAATTTTTGTATATGTCTTCCGTATTCTGGAATTATCAAGTGGTCTCTTTCTGAATTGTACTCTAAATCAAACGTCATTTCTCTATATTTATATATGCAAAATAGGTAATTATTGCGAACTACGTGGTTATCCGACTACCTTTAATTTTGCGAATTGTAATAATAATTTCTTTTTCCCTACGGTACCAAACTTAATTTCTGCCTTTTTATTGGGGCCTTTTCCTTCTAAAGCAACTACCTCACCTGTTCCGAAACGATTGTGCTCTACAAAATTACCAACCACTATTTCACCATCAAATAAATTGACTGCAGAACTAACGTCTGACACCTTTTTCATTTTACTTTTTGGAGGTATAATATTTGGCTTTTCTTTTTTTGCTAAAAACTCTTTTCGTTGTTTTTGAATTGGTTTTTGAAAACGGATATTCTTAGGAGTGTCATCATCAAACATACTTGCATCAATAAACCTATTAGCCAATGCTGCTGGTACTTTAGGTGCTAAATGCTCTACAAACTTATCATCAATTTCTTCTAAGAAACGACTTGGTTCTCCGTCTGTTAATTTACCCCAACGGTAACGTGTTTGCGCATACGTTAAGTAGGCTACTTTTTCTGCTCGTGTTAAGGCTACATAAAACAAGCGACGCTCTTCTTCTAGCTCGCTACGTGTATTCATGCTCATTCCAGAAGGAAATAAACCTTCTTCTAAACCAACAATATACACATATTGATATTCTAATCCTTTTGATAAGTGAATGGTCATTAACGAAACCATTGGTGTATCGTCACTTTCACTATCAAAATCTGTTGCCAAGGCCACATCTTCTAAGAAAATAGGTAACGAAGCGTCTTCGCCTGTCTCAATTCTATCGGTTATAAAATCTTTTATTCCGTTTAATAATTCCTGAACGTTTTCAACTTTATTTACGCCTTCTGGCGTACCATCTTTTTGTAAATCTTTTACTAATTGTGTTTGTTTTACTACCAAATCGGCAATTTCGAAAGCATTCATTTTTTGAGCGTCTATCTGAAAACGCTGAATCATTCTAGTAAAATTAGCTAGCTTAGTTTTGGTTCCTGAATTTATTTTTAAATCAACTTTATCTAAATTTAATAAAATATCAAAAATTGATTTTTTATAGTGATTTGCTGCTATAGCTAATTTATCAATCGTTGTAGCGCCAATTCCTCGTGGCGGATAATTAATAACTCTCTTTAAAGCTTCTTCATCATTCGGATTTATTAGCATACGTAAATACGATAATAAATCTTTTATTTCTTTACGTTGATAAAATGAAATACCTCCGTAAATTTTATACTTAATATCTTTTTTTCGCAAAGCATCTTCCATTGCTCTCGATTGCGCATTGGTACGGTATAGAATAGCAAAAGAATCATTTGTTAATTGATGATTCATTTTGTTGTCCCAAATAGATTGTGCTACGAAACGCCCTTCTTCTCCGTCAGAAATTGTTCGCATTACTTTTATGCTTTCTCCGGGGTCATTAGCCGTCCAAACTTCCTTATCTAACTTTGTTTTATTTTTATCAATTACACTATTGGCAGCTTCAACAATATTACTTGTTGATCGGTAATTTTGTTCTAATTTAAAAGTCTTAACATCTGGATAATCTTTTTGAAAATTTAAGATATTATTGATATTTGCTCCACGGAAACTATAAATACTTTGCGAATCATCACCTACCACACAAATATTCTGAAAACGATCTGCTAATGCTCTAACAATTAAATATTGTGAGTGATTTGTATCCTGATACTCATCAACCATTATATATTTAAATCGACTTTGATATTTTGCTAAAACTTCAGGAAAACGAGTTAGTAATTCATTGGTTCTTAACAATAAATCATCAAAATCCATTGCTCCTGCCTTAAAACATCTTTCTACATAAGCTCTATAAATATCACCTACTTTTGGCCTACTTGCTTCTAAATCTGCCTCTTGTAAATCTGAATTATTAAAATATGCTCTAACAGTTATTAAGCTGTTTTTAAAAGAAGATATTCTGCTTAAAATCTGCTTTGGTTTATAGCGATCTTTATCTAATTTCATTTCTCTAATGATCGTAGATATCAACCTAACAGAATCTTGTGTATCGTAAATTGTAAAGTTAGAAGGGTAGCCTAAACGATCTGCTTCTGATCGTAAAATACGAGAAAAAACAGAGTGAAAAGTTCCCATCCATAAATTCTTTGCTTCGCTATAACCAACAACGCCACCAATACGTTCTTTCATTTCGCGGGCTGCCTTATTTGTAAAGGTTAGCGATAAAATATTAAAAGAATCTACTCCTTCTTTCATTAAATGCGCTATCCGATAGGTTAAAACTCTCGTTTTACCCGACCCGGCTCCTGCAATAATTATCATTGGGCCATCTTTTTGTAAAACGGCTGCTCTTTGTGGTTCGTTAAGTTGCTCTAAGTAAGTATTCAATAGAAAAAATTTGAAATAATTTTTAAAACGGAAATTTAACCATTCTTTTAGGTTATATAAAGAATGTAACCTTTTTTTTATTCACAATTTTTATTTGTTTAAAAACAGATAAAATAACATATCTGCTTTACAGCGGATAAATAAAATTATCTGCTTAATTACAGATAATTTTGGTCAATTCTAAATATTTAAGTATTTTTAAAACTTATAACCACCATTTTAATGACAAGTATTTTAACAGGAGACATTGTAAAATCTAGAAAATCTGACAGTAGTATTTGGCTAGAAAAGCTAAAAATGATTCTTAATAAATTTGGAAAACAACCTATTGATTGGGAAATTTTTAGAGGTGATAGTTTTCAACTTGAAGTTCCTGTAGAGAAAGCTTTTTATGTAGCTTTTTTATTAAAAGCTCAACTAAAACAAGTAGATAATATTGATGTTAGAATTGGTATTGGTATCGGCACCAAAGATTCTAAAAATTCACACATTACAGAAGCCAATGGACAAGCTTATGTTAATTCAGGTGAAGTTTTTGATAGCTTGGTAAAAAAACAATTAATTGCAATAAAAACTCCCTGGTTAGCGTTAGATGAAGAACTGAACTTAGCTTTAGATTTAGCTTTACTAACAATGAATAATTGGACAAAAAATTCAGCTGAAGTATTTCAATTATCAATAGAAAATCCTTTATTAACACAAAGTGAAATTGGAAAAAAAATTGGCATCACACAAAGTAATATAAGCGAACGACAAAAACGCGCTGGTTACGATGCTATTATCAAATTAGAAAAGAGATACAGAGAATTAATACAACAAAAAACAGCTTCATTATGATCTTATTTTTAAAGTTTCTAATTGCTCATTTTTTAGGTGATTTTATTTTTCAACCAGAAAAATGGATAAAAAACAAAGAGAAAAAAAAGATTAGATCTAAAAAACTATACTTACATATTGCTGTTCATTTATTATTGTTATTAATAATGGTCAACTTTAGTTTTAAATATATTTTAGGTGTGTTTTTTATAACCATAACACACTATTGTATCGATTTAAGCAAACTATACTTGCAAAATAAAAAAAATAAACCATGGTTATTTTTTATAGATCAATTTTTACATATTTTAATATTAGCCTTGGTAACTTATTGGTATATTCCTTATCAATTTAATATTGATTTTCTTTTTTCACTAAAAACACTTCTACTTATATCTTGCCTAATTTTTGTGAGTTTTGTTGCATCAATAATTATACAAACGATAATATCGCAATGGAATCCTGAAAAAGAATTTAAAAAAGAAGATGACTCTTTGGCTAAAGCGGGAAAATATATCGGAATTTTAGAACGTTTATTAATATTTACGTTCATTGTTATCGGACAATGGGCTGGTGTTGGTTTTTTATTAGCTGCAAAATCTATTTTCCGTTTTGGTGATTTAACTTCTGCAAAAGATAGAAAACTAACAGAATACATTTTAATCGGAACTTTATTAAGTTTTGGATTGGCAATTTTAACAGGACTTGTATATTCGCATTATGGAAGATAAATTTTTTGAAGCATTCGCATACGCTTTACCCGCAATGGTAACAGGATTTGTAGCCTATTTTATATTAGGTGCATTTATTAAACAAGATAATAATGAAAAAAAGTTTAATGCTTTAGTTGATAAAAAACGAGAAAGCTTACCTATTAAACTACAAGCTTACGAGCGCTTACTTTTGTTTTGCGAGCGCATAAACCCTACAAAATTATTGGTACGAGTAATTCCTATTAGTGAAGATACTAATAGTTATGTTCAATTATTAATTGCTAATATCGAACAAGAATACGAACACAATATGGTGCAACAACTATATGTATCTGAAGATAGTTGGAAAGCGATTGTAGCTGCAAAACTAACAA
Source organism: Tenacibaculum sp. M1.3A (assembly GCF_057732375.1). Classification (NCBI taxonomy): domain Bacteria; kingdom Pseudomonadati; phylum Bacteroidota; class Flavobacteriia; order Flavobacteriales; family Flavobacteriaceae; genus Tenacibaculum; species Tenacibaculum sp. M1.3A. The sequence goes on along the minus strand of NZ_JBYJEF010000001.1, from coordinate 103,394 downwards.
TAATTGCAAAAATCCGTAAGACATCAGAAACAGCAAAAACGGCAAAAGATTTACGTGAAAGTATATTAATTGATTATTCTCAGAATGAGAATCCTACACAAACATCAATTGCTTATTTAAAACAAGAAGTTAAGAAATTGATTTAAACTCTATTTCTCTACTGGTAAGGTTAAAGTACTCGCCCATTCCGTCCATGAACCATCATATACGGAATAGTTTATATTGCCTGCTAATTCATTTCCTAATGCTAAAATACAGGCTGTAATACCTGATCCGCATGAAAAAATAACTGTTTCTTTCTTCGGATTTAATGCTGAGAAAATTTCTTGTAACTTTTCTTTAGATTTCATCTTACCATCAATCTGTAACTCGGAATGTGGTAAACTTTTAGAATTCGGAATACGACCACCTCTTAAATCTTTTCTAGGTTCTGGCAATGTTGCATCGAACCGTCCTTTAGAACGCGCATCAAAAATATGTTTCTTATCATTTGATGCGATTAATACATCTTTAGTAGTACTTAGGTAGTTAATTTTAAAATCTGCCTTAAAATTACCTTTTAATAATTGTTTAGTATTCAAATTTTCTGTTGGATATTTTGCTTCTTGCCAGGCAGGTAATCCGCCGTTTAAAACAGCTACGTTTTCAAAACCAAACAGTTTAAATAACCACCAAGCTCGTGGTGCAGAATACACACCTAAATCGTCATAAATAAGTACGCAACTATCTTTATTAACTCCCAGTTTTTGAATCTCTTTTTCAAAATGCTTTTCTGTTGGAATTGTATTCGGAAACTCACCTTCTTTATTTAAGAAAACACTTTTTAAATCGAACAAAACTGTATTTACAATTTGTTCGTTGCTTTCTGCTTTATTTTCTTTAGTGCCTACTTTAGCGATACTTGCATCTAAAATAATTAAATTATCTGCTTTTATATTTTCAAACAACCAATCAACTGAAACAAGGGGGCTCGGAATTGTAATTTTCATTTATCTCTTTTTAAAAATCAATTTAAAGATTTAAAACCTTCCTTTTAACCTAAAAAACATCAATGTTAAATTACACATTAATGTTTTTATTCTATTGTTCACTTTTGGTGATTTTTTTGTCAATTCGAGTGAATTTCACGATTGAAATGAGCGAAATTTGTATCGAGAATTAAAGTTGTTACTTCTAAAGTAGTTCTCAATATTATTTTTTATTAAAAAACACTCGAACTGACATTACAAAAATTCTTTTTTAACTCAAAAATCACATTCCTTTTTTATTTTACATCATCGTAATTATCATCCCAATTTTTAGGCTTAGGGTCGTGTAATTTACCTACTGATTTTGCTACAATCATAGAAACAGTTGCATCACCAGTAACATTAATAGTTGTACGCAACATATCTAAAGGCCTATCTACAGCAAAAATTAATGCTAAAGCCACCGGATATAAATCTTTAGGGAAACCAATAGATTCTAAAACAATAACCAACATTACCATTCCTGCTCCAGGAACAGCTGCACTACCAATAGATGCTAGTAAAGCTGTTAAAACAATTGCCATTTGATTTGCAAAACCTAAACCTTCTGGCCATAAAACTTGCATTACAAATACAGCTGCTACTGCTTGGTATAAACTTGTTCCGTCCATATTTATAGTTGCACCTACTGGCAATACAAAACTAGATACTTCTTTATCTACTCCAATATGTTCCTCTACACGCTCCATCGTAACAGGTAACGTTGCCGCACTCGAACTTGTAGAAAAAGCTAACAATTGTGCTGGGCTTAACTGTTTTAAAACCCAAAACGGATTTTTCTTTGTATAAACACTTATTAAAATTGCATAAAATATAATCATTAAAAACAAACCTAAAACGACAACACCTGCATACTTTAATAAGGCAAGTAAAATATCAGGATCACCAGAAGTAACCACAACATTTGCCAATAAAGCAAAAACGGCAAATGGAGAAATTAACATTATAAGATCTACCATTTTTAAAATAGCTTCATTTAATGAATCGAAAAAATTCTTTAACGGTTTTGCTTTCTTTTCTCCTATTAATAGCATTGATATCCCTAAGAAAATAGTAAAAAATATTACTTGTAACATTGCTTTATTATTACTCATTGCACTTACGGCATTATCAGGCACCATATCTACTACAAACTGTAAAGGCCCGCTACTCTGTTGCCTTGTTGCTTCAGTAATTTTAGCTGTTACACCAGAACTTTTTGCGTATGTATTTGTAAGTTTTTCTACTGTTTCTTGCGATATTCCATCTCCTGGCTGAATCACATTTACCAATACTAAACCAATTGTAATTGCAATTACAGTAGTACCTATATATATTAGCATAGTTCTTACACCAATACTTTTAAATTTAGAAATATCTTTTAAATCTGAAATTCCTTTAATTAATGAAGCTACAATTAACGGTACAGCTATTAATTTTAATAATTTAACAAAAATAGTTCCTAATGGTTTTATCCAGTTCTCTATAAAACTATTCCAGCCAAATTTCAATGCTAAAAATCCGAATAAGATTCCTAGAACCATTCCTATTAAAATTTTCCAATGTAACGCCAGTTTTTTCATTTATATGATTTAAATATTTAAAGGGTTGTAAGATAAAATAAATATTTAAAAAATGTGACCATTAATGCGTAACTTGTGTCTCACTATTAAAAACTAATTACTAATCTTATTAAAACAAAAAAATGGCAGGAATTTTAGACTTATTAAACAGCGACTTAGGTAAATCAATTATATCAGGAGTAGCCGGTTCTACAGGACAAGACACGAATAAAACAAGTAGCGTTTTAACTATGGCTTTGCCTGTTTTAATGAAAGCAATGCAGCGTAATACCTCAACCCAACAAGGAGCTGAAGGATTAATGGGAGCTTTAAATAAACACGACGGTAGTATTTTAGATAATTTAGGTGGTTTATTTAATGGCGGTGTAAATGCAGATGTTTTACAAGATGGTGGTAATATTTTAAAACACGTTTTAGGAAATAAACAACAAGGAGTAGAAAAAATTATTGGACAAAAAGCAGGAATAGATGCAGATGCTGTTGCAAACATTTTAAAAACAGCTGCTCCAATTTTAATGGGTGTTTTAGGGAAACAATCTCGCCAGGATAATGTAAACAACTCAAGTGACTTAGGTGGTTTATTAGGTGGACTGCTTGGTGGTAACTCTGCTGATAAAGAGCAAAGTTTTTTAGAGCAAATTTTAGATGCTGATGGTGACGGAAGTATTGTTGATGATATTGCTGGTATGGTTTTGGGCGGTGCCGATCAAAAAAAATCTGGTGGTGGATTACTAGGTGGATTACTGGGTGGTCTTTTCGGAAAAAAATAAATATCACATTTATATAATATCAAAAAGGGGAAACATTTGTTTGCCCTTTTTCTTTTAATTACTTTTGCGCCCATGGAAAAATTAAAACAACGTTGGGGTTTAAAAACCAATTGGGATGTAATTGCTGTACTAATCGTGTTTTCTATTAACGGTTCGTTTGCTTCTTGGGTTGCAAAACCTATTACAGCTTTTTTCGGCCTTTCTCTTGAAACTACTTCGCCTTGGTTGTATTGGCCTTTACGTATTTTACTTATTTTTCCTATTTATCAAACAACTTTGCCTTTAGTTGGTTGGTTATTTGGCCAGTTTAAATTCTTTTGGGCTTTTGAAAAGAAATTTTTAAGTCGTTTAGGTTTAGGTTTTCTTTTTAAAGATTAATCATTTTTAAGCTTAGGAGTAAACAGTTATACTTCTTTATTTTTTTATTGATATTTATTTTAAGCTAACCACGCTTAAAACTATAAGTTTTTCACCATTCTTTTATTGGTTTTTTGTATGTTTATAATGCAATTATGAGTTGGTGCTAAAAGTTCTTGTAGCCTTTTTTATCAAACAAAAAAAACACTTAAATATTCATTTAAAATTATAATATATGAAAGTTTATAAATATATAATTCTATTCCTAATGTTATCATTATTAAGCTCATGCGCTTTAAAACCAATAACTTCTCAATACACTTTTGTAAAGACAGACTTAAACAAAGTAACACTTGATAAATTAGGTAACGGAACAGTTTTAATTTATAACGGAGCGGATATTTTACATAAAATAGATAACACTGCCAGATTAAATGTTTGGATAAACGATAAAGCATTAGGGCAAATTAGACCTAGAGAATATGTTATAATTAATCTAAAAAAAGGAGATTATACCTTTAAGGCATTACATATTGATGTTCTTAAAATGAAAAGCACACATGATGTAAAAATTAGCGAAAACACAAAAATCATAAAAATTAAACCTAATATTACATCTAATAGGCTAAAAATTACAAATGAACTACCTAAAAAATTTGATAAATATAAATACGCAACAAAAAGATAAACCAAAGTTAATTATACCTTTACTACTTTATAAATAGGTATTGGCAAAGCTACACCTTCAGCCAAAAATCGTTTATGAACAGCTTCTTTTAAAGCGCATTTGGTTTTAAACTCCTGAAACGGTTCATTCAACCAAACATAAGCTCTTAAATGTATATGATCTGTATATACATCAATTACTCGAACATCTACTTGTTCTTTATCTGTTATTACCTCTTCTGGCGTTCTAAAATCAATCACTGTAGGAAGCTTAATAGCCTCTTCTTGTATAATTTTTCGAGCTAAATCGATATCCGCCTTTAAGCCTAATTTAAAATTATTAAAACTTAATACATGCGAATCTTCAATGGTGTGATTTAAAACAGAATCGGTACTTATTACAGAATTCGGTATAATTAATCGCTTATTTTCAAAATTATTAATTACCGTATGTCGCAGTGTAATGTCTTCTACAATACCAACACGGGTATCATCTAACCTAATATAATCGCCTACACGAAACGGTCGGAAAATAACAATAAATGCTCCTGCTATTAAATTAGATAAAGCTGCTTGTGCCGCAAAACCAATAATTGCAGCTAATATACCTGCTCCCGAAAAAATTAAAGTTGCCTTGCTTCTAAAAGCAGGCACTGTCATAATAGTATAGATAATACCAAAAAGACCTAGAAAAAACTTCACTGAATTACGTAAAAACAAAATACTTGTTTTCCCATAACGATCTATTTTTCTACGTTTTATTATCTGAACAATAACATAACGTACAATTCTAGACAATATCCAAGCAACAAAAACAACTGCTAGCACATATCCTAAAATTCCAAAAAAAGAATCTAGGTTAAAATGATATTTAAATAACTTATCCATTAAAATAATGCTGTTTGACTATCATCATCTTCTTCTGTTTGTTTTTTCTTTTTTTGAAGTGCACGTTCTAATGCTTTTTTTGCTTTATCTTCTTTCGTATTTACAAATTCTTTTGGTGCTATTTCTTCTATATTAAAGGGTAAAATTTCTTCGATTATTTCTTTCTCATCATTTACTTCAATATCCTCTACCCTCTCTACTTTTGGTTCTTCGTATGGCAATGATTCTAATAAGTTTACCGTACGTATTTTATCAGTTGTTAATTGATTTCCTTGCGCTTTAATACCTTTTACAGCTATAAAATCCTCAAAATTTATATCAATCTTGTCCAAACTACGCTTAGAGAATAATACCTCAGCCATTGGACGATAATCTGTAGAAACAATTTCTAATTTCGATTTTTCTGTTTCTGATATAAATAACTCTTCTTTGTCGGTGGTTTCAATTAAGAATCTTTTTACATAATAACGCTCTTTTTCTCCATCGAAATAAACGGCTGAAATAGGTTTGTTGGGCTTCCATTTTTCTAATACAATCATGTCATTTTCAAAATGCATTGATAACTCTGGAGATATCGCCTTGATTTTACCGGATTGTGTTGCTATTAAAATTTTATCTTCTGCCCTAAACTCTCCTAACAACTCTCCTCTATTATCAACATTCAATCGCTGTACTGCATCATCAAACCATATTTTACGAGGTTTTAAAGTAGATACTCCGGCTGATTTAAAATCAATTTTTCGAATGGCAAATTTGGTTATTTGATTACCACGAACTGCTCTTCCTTTTATTGCTAAGTCAGAGAAATCAATATCCCATTTTAATTTTTTAATACTACCAACAGCACGTAGATTGATCGTTACAACCTCAGCTTCTCCATTCGGATTTGCTGAAAAGTATAACATTTTTGAATCTTTACTACCTACAGTTAAATCATACTCCTTATCACGTGTTACACTAGTTACATTAAAACGCTTCATATAACTAGCTCCTTTAGCACCGTCTTTATACATCATATTATACACGGTACGCCTATCTTTCTTTTTAAAGATTGCAATATGAATAATATCTTTACCTACAAAAGTTTTTGCTGCTACTTTGGTAACAATCATTTTACCATCGCTTTTAAAGATAATAATATCATCAATATCTGCACACTCAGTAACGTATTCATCTTTTTTAAGTGAAGTACCAACAAAACCTTCTTCTCTATTTACATAAAGTTTGGTATTTCGCATTACTACTTTCGTAGCGACGATATCGTCAAAAATTCTGATTTCAGTTTTTCGTTCACGACCTTTACCGTACTTTGTTTTTAAGTTTTTAAAGTAGTTAATAGCAAACTCTATTAAATTATCTAAATAATTCTTTACTTCAGCTATTTTCTCCTCTAACCCTTCAATATGCTGTTTGGCTTTGTCGATATCGAATTTAGAAATTTTCTTAATTCTGATTTCAGTTAAACGAACTATATCTTCTTCTGTTATTGCTCTTTTTAAATGTTTTATATGAGGCTGCAAACCTTTATCAATAGCCTCTATTACACCTTGCCAAGTTTCTACCTCTTCAATATCACGGTAGATTCTGTTTTCAATAAAAATTCGCTCTAACGATGCAAAATGCCATTGTTCTTGTAACTCATTTAACTGAATTTCTAATTCACGTTTAAGTAAGTTTACCGTTAAATCGGTAGAATGCTTTAACATTTCAGAAACTCCTACAAATACAGGCTTATTATCTTCAATAGTACAAGATAATGGTGAAATTGAGTTTTCACAACTCGTAAAAGCATATAAAGCATCAATTGTTTTATCTGGAGATATTCCTGTAGGTAAATGCACTAAAATCTCTACATTGGCTGCGGTATTATCTTCAATTTTTTTAATCTTTATCTTCCCTTTTTCATTTGCTTTTAAAATACTATCGATTAAAGTTGTAGTAGTCGTAGCAAACGGAATTTCAGTAATTACTAAAGTCTTTTTATCTAGTTGAGAAATTTTTGCTCGTATCCGAACCTTTCCTCCTCTTATACCATCATTATAATTGGTGAAATCTGCAATTCCACCCGTTAAAAAATCAGGCACAATTGTAAAGTTTTTTCCTTTCAAATATTTAATAGAAGCATCTATCAATTCATTAAAATTGTGTGGTAATATTTTTGTTGATAAACCAACTGCAATTCCCTCTGCTCCTTGTGCTAATAATAAAGGAAACTTTACAGGTAAATCTATCGGTTCTTTTCTACGACCATCATATGATTGCTTCCAATCGGTTGTTTTTGGATTAAAAACAACTTCTAAAGCGAATTTTGATAAACGAGCTTCTATATAACGAGAAGCCGCTGCGCGGTCTCCTGTTAAAATATTACCCCAGTTACCTTGCATATCAATCAGTAATTCTTTCTGACCTATTTGCACCATCGCATCTGCGATAGAAGCATCTCCGTGCGGGTGATATTGCATGGTATGCCCAACAATATTTGCTACTTTATTGTAGCGCCCATCATCTAAGTCTTTCATAGAATGCATTATTCTACGTTGCACAGGTTTTAATCCGTCTTCTAAAGACGGAACAGCTCTTTCTAGAATTACATACGAAGCGTAGTCTAAAAACCATTCTTTATACATTCCGGTAACTTTCGTTATCGTTTCTGCATTTTCTATTGGTTGACTCAGTTCTTCGTCATGCTCGTAACTATTATTTTCTTCACTCATTGAATAATGGGTATTCTTTTAAGAGTTATTGTTTTTTTTTATTCAGGATAAAAATGATAGCGAAAACTACTGATGCCACCATCATATTTATATAATGCTTACTATTAATCTGCCAACTTAAATTATCTAAATGAACATTTAATAGATTGATAAAAAAGATGGTAAAGGCTATTATTAAGTATATTCTTACTCTTCTTTCTTTATTCATTATTACTTGTATAAAATACTTAAATATTATCTTTTAAATTTCTTCTTCAATAACATCTAATTCAACTTTTAAATTCTCGATGATAAATTTTTGCCTGTCTGGAGTGTTCTTCCCCATATAGAATTCTAGCATTTGCTCTATCGACATTTCTTTATCTAACATAACAGGATCTAAACGAATATCATCACCAATAAAATGAACAAATTCGTTTGGTGAAATTTCCCCTAATCCCTTAAATCGAGTTATTTCTGGCTTTCCTCTTAATTTCTCTATTGCTTCTCGTTTCTCATCTTCTGAATAACAGTAATAGGTATCTTTTTTATTACGAACTCTAAATAACGGAGTTTCTAAAATATATAAATGACCTTCTTTTATTACTTCAGGGAAAAACTGTAAAAAGAATGTGATTAATAATAAACGAATGTGCATACCATCAACATCGGCATCGGTTGCTATTACAATATTGTTGTAACGCAAATCTTGTATACCTTCTTCTATATTTAAAGCCGCCTGCAATAAATTAAACTCTTCGTTTTCATATACAATCTTCTTACTTAATCCGTACGAATTTAAAGGCTTCCCTTTTAAACTAAAAACCGCTTGTGTGTTTACGTTTCTAGATTTTGTGATAGATCCAGATGCTGAATCTCCCTCGGTAATAAACAAAGTAGATTCTAAATAAGCTTCTTTTTTTGTATCTCCTAAATGAACTCTACAATCTCTTAGTTTCTTATTATGTAAACTTGATTTCTTTGCCCTATCTTTAGCTAATTTTCGTATTCCTGATAATTCTTTACGCTCTTTCTCTGCTTGTATAATTTTACGCTGTAACTTATCAGCCGTATCTACATTTTTATGTAGGTAATTATCTAATTTCGTTTTTAAAAAATCGTTTATATACGTTCTTACGGTTGGCAACTCGCCTCCCATATCTGTAGAACCTAATTTTGTTTTAGTTTGACTTTCAAAAACAGGCTCCATCACTTTAATAGCAATTGCCGAAATGATTGATTTACGAATATCAGAGGCTTCAAAATTCTTACCGTAAAACTCACGAATTGTTTTTACAATGGCTTCTCTAAATGCTGCTTGATGCGTACCTCCTTGCGTCGTATGCTGACCGTTTACAAACGAATGGTACTCTTCTGAATATTGCGTTTTACTGTGTGTGATAGCAACTTCTATATCATCTCCTTTTAAATGAATAATCGGGTACAACATATCATCCTGACTGTTGTTATCTTCCAACAAATCTTTTAATCCGTTTTCTGATATATATTTTTCGCCGTTAAAAACAATCGTTAAACCTGTGTTTAAATACACATAGTTTTTAAGCATTTTAGCAACGTACTCGTTTCTGAATTTATAATTTTTAAAAATAGCTTCATCAGGTATAAAAGATACTTTTGTACCTTTTCTACGAGAAGTTTCTTCTAAAAACTCTTGATCTGTTAAATTACCTTGTGAAAATTCTGCTGCTGCAGATTTACCATCTCTTGATGATTCTACTCTAAAAAATGAAGACAGTGCATTTACCGCTTTCGTACCTACACCGTTTAAACCTACCGATTTTTTAAATGCTTTAGAGTCGTACTTTCCTCCCGTATTCATTTTAGAAACTACATCAACTACTTTTCCTAGCGGAATACCACGACCGTAATCTCTAACAATAACTTTATTACCTTGAATAGAAATTTCGATGGTCTTACCGGCTCCCATCACATATTCATCAATAGAGTTGTCTAAAACCTCTTTTACCAAAATATAAATTCCGTCATCGGCAGACGAACCATCACCTAGCTTACCAATGTACATTCCCGGTCGCATACGAATGTGTTCTTTCCAATCGAGCGAGCGAATATTATCTTCGGTGTATTTTGTTTCTTGAGTCATAAAAATAAGGAAATTGAAGTCTCTGCTAAAGTAACATTTACTCTTTAAAAACAAAAAACTCTGTTGAAATAGTTTTCAACAGAGTTTGATTTTATTCTACTATTCCTAAAATTTTCTAATTACTCTATAAAACTATATTCTATAGATTCTTTCTTTGTAATACTTTCTAAAAAAAATAATTAGTGTAATTAATATAGGATAAAAACAAATTTTCAAGAAAATAAAAAAATATAATTCTCTTAACTTACCGTTATAATATTTTGACGGAGCATCTTTTAAATAATAAATCCCTGTTAATTTACTTCTATATACTGGCTGGTATTTTAAATTGAAATCTAGGTATTTTGGAAACCCAATATCTAAACTTATAATAGAGTCATTACTTTGAAGGATTCCGTCAATATCAAAACGAATTGTTTCGCTTGTGTTTACATTACGATCCCTATATCTAGTTATTAAAAGTAAATCTTCAGACATATACTTATCTTTACTATTTAAACTCTTAATATTTTTAATCTCTTTTAAATACCTACTATTAATTACATCATTAATAGTCATAAAAATAGAAGCTACCCCTAAAAAAAATAAAATAAATAAAAATATTGCTCTCATAATAAATTTGCTAATATATAATTTTTACTTTTTCTTTATTCAAACTGTTAAAACGTGATACTTACTCTGTAAATGAGGCTTTACTCTTTAAAAACAAAAAACTCTGTTGAATTAGTTTTCAACAGAGTTTTTTATTTATGAACTTTTTTTATTAAAATTATCTTCTACTATAATTCGGAGCTTCTTTTGTAATTGCTACATCATGAGGATGGCTTTCATTTATTCCGCTTGAAGTAATACGTACAAACTTACCTGTGTTTTGTAAAGTTTCTACGTCTTTAGATCCACAATAGCCCATACCTGCTCGTAAACCACCAACAAACTGATGAATACTTTCTTCTAAATCTCCTTTATATGGCACACGACCAACAATACCTTCTGGTACTAATTTTTTAATATCATCTTCAACATCCTGAAAATAACGATCTTTAGAACCTTCTTTCATTGCTTCAACAGATCCCATTCCTCTATACGACTTAAACTTACGTCCTTCATAGATAATCGTTTCTCCTGGTGATTCTTTTGTTCCTGCTAATAAAGATCCTAACATCACGCAATCTGCACCTGCTGCAATTGCTTTAGGGATATCTCCTGTATAACGGATTCCTCCATCTGCAATTACTGGCACACCGCTTCCTTTTATTGCTGCTGCAACTTCTAACACTGCTGAAAACTGAGGAAAACCTACACCTGCAACTACACGAGTTGTACAAATAGAACCCGGTCCTATACCAACTTTTACTGCATCAGCGCCAGCTTCCACTAAATATTTAGCTGCCTCTGCTGTTGCTATATTACCAACAATTACATCTAAGTCTGGGAACTTTGCTTTTACTTCTTTTAGAACAGTAACCACACCTTTTGTATGTCCGTGTGCTGTATCTATAATTACCGCATCTACGCCTGCTTTTACTAAGGCTTCTGCTCTATCAACAGCATCCGCTGTAACACCTAATGCAGCTGCAACACGTAAACGTCCGTATGTATCTTTATTTGCTATTGGTTTTTGAGTAACCTTTGTAATATCTCTAAAAGTAATTAATCCAGAAAGTTTATAATTATCGTCTACAATTAATAATTTTTCAATTTTATTTTCTTGTAAAATGCTTTCAGCTGATTTTAATGAAGTTCCTACTGCTGCAGTAACTAAATTTTCTTTAGTCATTACTTCTACAATAGCTCTGTCATTTTTATGTTCGAAACGCAAATCACGATTGGTAACAATTCCTTTTAAAATTCCGCTATCATCCACAACCGGAATTCCGCCAATACTATGTTCTTTCATTAACATTTTAGCGTCTAAAACTACAGCTGTTAATGGTAACGTAACCGGATCTATAATCATACCGCTTTCTGCACGTTTTACCTTACGAACTTCTTGAGCCTGTTGCTCGATAGTCATATTTTTATGTAAAACACCTATTCCTCCTTCTCTAGCCATAGCAATTGCCATAGCAGATTCTGTAACAGTATCCATAGCAGCAGAAACTATAGGAACGTTAATTGTTATGTTTTTAGTGAATTTTGTTTGAATAGAAACTTCTCTTGGAAGTATTTCAGAATAAGCTGGTATTAATAAAACGTCATCGTACGTTAAACCTTCGCCTACTATTTTTGATTCGTGAGCTTGCATGTGCAATTAATTTAGTGTGTTGTTAATTAATTACGTGCAAATATACTACAAATAACGGCAACTCAATTTTAAATTAAAGTTAATAAAAATAACGTGTTTACAATTATCATATATAACTATATTAAATAAAGTAATCCATATTTTATCAGATACAAAACTTATTTTTGTTAGCAATATGGATTCACTTACTCAAATAATATTAGGTGCCGCTGTTGGCGAAGCTGTTCTAGGAAAAAAAATTGGCAATAAAGCCATGCTTTATGGCGCAATTGCAGGAACCCTTCCTGACTTAGATGTACTTTCTTCTTATTTTACAGATACAGTAACAGCACTCTCTATTCATCGTGGTTTTACACATTCTATACTCTTTTCTGTACTCTTTGCTCCGGTTTTTGGTTGGTTGGTTTCTAGTTATGAGAAATACAAGAGTTTTAAAAGTTGGTCTTGGTTGTTTTTCTGGGCTTTTATCACACATCCTATTTTAGATGCTCATACTACTTGGGGAACACAATTTTTTTGGCCTTTTGATATCCGACTAGCATTTAAAACCATATTTGTTATCGACCCTCTTTATACGGTTCCTTTTCTAGTTTTTCTACTATTAGCTATGAGGCAAAAACGAACCTCTAAAAAACGTCAGTTTTACAATACAATTGGCTTAATAGCTAGCTCTTCTTATTTAGTGCTTACATTTTTTTTAAAATGGATGGCTTTCAATCAATTTGAAGCTGCCTTAAAAACTCAAAAAATATCATATTTACAATTAGACACCAGACCTTCGCCAATGAATACTGTCCTTTGGAGCGCTAATGCAGAAACAGAAAATGGATATCTATTAACCAATTATTCATTTTTTGATACACAACCTATTACTTTTAATTATTATCCTAAAAATCATCATTTATTAGAAAACCTAGCTGATAATCAAAAAGTAAAACAAATGATTGCTATTTCTGAAGGATGGTATACGATTACAAAAAAGGATGAAAACCTTTATTATAATGACTTACGATTTGGACTTTTAAGTTTGGCGCCAAATTCTCAAAACTTTGTTTTTAAATATAAAATTACTACAGATCGCTTAGGTAATATTCTTTTAAAAGAAGAACCTAAAGATAAAAGAGACGGGAAAAAATTGTTCTCAGAATTATGGATGCGTTTAAAAGGAAATTAAAGATAATATTAAAACTACTTTTTCTGGAGTATTACAAACAACTCCATACCTTTTCTATTATGATACGAATTATAGCAAGACTCCATTTTTTTTATCTTAAAATAAGGTTTAAAGTAAGATAAATATTCTTGTTTATTCCCCCCAAAAGGCGGATGATCTTCATTTAATTTTGCATCAAATAACAAACCTACTAACTTTCCGTTTTCATTAAGCAAATCATTCATTTTTAAAGCATATTTTACACGCAAATTCGGATCTATCGCACAAAAAAAAGTTTGTTCGATTATTAAATCAAAAGTAAAATTTATATCAAAAAAATTAGCATTAATTAATTGTGACAAAGGAAATTTCGGAACTCTTTTCTTTAGATTACTTAAAGGTTCTTTAGAGATATCAACTACAAAAACATTTTTAAATCCGTTGTTAAAAAGATATTCTGCTTCGTAAGAATTTCCTCCTCCAGGAATTAAAATTTTTAGTTCTTTGTTTTCTAGTTGATCAAAATAAGCTTTTATAGGTGGCGAAATAGCTCCTAAATCCCAACCAATTTTATTGGACTTATATTTATTCCCCCAAAAATTCGCAGATAAATCCATTTATTGAATACCTAGTTTTATAAATAAGAACTGATTCTGTAAACTTTATTCTAAAGTCAACTTCTTTTTTGATAACAACTGACTAAAAATCATTAAAACTGCTGTACCGAAAGAAAGCGTCATCAGTAAACCTGAAATCATAATAATATATTTCATCCAAGTAATACCTGTCCACATTAAATAAATACCACCGAAAGTGCTAATAATTGATATAAAAGGTTCAATCATTAAAAATAATTTTAATTTTTTATTGATACTTGTTGTTGATACAATTATAGCTAATAAAAAGAAAATTACTGAAAGCGATAAAATATGATTGTGTACTGTTGTTTTTATTTCTCCTGCAGATTTTTTGAATTTCATTGTGGTAGCCTCTTCAACATCTTCGTTTCCTAGATAACGCTCTTCTATACCTGTTGGATTAGAATTTGTTGTGTCTCTAACAAATGATATTCCGCCAAAAAAACCAATACTTAAAGTGCATATAAAAGCTAGTATTAATAATTTTATTTCTTTCGGAAACTGATGAATTACACCGTGAATTTGCATTTACAACACTTTATTTTGATGAAGAATTTCTAAATTTTGAAGAAAAGTATTAACTGCAATTGTCATTGAAGAAGCTGAAATTGTTGCTCCTGAAATTGCTACAATATCTTTTTCGTATTTTAAAGTATCTTTTGATGTTTTACCTATAAACTGCTTTAACCAACGCTTACTACCTATTTCGCCTCCATAGTCTTCGCGGTATATTAATATCTTCGTTTTTATAACAATTAACTCCTTGTCTAATAAAACCAAATAGTCAAACTCATCTGTTTTACTAGGTGCTTTATTAATAAAAGCAAACCCTAATATTTTATCATCAACTGTAATCTTTAGTAAATTTTCTTCAGAAATTTCACCTTTTAATTTATTATTCACAGATTCAGGTACAATTACTTTACTTAACGAAAACTCATCAACATTAAATGTTTTTTTAATTTCTTTTTCAACTTTTTTCTGTAAATTCTTAGGCACACTAAAAGATAGCAATGCTAATGAAGTAATTATAAATAAGAAAAATAATAAAGTATGAGTTTTCATATTGCAAAAATAATTAGAATTAGTCTAAATAAAAAACAAAAACCGAACCAAATTATAAAAACTTGGTTCGATCTCTACAAATAATAACAAACTTTTAATTTTATTTAGAACCAAACACCAAAGCCAAGGTTTAATTGTTTGATTGTTTGACTTCCGTCAACTGCATTATTTTTAAATTGGTAATCTGCCTTAAATGCAGCACCTGGTGCAACTTTATATGTTAAACCAAACGTCCATTCATCACGGTCATAAGCTAAGTTTTGAGCTAAACCACCATCTGTAGATGCATGCGTATTATAGTCTTCATATCTAGCAAAGGCAAATAATTGTTGTTTTTTATCTTGCGCTAATAAATTATAAGCTGTTTCTAAATACCATCCTTGTAAAGCACTTCCTAAATCTACAGCATTTCCAGAGACAGCACTGTAATATTCGTTATATTCCTTGCTATCAGAAACACCTGCATGGATAAACTGACCTCTTGCTGTAAAACGCTTGTATGCATAACGAGCATCTAAACCAACCATTGCTATACCCACATCTGATCCATCAATATTCTCTATAGCCTGTTCTGATTGAGTTCTACCAAAGTATCCTGATAATCCTAAACGTAAACCTGGTAATCCGTAATAATCTAACTTACCTGAAAAATTTACATTATTCATCATAGATTCAGCTCCTTTTTGGCGTCCGTTACGAAATCCGTTACTACCTCCTAAATACTTACCTTCATTATCAGAAGTAAATCCGTTAAAAACATATGCTTGGTAACGTAAAGATGCTTCATCCCATCTACCTGAAATACCTAAACCAATTTCTCTCCAAGTAGAAGGAACAATAGATTTATCCATACTAGGTCTTTCAACACCATTAAAAGTAGTTGGTTCATGGTATTCATTTATTATACCCATTGGCACCAACATTAAACCCGCTCTTAAGTTGATGTTATCGGTTAAACTATATTGTAAAAAAGCTTGCTCTACATATACTTCTTTTACGTGTTCAAACTCTAATTCAGTAATAAATTGTGTGCGTTCGTTAAATTTATAACCAAATAACACTACAACTCTGTGTACATCTAAATTTGCATTTTCTCCTGTAGCCCTATTATAATGAGCCTCTGCATAACCACCTACAGTTAATCCTTTTTGACTTAAATTTGATGACAAAATACGCTGTGCTGCATTTTGTTGGCTTTGTGGGTTTGTAGGAATACTATCTTGCGGAGCTGATTGTGCTGTTGCGAATAATGATGCAGTTAGTAATACTGCAAAAAGTACTTTTTTCATTTTTATTTAGATTAACTTTAAATAATTAATTGTTTTACGGGTGCAAATGTAAAAGAGTTTATCAATCTAACAAAGCTTATTAAGATTTATTTTAAATAAACTTTAATGTATTATTTAAAATAAATCTTAATAACTTAAATATCACAAAGTTATTATTTAGTAGTCTTTAAGTAATTTGTTACTGCTTTTCTTATATCGTAGCTCAACTCTGTAGATTTTGGTTTATAAATCGAAATAACATTTGGATTTTTATCCGATAAACCAGGAATATCTAATCCTCTTAATAAATAATCTGAAAAAGCTACTGTATATACTTTATTTAAATTTATAGGTTCATTAGCTATTTGCCAACTCTCATTTACTTTATTAGCATTGTAACGCTGTAAATAAGCACCTGTACCTGCGGCATTAAAACCATAATCTAAAACTTCTTTTAATAAATTTCCTTTAATTTCAACTTTTAAAACAGCGCCACCATAAGGTAAAACTCTAAAAATATCTATAACATTTACCGCTCCTTCTAAAACGTCGTCTATACGAACTGAACCTCCATTTACTAGAGCACAATCTACTTTGTTATCATAAGCAAAACTCATTGCTTTTGTAATGATTTTCCCCATATTAGTTTGCACACTTCTTATGGCTGTTTCTGTTGCATCTAATGGCATTTTTGCGTTATAAATTACTTCATAAGGATTTGGCACTATATCTTGAATTTTGTTCTTTAAAATGTCTTGCCATTTAGTTACAATCTTTCCTACGTTTATATCAGTAGAAATTTTATCGTTAATCTCTTTTAATTCTGATTTTAATTGAACTTTTTTTGTTGCTGGATCATATTCAAACCTATGAATATAAGCTGTTTTTGCATTTGCGTCTGCCTTTGCAATAATTACATTTTCTACATGTTCGTAAGTATTAGTGTGCTCATGCCCTCCCATTATTAAGGAAATACTAGGAAACATTTCTGCTACTTTTTTATCTTGCGCTAATGTTAAATGCGTTAAACCTATAACAACATCAACTTTATCTTTTATATCATTATAAGCTCTTTGTATTTCTTCATACACATCTCCATAAAACACATAACTTTTCGGGTTTGACGGAATACAAGCGCTTATAAAACCTACTTTTAATTTTGTACCATCTTCATTATCAAACTCTTTAATGAAAGAATCTTTAAGATTTTCTTTTTTTCCTTTGATAACTTTATGGAAATAAGAATGTTCTCCATCTTTATTATGCAATACATTTGATGAAATCCAATCGAAATTACTTTCATTTAATCGTTCTTGTAAACTAGTATAACTTAAATCTAACTCATGATTACCAAAAGCCACAAGATCAAAATTCATCACATTCATAACTTCAACCATTTGCTTACCTCTTACTCGAGAACCATCAACTTTCATGGTTCCGATTAATGAAGGATTCAAAAAATCTCCTGCCAAAACAAGCATGGTATTTTTATTTTCTTTTAATAAATTTTGATGTACGGTTTCTACTCTAGCCATTCCTCCGAACTTTCCTCCTTGAATAGGCGCTATTTCGTAAACGTCGTTTAATTGCAGTATATTAAAGTAGATTTTTCCTGCTTCTTTTTTAAATTGATGAGCTGTATTGGTGTTTTTATTAGATGTACAACCTATTATAAAGATTGTTAGTGTAACTATAAATAGAATTTTAACTTGTTTCATTGTGTGTTTTTTAATGAAGCAAATTTACATATTCTAATGAAGATATTTACGGGTATTTTGTCTAATCATTTTTCTATATGCTACCAATTCTGGAAATTGATAAAAGAAGTTTATTTTTTTGTGTGCAGTTGTTTTTGGTCTTCTAATTTTAGATCTCAAAACAAAGGCGGTCCAACTTTCTACAATATCTTCTTCAGGGCTTTCGGCTGCATAATCCGTTAAAAACTCCGAGCGGTTATTATTGTACAAATCATATAGTTTTTCTACACAGTTTGCTTCTGTAAAGCAATATTCTTTCTGAATTGTATCCCAGCGGGTTAATAAATTACCTTTCCAAAATAAGTTTACAAACTGGTTTATATAACTATTTTTATATGCTTCACCTTCTAGCGTTAAATACAGCTCTCCTTCTTCTTGCTTTTGCTTTTTGGTTGGCCTAATTTGAGTTTTATTAAGCGTTAATAAATGACCAAATTCATGCACCATGGTATAAATAGATTCATGCAATCTTTTTTTCTCTCTCGATTTTAAGTTAACATCTTTAATATCTATTTCTAACTGCCACTTATCGTTTCTAGAATTTAAAGACACTAACGCACCTGTTTTCTCATCAACTCCATCAGTCATTAAAACAATTCTTCTAACATATTTTGTTGTTAATTCTTGCGGGAAAATTCTGTAAAATTCTTTCCAATAATCGTTTGCTAAATCGTTTTTATTAGACCTGTTTTTTATCAATTCTCCGTTTCGAATTTGCCATACTCCTACCCTTTTGTCCATTTGAGATTGACAAAGTGATGAGAAAAACAGAAAAAGTATGATAAATTTAAACTTCATGTTTCATTAAAAAACTTCAAGTGCTTTGTTGTAAGCACTTTCAAAACTCATTGGTTTTATATTTGTTGTTACTTTATTTGCAGTAAAATATGACAATAATTTTTCAGTTGGCATATTACCTGTTAAATCGTCTTTTGCCATTGGGCAACCTCCATAACCTTTAATTGCACCATCAAAACGATGACATCCTGCTTTAAAAGCTGCATCTACTTTTTCATGCCATTTTGTTGGTGTTGTATGTAAATGAGCGCCAAATTCTATTTGCGGATAACTTGGTATTAGGTTTGAAAATAAATAATCTATATCCTTAGGTGTTGAGCTACCAACAGTGTCTGATAAGGATAAAATTTTAACGCCTAAATTAGACAATTTTTCTGTCCACTCTCCAACAATTTCAACACTCCAAGGATCTCCATAAGGATTACCAAAACCCATTGATAAATACGCTACAACTTCTTTATTAGTTCTATTTGCTATCGCTAATACTTCTTTTAACGTATCTATAGATTGTTCTATTGTTTTGTGCGTGTTTCGCATTTGAAAGTTTTCTGATATCGAAAAAGGATACCCTAAATAATCTATCTCCTCAAACTGCGAAGCATCATTAGCACCTCTAACATTGGCTACAATTGCTAACAACTTACTTGTTGTTGTTGATAAATCTAATTTTGATAAAACCTCGGCAGTATCTCGCATTTGAGGAATTGCTTTTGGTGATACAAAACTTCCAAAATCTATCGTATCAAATCCAACTTTTAAAAGTGAATTGATATATTTTGCTTTTGCTTCTGTAGGAATAAAATGACTTTTAATTCCTTGCATTGCATCTCGCGGACATTCTATAATTTTTATACTGTCAATCATTATGCCAAATATACATATTTTGATTCGGTTTATTAAACCTCATTTTTGTTTAACATATTAAATATAACAATAAATATATTTTACTCAATTACAGATTATTACTAGTTTTATTATCTGCTTTTTAGAATAAAATTTTATTTTTATCAAAATAACTGTCACAATTCAAAAACCAAATTGTCTCTAGTATAGAATGATTTCATTGGAGTCTAAAAAAACACATATCAACCAACTAATCGACCGCTGTAAAAAAAGCGATAGCAATGCACAAATGCAAGTGTACAATGCCTATTATAAAGCAATGTACAATAGTGCTTATCGTATTTTAAAAGACGAATTTGAGGCCGAAGATTTAATTCAGGAAGCATTTTTAACTGCTTTTACTAAATTAAATACTTTTAAAGGTGAAGTTGCTTTTGGGGCTTGGTTAAAAAGAATTGTAGTAAATAAAAGTCTTACTCAATTAAAAAAAAATAATCGATACGAAGAAGTTAAAATGGATGTTATTCCTGATTATGAAGTTGAAGAAACACCTATTAATTATAATTCGTTAGATGTAAAACAGGTAATGGAAAGTTTACAGAACCTAAAAGAAAATTACCGTATTGTATTAACTTTAAATTTAATTGAAGGGTATGATTATGAAGAAATCTCTGAAATTTTAAATTATACGAACGAAAATGTACGTACAACAATATCTAGAGCAAAAAAGAAATTAAAGCAAGTATTACTTGCCAACACAAATAAAGCACAAGCATATGGAGGATAAATTACATCTGTTTTTTGATGAGAATGATTTCGATATATTCGAACCTCATTCTGGTCATTCAGACCGTTTTCTAAGAAAAATTGAAGCTCAGAAAAAACAACAAAAACCAACTATTTTTTGGATTAGCATTGCTGCATCTATCTTACTAATTTTAGGTTTTTATATTGGTAATAACCAACAACAAAACAGTTATGATCTTGCAGATGTTTCACCAAAAATGGCAGAAGCACAAAGTTTTTTTGTATCAACAATAAATCAAGAATTAAAAGAATTAGAACAATATAGAAATATTGAAACTGAAACAATTATTGAAGATTCTTTAAATGAAATAGAGGAACTAGAAGACCATTATAAATCACTTGTTGAAGAATTAACTAAAAACGAAAACAAGCGTCAGGTTATTCAAAAAATGATAGGTAATTATCAACAAAGATTAAAAGTATTAGAAAGACTCTTACTACAATTAGAGCAACAAAAAAATCCTGCTAAATTAGAACTTATAGATGATGAAATTATATAAACTTATATTCCTTTTTATACTGTTACCAACTGTAATGTTGGCTAATGATAAAAAAAAGCATGAAAAAAGCAAAACGATTAGTAAAGACTTTATCGTTACTAAAAACGCAACCTTATACATTAATAATAAATACGGTAATGTTAATGTAATTACTTGGGATAAGAATCGTATTGAAATTGAGGTTAAAATAACTGTAAAAGGAAACGATTTAAGTAGTGTTGACAAAAAGCTTAATTCAATAAACGTTCTTTTTGAAGCTTCTAAAGATTTGGTGGAAGCTAGGACTAAGATCGAAGCAATTAAATCTAATTGGCCATGGGGAAATAATGATAATATTAACTATAAAATTAATTATTTTATAAAAATGCCCGTAACTAATAATGCTGATTTAAATAATAAATATGGCGCTATAGAATTAGACAAGCTTAAGGGGAAGGCTAATTTAAATTGTGATTACGGAAACATAAATGTTGATCAATTATTAAATGACTCGAATGCAATTAACCTTGATTATTGTGGTAGCTCGGAAATTAATTTCATGAAATCTGGTAATATTAACATTGATTATTCTAAACTAAAAATAGAAAAATCAGAAACATTAAATGTTAATGCTGATTATTCTACAGTAAAAATTGGCACTAGTGAAAACTTAAATTTTAATAGCGATTATGGTAACATATCTGTAAATGATGTTAAAAACATTTCTGGAAGTTCTGATTACGCCGGAATATCAATCGGAACATTAAGAAAAAAACTTAAAATTAATACAGAATTTGGCGGAATTAAAGTAGAAAACATCTTGAAAGGCTTTGAAGAAATTATAATAGATGGTAGTTACGCTGGTATTAAACTAGGCACTAGCAGCGATAATAATTTTAAATTTACTGTAGATTTAGATTATGCAGGTTTCAATTACCCTGAAAGCAAAGTGGAATTTTATAAAAGTATAAAAAAACATACATCAAAATATTACGAAGGAGTTTTTGGTCAAGATAATTCTAAATCTACCATTATTATAAAATCTAAATACGGAGGTGTTTCTTTAAAAATTAAAGACTAGATTTTTTATCTATCATTGATAAACAAATTAAATACCTTGCTATGTAATACATTATAGTGTAAACTATTACAAGAAGAATATGGTAATCTAAAAATTTATTAAAAGCTATTAAAATATCAGCAATAACAATTAGTAATATACCAAACAAAAAGAACATATTCTTTTTATTCATTGTCTTTAAGTAATTAAAAAACGACAGCCCTATCATTATTGCAGAAGTTATTCCCATTAAAAAAAAAGGCAATGATATTTCTTGAATATAAGGTTTTAACAAAATAAAAATTGTTATAAATAAAAGCAAACTTGGTATTAAGTAAGTTAATAAAATTTTAACCGAAGTATTAAACAATGCTTTTCTTGCAAGAATTATATATAAGAATCTATTTATTAATAATAATAAAATTCCAAACATCATAAAATCATCATCGAAGATTAAAAATGCATCAGAAGCAATAGAATTCATTAATATGAATACATAAAAATAATTTATTTTTTTAGAAGAACTTAAATATAAAAATGACAAAAACATCAACGAAAAAACCTTGATAACCATCTCAGTAATTGATTTATCTGTATCAATAAAAAATAAAGATAGTAAACATGCTGAAAAATAAACTAAGCTGTATGCTTTAAAACTTCTTGACATATTTTATAAAAACATAAAAGTAACTAATTATAACTCAAAAAACAATACAATGAAAAAACAACTTTTAACAACTGTTATAATCTTAGTATCAATATCAATCAACGCACAAAGTTGGTGGAACTCTAAGAAAATTAAAGGAAATGGTAACGTAATTACAAAAACCAGATCGATAGATAAATTTGACAAAGTAAATGTAGGAGGCTCTTTTGAAGTAAATTTAGTAGATGGAACTGAAGGAAAAATAACGTTAGAAGGAGAAGAAAATATATTACCATATATTGAAACAACAGTAAAAAACGGTAAATTAAATGTTCAATTTAAAGAAAACACAAATATTAAAACCACTGAACGCTTAGTTATCACCATTCCTTTTGAAAGTATTGATGCAGTTTCGCTGGGAGGTTCTGGTAATATAAACGTTAAAAAACGTATAAAATCAGATGAAGCATCATTTAATATTGGTGGCTCTGGTAATATTACTGCAAATGTTAATGCTAACACTGTAAAAACATCAATTGGTGGCTCTGGTAATATTAAATTAAAAGGAAATACTGATAACTTTAAATGTTCTATAGCTGGATCAGGTAGTGTAAATGCTTACGAATTAGATGCAAATAGTTTAAAAGCAAGTATTGCTGGTTCTGGAAGTGTGCAAGCCACTGTTTCTTCTAAAATAAAAGCAAGTATTGTTGGCTCTGGAAGTGTTTATTATAAAGGAAATCCTAAAAATATTGATACAAGCTCGATAGGTTCTGGTGATGTGATTGATAAAAATTAACCTGGTTTTAATCCTTAAAAAAACCGCAAAGCATACTGCTTTGCGGTTTTAATTTTTTACTAAATATATTTTAACTTAAACTCGCTAAACTAGCTTTAATCGTTTTTATTTTTGCCAATGAATCAGCCTCTTTTTTTCGTTCGATAACAATTACTTGCTCTGGAGCATTACTCACAAAACGCTCATTAGATAATTTTTTCTGAACTCCAAATAAAAATCCTTCAGCTCTTTTTAACTCAGCTTTTAACTTAATTATTTCAGCTTCTACATCGATATTCTCTAAAGATATCGGTACAAAATACTCGTTCGACTTTACTCTAAACGAAGCAGCTTCTTCAACTTTATCTGTTACATAATTAATTATAGAAGCGTTTGTTAACTTCTGTATTATTGCATCAAAATCAGTAGTATATTTTTCGTTATTTACAACCGATAATTCCACCGCTTCTTTAAAAGAAATGTTTTTATCTTTTCTTATCGTTCTAATTCCCGAAATAATTTCTGTAGCAAGCTCAAAATTCTCAACTAAATCTTCATTTACAGTTTCTAACTTCGGATATAAAGCAATTACTAAAGCCTCTTCTGGAGTTCTTTCGGTAATATGTTGCCAAATTTCTTCTGTTAAAAATGGCATAAATGGATGTAATATTTTTAGGTTATTTTCTAATACCTGTATTACTTCATTATATGTTTTAGCATCAATTGGCTGCTGATAACCTGGCTTTACAATTTCTAATAACCATGAAGAAAAATCATCTGTAATTAGTTTATAAATAGCCATTAATGCGTCCGATAGACGGTATTTAGAAAAATGATCTTCTATTTCTACTAATGCTTTTTGAAACTTAGCTTCGTACCATTCTAAACCTATTTTGGCTGTTTCTGGTTGCGCTAAACTAGCATCTATTTCCCAACCTTTTATCAAACGGAACGTATTCCAAATTTTATTAGAAAACCCTTTTCCTTGCTGACATAAGTCTTCATCAAACATTAAATCGTTACCTGCAGCAGAGCTTAATAATAAACCAACTCTTACTCCGTCTGCTCCGTACTCTTCAATTAATTTTAATGCATCAGGTGAATTACCTAATGATTTAGACATTTTACGACGTTCTTTATCTCGCACTAAACCTGTTAAATAAACATTCTCGAACGGACGTTCATCTTTATACTCATAACCTGCAACAATCATACGTGCAACCCAGAAAAATAAAATATCTGGTCCAGTAACTAAATCGTTTGTTGGATAATAATATTTAATTTCTTCATTCTCTGGATTATTAATTCCGTCAAAAACACTCATTGGCCATAACCAAGAAGAAAACCAAGTATCTAAAGCATCTTCATCTTGTCTTAAGTCGGATGCCGACAGCGAAGTATTCTTAGTTCTATCTTGTGCTAATTTTACTGCTTCTTCAATAGTTGTTGCAACTACAAAATCTTCTTTTCCGTCTCCATAGAAATAAGCAGGAATTTGTTGTCCCCACCATAATTGACGAGAAATATTCCAATCACGAATGTTTTCCATCCAATGACGGTAGGTATTTTCGAATTTCTTCGGATATAAAGTAACCTCACTATCTTCTCCTAAAACAGCTTCAATAGCGGGTTTTGCTAAATCTTCCATCTTTAAAAACCATTGATCTGATAATCTTGGTTCAATAACAGCTTTTGTTCTTTCTGATGTTCCTACTTTATTCATATGAACTTCAGTTTTCACTAAAATTCCGTTTTCTTCTAATTCTTTAACAATTGCTGCACGAGCTACAAAACGATCTTTTCCTTGATAATGCAATCCGAAAGAATTTAAAGATGCATCGTCATTAAAAATATCAATTACTTCTAATTTATGCTTATCTCCAAGAACTTTATCATTTTCATCATGTGCAGGCGTTACTTTTAAACATCCTGTACCAAATTCAATATCAACATATTCATCTTCAATAATCGGAATTACACGATTACAAATAGGTACGATTGCTTTCTTTCCTTTTAAATGTGTAAAACGTTCGTCATTCGGATTGATACAAATAGCCGTATCACCAAAAATAGTTTCAGGACGTGTAGTTGCAATCGTTAATTTATCGTTTGAACCTTCTATTTGATATTCTAAATAATAAAGGTTTCCTTGTTTTTCTATATGAATAACTTCTTCGTCAGAAAGTGTTGTTTTAGCTTCAGGATCCCAATTTACCATTCTATATCCGCGGTAAATTAATCCTTTATTGTATAAATCAACAAAAACTTTAATAACAGATTCAGACAATGCCGGATCCATTGTAAAAGCAGTTCGCTCCCAATCACAAGAAGCTCCTAACTTTTTTAATTGATCAAGAATAATTCCTCCATATTCATTTTTCCATTCCCAAGCATGTGCTAAAAATTCCTCACGAGTTAAATCGTTCTTATCAATTCCTTGCTCTTTTAACTTAGCAACAACCTTTGCTTCGGTAGCAATAGATGCGTGGTCTGTACCAGGAACCCAACAAGCATTTTTACCTTGTAAACGTGCACGACGAATTAATACATCTTGAATGGTATTGTTCAACATATGCCCCATGTGCAACACTCCGGTAACGTTTGGTGGTGGAATTACAATTGTATATGGCTCTCTATCATCTACTTCAGAATGAAAGTAATTATGCTTCATCCAGTAATCGTACCACTTCCCTTCTACTTCTTTAGAATTATATTTTGATGGAATATTCATCTGTTTTTTATATCTTTATAACCAAATTAGTAAGCTTTGTGCTTTTTGGCATTATTTTTGAAATTCAATTAAGCAAAAATACAACTATCTCTGAGGTACAGAAAATAAGATGTAGATTTTTTTAAAACTAAAAAAATAACCCTAAATTTGTGGTGGTTTAAACCCCTAAATTAAATTTATCAATTATGAAAACAATTTTATCAATTATCGCTGTTTGTTTTATTGCATTAACAGTAAACGCTCAAGAATTTAAATTTGAAACTGAAACTATAGACTACGGTAAAGTAGGTCTTGGTTCGGAAGGAACACGTGTATTTGAATTTACAAACGTAGGTGATGCTCCTTTAATTATTGAAGATATTAAGTCTACTTGTGGTTGTACAGTTCCTAAAAAACCTGAAGCACCAATTATGCCAGGGCAAAAAGGACAAATTGAAGTTTCTTATGATACTAAAAGAGCAGGTGGTTTTTCTAAAGCTATTACAGTAATTTCTAATGCTAAGAAATCTAGAACAATGCTTAAAATTAAAGGTTTTATTTCTAAAGATGTAGCTCCTGCAAAATCAAAAACTATGATGAGTGATAGTGAATAATCTATCCTTTTAAATATAAAAAAAGCGTCAATTTTTAAATTGACGCTTTTTTTATATCTTTTTTTCTAATCTAAATTCGAAATTTAAATTAACACCTAATCTTTCTACTTTAATCTTTATTTTTCTATTAGGCTTTGTTTGAAAAATATGTGATATTTCACTTAACTCAAACTCATAAGCTTTTTTACCATTTATAGATTTTATAACATCACCTCTTAAAAGACCTACTGTTTCAGCTGGAGAGTCTTTAACTACTCTATCTACGCTATATTTTGATTTAAATTTGTAATAGTAAGTATCTACATAAGAAAAAACATTGTTTTTATTTGATTGATTATTCCCATAAGAATCCATCACTTTTGTTTTTCCTTTTTGCTTCACTAATTCTTGACCAGCATAAATTATATGTAAGCCACTCATATTATAATAAAATCCATCTTTTAATGAAGCATTCTTTTTTAACGTAATTGTTTTATTATGGTAATCTATCCATATTTTAAAACGCTTTAAGATATTACCTCCAATACTTCCATTACGTTCTTTAAAACGACGTGCATTAAAAGTTGATGTAGAATCTAAAAAAGAAACTGTTGGTTTCTCTATTAAAAACTTACCTAAAGAAACATGTGGTATTTTAGCTCTGTTTCCATAAATAGTTCCGCTTATACCTTCTCCTAAAATATCTTTAAAATGTTTTATCGGAGTTTTAATAGCTTCTTTAGTACCCTCAAACAACCACATTGCGTCTGTACCTCCAGTATCGATCAATAACTTTACATCTGTCTCTATGTTTTTAACAGTATCAATTCTTACTTTAACATCTATATATGGTTTGTTTCTGTAAAATTGTAACGGAAAAGTTTCACATTTTTTACATTTTGATTTTTTATAGGTTTTGGGGTTATAAAAAGTAACTCTTTTACTATTGTAGTTTATTTTTACAATAACATCTTTTAATAAATCGTAGCCTATAATACCGTGAATGGTCGTTCCCATTTTTGCTGATAAACTAAAGGCATCATTTAAAATAACATATAATTCTTGATTTGAGCTTAAGATGTTTTTAACTCTAAAATTATTTCCTTTAGATAATAAAGCTTCTACTGGTTCTCCACTTCCCAAACCTCTTATCGATACTTTCTCTACATTATTTAAACCAATACTATCTTTTTCTGTTAGGTTAAATAAAATAGTTTTATTCACTCCTGTATCTAAAATAAAAGACAATTTATGCCCGTTAATTTCTAAAGGAATAACAATTAAATTATTTATTAACTTGAATGACAGCTCTTGCTTATTCTTGTTTGGTCCTAAAAACTGAAATTTATCTTGTGAATAAAGAGTAAAGCAAAAAAAAGAAACGATAATATAAAGTATATATTTTCTCAAATAGAAGGTATTAATGATTAGCTTTAAATATACAATCTTCAATTTACAATTTTATTTTTTTATGATTTTTTTAACCATTAACTTTCAGTGCTACAAGTTTATTAAATGAAAAATAATTCGCAAATTTGCCTTTTAAACAACTAATTCTATTCACAATGCCACATATTTCTAGAAAAGGAAGCATTATGCCTCAATCGCCAATACGTAAATTGGTGCCTTTTGCTGAAGCTGCTAAAAAAAACGGAACTAACGTTTTTCATTTAAACATAGGTCAACCCGATATAAATACACCTCAAGTTGCACTTGATGCTGTTAAAAACAATACTATTAAAGTATTATCGTATGCACGCTCTGAAGGTTCTGAAGAATACAGAACTAAATTAGCCAATTACTATGCTAAAAATGATATACACGTTAATGCTAATAATATAGTAGCTACCACTGGTGGTTCTGAAGCTTTATTATTTACTATTGGTAGTATTACAGACCCAGGTGATGAAATTATTATTCCTGAACCTTTTTATGCCAATTACAACGGATTTTCTACTGCATCTGGAGTAAAAGTTGTTCCTGTAATTTCTAAAATAGAGAACAACTTTGCTTTACCCTCTATTGATGATTTCGAAAAATTGATTACTTCAAAAACAAAAGCAATTTTAATTTGTAACCCAGGAAACCCAACAGGATATTTATACAGCAAAGAAGAAATCGAAAAACTAAAGCAAATTGTTTTAAAACACGATTTGTTTTTAATTGCTGATGAAGTATATCGTGAGTTTACCTATGATGGTGTAAAACATAACTCTATAATGTCTTTAGATGGCTTAGAGCAAAACGCTATTATGATCGATTCTGTCTCTAAACGTTATAGTATGTGCGGAGCAAGAATTGGCTGTATCGTTTCTAAAAACGAAGAGTTTATTAGTACTGCTATTAAATTTGCCCAGGCACGTTTAAGTCCGCCAACCTACGCTTTATTAGCTAGTGAAGCGGCATTAGAAACTCCACAAATTTATTTTGATGAAGTTATTGAAGAATATCAAGATCGTAGAAATACTTTAATTTCTGAACTTCAAAAAATCGAAGGAGTAAAAGTTGCTAATCCTAAAGGAGCGTTTTACTGTGTTGCTGAATTACCTGTAGCCGATACAGATAAGTTTTCACAATGGCTATTAGAAGATTTTAATCATAATAACGAAACCATTATGGTAGCGCCTGCAAGCGGATTTTATTCAACCGAAGGAGAAGGTAAAAACCAAGTTCGTATCGCTTATGTATTAAATAAAACAGATTTAAAACGTTCGGTAGAAATATTAAAAATCGCTTTAGAGCAATACAATAAATAATTTATTGAACATTCAAGAAAACATACCTTTAAAAGAATACAATACGTTTGGTATTAATGCAAATGCCAAACGTTTTGTTTCTATTGATTCTCTTTATAGTTTACAACAGCTTTTAAAAACAGAAAAAGATATTTTTTTAATATCTGGCGGAAGTAATATGTTGCTTACCAAAAATATTGATAAACTTGTTGTGCACATTAATATGAAAGGAATTTCTATTGATAGAGAAAACAACAATGATGTATACTTAACCGTAAATGCGGGTGAAAATTGGCATGAATTTGTATTATGGTGTGTTTCTCAAAACTATGGAGGTCTTGAAAACTTATCTCTAATTCCAGGTAATGTAGGTACTTGTCCTATTCAAAATATTGGCGCATATGGTGTAGAAGTAAAAAATACGATTACACGGGTAGAAGCTATTGAAATACAAACAGGAAAATTAATTGAGTTTTCGAATACTGAATGTGAATTTGGATATCGAAATTCTATTTTTAAAAACATCCAAAAGGGAAAATACATTATTACTGCTGTTAATTTTAAACTTACAAAAAACCAGCATAAACTTAACTCTTCTTACGGAGCTATTGAAACAGAGTTAGCATTAAAAAACATTACGAACCCTACCATTAAAGATATTTCTGATGCAATTATAACCATTCGTCAGTCAAAATTACCAGACCCTAAAAAAATAGGTAATAGCGGTAGTTTTTTTAAAAACCCCGTAATATCTAGAGCTCTTTTCCTTAAACTTCAAAAAGAGTATCCAGAAATTCCAAATTACCCAATATCTAAAGAAACTGTAAAAATACCTGCAGGTTGGTTAATTGAAAAAAGCGGATTTAAAGGAAAACGTTTTGGTGGATATGGTGTACATGAAAAACAAGCCTTAGTACTTGTTAATTATGGAGGCGCAACTGGTATAGAAATTTATAAATTAGCTCAAAAAATTCAGAACACCATTAAAGATATATTTTCTATAGATTTAGAAATTGAAGTAAATATCATTTAATTAAATCAGTTACTTTAAAATTATTTTTATAAAGCAATTCTCAAAAAAAAGGGAATTCGTATCTTTGCGAGACTAAATTATATAAGATGAAATTATTTTTTGTTACTATCGGATTATTGGCATTAGCTTTTGCAGGAATCGCTATAAAGATTTGGGCAAAAAAAGATGGGGAATTTGCAGGTACTTGTGCTAGTCAGAACCCAATGTTAAATGAAAATGGTGAAGCATGTGGATTTTGCGGAAAAACACCAGATCAGTTTGATACTTGTGCAGAACCTGAACACAAAGATTAAATAAATTATTCTATTATCCTTACAGCTTTTTCAGCTAGAGCATAACATTTGTTTGGTATTGCGCTAAATGATTATATTTATCAAATACAATTTCTAAACCTATATATTGGAAATAAATAAAGAAAAAATACTTAATCATATTCTCCAAGCAAAAGAAGGTAATCAAATTTCTTTTAATTTTTTGTTAGACACTTTTTGGAGCAGCGTATATCATTATCAATTATCAAAAATAAAAAATGATAATGAGGCTGAAGACATAACAATTCGCACCTTTTCTAAAGCTTTTGATAAAATTAATACTTATAATGAAACGTATGAATTTAAAACTTGGCTAATTAGTATTTCTAAAAATGTATATATTGATTCTTTAAGGAAGAAAAAAGCATCTATTTTAACAGAAACTACTAAAGAACAAGAAGAAGCTGCATTTAGAGTTATTGACAATTCTCCTTCTCCTGAGGATAAAATTATTACAGAACAAAATTTAGCGAAACTTTTAAGAGATATAAAAAAGTTAAAGCCAAAATATCAAGAGGTTATAAATTTGCGTTTTTTTCAAGAACTTAGTTATAAAGAAATCTCTGATAATATTGGTGAACCTATAAATAATGTAAAGGTTAAATTACTGAGAGCTAAAAAATTATTAGCTGAAATAATAAAGAAGTCTTAACTTACCATAATTTTAGTTTTCAAATTATATATATAAATAATCTTTACTAAAAGACTTTCACCAATAATATCCCCAGCATCTTTACATGAAAAAATCTATTTTAAACACACTAGGTCCAGGATTTTTATTTGCTGGTGCAGCTATAGGTGTGTCTCACTTAGTGCAATCAACAAGAGCTGGTGCCGATTTTGGTTTTGGATTACTTTGGGCATTGTTAATTGTAAATATTTTTAAATATCCTTTCTTTCAGTATGGTCCGCGTTATGCAGCTGCAACAGGCGAAACTCTTTTAGATGGTTATAAAAAATTAGGTAAAGGTGTTTTAATCAGTTATTATATTTTAAATTTTGCAACTATGTTTACCATTCAGGCGGCAGTTACAATTGTTACTGCTAGTTTGGCTTCTACTATTTTTGGTTTAACCAACGATCTTGTAATATGGTCTGCAATAATAATGGGTATTAGTATTGTTATTTTAGGAATCGGAAAATACAAACTACTTGATAATTTAATAAAGTATATTATAATTATACTAATTATAAGTACCATTATTGCAGTAAACGTAGCTTTATTTAGTACCGAAAAAGGATTTAACTTTCAACAAATAATACCAAGCGGAACGGCACAAATCACCTTTTTAATTGCTTTTTTAGGATGGATGCCTGCTCCTTTAGATATTTCTATTTGGCACTCTTTATGGACTGTCGAAAAAAGCAAAACAACATTTGAGCAAATTAAACCAAAACATGCTATTTTCGATTTTAATGTAGGTTACATCGCAACATTCTTTTTAGGTGTTTGTTTTGTAATGCTTGGCGCATTCGTTATGTATCAATCAGGAGAATCTTTCTCTAGCAAAGGAACTATTTTTGCTTCACAACTAATAAACTTATACACTAAAAACCTAGGAGAGTACTCTTATATATTTATAGGTATTGCCGCCTTTACAACCATGTTTAGCACCACTTTAACAACTCTAGATGCTTCACCAAGAGCCATGACAAAAACATCAAACCTATTGTTTGATAAAAAAAACAAGTTTAACTATTGGTTTTGGCTACTTTTCTTAGCTGCTGGTACTTTTATAATATTAAAATACTTTTTAGCAGATATGGGCTTTTTAGTTAAAATAGCTACTGTTTTATCTTTTTTAACAGCACCTTTTTATGCTATTTTAAATTACATACTTATTACAAGTAAACATACACCCAAGAAAAATCAACCAAAATTATCTTTACGTATCTTAAGTATTGTTGGTATCATTTTTTTAGTGGGATTTAGTATTTGGTTTTTAGCCAATTTATAACGCTTTTCTTCGTAAATTTGCTTTTCAATTTTGATTACAATGGCAAACGAATCTGTAACATTACCAGAAAGAGTAAAAAAACCAAAATGGTTACGTGTAAAATTACCAGTAGGTAAAAAATATACGGAATTAAGAAGTTTAGTAGACAAGTATAAATTGAATACAATTTGTGCTAGTGGAAGCTGTCCGAACATGGGTGAATGTTGGGGAGAAGGAACGGCTACTTTTATGATTTTAGGTAATATATGTACTCGTTCTTGTGGTTTTTGTGGTGTAAAAACCGGTAGACCAGAAACTGTTGAATGGGACGAACCTGAAAAAGTAGCACGCTCAATTAAATTAATGAGTATTAAGCACGCAGTTTTAACATCGGTAGATAGAGACGATTTAAAAGATGGTGGTTCTATTATTTGGGCAGAAACTGTAAATGCTATTCGTAGAGCAAATCCGAATACAACTTTAGAAACATTAATTCCTGATTTTCAAGGAAACGAAAAACAAATCGACAGAATCATAGAGGTTGCTCCTGAAGTAGTTTCTCATAATGTAGAAACTGTTCGTAGATTAACGCGTGAAGTTCGTATACAAGCAAAATACGATCGCAGCTTAAGTGTTTTAAAATATTTAAAAGATAACGGAATGCGAACTAAATCTGGGATTATGCTAGGTTTAGGGGAAACCGAAGAAGAGGTTATTCAAACTATGAAAGATTTACGTGGTGTAGGTTTAGATGTAATTACTATTGGGCAATATTTACAACCTAGTAAAAAACACTTACCTCTTAAAGAATTTATTACTCCAGAGCAGTTTAAAAAATATGAAACTTTAGGTTTAGAAATGGGCTTTATGTATGTAGAAAGTGGCCCTTTAGTAAGATCTTCTTATAAAGCACATAAACATGCTAGCTAATTTTAATGATTCCTTAACATTTTAACTTTTTAAAGTTAAAAAAATGTCAAATATTTAAAATTCAAAGAATTTATTGAGTTTTATATTTACTTTTGTAGAGTACTTATTAAACAAGTATATGAAAAGAGCCTTGTAAACTGTTTTCATTGTGTAAATTATTTGAATTAATTGATTAATAAAATTCCATTCGTATGAATGGAATTTTTGTTTTATAACTTTTTTATTACAACTATTACCCCTTTTTAGGAAATTTTATTTTTTCTTCAACAACCTCTAAGCTAACAACCTCAACGCCACCTACTGATAAATCAATATTTAGCTGATTTCACCAACATATTAATACCTTTACATCATTATTTTAAAGATATCACAAATAAAATAGATGAAAATGTTAATTAATAATAAAAATAGCATTACTAAGTCATAAAAATTACGAAAAACACTTTATGGCACAATACTTGTAAAAGAAGTTTCGGAAACAGCCTTGTAAACTGTTTTCATTGTGTAAATTATTTGAATTATTTGAAAAACAAAAATCCCACTCGTATGAGTGGGATTTTGTTGTTATAAAAACAACGTAATATTAAATAGCATTTATAATATCGTACTTAGTTATAATATGATGTTTACCATTTTCTAAATCGACTAATACAGCTTGATTTTCTTTTGTTATTAACTTAGAAACCTCATCTACAGAAGCTGTTAATTTTACAATAGGATACATTGCCCCCATTACTTCTTTTATAGGCGTATCTGCAATGTTTTTATCCTCTATATAAGCATGTAATAAAACTGATTCATCTAAAGAACCTACAATACCTTTTGAATCACTTACCGGAATTTGTGATATTTTAAAATCACGCATTCTCTCAATAGCATGAGAAACCAATTCTTCTGTTTGCACAGTTATTAAAGGCTTATCAATATGTGACTGTATTAAATCTTTTGCTGTAGCAACTTCTTTTTCTTCCAAGAAACCACGCTCACGCATCCAATCATCATTAAACATCTTTCCTACATATCTAGTTCCGTGATCGTGAAATATAACAACCACTACATCATCTTTCTTAAAATGATCTTTTAATTGCAACATTCCTTTTATTGCCGAACCTGCTGAATTCCCAACAAAGATACCTTCTTCTTTTGCTATTTTACGAGTATAAACCGCAGCATCTTTATCTGTAACCTTTGTAAAGCCATCAATTACTGAAAAATCCACATTTTTTGGTAATATATCTTCTCCGATTCCTTCAGTGATGTACGGGTAAATTTCATTCTCATCAAAAATACCTGTTTCATGGTATTTTTTAAATACAGAACCATAAGTATCAATCCCCCAAACCTTCACATTCGGATTTTTTTCTTTTAAATATTTAGCTGTTCCAGAGATTGTTCCACCTGTTCCTACTCCAACCACTAAATGCGTAATTTTACCTTCAGTTTGTTCCCAAATTTCCGGTCCTGTTTGCTCGTAATGTGCTAATGCGTTACTTGGGTTGTCATATTGATTTACATACCAAGAATTAGGCGTTTCTGATCCTAAACGTTTAGATACTGAATAATACGAACGAGGATCTGTAGGTTCTACATCCGTAGGACAAACAATAACCTCAGCTCCTACTGCACGTAAAATATCCATCTTTTCTTTAGATTGCTTATCAGAAAGAACAAAAATACATTTGTAACCTTTTATAATTGCAGCTAAAGCTAATCCCATACCTGTATTTCCCGAAGTTCCTTCAATAATAGTTCCTCCTGGCTTTAAGCGTCCGTCTGCTTCTGCATCTTCTATCATTTTTAACGCCATTCTATCTTTTATAGAGTTTCCCGGGTTAAAGGTTTCTACTTTAGCTAAAACTAAAGCATCTATTTCTTTTGTTACAGAGTTTAACTGAACTAATGGTGTATTACCTATAGTTTCTAATATGTTTTTTGCGTATTTCATTTCTTAATTTTACAGTTGCAAAGGTAATTTCTTTTTGGGCGTTCCACAAGTGTCGTGCTTTTCATTACTCGCTTTTTTTAGTTTTGTTCTCGATACCAATTTGTTCATCCTTCACAAATTAACTCCAACTAAAATAAAAAAGAGCTCAAACAGACCATTCAATCACTAACGCAGCATATTTGTTAAGGTTTGTGTATTAAAAAAATTAGCTGTTATATTTATTATTACTAAAATAGTTCTCGATACTTTTTTATTCCGCTTTACTTCATAAAAACACTCGAACTGACATCGTGTGTTAAAAAATCAGTATTTATGCGCAATACAAAATTGAATAATCTCTTTTTGCAAAGACATCATATTTTTACTCTATCTTATTCCACCTATTATCACTTCGAGTGATTTCGATGCAAAAAGAAATTGTATCGAGAAGTAATTATTCCTAAAATAGTTCTCGACACTTTTTTACTCCGCTTTGCTTCATAAAAACACTCGAACTGACATCATTTTTAAAAAATCAGTATTTACGAGCAATCCTAATTTAAAAAACATATTATGATAAAAATCTTAAATTTTTACTCTTCGTTACACTACCTATTGTCACTTCGTGTGATTTAGATGCAAGAGAAATTGTATCGAGAAGTAATTACCTATAACCTTATAAATATGTTTAGCCCCGATTGTAGCATTTGTTTGAGCTCCTCGCAGAGAGCGAGTGCGAAAAGCGGGAAACAGCTTCTAAAAAAATACTTGAAAATAAATACACCTATTAAAAATTGTATTTAAGCAAACTTAATGGATTTTGAAGGCTGTATTTTGGTAATTATATAAGACGGAATAATAAGCATTAAGAAACACAGTAAAAGGGTACCTAAGCTTAATAGAATTATTGCCCAAAAACTAATACTAACTGGTATTGTTGCTACTGAATATGTTTCGGGATCTAAGCTGATAACTTTAAAGTATTTTTGAATTAATAAGATTGAAATTCCTATTAAATTCCCCCAAAACAATCCTTTTAAAATTAAATAAGAGGCATTGTATAAAAATATTTTCTGAATACTAAAACTAGCGCTTCCTAAGGCTTTTAAAACACCTACCATTTGTACTCTCTCTAATATTAAAACTAATAGCGCTGTTATCATGTTAATACCCGCTATTAAAATCATAATAGCGATAATAAACCACACATTATTATCAAAAAGTTTAATCCATTCGAAAATTAAAGGATAATTTTCTACAATCGTTGTGCTGTTTAGCGTTGATCCTATCGTGCTATAAATTTCATTACCTTTTACTGTTAATTGATTAAAATCATCAATTAACACTTCAAATCCGCCTATCTGATCATCACTCCACCTGTTAATTTGACGTACTTCTCTAATATCACCAATTAACATTGTTTTATCAAACTGCTGAAAACCTGTATTGTAAATTCCTACAATAATTGGCTTACGCATTTTATATTTTAACCTACTTTTTTCTGCGCTAAATAAGGTTTGTATCGTGTCGTTTAATTTAAAATGTAACCGGTTTGCTATAGATTCTGATATTAATATTTCTTTATTTCTATTTTGATTAAAGTTTGGTAATCGCCCTTGGGTTAAATATTCTTTAAAAAATGTAAAATCATAATCAGAAGAAACACCTTTAAAAACAATAGCCTCAAAATCGGTTGACGTTCTAATAATACCACCAACATTACCAAAAACCTGAACGTTTTTAATCCCTTTTATATTTTTAAATTCAGGGTAAAAATCTTGATTTACACTTATAGGAACTGTAGATATATCCGAGTTATTAGTATCGTAATTTACTATTTGAATATGACCTTTAAAACCGGTCATTTTATCACTTATTTTATTTTGAAATCCAGCTGCTATTGATACTGCTATTAACATAATAGCAATACCTAAAGTAATAGCAATCGTAGCAATTTTAATTATTGGCGACGAAATACTACCTTTATACTCTTTACCTGCGATGATTCGTTTGGCTATAAATAGTTCGAAATTCAAAAGTTCTCTTTTTTAACGGTATCAAAAGTAATTAATTATAACTTAACTGATATTACGAAATACCTGATTTTAAATTATCGCCTCTTTTTCTTATAATAAGATTTTTAATGGTAATTTTATGTTTTAATACTCTTTTAGATGAAAAACAATTTTAGTTACCTTATTTTATTTTTATTCGCTGTTAATTTTCTATTTATAGCATGTGCTAAACAGCAAAAATCAGCAAGTACAAAAACTGAAGAAATCACTAAAATAGAAGCTCCGTTAAAAATTGCTGCCGATAGAACAGTTTTATATCTAAATAAATTAAAAGGCAAGAATATTGCTATTGTAGCCAATCAAACATCTGTTTTAACGGTATCACAAAGAGCTGAGGTAGCACCAAATGTGATGGGGAGTAAACTAGTACAACATCATTTAGTAGATTATTTACACACGTATAACAACATCAATGTGAAAAAAGTTTTTGCTCCCGAACATGGTTTTCGTGGTAAAGCAGACGCGGGTGAAACTGTTGTGGATGGTATTGATACTAAAACGCAATTACCTATTATCTCTTTATATGGAAAAAACAAAAAACCTTCGCCAGAGCAATTAAAAAATATTGATGTGGTGGTTTTTGATATTCAAGATGTTGGTGCACGTTTTTATACGTATATATCTTCACTACATTACGTTATGGAAGCTTGTGCTGAACAAGGCATTGAAGTTATTTTACTAGACAGACCAAATCCGAACGGACATTATATAGACGGACCAACATTAGAAGCGAAACATAAAAGCTTTGTGGGCATACATCCTATACCTGTTGTGTACGGAATGACTATTGGTGAATACGGACAAATGATTAATGGCGAAAAATGGCTGAAAAACGG
Source organism: Tenacibaculum sp. M1.3A (assembly GCF_057732375.1). Lineage (NCBI taxonomy): Bacteria > Pseudomonadati > Bacteroidota > Flavobacteriia > Flavobacteriales > Flavobacteriaceae > Tenacibaculum > Tenacibaculum sp. M1.3A. Next base: position 64,687 of record NZ_JBYJEF010000001.1, on the reverse strand, counting down.
AATTCAATGTGATTTAACGGTTGTTCCTTTAAGTAATTATACTCATGACACCCAATATAGCTTACCTATAAAACCATCGCCTAATTTACCGAATGATAAAAGTATAAACCTATACCCTAGTTTGTGCTTTTTTGAAGGAACAAATGTTTCTGTTGGTCGTGGTACTGAAATGCAGTTTCAGGTTGTTGGTTCGCCGTTATTCTCTTTAAAAAATGATTTTTCGTTTACACCAAATCCAAATTTCGGAAGCAAATATCCGAAGCATCAAAACAATGTTTGTTATGGTTATAGTTTAACAGAAAAAGAACGTTTAAATACACTCGATTTAAAATGGCTCCTTACTTTTTATAAAGATTATAGTGGTTTTAAAAACGCACAAGGTTATCCTTATAAAGAATCTTTTTTTAATACTTTTTTTACCAATCTTGCAGGTACAGAAAAACTACAACAACAAATTGAGCAAGGTTTTACGGAAGAAGAAATTAAAGCCACTTGGACTGATGATCTTGAAAAGTTTAAAATAGTTAGAGAAAAATACTTAATTTATAAATAATTTTTTCATTCTAAACTTAAGTAATATTGCTGTCTTAACATAGTTAAAGTAAATATTGTATTTAAAACCTCTTTAGTATTTAAAAAAACAAAGTTGAATTAACTTTTTTTTGTAACCTATAGTCCTGATTTTTCGTCCAACGAGCAAATAAGAATTATAAATAACAAAAAATGAAGAAATCAATTTATTTAAAGACTGTATTAACTGTAGTTACAATTTTATCTATTAATTTTCAATCAATAGTAAATGCCCAAAACTTAACTACGATTGATAGTTTATTACAGACTAAATATTCATCAAATACTCCTGGGGCGGTTTTCTTGATTTCTAAAAATGGAAATATAATATATAAAAAAGCATTTGGTCTTGCAAACTTAGAGCTGAATGTACCTATGAAAACAGACAATGTATTCAAAATTGGCTCAATCACAAAACAATTTACAGCTATCGCTATCTTAATGCTTTTAGAACAAGGTAAACTTAATTTAACAGACCAAATAACTAAGTTTATTCCTGATTATCCTACCAATGGAAATAAAATAACGATACATCATCTACTAACGCATACCTCAGGTATTAAAGATTATACAAGGGTTAAAGGTATAAATGCTATTTCTCAAAAAAACATGTCTCCTTTAGAGCTAATTAATTTCTCTAAAAACGAACCTATCGATTTTATTCCTGGAGAGAAATATAAATATAGTAATTCAGGATATGTGGTCTTAGGTCATATCATTGAAAAAATAACAGGTAAATCATATGCTAATTTTATTGAAGAACAAATATTTAAAAAAGCAAAAATGACTGCCTCTAAATATGCAAGTCAAAAAGAAATAATTAAAAAAAGGGCTTCTGGGTACCAAAAGAAAGATGTTTATATAAACAGAATGGATTTTAGTCTTTCATTAGCTTATTCTGGCGGAGGTTTAATGTCTACCGTTCACGATATGTTTAAATGGCAAGAAGCTATTAAAAACAATATTTTAATTAACAAAGAAACAACTAAAAAAGCATTTACAAATTACACATTAAATAACGGAGAGTATATTAATTATGGTTATGGGTGGCATATAAAAACTATAAATAATAATAAAACTTTTGAACACGGAGGTGCTATTTGGGGTTTTAAATCGATGGGGGTTTATTTACCTGATTTAGATATTTATATAATTGCTTTAACTAATTGCCTTTGTAACTCACCAACCATGATTACAAGAAAAATTGCTGAGTTAGTGGTGAAATAATAATTTAAAGAACTTGATAAAGTTTTGTTCGTATTATTCCTTTTTTATTATTTAAAATAGTAGTTACTAACTCTTTTTCTTTTTTTACTTTAAAGTTAAATGGGGGTGCTAATAAATTTAATCCGCTCTGTTTTTTAAGCCTTATACCTTGTCCTGAAATAATATCTTTATTCGGAATAAAATCTCCTTCGGGTAAATGTTCTGTTAAAATAACGTACTTATAACTACTTAATTTTTCAACAACCTTTTGCACTTCATTGTTTGATAAATGCTGTAACACTTGTCTTACAATAACACAGTCGGCGATAGGTAAATTATCTATAGCAATATCTAAACACTGAAATTCTAAATTAGCCTCCTTAAACCTTTCGTTATTGTAAGCAATAAGGTCTGATACAATATCTACAGCAATGTATTTTTTAGTGTATTGTATTAATTGTTTGCCTATATTAAAATCACCACAACCCAAATCGCACACTATTATTGGGTCTTTAAAAGAACTTAAAAATGAAGTTACCGCATCTATATAGGGAGCAACAATATTAGATTGATGAGAACCATTCCCAGAGTAAAAACTGGCAGTATTGGTTCCCCAAAGGTTCATTTCATAAACCTGCTCCATTGCCTTTTTAGTTGGCCAAGGTTTTTTATTCTTTTTTGATAATTTTTCTTTATTATTCATAAAATAGATACACAATTATACAAATGTACTTCTTTAAAAAGAAGACCTATTATTTTCATTTTAGATTTTCTGCCGTTATCATCAAAACGTTTTTTTTAGATGCTATTTTTTTACAAAAAAAAGGATAGCCATGGCTATCCTTTTCTATACTGTAATTTATTTTTTAAATAGCGTTTGCTCCTGCGTCAGCAACTGTATGATCATTTTCTACTGAACTTCCACTAACCCCTACAGCTCCGATAATAGTACCATCTGCATCTTTAACAGGTACACCTCCTGGAAATGTAATTAACCCGCTATTAGAGTGCTCAATATTAAACAAAGGTGCTCCTGGCTGCGATAACTCACCAATAATTCCTGTATTCATATCAAAGAAACGAGCTGTTTTTGCTTTTTTAATAGAAATATCTAAAGATCCTAACCAAGCGCCATCCATACGTGCAAAAGCAACTAAATTTGCACCTGCATCTACCACTGCAATGTTCATTTTAGTATCAATTGCTACTGATTTAGATTTTGCTGCTGCTATAATTTTTTCTGCTTGTTCTAATGTAATGTTCATCTTATTTAATTTTTAGTGTATTAGTATTTACAACAAAATTAAGCTAAATTTAATGTTAATTAATTACAAAAAAAGTTCAATAGGTTATTAAAAAAGGTCATATTAAATTTCAGATGGATTTACTCCAAATTTCACTTTAAAAGCAGTACTAAAATTAGACAGATTGTTATACCCTAAATCTAAATAAACATCAGACGGAGACATCTTTTTGTTTACTAATAAATCTTTCGCTTTTAGTAAACGTTTATTTCTAAACCATTTACCGGGAGATTCATCATATTCTTTTATAAAGTGTCTTTTAAAAGTAGATAAACTCATGCTGCATAAAAAAGCAACTTCTTCTAAACTAAGTGAAGTATATGTATTTTTTGTTATTATTTTTTTTAGATGAGAAACTTCTTCTGTAATTAAAGAGAATAAATAGTTTTCAAAAATTACGCCATATTTATTTATTAAATATAATAGCAATTCTTCGTACTTAACGGTTAGTAAAGTATTCATAAAAGCACTAGGTGCCGTCATGATAGTAGACAGTGAATTTAAGTATGAATCTATATAAGAATCGTTTTCTATAATAAAATAAGATGTTGCTTTTTGTAACTTACGTTTTTCTTTTATATGTTTTTGTAGAAATTCTTTTAGTTGCTTTTCTGAAAAAAAAAGAAGTTTACAGTAATATTGCTCTTCAGTTTCTAACAACTCCGTCCAAAGACAATTTCCTTTTTTAATTAATAAAGATTGTGAATTATCAACAAAAATTGAAGTTTCAGCAAAATGGACTTGCTTTTTACCTGTTTGAAGAAAACTAAACATATGCATATTTAAATTGACCTTTGTTTTAATGATATCTTCAGTCATTTTAAAATCATAAACGAATAAGTTAGGGAGTTTATCTTGATTTTTAATATATGATTCTGGTATGTTTTCTATTTCCATATATTTTTAGTTATTCTAAAAAACCTTGTTTCTTCATCCAACTATCTGAATAAATTTTATCCATATAACGTATTCCGTGATCTGGTAAAATAACGACTATAAAACTATCTTTATCAAATAAACCTTTGGTAGCGTATTGCTGTGTTGCCTGCATTACTGCTCCAGAAGTATAACCACAAAATAAACCTTCTGCTTTTACTAATTCGCGTGATTTTAAGGCCGCATTTTTATCTGATACTTTTTCATACACATCAATAACATCAAAATCGGTAGCTCCAGGTACTAAGTTTTTACCTAATCCTTCAATTTTATAAGGGGCTATTTCTTTCTCATCAAACTCACCTGTTTCGTGATATTTCTTTAAAACTGATCCTATAGCATCTACACCCAAAACTTTTATACTCGGATTCTTTTCTTTTAAATATTTTCCTGTTCCAGATATTGTTCCTCCAGTACCACTTGCTACAACTATATGTGTAACTTTACCTTGAGTTTGTTCCCAAATTTCTGGACCTGTAGTTTTATAATGCGCTTCAATATTTAATTCATTAAAATATTGATTAATGTATATAGAACCTGGGTTTTCTTTATGCAACCTTTTTGCTACTTCATAATAAGAACGAGCATCATCGGCAGCTACGTTAGCAGGGCAAACATGTACCGCTGCCCCCATTGTTTTTAAAACATCAATTTTATTTTGAGATGATTTATCGCTAACAGCTAAAATACATTTGTACCCTTTTACCAAAGCAATCATAGCTAAACTAAACCCTGTATTACCAGAAGTGGTTTCTACAATAGTATCACCTGGTTTAAGGATTCCCTTTTTTTCTGCATTTTCAACAATATGCAATGCTATTCTATCTTTAGCAGACTGCCCTGGGTTAAAAGCTTCTACTTTTGCGTAAAAATTACCTGGTAAATCTTTTGTTATTCTATTTAACTTAATTAAAGGTGTTTGGCCTACTAATTCTAATATATTATTGGCAATATGTTGATTTCTATCCATTTTTATATAATAAAAAACGTCATTACTAGAATAAATGACGAAGTAATCTTAAATTGTGAGATTGCTTCTTTACTCTTTTAATGACGCTTACACTCAATTGAGCGCAAAAATATAATTATTTTTCTAACTTACCTTCTAACATTAAAAAGAAGCTATATTCTTCTGCTGTTTCTTTTAAAGCATCAAATCTACCAGATGCTCCTCCATGACCAGCTTCCATATTAGTATGCATAAACAACATATTATCATCTGTTTTTACATCTCTTAATTTCGCTATCCATTTTGCAGGTTCCCAATACTGTACTTGACTATCGTGCAAACCTGTTGTGATTAACATATTCGGGTATTTTTGAGCTTTAACTTGATCGTAAGGAGAATATGATTTTATATAATCATAGTATTCTTTATCATTCGGATTTCCCCATTCGTCGTACTCACCTGTTGTTAACGGAATCGTATCATCTATCATCGTAGAAATTACATCTACAAATGGTACCGCTGCTATAATACCGTTGTACAATTCTGGATTCATATTAACAATGGCTCCCATTAATAATCCACCTGCAGATCCGCCCATGGCGTATAAATGTTTTGGAGATGTATATCCTTGATCTATTAAATACTTCGAGCAATCAACAAAATCGTTAAATGTATTTTTTTTATTCAACATTTTACCTTCTTCATACCATTCACGACCTAAATATTCGCTTCCTCTAATATGTGCCAAAGCATATACAAAACCTCTATCTAACAAACTTAAACGAGTTGTTGAGAATCCGTCTGAAATAGTATATCCGTAAGATCCGTATGCATATTGCAAAATCGGAGTATCTTTTGTTAACTTCGTGTCTTTATGGTGTACGATTGATAATGCTACTTTTTTACCATCACGAGCAGTAACCCAAATTCGCTTACTTACATAATTATCTTTATCAAATTTACCTCCTAAAACCTCTTGCTCTTTTTTAATTTCTTTTGATTTATCGTTCATATTAAAATCAACAACCGAGCTAGGAGTTGTCATCGAATTGTATGAATAACGAATAATATCGGTATCAAATTCAGGATTTCCATACACTCCTGCTGAATATGTTTCCTCATCAAAAGGTAAATAATAATCTGCTGTATCGTCCCAACGTTTAATACGAATTTTGTTTAACCCGTTATTTCTTTCTTCTAAAACAATATAGTCTTTAAAAATTGAAAAATCTTCGAATAATGTATCTTCTCTGTGCGGAATTACATCTACCCAGTTTTCTTTTTCCGTTTTATCTTCAGGAGTTTTCATCAACTTAAAGTTGGTTGCTCCATCTTTATTGGTTTTAATATAAAAATGATCTTCGTAATGTGCAATATCATATTCTAAATCGCGCTCACGAGGCTGAATCATTCTTAATTCTTCCTTCGGATTATCAGCATTTAAAACCTGATACTCTGTAGATACAGTACTATAAGAACCTACTACAATATATTTTTTAGATTTAGTTTTGGTTACAAAAGCACCAAAAGTTTCATCCTTTTCTTCAAAAACTAATTCATCTAATGCTGAATCTGATCCTAAAACATGCTTGTATATTTTTGATGACCTTAAGGTTACAGGATCTTTTTTAGCATAAAACAATGTTTTATTATCGTTTGCCCAAACACTTCCTCCTGTTGTATTTTCTATAATATCTTTATACAGCTTACCTGTTTCTAAATTTTTTATTCTGATAAAATACTGACGACGACTTACCGTATCTGTAGCAAAAGCAGCCAATGTATTATCTGGCGATACACTTAATCCGCCTAACTGAAAATAATCGAAACCTTTAGCTTCGGTATTTACGTTAAACATAATTTCTTCTGCTGCCTCTAGGTTATCCTTCTTACGGCTATAAATAGGATATTGCTGTCCTTTTTCATAACGTGTTATATAAAAATATCCGTTGCTTTTATAAGGTACAGATTCGTCATCTTCTTTTATACGCCCTTTCATTTCTTCAAATAACTGCTCCTGAAACTCTTTTGTTTCTTTGGTACGCTCTTCGTAATAAGCGTTTTCAGCATTTAAGTAATCGTATACTTTTTGAGTTTGTTCATCTTTAACATCCGCATTTTTTTGCGCATCTGTTAAACGCATCCAAAAGTAATCATCTGTACGTATGTCTCCATGTTTTTCTAAAGTTGTTGCTTTCTTTTCAGCAACTGGAGCTATAATATCTTTCTTCATTTCTTGTTTTTTGCAGGAAGCAAAAATAAGACTAAAAGCTATAGCGGATAGCATTAATTTTTTCATTTTTATTTAGTTTAGTTAATTTCTTTGTGAAAATACTATTTTTGCTATAAATAAATTATAAAATAAAGAATAGATGTTTGGAGATATTTCGGGAATGATGGGTAAATTAAAAGATGCTCAAAAAAAAGTAGAAGAAACTAAAAAACGTTTAAACACGGTTTTAATTGATGAAGCCGCTGCCTACGAAAACTTAAAAATTACAGTAACTGCTAATAGCGAAATAAAATCAATTTCTATTAACGAATCTCTATTAGAAGATAAAGAAGAATTAGAAGACTATTTAATTTTAACATTAAACAAAGCTTTAAAAAGAGCGCGAGATATTAACGAACACGAACTAGCAATTGCGGCCAAAGACGGAATGCCAAATATTCCTGGAATGGATATGTTTAAATAAATAACATGTATTTACAGTTAGAAGAATATATGTTGCCTTGTTTAAACAAAAAACTCTTTGGAGTTGATTGTTTAGGTTGTGGTATACAACGTGCTTTAAGTTTATTAATTCATGGCGAATTTATTGCCGCTTTTAAAATGTATCCTGCTATTTATACATTGTTATTATTTGCTGGGTTTATTATTATAAATTTCTTTTACAAAGTAAAAAGTGCACAAAAAATAATTAGTATATTGGCTGTTATTAACGTGCTTATTATTGTGATAAGTTACTTTGTAAAAATGAATCAACTAATTTAAATTTTATTAAAAAAACTATGGAAAAACAAAAATTACCAAATTCAACTGGTGTTTTAGTATTAGGAATTCTTTCAATACTAACATGTTGTTGTTATGGTTTTATCGGATTAATTTTAGGTATCGTTGCTTTAGTTTTAGCTAAAAAAGCTACTTCTTTACACAACAACAATCCTGAAGATTATGACGGAATTAAAAATGTTAAAATGGGTAAGATTTTGGCTATCGTAGGTATTATTTTAAGCGCGATATATCTTATTCTGATAATAGGTATGGTTGCTTACTTTGGTTTAGAAACAATACAGAATCCGGAATTATTTAGAGAGTCATTAGAAAACATGCAATAATAGTTACTTTATTCATAAAAAAAGCGACCAAATTGGTCGCTTTTTTTATATCATTCCTTTTGCTTTAAACTCTAAATACTTGTTAATTACGTTTACCGATAATTGTTGTGGTTTGGTTAAAATAACATGTATGCTATTCCGTTCTAATTCTTTTACAATTAGTCTTTTTTCGTACGTATATTTCTCGGCTATTGTTTTATGATAAATGCTTTGCAAATCTTCTGAGTTTTCTGTTACCAAACTATCTAATTCTGTATTCTCAAAGAAAACCGTAACTAATAAATGTTTTTTAGCGATTGCTTTTAGATATGGTAACTGTCTTTTTAAGGCTGAAATATGCTCGAAATTTGTATATAAAACAAGTAAACTTCGTTGATTAATTTTTCTTTTAATCGTTGAATATAATAAAGCAAAATTAGCATCTGTAAAGTCGGTTGTAATATTATATAACTCCTCGTTAATGACCGATAAATTTGTTTTTTTATTACTCGCTGCTATAATTTTTTCTACATTTTTAGAAAACGTTAGCATTCCTGCTTTATCATTTTTTAATAATGCTATATTAGAAAAAGCCAACGCCGAATTTATAGCATAATCTAATAAACTTAATCCTTCAAAAGGCATTTTCATAACACGCCCTAAATCGATGATAGAATAAATAGGTTGCGATTTTTCATCTTGATATTGGTTTACCATCAAGGCGCCTCTTTTAGCAGTTGCTTTCCAATTTACATTTCGCACATCATCACCCGGAATATAATTTTTAATTTGCTCAAATTCCATTGTTTGCCCGATACGTCGGATTTTTTTCATTCCGAATTCCGTTAAGTTATTGTGCATCGCCAAAAACTCGTATTTCTTCATCTGAATATAAGACGGATACACTTTTACTTCCTTATCATCTGAAAAAGTATATCTTCTAGAAAATAGTTGCAAGGTTGATGCAACGAAAACATGTACATTTCCGAATTTATAAGCGCCTCTTTCTACTGGGCGAACACTATACGTAAAGGTTGATTTTTCTGCGGATTGCAACGTTGTTTTGTAATCGAAATCTCTTTTTTGAAACTGCGTTGGTAATTCATCAATCACATTAATAAAAACCTGAAACGGATAGTTATTTTCTAAGGTAATTGCGATTTCATTTTCATCAGAATTTGATAATTTATCTGAAACTACGCGCTTTGATGAAAATCCGTTTTTAAATCGATATAAAATAACTAAATCGATACTCATTGTTATTAAAAACAACCATACCAATATCCATGTTACATTGTAAATAACAGGAAACCAAAACGACAGTAAAAATAATGCCGAAAGTACGCTTATATAACTAAAAAAGCGACTGTGAATGTATATGGATTTAAAGAATTTAATCACTATCTCGGAACTTCTACAGATTGAACAATCATCTCAATAACCTTATCCGTTGTCATCCCTTCCATTTCACGTTCGGGAGTTAACATAACTCGATGACGCAATACCGGGTAAATACTCTTTTTTACATCTTCAGGAATCACAAAATCACGTCCGTTAATTGCTGCAAAAGCTTTCGAAGCCATTAAAACAGCAATACTTGCTCTTGGTGAACCTCCTAAATACAAGTGTGCGTTATTACGCGTATTTGAAATTAATTGCGCAATGTATTTTATAATTTTTTCTTCTACCAACACCTCAAAAACCTTGCTTCTGTATTCTAATAAATTAGCTTCTGTTAAAACAGCTTCAATTTTAGATTGTGGTAATGCTCCTTTTCTGTCGTTATGAGCCGTAATAATTTTAATTTCTTCTTCTAAATTCGGATATCCAACGTTAATTTTGAATAAAAAACGATCTAATTGTGCTTCTGGCAACGCGTATGTTCCCTCCTGCTCTATCGGATTTTGAGTTGCTAAAACCATAAATGGCGGGTTCATTTTATACTGAGTTCCATCCATCGTAATTTGCTTTTCTTCCATCACTTCAAACAAGGCTGCTTGCGTTTTTGCAGGTGCTCTGTTTATTTCATCAATTAAAACAATATTAGAGAAAATTGGACCTTTTTTAAATTCGAAATTTGATGTTTTCATATTTAAAATAGAAGTTCCTAAAACATCCGAAGGCATTAAATCGGGCGTAAACTGAATTCTACTAAAATCGGTCGCTATTGTTTTTGCTAACAATTTTGCAGTTACCGTTTTTGCTACTCCTGGTACACCTTCAATCAATACATGTCCGTCAGCTAATAGCGAAACCAATAACAATTCAATAAAATCTTCTTGCCCAACAATTACTTTTGCTAACTGCTCTTTTATTTTACTAACTGCTTCTTTTAGTTTTGATAAATCTATTCTGCTTGAAAATAGTTCGTTTTCTTCTGTTGGAGTATTTTGTGTATTCATGCTTTTATTTTTTTGAAGGAGAAAAGTATTTTGCCTTTACTCATTTTATTCTTTTATAATATTGTTATTTCATTAATTTAGATGTTTCTCAAGAAAATCAAGAGGATTATAAAAATACGTATCTAAATCTTCTTTTGTGTAAGAAACCAAAGTATAAGAAGAAAACAATCTTTCAGGTTTTAAGTTATTATGTTTTAGTCTAAAAGGCTGTATTTTTAAAATTTCTAAATGGAAATGATCAAATTGCCATCCATACTTATTGAGTTCGTTTCTATTCATAAACCTAGCTATTTTAGTCTCTGTATTTACAGAATCAAATAAATTCACATCTATACCTGCTATGTGTTCATAAACTGTCCAAAATTTATGATCTCCTTCATGTTCAATTATTAATTGTGCATATGGTCCATCTTGACGTTTACTAATTACAATTCCTTCAAATATTGGGTATATTGGTTCATTTTGATAATTATTTGTAGGTCTCTTTATATCTATTCCCGTGTGTAGATGAGCCGGTATCTCTGGTCTTCCTTTTCTTAGCAATCCGAATTTACCAATCGATGTTAATTTTAATGAACTAATAGAGTTTCTTTCTAAAGTATTAATAGGCAAACTATATCCTAATCCTAAATTAAAGGAAAGTATAAGTACTAAGAACACTGTTTTTATCATTTTTAATTCGTTTATTCTTTAGTTTTCTATAATAAAAGCATGTAAGATAAAATCTTCTCTTAACAGAACTTCTTATTAGTCTTTTTTAATTCCTACTCTAAATCAAACATCTTGCTTTTTCTGTTAAACAAACTAAAATAACCGCTATTAATTCTTTTTTATTTTACTTCTATTATCACCTATGCAAGAAAAGAGAAAATCTCACTAACAGTTGCTTTTCGAAGCTATCTTCAATAAAAAATTACATGACAGTAATATAACTTCCTGCAAATGTAATTTATTTATAAGTTTTATAATTACAATATTTCTTGTAAAACGGCATAATAATTGATAAAGTGTTGGGAAATAAAAATTTTATGAAAACTATATTTCTTAGCCTATTAATAACGCTACTATCATTAACATCATGTGTTACACCTTTAAAAATATCTCAACTAGCACCTAATTCAGGTAAAACAACGTGGAAATTTGGTAAAGAGACAGTTGATCAAACAAAAAACAACATTAAGACCTCTATAACTTTTATAAAAAGTGTTTCTAAAGACCTTGTATTTGATATCGAAATATTCAATAATTCTAATGATACTATATTATTAGCTCCAGAAGAGTTATACTATAAAATAATAAATAAAGATAGTATAGAAACTGAACATAAAATATATGCCATAAATCCAGAACAAATATTACTAAATTTAGATAAAAAATTATCTAAAGAAAATGCCAATATTGCTGATGAAATGATTCTTAACTTAGTAGAAAACACAACTGATCTAATTTACACTTTAGCTGATAAGAATTATAACCCTGAGAGAGATACCAGTAATCTAAACACCCACAACGTAAACGAATCTAGGCTACAATCACTAAACAATAAAAGAGATTTTTGGGAATTTCAAACCTTAAGAAAAACCTCCATTCCTCCTAAAAATTCAATTGGTGGAAGAATATTTTTTAAACGTAATACAAATGCTATTATTTATCAAATACATTTACCTGTTAATGGAAATGATTTTAAATTTGATTTTAGACAAAATTTAATTACCCCTTAATAATTCTTATTAAACATAATAAGAATACAACTATCAGAACTAGAAGTAATTTCCGTAAAGTTTGATCACTTTGCGGAAATTACTTCTAGTTCTAGTTCTGGTTCTGGTTCTGGTTCTGGTTCTGGTTCTGGTTCTGGTTCTGGTTCTGGTTCATATATCTAAGTTAATTTAAAATCATACTTATAACACAAGTATGATATTCCTACTATAATTAAAGATGTATTGTGGTTTATTTTTAATTTTTGATAATTCCTAAATTGATATTATTAGTTTTTTTATGCTTTAAACTCTTCAATAGCTTTATTTAAAGCAATCAATTCATCTTGTGTAATTTTTTCTTTTGATTCTATTGTCGCTATTTTTTTAAACAACTTATTTACTTCTTCTGTAGGATTACCACTTCTGCTTGCTAATTTTTCATAAAAAGAAGCATCAATTTTTAAAGTTGATAATCGGTGTGTAATTCTTATATATTCTAAAAAGTAATTTATTTTATGTATAGCTATATTTTTATGATCTGATTTTTCATAATACATATTCGCAATAGTCCGTGTAAATGCTAAAGTTTGATTTTTTAAAGGCGTAATTACAGGTATAAATCGCTGATTTCTTTTCCCTTTAAAAATAACAAAAAACAATACACCTATTAACGCTATGTAATAAGCCCATTTAAGATGCTTCGAGCTTAAAATGTAGTGCATTGGTGAACTTATACCACTTTTTCCTGTTTTATAATACGCATCCCAAAGAATTGTACTACCGCTACTAGAACCAGCATTTTGTCCTCTTGAAATATTATTGCTAATAACATTCAAATACGATAATACACTTGCTACATAGGTATAATTAGTATCTAAAAGCATGTTGTAATTAGTAAATGCCTGCGGAAATGTATGCAAGTAAAAAGTACCTTTTCCGAATTTGGTTTTAATAAAATTTGGTTTACGACTTACAACAGAATCTTTTTCATTTCTGATTAATAACTCGCCTAAAACAGTTGTTTTTAATGTATCTATTTTAGAAAAATACGCTTTCGAGAAATCTCGATCGAAATGATATTCTTTCTTATTTAAACTTTTATTTACGAGTTTTTGGTATGCTTTTTCTTCAAAAGCTGTAGTACTTAATTGTTTTGTTTTAACATTTAATGTATCAATATGAATACCGTTGGTCGCTATAAAAACATCGTTCCCTTTTTCTACAAAGTTTAGTAATTCATTAAACTCTTCTTTTCCAAAATTTAGCTTTCCATCAACAAAAAAATAAGTTCCTTTATTGGTGGAATCTTTTAAAAATAAATAGGGAGATTGATATACGTCTCTTACTTTTTTATCAGCAAATAATGCTGGCATTTGTTTATGCAACACATAGGTTCCGTACGGAATTTTATGTTTTGCGTCATAACTCGGAAACCAATTAATTTCTTTTGGTTTTATCGACTCGATATATACAATACCAAGCAATATAAATACCAATAAACCAATATATACTTTTAGTTTTTTATCCAACTTATTAAATTTTAGCAATCACTTTTTTAAAGTTCGTTTCTGCTTTTAAGAACTTTTCTTTATCAATTAAAAACTCGCCATACCAAACATAATCGTATAAATGAGTTAGTGTTTCAAACTCTTTATACAAGCTTTTATTTGTGGCTAATTCTTTTATATAATCTTCATTTGTTTTTTCTTGTTGCCAAGAAATCAACTCTTTTTCTGATAATTTTTTCAGCAACAATAAATAGTAGTAACGCGTCGCTAATTTAAAATTCCCATTGGTTATTGCTGTTTTAATTAACGCCGGTAAATCCTTTTCTTTTATTAACGATTCTTCATCTGATAAGTTTACAATAGATTGTGCTTTTTTACCATCAATAATATTGCGTGCATTTACCTTTAAGAAGAATTTAATGATTAAAAACAATACTAAACCTGCAATTACATAAGGTAAAACGCTTAAAATCCATTTTAAAAACCCCATAGCTGGCGAAATATCATCAAAAAGGTAAGACAATACTTTTTTGATTGTTCGCTTAAACCAACTCCATGCTTTTTCTAAAATAGTAGGTTCGCGTTTTTCTACTATATATATAAAAGCATCTTGCTTTTTATAAGCTTCAATTTTTTTATTGTCGAATTTTTTCAATTCGATAAATTCAGTGTCGAATTGAACTGTTTTCTCTTCAGATATTTGTGAAAACATCTGAAGAGAAAACAGTAAAAATAGTATGTTAAAGAGAAGTTGTTTCAAAATATTATTGACCTAAACTATCAATTGTTTCAATGGTTCCTGTTAAATTTTTCTGTTCGTTAATATCAAAATATAAAAACACGTTGGTTATTAAAGTGATAGAGTAAAACATTAATTGCCCTACGATAGAAATTAAATTTAGTAACAAATAAATAGGATCACTAAACAAGCCAAATATAGCTGCTGGATCTTCGTTACTCATTCCTATTCCCATCTGTATAATTTGATATATAGCTGCCGGTATTTGAAAAATATAACCTAAAACTCCTACTAAAAGTGCGACTACAAAAACAACTCCGAAAGTTTCCCAAAAATGTCCGCTTACAAAACTAAAACATTTACCGATTGTATCAGTTGCTGATTCATTCTGAAAAACTAAAATCGACGCTCCTAAAGATAAGACCGTCCAAGTATAAAACATCGGAAAAACACATAACATTACACTAATAAAAAGTATAATTCCTGATAAGAAACCAAACCCCATAAAAGACCAAAAACGTTCTTTGGTATTGCGTGAAATTTCTTCTTGATCTACAGCTCCGTTATTATCAATATATGATTTTATATAGTGCATACCTGCTAAATTGATAAATACAAATGCTACTAAATATGCAACCATCATTATTAAAATAGCAGCAAACATTCCTATAGCTCCACTTGCATCCTCAGACATTAATGACGACATAGACATCATATAATATATCATTGCTGCTACCGCTATTAAAATAGGAATTGCAGCTGTTTTTAATATCGTTAAAAAGAATTGTTTTCCTTCTAATCGTATAAACTTAAAAGCATCAGTAATAATGGCTCCTAAATCTCGTTCTTTTTTAAATTGTATGTATTCTTTATTCATAAGTTGGTTGATTGATAATTGATTTTTTATGTAGTTGAATTGGGTATATTACGTAATAAAATATAATACTTGCTAAGGATGCTAAAATAATAGTGATTGCTAACCAATCTGGCATTTCGGTATGGCGCGTTACAAAACCTTCTAAAAACCCAGCGATGATAAAAAACGGAATGGTACTTACCATAATTTTTAATCCGTCTTTCATACTTCGTTTAAAAGATTCTAATCGAGAATAGGTTTCGGGAAATAACAATCCGTTTCCTAAAACCAAGCCAGCACAACCAGCAATTACAATTACTGATATTTCTATGGTACCGTGAATCCAAATTGTACGAGACGATTCCCATAACAATCCTTTATCGTAAAAGAAATACAAAAACGAACCTAACATAATACCGTTTTGCATCATTATATATAAAGTTCCTACCGAAAACAGCATTCCTAAAACAAAAGCAAACATGGCTACTTTTATATTATTGATGGTAATACCAATAAACATATCTACTTCGTTGGCTTTTTTATACACCGCCATCGGATCGCCTTTTTCAATATTCTCTAACGTCATGTTTACATAACTGTCACCTAAAATAAGGCGAACAAAATCAACATCGTTAGCTGAAGAAAAAGCACCAACCAAACTAAAAAAAGCAAATACACCAAAAGCTATAAATAACTGTTTTTGATGTTTATAAAATGATAAGGGAAACTCTGTTTTAAAAAAACTGATGAACCTATTTTTACTTTCTTTTTTAGTTTTATAAATTTTTTGATGCGCTACAGATCCTATCGAATTTAAATACACCACTGTATTTCCGTTCGGGTAAAAGGTTTTGGCGTAACTTAAATCGTCAGTTAGCTCAACATATAAGTCAGATAATTTATCTGGAGAAAGACTTGTTTTCTTGTACAAAGCGTCTTCAAACAATTGCCACTTTTCTTTATTTTTTTTTACAAAGGCAGCTTCTCTCATTCAGAAAAAAAATTATAGCAAATTTTATGAGAAACGTCTCTAATCATAGAATATTTTTATCTTCGCTAAACTAAAAAAAGTTGAAAGAACAATCAATAAAAAATTGAAAAACTAATTCATGGATAATTTTCAAATAGAAACTGCTCAAAATATTTCAATAAATCAAAATGTAGCGCATATTACTACACGAATTGGTTCTTACTTAATAGACGCTTTATTTATTGCAGGTTATTACATTATCCTGTTTTTTATAATGGCAATGTTAAATATGGCGCCTAGTATGAAATACATGAGCATATATATGTTGTTAGGATTACCTGCTTTTTTTTACAGTTTACTTTTTGAAGTTTTAATGAACGGACAAACACCTGGTAAATATTTTAATAGCACCAGAGTTGTAAAGATAGACGGATCTAAACCAACATTTGGTAGTTATTTAATACGCTGGTTATTACGCATTGTAGATTTTACTTTAGCTGGTGGATCGGTTGCTGTCTTAACCATTCTTTTAAACGGAAAAGGGCAGCGTTTGGGTGATTTAGCAGCATCAACTACTGTTATTTCTGAAAAAAAAAGAATTACATTAAAAGATACCATCGCCAATGATATTGACGATAATTACACGCCTGTTTACTCTCAGGTTACTTTACTTACCGATAGCGATATTCACACCATTAAAAAAGTATATAACGACGCTAAAAAGAAAAGAAACCATCAAGTAATTATGAAATTACACATAAAGGTTAAAGAGTTAACGAGTATTACTACCGACCAAAATCCGATGGATTTTATAGACACCGTTATTAAAGATTATCATTATTTCGCGCAGCAGTAAATAGCGTTTTACTATTAGATAAAAGTATTCAACTTTACTTCTTTTACTGTTAAGTCGAGCGCAGTCGAGATTCTATTTATTAAGGACCTGAAAATTCTCGAATGCGCTCGAACAGATAATTCATTGGTTCTTCAGCCTTAAAAAACACTTTGTTATTTCACTATATACGAATCAGTTAAAAACATGTTGATTTTTTGGTTGATAAAAAGACAATGGCAAGTCATTTTTAAGTTGATTAATAAACTATTTTCGCCTTCTTTATCAATCTATAAATTCAGGATTTCTTCAGCGCATGAAAAACGAAAAAAACTGGTTACAATATTATAAAAATAGCTTATCTGATAGTGAAAACCTAGCTATTGATATTTCTAAAATCAAGAACTTATTTAACCAACAATCTTCAGATTTAAGCAATGCGCTCATCAATACGAAACAAGCAAATGAATTATTAGATGTAGAAGAACGACGTATTAATCGTTTAAAAGGAGTCACCAAAAAAGACAGTAACAAGTGGTATAAAGTTGAAGAAACTAAAATACTTATTTCTCCTTTTCATTTAGAATATCAAACGGATAGCACTACATATAAACAACGCCCAATACATCCATTTTGGATTGTTGCTGTTGTAAATCGTTCAGGACAATTATCGGCTCCTAAAGAATTGTTCCCTTTAATTGTTCGTAATTATTTAACGCCGGTTGCCGATGTTAAAAATGATTTTATTTTTTCTGAAATAGACACTATTTTAGATGCCAAAGATCTTGAAGCTCCCGAAACTGAATATGAAGAAGAAGTTGTTTCGTGGGGCGAATACTGGGATTATATAAGTGATATATTTTCGGCAATTACCAACAGTAATTTAAATAACTATCAAGCAGAAGGGTATACTACACAATATCAACTTACTTATTTTGCTATCAGTTCTAAAATCTCCACAGCAAAAAGTATTCTTTTCTTGTATGAAAACTTGTTAAAAAACGAAGAAGAATTACCAATTTTATCAAAAATAATAGACCCAACTGCAAAAAACAGAATAGAAGCTGTTACCGATACTGGTTTTTTAAATTACAACCATTTGCATTTAGGTCAAATGTCTAACGAGTTCCCGTTATCTGTAAGTCAACGTAAAACATTGCTCTCTTATTTAACCGCCGAAGAAAATGCAGTTACTGCGGTAAACGGACCTCCAGGAACCGGAAAAACAACACTTTTACAAAGTTTAGTAGCTACCGAATTTGTAAAAGCGGCAATTGCAGGGCAAGATGCTCCTGTAATTTTAGCTTGCTCTAACAACAACCAAGCTGTTACCAATATTATTGATAGTTTTGTTAATTCTGAAAGCTCGATGGAAGAATTAGCAGCACGTTGGATACCTGATTTTAATGGGTACGCAACCTATTTACCTTCTAACTCTAAAAGTGAAAAAGCCTTAAAAAATATCAATTTCTTAAAAGGAAATATGTTTGGTAATGAAGGTACTTTGTGTAATTTAGAAGATGAAAAATACTTAAACGAAGCTGAATATTACTTTTTAACAAACTATTGCAATTATTTTAATGTAGAAACAAATTCGTTAGAAGATGTTTGCGACGCATTACAAAACGAAATTATTACAATTGAAGATACATTAATTGACGGAGTTCAGTTTTCTGCCGATTATATAACTTCCATCAATTACATTAATAACATTCTTTTAAATGAAGCCGATTACATTCAAAAAGATGCTTTTAAAATAGGAAGTCTTAAAGAATGGCGGACTATACTTACCAATTTAAAGTCAGCCACAAAACAAGCTGATTTTATTGACCAAATAAAAAAATATTTTAAAACTGATATTGCTAAAAACAGTCAGGAACATATTTTTAAAATCACTGAAGATACCATTGCTAGTAACGACAAAACAATTGCTTTTATTAAAGAATGCATCGCTAATTTAAATTTAGCGCTACAAGCAAATTTAAAATTAAAAAATTGGAAAGCAGAAAACAAAATTAAAGGATTTCCTTTTGTTTCAGAAGAACAAATGTGGACCAATGAATATGAAAAAATAAGTTCTAAAGACAACTCTCAGCGTTTTTTTTATGATGAGATTGATATGGAATTACGTCATAAAGCTTTTTTATTAGCAGTTCATTATTGGGAAGCTCGTTGGTTATTAGCCACAAAAGATGCTTTTGAAAACAACACCGAAAAAGGAACAGGAGAAAACGCTATTAAGAACAAATGGAAGCGCAGAGCAATGTTAACACCTTGTTTTGTGGCTACTTTTTATATGGCGCCGAGTCATTTTTTATACAGTCAATTTCAAGGAGAAGATGAAAACGGCAAACCTATTTTCGAGTATCTTCCTTTATACAATTTTTTAGATCTTTTAATTATTGATGAAGCTGGTCAGGTAACTCCCGAAGTTAGTATTCCTGTATTTTCATTGGCTCAAAAAGCTTTTGTAATAGGTGATTTAAAACAAATTGAACCTATTTGGTCCATTCCCAAAAAAATTGATGTTGGTAATTTAACAAGTTTAAATATGCTCCAAAATGAAAATGATACAGATTATTTAACAAAAATGGGATTTTTAGCATCGAGCGGTAGTATTATGAAAATGGCGCAAAATGCTTGTGAGTTCGAAACACCTTTAGCTACTGAAAAAGAACAAGGATTAGTACTATTAGAACACCGAAGATGTAACGATGAAATTATTAGTTTTTGCAACGAACTTGCTTATAACGGTATTTTAAAACCCATGAAGGGAAAAGCGAAAGATACACAAGTTTTTCCATCAATGATGGCATATCATGTAGAAGGTTTTAGCGAACGTAAATTTAACAGCCGTTGCAATATAAACGAAGTAAAAGCCATTATAACCTGGCTGCAACAAAATAAAGAAAAGATACAAGAAGCCTATAATATTGAAACAATCGAAAGTGTTTTAGGTATCATTACGCCATTTGCGAGTCAAAAAGGTGAATTATCAAAAGCATTAACCAAAGCTGGGTTTAAGGTAAACAACATTAAACTAGGTACCGTACATGCTTTACAAGGCGCTGAACGGAACATTATATTATTCAGCTCGGTATATTCTAACGAAGATGAAGGCACCATGTTTTTCGAAAAAGATAACAAACCAAACATGCTAAATGTAGCCGTTTCTAGAGCTAAAGAAAGCTTTATTCTGTTTGGTGATACTCGAATTTTTGATGAGACAAAAAACACTCCATCAGGTATTCTAAAAAAGCATTTAAATATTTACGAAACGGTTAGTTAAAATAATCATTAGAAGCTATTTCCCGCTTTCCGTACTCGCTCTCTACGAGGAGCTCAAACAAATACTACAATCGGGGCTAAGCCTATTTATTAAGTTTTGCCTTTAGCTATAAAATCTATTTTATCCTTTAGAAAACAAGAACACAAAAAAAGAGGAACGATTAAAATCGTTCCTCTTTTATATTTTAAAATTTATGGATTTAATTTTTAAACCCAGAAATTGTTTTCTTAATAATATCGATACACTCCATTAATTGTGCTTCCGTCATTACTAAAGGTGGCGCAAAACGAATAATATTACCATGTGTAGGTTTTGCTAATAAACCGTTATCACGTAATTTCATACAAATATCCCAAGCAGTAGAGCTTTCTTCAGTATCGTTAATTAAAACAGCATTTAACAACCCTTTTCCTCTTACCGATTTTACTAAATCATTACCTTTTGCGAACTCAGACAATTCTGTTCTAAAAATTTCACCTAAAGTATATGCTTTTTCTGCTAAATTTTCTTCCTGAACAACTTCTAAAGCTGCAATTGCAACAGCTGCTGCAACTGGGTTACCTCCAAAAGTAGAACCATGGTTTCCTGGCTTAATAACATTCATAATGTTATCATTTGCTAATACAGCAGAAACTGGATAAGCTCCTCCTGAAAGTGCTTTTCCTAAAATTAAAATATCCGCTTTTATTTCTGGTTCACCAGAACAGTTTTTATCTGCACATGAACAATTACCACAAGTAGCCAA
Organism: Tenacibaculum sp. M1.3A; assembly: GCF_057732375.1. Taxonomy (NCBI): domain Bacteria; kingdom Pseudomonadati; phylum Bacteroidota; class Flavobacteriia; order Flavobacteriales; family Flavobacteriaceae; genus Tenacibaculum; species Tenacibaculum sp. M1.3A. The sequence goes on along the minus strand of NZ_JBYJEF010000001.1, from coordinate 43,363 downwards.
TAAACGACCTGTTCTTGCAATTCCTGTTTGTACTTCGTCAGCAATAAAAAGCACATTATGCTTAACACATAATTCCTTTGCCGCTGCTAAATATCCTTCGGTTGGCACATATACACCAGCTTCACCTTGAATTGGCTCTACTAAGAAACCTGCAATATTTTTATCACTTTCTAAAACCTCTTCTAAAGCTTTTAAGTTATCATATTCTATTTTAATAAATCCATCTGTATAAGGTCCAAAGTTCTTACGTGCTACAGGATCATTAGAAAAAGAAATAATAGTTGTTGTACGCCCATGAAAGTTATTTTCACAAACTACTATTTGTGCATCATTTTCATTAATACCTTTTACTTCATATGCCCACTTTCTACATAATTTCAAAGCAGTTTCTACCGCTTCGGCACCTGTATTCATTGGCAATAATTTATCGAAACCAAAAAGTTCGGTAGCAAATTTTTCGTACTTACCTAACATGTCGTTATAAAATGCACGAGAAGTTAAGGTTAATGTTTTTGCTTGTTCTACCATTGCTCCAACAATTTTTGGATGACAATGCCCTTGATTTACTGCAGAATATGCAGATAAGAAGTCGTAATACTTTTTACCTTCAACATCCCACACATGCACACCTTCACCTTTACTAAGTACTACTGGTAACGGATGGTAGTTATGCGCTCCGTATTTACTCTCTAATTCAATCGCTTGTTGCGAAGTTAATTGGTCTAAAACAGCCATATTAAAATAATTTTTAATTCATAAAAAACTATTCCTGTTCTACCTTTATTCTTTCAATAGTATAATTTTATAACCTTATATTTATAAACTTTGAAAAAGCAGCGTGGGAAAGAAATCATCCCTAAAAAACAAAACTATTAAATTTTAGTGACTTTATATGAATCAAAGTGTCTTAAATGAGTTAAAGTTAATTTGAGATGAATCACTCAGAAAAATAAAATAACTTTAAATTTGTATCATATTTAAAACACAGAACATGAAAAAAATTTTAACAATTTTAGTAGTTGCAGTACTATTTATTAGCTGTAAATCTACCTCAGTCGTAAATACTAAGTTAGACGGAAAAACTGAGCGAATGCTTAAAGGAGATTGGATAATGACTTCAGTTAACTTTCCTGGTTCAGACTATTTAAAAGTAAATTCATTTAATATAGAAGATTCTAAATGTTTTATTGGTAGTAATTGGAGCTTTGTTTCTAATAACAATAAAGGTCAAATGAGTCTTAATAACCCAGCAACTTCTTGTACCGAATTTAATTCTCCAATAACGTGGTATATTAATAAAACTGGTGAATTTGTTTTAAAAATAATAAATGATAACAAGGCCAAAAAGGTTAACAGCGGTTTTGTATTAAGTATTAATAATGTAACAGAAACAAGTTTTGAGCTAGTTGATAAAGTTAACGTTGCTAGTGAAATTAAAAACATTACCTATTCATTTCAAAGAAAATAATTTAAAAAACATATTATGAAAAAAACAATTATATACAGTTTATTCGCATTAGTTATAACTAGTAGTGTAATTACGTCTTGTAACTCAGTTAAAAACGCCAACAACACACAAAAAGGTGCTGTTATTGGTACTACTGCAGGAGCTCTTTTAGGTGCTGTTCTTGGTAACAATGTAGGAAACGGAAAAAACTCTGAATTAGGTGCCGTATTAGGTGGAGTTATTGGTGGAGTTGCAGGTGGTGTTATCGGTAATAAAATGGATAAACAAGCCCGTGAAATTGAAGAAGCATTACCTGGTGCAGAAGTAGAAAGAGTTGGTGAAGGAATTATGTTAACTTTAGGTGAAAACGCTGTTAGATTTAACACCAATCAATCTACTTTAACAACATCAGCTAAAGCGAACCTAAATAAATTAGTTCCTGTTTTTAACAACTATAAAAATACAAACATTGTTATTTATGGTTATACAGATATTACTGGTAAAGCAGAATATAATCAAGCACTTTCTGCTAGAAGAGCTAGTTCTGTTAAAAATTATTTATCACAAATGGGAATAGATATAATTAGATTCGAAACCAAAGGTTTAGGTATTCAGGATCCTATTGCCTCTAACGAAACATCTGAAGGTAGAAGTAAAAACAGACGTGTGGAGTTTGCGATTTTAGCAAATGAAAAAATGGTTAAAGAAGCGAAAAAAGAAGCAGGAAATTAAACAATATATTTCTTTCATAAAAAAGACTACTCAAATGAGTAGTCTTTTTTGTATCAACAAACCATATCTTTTCATAATTTTGCAATCCATAAATTATAGTTTACAATGCCACGTAGAGAACGAAATAAGTTTGTTAAAAAAAATCAAGTTTTAGAATTAAAAATTGAAGATTATGCCTTCGGCGGAAAAGGAATTGCGAGAATTCATTCTGAAGAAGGAAGCTTTGTTGTTTTTGTTCCTAACACATTACCAGGGCAATTAGTCAAAGCTCAAATTGGTAAATCGAGTAAAAAATATGCCGAAGCAAAATTAATTGATGTTTTAGAACCTTCTGAAGATGAAGTTGAAGTTCCGTTTCAAGACATTCCTGGTGCTCCTTATATTCAATTACCAATCGATTTACAACATCAATATAAAAAACAAAGCACCTTGTCTTTATTTCAAAGAATAGGGAAAGTTGAAAATATAGAAGACTTGTTTGATGAATTTATTACTTCACCAAATGTATTTCATTATCGAAATAAAATGGAGTATGGATTTTCGGCTATTGGTTACGATAGAGTAAAAAAAACAGATGCTGACTTTTTTACCTTAGGATTTAAACGTCGCGGTGTTTGGTGGATGGGAGATAATTTAGATAAAGATTCTGGATTATTTGATACACAAGTTGAAGACAACTTAAAAGTAATTCGTGAATACTGTGAAAAAACTGGTTTAGCGCCTTGGCACGGGCCAAAAAAAGAAGGTTTCTTCAGGTATTTTGTAGTTCGTAAATCGTACAAAACAAACGAGTTATTATTTAATTTAGTAACCACATCTTACGACTTACCTAAGTTTGATATGCAAGCCTTTGTTGCATTGTTAAAAGATATTTTTGGAGATCGTTTAGCGGGTTTATTACATACTATAAATGATGAAGTTGGTGATAGAACAATCGCTACATCTGGAAGTATAAAATTGGTTACCGGAAAAGATAAAATTGTAGAAGAGTTATTAGGTTTAAATTTCGAAATCAGCATGAAAAGCTTTTTTCAAACAAACCCTAAATCTGCCGAAAAATTATATACAAAAGTTGTTGATTATGCTTTAGAGAACAAAGAAGCTATAGACAATACTGTGGTAATGGATCTATTTTGTGGTACAGGAACTATTGGTCAAATTTTAGCTTCAAGAAGCGAAAATGCAAAAATAGTTGGTGTAGATATTGTTGCATCAGCAATTGAAGATGCGAAGAAAAATGCAAAACGAAATAATATAGAAGGATTACAGTTTTATGCTGCCGATGTTGGTAAATTCTTAAAAGAACACCCACAATATCAAAATAAAATTAGAACAATTATCTTAGATCCTGCTCGTGCAGGTATTGCTCCAAAAACATTAATCAAAATTATCAACTTAAATGCAGATAGAATGGTTTATGTATCTTGTAACCCAGCAACACAAGCACGTGATACAGAACAATTAATGCAGGCTGGTTATTTTATTAAAAAAATTAGTTTAGTAGATCAGTTTCCGCATACAGCACATATAGAAACCGTTGTTTTATTTGAAAAATAAATCTTAAATGAAAAAATATATCTTTATTTTATTTATTTGCTTCATCGGAATATCATCTTGTGAAAAGGATGATTTCTGTGTTCAAAACCCTGTAACCCCAAATTTAGTTTTACGTTTTTATGACAAAGACGATGTATTTCAACTAAAACAAGTGGAACGCTTTTCTATAATAGCACAAGGAAAAACAGACAGTCTTTTTATAAGTAGAACTACAGATAGTATTGCTATTCCGTTAAACTCTCTATCTGAAGAAACTATTTACACACTTAAAATGAACAGTATTGATGGTAATAAAGCTACAAATCAACTAGCCACACTTACTATAAAATATGACTCTGAAGATGATTATATTTCTCGTTCTTGTGGATTTAGAGTAATATTTAAAGATGTTAATATAGAACACACAGGTTGGATTGATAATTTATCTACTTCAACAATTGCAAATATAAATAATCAAACAAAAGCGCATGTACAAGTATATTATTAGTCTCTGTTTGGTTGTTATTTATGCAAATGGGTATTCACAAAAAAAAGAAACACTCGAAGCTAAAAAAGATAGTGTAACTTATAAAACAGGTTACGGATTACGTATAGGTGTTGATATTAGCAGACCCGTATTAGCAATCGTTGATAAAAGTTATAGCGGATTAGAATTGGTTGCTGATTATCGTATTTCTAAAAAATGGTATGTAGCTACCGAGCTTGGTTATGAAGACGAAATAACCTTTGAAGACTTTACCAAATCAACATCAAAAGGAAGCTTCATAAGACTTGGTGCAAATTTTAATGCCTACCAAAATTGGTTAGACATGAATAACGAAATTTATGTAGGTATGCGTTATGGTTTTGCTCTTTTCGATCAGACCTTAAATAGTTATAAACCAAATGTAGGAAGTACTTATTTTCCTTCTAATACTATTGAAGCTCCAATTACAGAAACAGGATTAACCGCTCATTGGACTGAATTTCAACTAGGTATAAAAGTAGAAGTTTTAAAAAACTTATTTTTAAGCGGTGGATTCTCATATAAAGTAATGTTAAGTTTAGACGATCAGAAGAACTTTAAAACCTTGTATGCACCCGGTTTTAATCGCGTATTTGAAAGTAATACTGGTTTTGGTTTCAATTATACAATCTCGTATTTAATACCTTTTGTTAATAAGTAATTTTAGAGCTTACGGTTGATTTCATTAACTTTACACTTTGAATAATTAAACTTATTAACAATGAATAAAATTCCAAGCGTAAATTTAGCAGACTTTTTATCTGATGATAAAAGCAGAAAACAAAAATTCATCAATGAAATTGGTGACGCTTATGAGAATATAGGGTTTGTGGCTTTAAAAGGTCATTTCTTAGACGATGAATTAGTTGATAATTTATATACAGAAATAAAAAACTTTTTCGACTTACCTACAAACGTAAAAGAAAAGTATGAAATTCCGGGTATTGGCGGCCAAAGAGGTTACGTGTCTTTTGGTAAAGAAAGTGCTAAAGGAAAAAAAGAAGGAGATTTAAAAGAATTCTGGCATTTTGGACAATATGTAGATGCTGCTTCTAAATATGCAAACGAATACCCTGATAATGTAACCGTTGAGGAACTTGAAAAATTTAACGAAGTAGGTAAACAAACCTATCAAATGTTAGAAAAAACTGCAAAATACGTGTTGCGTTCTTTAGCATTACACTTAGATTTAGAAGAAACTTACTTTGATAATTATATAAAGAATGGGAATAGTATTTTACGCCCTATTCACTACCCTCCTATTCAATCAGAACCTAAAGGAGCTGAAAGAGCTGCTGCCCATGGAGACATTAATTTAATTACTTTATTAATGGGGGCTCAAGGAAAAGGGTTACAAGTTCAAAATCATAAAGGAGATTGGATTGATGCTGTTGCACAACCTGATGAATTAATGATAAATGTTGGCGATATGTTATCACGCCACAGTAATAATAAATTAAAATCGACTATTCACCGAGTTACCAATCCGCCAAAAGAATCTTGGGGAACTTCTCGTTACTCAATTCCATTTTTTATGCACCCTATTTCTGAAATGAAATTAGATGTTTTAGAAAATTGTATCGATGAAAACAATCCGAAGAAATTTGAAGATATTACTGCTGGTGAGTTTTTAGATGAGCGTTTACGTGAATTAGGATTGAAAAAATAGTACAATGGATTTACACGATCAATTAAAAAATTTATTTCCAGAACACAAAGAAACGGAAGTAAAAAAAGAAGAGAAATCAGAAATTTGGTTGCAAGAGGATCCAATACTTTGTAAATATGAAAAGCGCAAAGGAAAACCTATTACAATTTTAGATGGTTATAATGGCGCTACGCAAGATTTTAAAAAGTTAGCAAAAGAAATTAAAACAACCCTAAGTGTTGGTGGGAGTTTTAAAGACGATAAAATAATTATCCAAGGAGATTATCGTGATAAAATAATGCAAATTTTAAAAGATAAAGGCTTTAATGTAAAACGCGTTGGAGGTTAACAATAATAAAAAGTCAAGAATTTAAATTCTTGACTTTTTTGTTTTTATATTAGCTAAGTATTAAAAATCAAACAATTAACAATAACCTTGTCAGATGAGCGTTATTATATAGAAAATCAAACTCTCAACTAAAATTCCATTAAATATGATTTCCCCTAAATTACATATTACAAACGGAGACTTTACTACTAAAAGACTTGAAGAATTAAATTTTGAAGGCAAAGTTATTACATGGCGAGAAATGTTATGTGAAGGAAAAACTATTGCTGATGTTGGTAGTGAAAGTTTCTGGAAAACACGTTTCGATTTTTTAAAAACATCATACAAAATTTCAAAACAAAAGTTTATCGATAATACTTTAAAAGAATATCGCAGCCTTTGTAACGAAAAAGCTCAAGACGAAATTATACTTTGGTTCGAGCACGATTTATTTTGTCAAGTAAACATGCTAGCTGTAATTAGCTGGTTAAAACATTACCGAAAAGGACGACAAATATCATTAGTTTGTAGCGGAAAAATAAACTCTCAAAAAAAGTTAGTAAGCTTAGCGGAACTCACAAACAATCAACTGCAAGAACACTACAAAAACAAGATTACCTTAACACAAGATGATATTGAATATGCCGATTATATTTGGCAGTTATATTGCTCTGACAGTCCGTTACAGTTAGAAAATGTTTATAAACTCGACAAAAATAATACTTTTAACTACTTAGAAGAAGCCATAAAAAATCATTTACTTCGCTTTCCATCAATTGAAAACGGCTTAAATCATATTGAAAATAGTATTTTAAAAACGGCAAACAAAAATCAATTTGAAAGCAAAGCACAATTGGTTAACAAGCTATTAATCAACCAAGAAAACTACGGATTTGGTGATTCTCAATATTTTAATAAAATTGATCAATTAAAAAATATGTTTACCTCTTTCAACCCTATTAAACTAAGTAAAATAGGTAAAAAAGTATTGCACCAACAAACAAATTATTATGGTAAAATACGTTCTGATTTTTCGTATCTTGGCGGGGCTAAAAAATACAGCTACTTATATGTAAATACTACTAATAGGCTGCTAAAAATCACATCATAAATGAAAATTCAAAATTCTGAGCTTATCTTAAATCCTGATGGAAGCATATATCATCTAAATTTAAGACCAGAACATATAGCTAACGATATTATTTTCGTTGGCGATCAATATCGTGTAGATAAAGTTACACAACATTTTGACACCATTGAGTTTACAACTCAAAAACGTGAATTTAAAACAACTACCGGAACCTATAAAGGAAAACGCCTAACAGTGGTTTCTACCGGAATTGGACCTGATAATATTGATATTGTTTTAAATGAATTAGATGCTTTGGTTAACATCGATTTAAAAACACGTAAAATAAAAGAAACACATACGCAATTAAATATTACACGTATGGGAACTTCAGGTTCTTTACAAGCTGATATTCCTGTAAATAGTTTCTTATTAAGTTCTCATGCTATCGATTTAAACGGAATGTTATTATCATATCAAACAGCAGAAATAGCGCATCAAGAAATCGAGCAAGCTTTTATTTCGCATACTAATTGGAGTGCTAAAAAATCATATCCATTGGTTGTTTCAAACGGAAAAAGCTTAGAGAATATATTAATGTCTGATACTATTTTTAAAGGAATCACAGCTACCGCTGGAGGTTTTTACGGACCACAAGGACGTGTGTTACGTTTAGCTTTACAAGATGGAGATTTAAATAAAAAAATAGATAGCTTTAGTTATAACGAAAACAGAATTACCAATTTAGAAATGGAAACTTCTGCTATATATGGTTTATCAAAATTACTAGGTCATAATGCGGCCTCTATGAATGCCATAATTGCAAATAGAGCTAATGGTACTTTTAGTGAAGACCCAAATAAAGTGGTTACCGATTTAATTATATATACATTAGATAAATTAGTAGGATAATGCTAAACTTAAAAGTAGGTGGTGTACCAGAACACTTTAATTATCCTTGGTATATTACTTTAAAAAATAAAGAATTTACAAACCAAGGTATTAATTTACGCTGGCAAGATTTTCCTGGTGGTACTGGGCAAATGTGCAAAGCTCTACGCTCTGGCGAAGTAGATATTGCAATTGTATTAACCGAAGGAATTATTAAAGATATTATTAACGGTAACCCTTCTAAAATAACACAAACCTTTGTTAAGAGCCCTCTAATATGGGGAATTCATGTTGGTGATAAATCGAAATTTAAAAAAATTGCTGATTTAGAAAATGCCACTGTAGCAATTAGCCGTTTTGGCTCTGGTTCTCATTTAATGGCAATCGTAAATGCACACAATAACGGTTGGAATATTGACAAGCTAAAGTTTAAAGTTGTTGGCGACCTACAAGGAGGAATCGATGCTTTAACAAACGGAGATGCAGATTACTTTATGTGGGAGCATTTTACTACAAAACCTTTAGTTGACAACAATACTTTTAGACGCTTAGGAGATTGTCCTACACCTTGGCCATGTTTTGTAGTAGCTGTTAGAAACGAAGTTTTAGAAAATAATTTTGAAGAAGTTAAAAATGTTTTAAATATCATTAACAATTGTACTAATGATTTTAAAAGCATTGATAATATTGATGAAACTTTGGCGCACAGATACGAACAGAAGATAGAGGACATTCAAGAATGGTTATCTATAACCGAATGGAATGAAGGTAAACCTATCTCGGAAGATTTAGTTACCCAAATACAAAATAAAATGATAGGGTTTAACGTTATTGATTCGAAGAAAGATTCTAGGGAGTTAATCAGAAATATGTATATTTGATTTTTATAAAACAAGAAAAATGAAAAAAGTAGTATTTATTGCAATTTGTGTCGTTAGTTTAATAGGTTTTTCTTCTTGCGGAAGTACATCTCCTTGTGGGTTATCTAAAGTAGATCAAACAAAACAAAATCAACATCAATCAGAGATTATTGTTGCCGATGCAACAGAAATAGCTGAATAACTTGGTGTTTCTTTTTATTCAAATTCAATAAATCCGCTTTTCTTAGGCGGATTTTTTTAGTTTTTCTTTTCTAACATTGGCACAAATTTAAAATCACCCAATTCATATTTCTCAAATTCTTTTGGTGATTTTCTTATAAATAATGTCATTACCTGTTCTTTATCTCCAACAGGAATTAACAATTTACCTCCTACTTTTATTTGTCCTAATAATGCTTTGGGCACAAACGGTGCGCCCGCTGTTACTATAATTTGATCAAAAAGAGCCTCTTCAGGCAAACCTTTGTAACCATCACCAAAAATAAATCGTTTCGGCCTGTATCCTATTTTAGGTAAAAATCTTGAGGTTCTCTTAAATAATTCATGCTGACGCTCTATCGTAAAAACCTCTGCTTTTAACTCTAATAAAACAGCTGTTTGATATCCTGATCCTGTTCCTATTTCTAAAACTTTATCTCCTGGCTTAATTTTTAAAACCTGAGACTGAAATGCAACCGTATACGGATGAGAAATTGTTTGCTCAGCTGCAATAGGAAATGCTTTGTTTTGATATGCATGTGCCTCGAAGCTACTATCTATAAAAAGATGCCTTGGTATTTTACGTATAGCATTTAACACGTTTTCATCTTCAATACCTTTTGTTTGTAAAACAATAGCTAATTGATTTCTAAGTCCTTGATGTTTGGTAGTATCTATCACAAATGGTAAAAATTTCAACAATTCAAAAGTAGTAATAAATCTGTATAAAAGTGTATCTTTGTTTGCATTGCTTTTCTAGTTAAAAAAGAAAAGTTAAATAGGTTAAAAACAAGGGCATTTATAGATTAAATTGTTAAGTAATCTTCTGGTAAGAACTACTTCTTTTATAAAAAATGACCATACAAAATTAAACATACTATGTTAAAAGCTGGAGTTTTAGGTGCAGGTCATTTAGGTAAAATTCACTTGCGTTTGTTACAACAATCTGAAAAATATGAATTGGTAGGATTTTACGATCCTTTTACTGAGAACGCTAAAAAAGTAGCAAAAGAATTTGGATATAAATTATTTAATTCTATTGATGCTTTAATAGATGCTGTAGATATCGTAGATATTGTTACACCAACATTATCTCACTTCGATTGCGCAAAACAAGCAATAGAAAAAGGAAAACACATTTTTATTGAAAAACCAATTACAAACACCCTACAAGAAGCGCAAGCTATTAGAACTTTAGCTAGCCAAAACCACATTCGTGGTCAAGTGGGTCATGTAGAGCGTTTCAATCCTGCGTTTACAGCTGTAAAAGATATGATAGACACACCAATGTTTATCGAAACACATAGATTGGCAGAATTTAATCCTAGAGGAACTGATGTGCCTGTTGTTTTAGATTTAATGATTCATGATATTGATATTATTTTATCAGTCGTAAAATCTAAAGTAAAAAATGTACATGCAAGTGGAGTTTCAGTTATTTCTGACACACCAGATATTGCCAATGCTCGTATTGAGTTTGAAAACGGATGTGTTGCCAACTTAACATCTAGTAGAATTTCAATGAAAAACATGCGTAAAAGTCGCTTTTTTCAAAAGGATGCCTATATTTCTGTCGATTTCTTAGAGAAAAAATCAGAAGTGGTTAAAATGAAAGATGTTCCTGAAAACCCTGATGAATTTGCAATGATTCTTCAAAATGCTGAAGGTGTAAAAAAACAAATTTATTTCGATAATCCTGATATAGTTGAAAACAATGCTATTCTTGATGAACTAGAATCGTTTGCTGATGCTATAAATAATAACACAACACCAATCGTTTCATTAAGTCAAGGAACCGAAGCTTTACGTGTTGCTCATATGATAATTGATTGCTTTACAAAATAATAAAACATACAAAAAATGAAAAATATCGCTGTAATTGGAGCAGGAACTATGGGTAACGGAATTGCGCATACATTTGCTCAATTTGGATACAACGTTCAACTTATTGATATATCTCAAACTGCCTTAGACAAAGGTTTAGCAACTATCACTAAAAATTTAGATAGAATGGTTACTAAAGAAAAAATATCTGAAGCTGATAAAAATACAACTTTAGGTAACATTTCAACCTATACCTCAATTAAAGAAGGCGTTCAATACGCTAGTTTAGTTATTGAAGCTGCTACTGAAAATGTAGATTTAAAATTAAAAATATTTAAAAACTTAGATGAAGTTTGTCCTGAAGATACCATTTTGGCTACCAATACTTCTTCTATTTCTATCACACAAATTGCTGCGGTTACCAATAGACCTGAAAAAGTAATTGGAATGCATTTTATGAATCCGGTGCCAATCATGAAATTGGTTGAAATTATTAGGGGTTATAACACCACTGATGAAGTAATGGACTTTACGATTGATTTAACTAAAAAGATTGGTAAGATACCTGTTGAAGTAAATGATTACCCTGGCTTTGTCGCTAATCGTATTTTAATGCCAATGATTAACGAATCTATCGAAACATTATACAACGGTGTTGCTGGTGTTGCTGAAATTGATACCGTAATGAAGTTAGGAATGGCACATCCAATGGGGCCTTTACAATTAGCTGATTTTATTGGTTTAGATGTTTGTTTATCTATCTTAAATGTTATGTACGATGGATTTAAAAATCCTAAATATGCTCCATGTCCTTTATTAGTAAACATGGTAAATGCTGGTAAATTAGGAAGTAAATCAGGTGAAGGTTTTTACGATTATAGCGAAAGTAGAAAAGCTGAAAAAGTAGCGAAAATGTTTTCATAAAGTCATTTTTGCATAATAAAAAAGAGGCAATTTCAATTGAAATTGCCTCTTTTATTGTTTTTTTAGTAACTATATTAACAAGAAGTATCTGCAATAATTTTCCATTTACCTTTTATCTTTTTAAAGATAATCATAAACACGCCATTTGCATCTCCTACTTTTCTTGTTAAATGATATTCTCCCATCACAAAATAAGCATCGTTATTTATCTTTGAAATATCATTAATCTTAAACTTAAGTTCACCAGAATGGTCTTTTGTTGGATACCCTTTTTTATAATTCGCTAAGGTTTTGTCCCATCCAAAAGTAACTCCATTACTTCCATAAAACTTTAAAGAATCACTTTTCCAATACCCTTGCATGAAACCTTCTAAATCGTGATTAGACCACGCTTTTTCTTGAGTTTTCATTATAACTAAAATCTCTTTTTTCTCTGTTTCTTCTGATACATCAACTGTAAGAATTTCTTTTTTACAAGAAACTATTATAGCTAAAAACAACACACTAAATACGAGTAACTTCTTCATTAAAATAATGATTTAATAATTTCTTTAATTGTGATTCCTTCAGCTTCCGCCTTATAATTTTTAACGATTCTGTGTGATAATATCGGAATAGCAACTCCTTGGACATCTTCAATGTCAGGAGAAAATTTTCCGTTTATCGCAGCATGTGCTTTTGCTGCTAAAATTAAGTTTTGTGAGGCTCTTGGTCCTGCTCCCCAATCGATATATTTTTTAATTAGTTCTGTTGCCTTATCTGATTTCGGTCGTGTTTTACCTACCAAACCAACTGCATATTCTACTACATTATCAGCTACAGGTATTCTTCGAATCAACTTTTGCAATTCTATAATTTCTTGTGATGATAAAACTGAAGTTACCTTTTGGCTACTTGTTGACGTGGTACTTTTTACAACCTCAACCTCTTCTTCAAATGTTGGGTATTCTAAATGAATAGAAAACATAAAACGATCTAACTGCGCTTCTGGTAAAGGATACGTTCCTTCTTGCTCAATAGGGTTTTGTGTCGCTAATACAAAAAAAGGCAAATCTAACTTGTAATGGTTTCCAGAAATAGTAACCGACTTTTCTTGCATTGCTTCTAACAAAGCTGCTTGCGTTTTTGGTGGTGTACGGTTAATTTCATCCGCTAAAATAATATTAGAAAAAATAGGTCCTTTTATAAATTTAAACTGACGGTTTTCATCTAAAATTTCGCTTCCTAAAATATCCGAAGGCATTAAATCGGGTGTAAACTGAATACGGCTAAATTGCAAACCTAATACATCTGAAATGGTATTTACTAGCAAGGTTTTTGCCAAACCGGGAACTCCTATTAAAAGAGAATGACCTCCGCAAAGAACAGACAATAAGGTGTAATTTACAGCCTCTTGCTGCCCAATTATAACCTTACCTATTTCTTGTTGTAATTGACTAAATTTTTTTACTAAATTGTTTACAGCAGTAACGTCTGACATGAATTAAATTTTAAATGTTCTTTTTCAAAAAAATCTTAATTTACAAACTATTATAAAATAAGATTCCCGCTAAACGCGGGAATCACAATATACTAAAATTATTAGTTCTTATTTGTTTTCTTTTTTCCAATCTTTCTTAAAAGTACAATCTTTATAATCACTACCTAATTTTATATAGGTTTCTTGTATTTTTTCTTTAGACCACTTTATAATGGTTTCTTCTTTTTTCTTTGCTAACGCAAATTGTTGCATTCTTACATAATCTTCTACAAGGTCGGCTGTATGTGTTTCCGTTTTATTTTTTAATAAAATTACTTTATACATTTTTTCACCTTCACGAGTTTCATCATAAAAAATATCAGACAAATCACCTTTATTAAGCTCACTAATTCTACCAAATAAATCTGGTGCCATTCTTGTTAATTCAAAAGTAGTTTCTTGTGTATATGGGTTTATTAACAATCCTCCATTATTTTTTGTTTCCTCTTCTTCTGAATACTTTTTTACAGCGTCTTCAAAAGTTATTGTACCATCTTTTACATCTTTTACAATCTTTTCGATAGCTTCTTTTGTTTCATTTAATTTAGCATCAGAAATTTCTGGTTGCATTAATATGTGAGAAACATCACGACCATTACCTCTTATTTTATTTAATAAAACAATATGGTATCCGAAAGGAGATTTAAATGGCTCTGAAATTTGACCTTCTTCTAATGAAAAAGCTACTTCTTTAAATTCTTTTACAAAACCAGTTTCTTTTGTAATTACTCCCATATTACCGCTATTTTGAGCGGCACTAGGATCGTCTGAATTTATAATTGCTTTTAATTTAAAACTCGCACCTCCTTCAACTTGCTTTTTAATTTCATTAAGCTTATTAATAATACGATCAATTTCTTCTTTAGTTGGTTCTGCTTTTAAAACTAACTGAGCTATTTCTACCTCTGCTGGTATTTCTGGTAATTCTTCTTTATCTGATAACCCTTTAAAATAAACTCTAATTTCTTCTGGAGTAACATCAATATCTTGCGTTATTTTTTGCTGTTCTTTTTCGATAAGAAGATTCTCTTTTTGAACTCTTTCTAACTCTTTCTTTAAATCTTCAATATCATTAAAACCATATGCTTTAACAACTTTTTCTTCACTACCATATTCATTAGTAAAGTAAGCTATACTTCTTGTTACTTTTTCATCAATATCTGATTGAGAAACAACAACACTATCAATAACTGCATGATGGGCTAATAACTTTTGTTGCATTAACTCTTCTAACATTTCACAATTAGAAATTGTTATCTTCCCTTCACTTCTTTGTTCTACTTCTTGCTTAAATTTATCTATGTCAGAATCTAAAACAATATTTTTACCAATAACTACTGCTACTCCATCTATTTTAGTTTCTTGTGCATTTATAGCACCTAAACTAGCTAAGAAAAAGGTAAATAAAATACTAGTATTCTTTAAAGTTTTTGTTTTGAATTGCATCATTTATCAACGTTTTTTCTATCTCTCTAATTAATTCTAATTTTCGCTTGTGTAAAATTATTTGTTTTATCCTCGGATTTACAAATAACAAAGGTGCTGTTGCGTTTTTTGGCAACATATTTTTTACAGCGACCAAATATACTCCTAAACTATCTTCTTTTTGTATGTATTTAGATATTTTTAACAGTTTTTGATCAGTTTTCGACTCAAGAGCCGGTACTTTTTTCTGTAAATAAGAAAAAGGCACCCAAGTTGAATCTTGTAGTCTGTAAGATTTAAAGTTTAATAAATACCTTTCTAAATCTTCACGCTCTTCTTCCTCTGAAGATTTAAAGTTTTTTATTATTTCTTCTTTATCCAAAAAGTCTTTTCCGAAATGAATATATTCAAACTGTAAGAGCTCTTCGTTTAATTTAAAATTTTCTTTATTTTTTTGATAATACAACTCTATTTCTTCTTCATTTACAATTGTATCTAATTGCTGCTTTATTAAACGTTCTTTGTAACCATTTATATACAGGCTTTTTTTATAATTATTTACTAAACTTTCTATTTTACTACTGTTTACTCCAGATATATTTTCTTCTGCTTTTACTAATAATAATTCTTTTTTAGCCCAGGAATTTATAAGCCCTTTTACGATTACCATACTATCTTTTTTGGTAATACCTTTAGGAATTAATTCAGCTATATCTTTCTTGTAAAGGTTTTTATTATAAACGGTAGCAATAGGCCTATGCTGCTCGACTCTTTTAGTTTTTAAGCTAATAAAATCACAAGAAGAAACAACAAATATTACTAGTAATAAAAGGATTATTTTTTTCACTTTTTTATTGATTGTATATTTTTTTTAACTTTTTTAATTCTTTTACTTTTATTTCAATTTCACTTTTTTCTCTTAGCTCATTTACCCAATCTGTTTCTAGCTGTTTTTGATAATCAGTAATTACATATCCTCTTACTTCTGTAAATGGTTTGTTTTTATATTTTGATTTATTCAATTTATAAAACGCTTTTAATTCAACAGTATCATTTAAAGATTTATTCCATATTTTTTTTTGCAATAATTCAAACAAAAGCAATCCTTCTTTATACTCTAAAAAAGCCTGCTTAAACTGAGGTTTTGTATGTAATAAATCATTTTTAAAATATGTTAAAACTTCATAATTTATAAAATCTTCATAAACTGTTTTTATTGGTATACTTTTATTCTTTTTACGATAATTATAAAACGATTTTTGAAATATTTTTTTTTTATTAATCGTGAATAAAACACTATTCAGATTCTCTTGATTAATTTCATCATTTTCTGACACTAAAAAAACGGCTAATGCTTTTTCTGACTCCTTAATTTTGTACTCTTTTTTCAACCTACTTAAAACCACTTTTTTTGATAAAGTTGCTCTACTAGAATTTCTAACTTTTTTAGTTAACTCTTCTTTTACATCATCAAAAGAACCTATAGGGTAATTTTTTAAGAGTTTAACAATATGCCATCCAAATTTGGTTTTAAAAGGCTCTGTGTAATCCCCTACATTTTTAATTTCTAAAACCTTATTTTCAAAAACTGACACCATATCACCTGTGCCAAATTTTGGTAAATCCCCTCCTAAAAAAGCAGTTACCTTGTCTTCTGAGTATTTTTTAGCAAGCTCATTAAAAGAACTACCTAATTTAAGTTTTTGATAAATTGAATCTATCTTTTCTTTACTATTAGTTGCATTTTTTATCAAAATATGAGCAACATCAAACGATCCTTTAGAAAGTCTTTTTCCTGTAACTTTTAAAATATGGTAGCCATATTTTGTTTTAAAAGGCTTAGAAACTTGATTTAAAGGAGTTGTATAAGCCTCTTCCTCAAACGGATACACCATTGAAAATGCAGAAAAATAACCTAAATCACCTCCATTAATATTTGCAGAAGGATCTTCTGAAACTTCTTTTGCTACTTTCTTAAAAGATTCCCCGTTTAAAATCCTATTTCTAATTTTTTCAATTCTTTTAAAAAGTACTAACGTATCAAATTTAATACCTTTTTCAGGAAACTTTATTAATATATGGCTTGCTTTAACTTCATTTTTTTTGCGATAATAAGCGTCTTTTATTAGTTTTGATAAAAATGCTTCATCTTGTAAATAAGGAGCTATTAACTGGTTTTTATAACCTTCTAATTCTCTTTTGTAACTTTTTAAAGTATCTAATTTTAAATTATAAGCTTCCTTAATTTTTAGTTTGTAATTAATATATAGCTTTAAATAGTTATCTATACTTTTAGATTCTTCGTCAACTATAATTCCTAAGTTTTTCTCATATACCTGTTTAAATTCTGAAACCATTACTGGCGAGTTATTTATCCGAAACAATTCTTTGTCTTTTTGAGCAAAAGAATTGTTTATTATAACAAAAATGAGAAAAAATGAAAAAAACTTATACATCTATAATGAAATTATACCCTTTATAACATCTGCTTTTTTATAATACGCAATTACTTCTTCGGCGTTTTTTACATTTAAAAAAATAGAAAGACTGTTGTATTTACCTGTTTTAGATTTTTTGGTTTCTATAACTGCGCCTCCATTATTAAATAAATTCTTTACCTCTTCTACCTGATTACCATCTGTTGGCACAATAAATTTATATAAATATTTACTAGGAAATGTTGTTGTATCTTCTAACTGACCTTTTAACTTGATATAAAATGCTTCTCTATCTGACATAATGCTTTATTAAACTTTTTCTAATAATAATTATCCTGGATATAAGATAATCATAAAAATGAATGACAAAATTACACTATTTATTACATTTATAATTTGAAACTTATATTTTTGCATCATGCAACAAAAAATAGTTTTAATAGGAGGACCCGGAACCGGTAAATCTTCAATTTTAAGAGAGTTTATAAAACGTGGGTATAATTGTATGCCAGAAATTTCGAGAGAAGTTACCTTAAAAGCTCAAAAAGAAGGAATAGATCAGTTGTTTTTAGAGCAGCCTTTACTTTTTAGTCAAATGCTATTAGAAGGTAGAGAACAGCAATATTTAGAAGCTGAAAAATGCCCGAATGACATTGTGTTTTTCGACAGAGGAATTCCTGATGTACATGCGTATATGAATTATTTAGCAAGTGAGTATCCGCCTATCTATAAAGAAAAAAGCAATAAATACTTATATACAAAAGTGTTTATGTGTGCTCCTTGGGAAAAAATTTATAAATCAGATAACGAGCGCTACGAAACCTACGAGCAGGCTGTAGAGATTGACACCTATTTAAAAGAAGCATATCAAGAAATAGGATATGAAATTATAGATGTTCCTTTTGATACCATAAAAAAACGCTGCGATTTTATTTTACAATCGTTATAAAACGATGTATGAAGAATCTACAAACATATTAAAACATTACTGGGGACACAGTTCTTTTAGAGCTCCTCAGCAAGAAATTATAGCAGCTGTATTAGAAAAAAAAGATACCATCGCTTTATTACCAACAGGTGGTGGTAAATCTATTTGTTTTCAAATTCCTGCTTTAATAAATGATGGTGTTTGTATTGTTATTTCGCCATTAATCGCATTAATGCAAGACCAAGTAGAAAGTCTTGTTGCGAAAGGCATAAAAGCTACCGTAATTCCTTCGGGAAGCTCGCAAGATGATATTATTACACTTTTTGATAATATCCGTTTCGGAAAAATAAAATTTTTATATGTTTCTCCCGAGCGCTTACAATCTCGTTTTATTCAAGAAAAAATAAAGCAATTAGATGTAAATTTAATTGCAATTGATGAAGCGCATTGTATTTCTGAATGGGGACACGATTTTCGTCCTTCTTATCAGCATATTGCCATTTTAAAAGAACTACATCCAACAACAAATATTATTGCTTTAACCGCAACAGCTACAAAAAAAGTTATTGATGATATTATAGTTTCTTTAGATTTAGAAAATCCTACGGTTTTTAAAAAATCTTTTTACAGAGAAAACCTAGCATATCAAATTTTTAAGACGGATGATAAACTCCGTAAATTACATCAAATTTTTACTAAAACGAAAGCACCAGCAATTGTTTATGTAAACTCTAGAGTTAAAACTAAAGAAATCTGTGCTTATTTAAATGCTAACGGTTTTAAAAGTACTTTTTACCACGGCGGATTAACAAGTTTAGAAAAACAACTTTCTTTTGATAGTTGGATGACCGAAAAAACACCAATTATTGTTGCTACAAACGCTTTTGGTATGGGAATAGACAAACCCAATGTTCGGGTTGTTATTCATTTAAACCTTCCTGTATCTATAGAGAATTATATTCAAGAAGCTGGTCGTGGTGGACGAAATGGTGACAAAGCTTTTTCGGTTGTTTTAACAAATGATAACGATATTAAACTTAGTAAAGAGTTATTAGAAAAATCACTACCTGTTATTGAAGATATAAAATTGGTACATCGAAAGTTATATCAACATTTTCAAATTGCCAAAGGAGAACTTGTCGAAACTACTTTCGATTTTAACTTTTTAGAATTTTGTAGTAAATACAAGTTAATTGCTAATAAAACCTATAACGCTTTACAAATATTAAATAGTAACGGAATCATAGAATTGAATTCTAATTTTCACCAAAAATCTACCATTCAATTTTCTGTTTCAAGCAAACGAGTGTTACTATATTCTCAGCAAAATCCGTCTTCAAAAAACTTTGTACAAACATTATTACGTTTGTATGGTGGTGTTTTTGAAAACCTGGTAAAAATTGATGAGTTTTATATCGCTAAAAAAGTTGGTATTACTTCTTGGCATGTTATTGAGGAATTAGAACGAATGGCTGAAAAAGAAATGCTTGAATACAACCAAGCAACCAATAATTCAGAATTATTTTTTCTGCATCCTAGAGAAGATGATACAACCGTAAACCGTGTTTCTAAAAACATCCGTTTATATTTAGCTCAGAAAAAGCAAAAAAATGATGATTTACTAGGGTTCATTAAAAACAATGAAGTTTGCAGAAGTGTACAGTTATTACATTATTTTAATGAAACTAGCAGTAAAGAATGCGGTATTTGTGATGTTTGCTTACAAAAAAAACAACCTTTTACTATAAAACCACTTGCAATTCTTAATTTATTAAAAAACCATAAAGCCTTAACAGTTTACCAAATCAGTACACATCTAAACGAAAAAGAAGCAAACATTTTAATACTTTTGCGTACGCTATTATCCGAAGAAAAAATAAACGTTACTAACAATAAATACTTTTTATAAATGAGAGATTTACGCATTGTTTTTATGGGAACACCCGATTTTGCGGTGACCATTTTGCAACACCTTATCGAAAATAATTATAATGTAGTTGGGGTAATTACTGCTGCAGATAAGCCTGCTGGTAGAGGTCGTAAGCTAAATCAATCTGCTGTAAAAAAATATGCCCTGTCTCAAAACCTCCCTATTCTTCAACCTACCAATTTAAAAAATGAAGAATTTCAGGCTGCTTTAAAAGATTGGAATGTCAATTTACAAATAGTGGTTGCTTTTAGAATGTTACCGAAATCAGTTTGGGCAATGCCAGCATATGGTACTTTTAATTTGCATGCTTCTTTATTGCCAGAATATCGTGGAGCTGCGCCAATTAACTGGGCACTTATAAATGGTGAAACCAAAACAGGTGTTACTACCTTTTTTATTGATGATAAAATTGATACTGGTGAAATTATATTACAAAAAGATATCACTATTAAAGACGATGAAATTGTTGGTCAATTACACGATCGATTAATGTATTTAGGTGCCAATTTGGTTGCCGAAACATTAGATTTAATTGCTACGGGAGATGTAAACACTACAAAACAGCCCGAATTAGAAGAAAAACCTGCTCATAAACTGTATCCTGATAATTGTAAAATAGATTGGTCTAAATCTTTAAATAATATCTACAATCATATTCGTGGTTTAAACCCTTACCCTGCTGCTTGGACAACTATTAAAAATGGTGAAGATGAAATTTCAGCTAAAATATATGGTGTAACAAAAGAGTTTTCTGACCATGAATTTACAAACGGAACAGTTATTACCTCTAAAAAGGAATTAAAAATTGCCGTAAAAGACGGTTTTCTTATTGTTGATGAAATTAAGATTTCTGGTAAAAAATTAATGGATGCTAAAAGTTTATTAAACGGTTTTCAATTCGATAAAGAAGCAAAAGCGCTGTAACCCTTTACTTATAAGGTTTTACTGTTTTGTAGTAAAAAGTAATCATGGTTATTAACAATTACAGCCTACTTATTAACAAATAAGCCTTTTTTTAGGGTCAAAACTTGCACGGTACCGCATTCCTACTATATTTGTTGAGCTATTTAGCGAAAAACAAAAATTAATTTTTAAAACTTATTAAGATTATGAACAAATCAGATTTAATCGATGCAATGGCTGCTGACGCAGGAATTTCTAAAGCTAATGCTAAAGCTGCATTAGACTCTTTAACTTCTAACGTTACTAAGTCTTTAAAGTCAGGTAACAAAGTTGCATTAGTTGGATGGGGAACTTGGTCTGTTTCTGAAAGAGCTGCTAGAACTGGTAGAAACCCTCAGACAGGAAAAGAAATTCAAATTGCTGCTAAAAACGTAGTAAAGTTTAAAGCGGGTGCTGGCTTAAGTGATTCAGTAAACAACTAAGACTTTTCTTAAAACATATTTAAAACAGCATTTAGGTAACTAAATGCTGTTTTTCTTTGCAATAGTGTCACAAACAAAACAATAGTTTGTCTATTAAGTATAACACAAAAACAAAAAAATGAAAAATACAATTACATTCATTGCCTTTTTACTATGCTTATCTACCTATGCGCAAAAAACAGTAAATGCTTCGGATATTATTAGAGATGTAAAAAATGGTAAATCAGTAACTATTTCTAACGCTACTATAAAAGGAGTTTTAGACTTTACTTTTATGGATGAGGCTTTGCCTAAATTACCAAAAAGAAAAAGCTGGTGGAACAACGGAGGCTCTAATACCATAGAAAAACAAATTACTAATAAGGTATCTTTTGTTAACTGTACTTTTAATGATGATGTTTTAGCATACATTCCACATGAAAAAAGTGGTTATACTTTTATCGCTAATTTTGAAGACGAAGTAATATTTAAAGACTGTACTTTTAAACAAAAAGCCATGTTTAAATATTCTGATTTTGAAAGAAATACCGATTTTTCAAACACAAAATTCAATAATGACTCTACTTTTAAATATGCCAAATTCGAGAGAGATATTTCCTTTGAAAACACTTTCTTTGATGAACCTGCAACCTTTAAATATGCCGACTTTAAACAACATGTAAGTTTTGCGAATGCTGTTTTTAATGAAAGTGCTATTTTTAAATATACCGAATTTAATAACGGAGTTTCTTTTAAAAACGTAAAGTTTGAAGAAGATTTAAACATAAAATATGCGCAAGTATCTGGTGATTTTAATATTACGAATATGAATGTAGCCTATGATATCGATTCTAAATACACTAAAATAAACGGAAAAAGTTTTAGTAAATATTTGTTGATGAATAAGTAATCTTTTTTCTTAACCTTATTTATCAAATCAATAAAAACTCACAATGTACATTGTGAGTTTTTATTGATTAAGTTTGATTATTATCTTAATTTCTAATAGGTTTGTTAACAATTGATTTAATTTATAAAAAAGAACTCTTATAATTAAAGTTATCTTCTATTAAAAATGAACGAACTGAGTATAATATTAAAAGAATTAATTGAATTAACAGAAAGTGAATGGGGTGAATTTTCTAAACAATTAAAAAGGAAAGAATATAAAGCGAAAGCCATACTAATTGAAGAAGGAAATACGGCAGAGTCTTTATACTTTATTCAATCGGGATTATTTAGGACATATAAAAATTTAGATATAAAAGATATTACTACTTATTTCGCTTGTGACAATCAATTTATAACGGTTTTTAATAGTTTTATAAATCAAACAACTTCATCAGAAATTTTAGAAGTTCTTGAAGATAGCATAATTTATGAAATATCATTTGATAGCTTGACTCAGTTATATAAAAAATCTTCAAAATTTGAAAAATTCGGTAGGATTTTAGCGGAAAAAAATCATCTTTGTGCCTTAGAAAGAACTTTAACAATGCAGACTAAATCTGCAAAAAAAAGATATTTAGATTTTTTAAAAAATTACAACAAAAAAATTACAAGTAGAGTTCCTCAATACCAAATTGCGAGTTTCCTTGGCATAGCGCCTGAATCCTTAAGTAGAATTAGAAAAGAAATTTCTATTTCATAACAAATGTCAAGATATAAATATTAAAACCTGTTGTTTCTTTGTGTTTTATAAATTAAAAATAACCACAATGAAATCATCTAAAAAAGTAAAAATATCAATTATTATAATACTTATTATCTTCTCTTTATTTATTACTAATGTATTATATAATTCCTGGTCACTTAATCCTTTAGCATGGTCACCACCAACAATCTTAAAACTAGATGGATTACTGGCAGAAAATGAATTATTAAGTACAACAAAACGGATTGAATTAAATGGCTGGTTTGGACCAGAAGACATTGCAATAGATAATCAAGGAAATTTGTATTGCGGAGTACATATTTCTAAAACAGATTTCACAGATGGTCGCATTTTAAAAATCGATACGTCTGGAAAAGTTACCGTATTTGCGAATTCAGAATCTTGGGTTACAGGTATGCATTTTGATAGTAATCAAAATCTAATCGCTGGCGACTTAGAAAGAGGTTTAATAAGTATAGACCAAAATGGCAATATTAAAACTTTGGCTAGTGAAGATGAAAACGGCAACAAATTCTTAATACCAAATGACGTTGATATTGCTAGTGATGGAATTATTTACTTTACAAATACATCTTCAAAATTAAACTTTAGTAACAAACATATTTGGAAATTATTAATGGAAGTTAGACCAGATGGAGGCCTTTATAGTTATGACCCAAAAACAAAACGTGTAAAAACGTTAATTGATGGGACATATTTTGGAAACGGAGTTGCTGTTTCTCAAAATGATGAGTTTGTATTAATGGTTGATTTGGCAAAATATAGAATACGTAGATACTGGCTTAAAGGAGAAAAAAAAGGGACTACTGATATATTTATAGATAATTTAAACGGCTTTCCTAATGGAATTTCTAGAAGTAAAGATGGTAGTTTTTGGCTTGGTTTTTCAACTAAAAGAGATGAATCACTAGATAAAATACATTCGAAACCATTAATTAAAAAAATCGTTTATGGGCTTCCATCTTTTATGCAGCCTAAGACAATACCTTATGGAATGTTAATGCACTTAAATAGTAATGGAGAAATAATAAAAACATATTACGATACAACTGGGAAATTTGTAGCGGAAGCAACTTCTGTAGAAGAACACAATGGTTATCTTTACCTTGGTGGAGATGTATCTGGTCATATTGGAAAATATAAACTAGAAAAATAACTGTATACTAAAAAGATATAAAACTAGATACTTTAGCATATTTCTATAAATTACTATGGATGCCCTGTTTTATTTAGCACTTACTAAATTAATAATCATGGTAAAAACGTTAACGATACTTAAAACTCACTTTCAAAAAAAATCCACTGAAAACTTTCAGCGGATTTTTATATTATTCTTCAATATCAGATTCAAAATCATTCTTAATTCTTTTACTTCCTTCATAAAGTTCATACTTTACAAAACGACAATCTAAATCGGCATTTTTAAGCGGTATTCTCTTTGAAGTACGCAATCCTACATGCTTTAGGGCTAACATATCCGAAGTAATCAACCAAGCAGTTGAATCGTGGTAATTATGTTTTAATGTATCACCTATTTTTGTATAAAATTCTTCTACATCAATATTTAAACGTTCACCATAAGGCGGGTTAAACAAAATAGTAGTTTTACCAAATACTTCTTTCTTAGAGTTAAAAAAGTTTACGTGGTGTATTCCTATAAACTCTTCTAAATTGGCGTTTATAATGTTCTGTTTTGCTTTTGTAACTGCAGACGGAGCTTTATCAAATCCCATTATTTTAAAATGAGAACTTGTAATTTTCTTTAACAACGCATCCTGAATTACAAAAAATAAATCCTCGTCGTAATCTTTCCAGTTTTCAAAAGCAAAATGCTTACGATTAATGTTTGCAGGTATATTATTAGCAACCATAGCTGCCTCAATTAAAATCGTACCTGAACCACACATTGGGTCGATAAAATTCTCTTCTCCTTTATAACCAGATAACAAAACCAAACCTGCCGCCAACACTTCATTAATTGGCGCAATATTGGTAGCACTTCTGTATCCTCTTTTGTGTAGTGAATCTCCTGATGAATCTAAAGAAATTGTTAACCATTCATTATGAATATGAATGTGAATCTTTACATCCGGATGCTTTAAATCTACATTCGGACGCTTTTTGTACTTGCTCATAAAATAATCAGCAATTGCATCCTTCGATTTTAAACTAATATAGTGTGAGTTTGTTGTAAAATTCTTCGAATTTACTACTGCTCCGATAGCAAAAGTTCCGTCAACATCAATATATTTATCCCATTTTACACGCTGAATTGCCTCGTATAAATCTTCTTCATCAAAAATTTTACTCTTTTTAATCGGTTTTAAAATACGAATAGCCGTACGCAAAGCAATATTTGCTTTATACATAAAACCTGTATCCCCTTTAAAAGTAACATTACGTATTCCTTCCTTAACATCCTGACCACCAAGCTTTCTTAGTTCATCTGCTAAAACACCTTCTAAACCTGCCATTGTAACAGCAGTCATTTTAAAATCTTTCTCCATGTAATTGTAAAATTTCACTGCAAAAGTACAGCTTATTTTGGGTTGATGTGAATCTTTTCTTGTTTCAATCTAAAAAACGTAAGATTTGTGTACTTTTGCAGACCTTATAATTATGAAAACAACAGACTGGTTTACTTCTTGGTTCGATACTTCTTACTATCACACATTATATAAACATAGAAATGATGCCGATGCGCAATTTTTTATGCGAAACATTACATCTTTTTTAAAACTACCTAAAACAAGCCATATTGCTGACTTACCTTGTGGTAAAGGGAGACATTCTGTATACTTAAACTCTCTAGGCTACAAAGTAACTGGTGGCGATTTAAGTGGTAATAGTATTGCCTATGCTAAGAAATTTGAAAATGAATCGCTTAATTTTGAAGTTTGGGACATGCGTGATCCCATAGAACTTAAATACGATGCTATTTTTAACTTATTTACAAGTTTTGGTTATTTTGAGGATGACAATGAAGATATTGCTATTTTAAAAAGTATCAAAAACGGCTTAAAAGAAAATGGTCTGTTTGTTTTAGATTTTTTAAACGTCGAAAAAGTTAAAAACTCATTAGTTGCAGAAGAAGTAAAAACAATTGATGGTATTGAGTTTCATATTAAAAGAGAAATTAAAGATGGTTTTATCTTAAAGTATATTTCTTTTATTGCTGATGACCAACAACATTCATATACAGAGCAGGTAAAATTTTTAACCTTAGAAAAAATGCAACCTTACTTTAAGAAGGCAAACCTAAAAATAAAACACGTTTTTGGCGACTATAGTTTAAATAGTTTTGATAAAAATACTTCTGATAGATTAATATTAATTGCAGAATGAGTTACATATTATTAATAATTGCTGTTTTAGTAGGCTCTTTGCTTGTTTTATTTTTAAAACCAAACAACAATCTAGTTCGTTTACTTTTAGCCTTTAGCGGCGCTTATTTATTGTCAGTTACCATATTACATTTGCTACCTGAGGTTTATATGCATACAAGTGATGCTAAGAAAATCGGAATCTTAATTTTAATCGGAATTATTATACAATCGGTTTTAGAATCGTTTTCTAAAGGTGCCGAACACGGTCATATTCATGTGCATTCTGATTCATCTAAGTTTCCTTGGTTACTTTTTGTGAGTTTATGTATTCATGCTTTTTCTGAAGGATTACCAATACACCATGCTGGCGACAATTTACTTTGGGCAATTATTGTACATAAAATTCCTATTGCCATTGTTTTAACAACTTTCTTTTTACAGACAAATTATAGTAAAAAAACAATTATTTTATTTTTAAGTCTTTTCGCTTTAATGAGTCCGTTAGGCGTATTAGTTTCAGATAAAGTGCCTTTTTTCATTGAATACCATACAGAAATAACCGCTTTAATTATTGGTGTTTTTCTACATATTTCTACAATCATACTTTTTGAAAGTTCAGAAAATCACAAATTCAATTTTAAAAAATTTACCGCAATCCTTTTAGGAATTGTGTTAACAATACTTACGCTTTAATATTTTTCAAATAACGTATATAAAAAAACATCAAATTGAAACAAATTCAATTTGATGTTTTTTCGATTTATAAAGTACTGTTATTATCAAATAAATTCAACGTAACAAATCTCCTTAAAATTATTCTATTCCTCTTCTCTATGCACCAAATCAATTGAAAAAGCAGGCATACAAACAGCTAAATACTCACAAGGTTCGCTAAACGGATTTGAGTATTGAACTCGTACTCCTTTTTCTATTTTAATCGACTCTCCTTTTTCTAACACAATTATTTCATCGCTAATTATAAATTGCTTTTTTCCTTTTATAATATAGGTATACTCCTCAAATTCTGGTGTTTGAAAAGGCTCACTCCAACCAACCGGCGCAACCATATGAGCAATACTTACATTAGGGTTTTTATCTGTAGCATTGCCAAAATGCTCTTCTATTAATTTACCATCAGTAGTTGGTACTACAAATGGTTTTCTTTGAATTGTATATTTTTTACTCATTATATAAAAATTAAAAAGCCGAAACAATTGTTTCGACTTTCTGTTTGTTTTTTTAATTAAACCAAATGGTTAGTGATTTTATTTTAGCTAAATCAGGTATTTGATCTATCGTTACTTTTTGTGTACTAAAATCTTTTAAACCTAAATCTTCTTTATCTAATGCAATTGTTGCATTTAAATCGTCTATAAATAAGGTAGCTGATAAAAATGATGATTCAACTTTACTTATCGTATTATTAGCGTTAATTTCTTGAAATGAAGAACTAATATTTAAACCCGATTTAGTCTTAAAACGATTATCATAAATTTCGATACTTTTTATAGTTGATAAAGAGTCTAATTGTTCATTTGGTACAATCGTTAATAAATGCTTTCCTCCTTTTTCGAAAATTTCATATTTATCATCTTCTTGATAAAAATTATTTCCCTTAGCTCCTTCGCTTAATATTTTTACTACAGAATCGTTTTTAAAAATTCCGTCTAATTCTTGCATTGTTGTTTTTGTGGTTAATTTACCTACTTTACCTTTAGAAACATCGTATTTACTGTTACCGCATTGCATAAATACCACTGAAATTAATGCGATTATTAGGGGTTTAATTAAATTTTTCATTCATTCATTTATTTATTTGGTTTGTTATTATTAGAAACGGTTTTATATACTATTTGTTTTATTTTAATACTTTTTTTAATATTCCGAAAACACTGCGAATAAATGTAGCACTGGTTAGTACTTTTATAATCGGGTTTTGTCGTGTGCTTCTACTTCTTGTTGCTGAAGATCTTCTGCTTGTTTTTGCTCTTTCTTCTTTAAGAGCACCTGCTGTTTTCTCTTTATTTATTTTTTCAATCTTCTCATTTAACAACTCGTAAGCACTTTCTCTATCAACAGTATCGTTATACTTAGGTATCAATCTCGAATTATCTAATACCTGCTTTATTTCCTTTTCTGTAAGCACATCCATTCTGCTCATCGGTGCACGCAACATAGTTCGTGCTAACGGAGTCGGAATTCCTTTTTCGTTTAGTACTGAAACCAAGGCTTCTCCTATTCCTAATTGTGTTAATACTTCTTTTGTATCATAATAATAAGAATCCTGATAATTTTCTGCGGCTAACTTAATAGCTTTTCTATCTTTTGCCGTAAAAGCTCTTAAAGCATGCTGAATTTTCATTCCCAATTGCGCTAAAACATCTTCTGGCACATCTTTAGGATTTTGCGTTACAAAGTACAAACCTATTCCTTTCGATCTAATTAATTTTACAATACTTTCTATTTGATTTAACAATGCTTTTGATGCTTCTTCAAAAACCAAATGCGCTTCATCAATAAAAATAATTAATTCAGGTCTGTCACTATCTCCTTGTTCTGGGAATGATTCATACACCTCTGCTAATAGTTGCATCATAAAAGTTGAAAACAATTTTGGTTTATCTTGAATATCTGTTAGTCTTAAAACAGATATTAAACCACGTCCGTTTTCATCAATACGTGTTAGGTCATCTACTTCAAATGATTTTTCTCCAAAAAACAAATCACCGCCTTGTTGTTCTATTTCAACAATTTTTCTAAGAATTGCGCCGGTACTTGCAGTAGAAATTCGGCCATACTCAACCTGAATTTCTTCTTTTCCTTCATTCGTTACAAATTGAAGAATTTTCTTGAAATCTTTTAAATCTAATAATGGTAATTTATGGTCATCGCAATATTTAAATATAATTGCTACAATTCCCGATTGCGTATCTGTTAAATCTAAAATACGCGATAATAAAACCGGGCCAAATTCAGATACCGTTGCTCGTAAACGCACTCCGTTTTGTTCAGATATTGATAAAATCTCTATGGGAAACTTTGTAGCGTTAAAAGGAATACCAATTTTTTGATGACGCTCGTCTATTTTCGCATGCCCAGGACTTGGTTGTGCCAATCCACTTAAATCACCTTTTATATCCATTAACAATACCGGAATTCCTTTGTCAGACATATTTTCTGCCAATACCTGTAACGTTTTAGTTTTACCTGTACCCGTCGCTCCCGCTATTAAACCGTGACGATTTAAAGTTTTTAACGGAATATTTATCAATGCATTCGTTATGGTCTCTTCACCCAACATACCTGCGCCTAAAGTGATAAAATCTCCTTTGCTTTTATAGCCCTCAGTTATATATTTAAAAAACGCTTCGGATTTACTCATGATTGCTTTGGTTCTTTTTTATTGATAAAACGCGTAAAAGTAACAAAAAAGATTCTTTAATTTAATTAAGATTATACGGAATCTTAATTATTTCATGAAGTAACTCCCCTTCTTCACTAAAACCATTAATAATTAAATTAACTCCTTTTTCGCCTGATTTTTTTATCTTTAATATATTAGGTTTATTTGGATTAATATTAAAATTAGGAAACCAATCTATAACTTTAGTAGTTATCTTTTCACTCTCTAGACTCTCGTTTATATAGGTATTTGAAGCTTTAGCATATCCAAAACTTGTTGTATATTTTTTAAATCTTTCTTTTTGAACATTATTTTTAAACTTCTCTTTATGATTATATAATGGTAATTTTTTATTTTGCTTGTTGCTTGTTGCTTTTTTAGTATTTATAACTAAAACCCCTTTACTTCCTCTAACACCATAACCCGCTCCTGATTTACTCACTCTAATTTTACCGTCTAATTCAGAAGCCCTAATTTCTTTTAATAGACCATGGTTTGTAAGAACAGATCCGTTAAAAATTACTAAAGCACTTAGATCCCCTAAAAATGTATTCACACCTCTTCCAGTAAAAACTATCTTATGTGCTGAATTAATAAAATTAACTCCTTGAATACCGTGAACTACATCTGCAATTGTATTTGTAGACATTAATCTTGACTTTAATATTTTTTCTGTTTTAAAGTTAGCACTGTTTAGGTCCGAAAACTGAGGAAATACAATCTTTTTTTCTTTTTCTTTTCTTTTTATGGATGATAAAACAATCTCATCTAATATTTCATCTTCAGCTTCTTCTTTATATGTTACAATATTATTGTTTATTATAATTTTATCTTCAGCTTCTTCTTTATATGTTATAATATTATTGTTTATTATAATTTTATCTTCTTTTTTTAATTTTAAAAAAACATTTTCCTTTTTATTAATATCATTGTTATCAAAAACATGAAAACTACAAGGTCTCATATTACCTTTATCATCTAATAAGTATAATTGGTATTCAGATGGATGATCCATTTTAAAATGATCGAATTTAAAAATATTATCTGAATTTAATTTTGTAGTTAAAAATATGCCGTTATCTTTAGAAGATAATACTACTTCAAAATCTGTTTTATTTTCATTACTCTTAAAGATTAAATTACTAACTTTCCCTTCTAAACTAATTCCTTGCTCAAAAGCATACCCTCCATTAAATCCTCCCAGAGACTTATTTAAGTCAGTATTAGATATAGTATTAATTGCTAATTCATCTTCTTTTTTTAAATACTTAAAATTATCTTTATACAAGTTTATATATGGCGAAGTCAAAAAACTTGCTTTTATATTATTTTCATTAATAATCTTTGATTTGTAAGGTAAAACAGAAACACTAGTATTTAACTTTTTATAATAGTTTAATGACTCTAGATTTATGTATAAAGAGTCTTTAGTTTCTTGTTTTAACGTAGCATTCAATTTAACTTTTAATCCTTTTGATATAAAAACATTTTTTCTGGCTAAAATATTTTTATTATTATCAAATAAATAAAGGCTATTAATCCCTTCAAAAAAAGTCTCTTTATGAAAATTTATAATATAATTTTCATATTTCTTATTTAAAATAATTGGATTAATTGATTTTGCAAAACCTTTTCTTTCAAGTACTAGAAATAAAGTATCCTTATTATTCTTCTCAATAGTTTCTTGATTTGTTTTTATTCTAAAAAAAATAGATTTAGTATCTTCTTTTACTTTATTTAAAATAAATCCTTTTTTACTAGCTTTAGGTAAGGGAAATTTATATTGATTGCCTTTAAAGTTTAAAACAATAATTTTTCGTTGTTTCTCCCTAATATAGACATCAAAAACTCCTCTTCCGGATGAATCTGATTTGATATTCCCCATTTTTTCTTTTGTCAAATCATCCACTATTTCACCTACAATTTCAATAGGATTTTCTCCTTTATTAATTTTAAAAAATACTTTATTATATCTTTTTTTTAAAAGTACTCCTGATTCAGGAAAAAATTCAATATTTAATTCCTCTTTCTTATTGGGCTCATTACTTGTAATAAGTTCGTTATCTTTATTAATAACATCAACTTGATACTGATAATTTTGCTTAGTAAAATTCCTATTCCAAACAGTTTCTATTTCAATAAAATATTTCCCTGATTTTAAACTTTTTGGTAGTTTAATTTCACCAAAAGAGGTTCCTTTTTCACAAAAAAACATTTTTTTTTCAATTAATTCTCCTTCTGGAGATTTCAAATTAACATATAAATTAGTTGTAGTATTATATGGCTTATTATCTACATCTTTAACAACATATGCTTTAAACCAAACCTTTTCTCCAGAATAATATACTTGTTTATCTGTATCCAAAAAGAATTTCTCTTTCAATTGGTTATGAAAATTGGTATTATCAATTAAGAAATTTTGGATTACTACATCTTCTTTTTTTTGTTCTTGACTTAAAATTGTCGAATAAAGAAAGAGAGTAAAAAGTAAAATAAGTGGGTTTTTCATAATTTTTTTCGTCTAATATACTTGAATAATATATACATTTGCAAACTTATGTTGAAAAAAGAAGTAAAAGAGTTAATAGATAAAGGTGAAATGCTTCCTTTAATGGAAGAATTTTATACAATACAAGGTGAAGGGTCTCATACAGGTACTGCTGCTTATTTTATTAGAATAGGTGGTTGTGATGTTGGTTGCCATTGGTGTGACGTGAAAGAAAGTTGGGATGCTAATTTGCACCCACCAACAAAAACAGATCTGATTGTTACCAATGCCCAAAAATGGGCTAAAACGGTCGTAATTACTGGAGGAGAACCGTTAATGTGGAGTTTAGATTATATTACCAAAGAACTTCAGGATAAAGGAATGAAAACACATATTGAAACTTCTGGTGCCTATGCTTTTTCTGGAGTTTGGGACTGGTTTTGCTTATCTCCTAAAAAAACAAAATTACCTACAAAAGAGTGCTATAAAGAAGCTGATGAATTGAAAATGATCATTCATAATAAAAATGATTTTCAATTTGCTGAAGAACAAGCTGAAAAAGTTGGCAAAAAATGTCAGCTCTTTTTACAACCAGAATGGAGTAAAAAAGAGCAAATGACTCCTTTAATTGTAGATTATGTAATGAAAAATCCGAATTGGCGTGTTTCTTTACAAACCCATAAATATTTAAATATACCATAACAAAAAAGCAACCGAAATCGGTTGCTTTTTTTGTGTGTAGAAATACTATATTATTAGTCCCATCTATTATAAACTACATTAATATGATCTACCATATCTCTCATGATATAGAAAAAACCTGGTTGCTCTGTTTCTACATAACACACTTTGGTTCTCCAATTATCTTCATCAATAGCTTTACAAGCATACTTTGTAAAAACAACTTCTTCACCCTCATAATTAAGCTCTTTTAAAGCTTTTTTTACAATTGTCTGCGCGTAATCTTCACTCCAACCATTATAACAGTTTGGATGACTTTCAAAAAGATCTTCTAAAAATGTTATTGTTTGTGTATCTCCCATTATAGTATTTAGTTTTAGCCGAAGTTAATAAATTTTTCATAAAAAAACCTCGTCTTAAAGACGAGGTTTTTTTATGAAAAATGTAATATGATTACTCTTTATAAACCCCCATATTAGCGTACTTATCCATACGCTGAGCTACTAAATCTGTATCATTTAAGTCTTTTAATTCGTCAAAAGCAGTTATAATTTGTTCTTTTACTGCTGAAAAGGCTGCTTCTCTATTAGCGTGTGCGCCACCTAATGGTTCTTCAATAATTCCGTCAATTAATTTTAATCGCTTCATGTCCTCACCTGTTAGCTTTAAAGCTTCAGCTGCAATTTCTTTATACTCCCAGCTACGCCATAAAATAGATGAACATGATTCTGGTGAAATTACAGTATACCAAGTATTTTCCATCATGTATACTTTATCTCCTACTCCAATACCAATAGCTCCTCCTGAAGCACCTTCACCAATAACAATGGTTATAATAGGTGTTTTAAGACGTGTCATTTCAAGAATGTTACGTGCAATTGCTTCTCCTTGTCCGCGTTCTTCAGCTTCTAAACCTGGGTATGCTCCTGGAGTATCTAATAAAGTAACTACAGGAATACCAAACTTTTCTGCCATTTTCATTAAACGCAAAGCTTTACGGTATCCTTCTGGGTTTGCCATACCAAAATTACGGTACTGACGTGTTTTTGTATTGTATCCTTTTTGCTGTCCGATAAACATAAACGATTGATCGCCTATTTTTCCTAAGCCACCAATCATGGCTTTATCATCTTTTACATTACGATCACCATGCAACTCCATAAAAGTATTACCACAAATAGCATTGATATAATCTAATGTATATGGACGATTTGGGTGACGTGATAGTTGTACACGCTGCCAAGGTGTTAAATTTTTGTATATGTCTTTTTTAGCTTTTTCTAATTTTTTTTCTATTTTTTTACAGGTTGCTGTAACATCAACATCACTTTCTTTTCCTATATCAAAACATTTTGCCAATTGATCTTCTAACTCTTTTATTGGCAATTCAAAATCTAAATATTCCATTATATATAGTTTGATTTTATATTAGTCGTTTGTAAAGGCAAACATACTAAAAAATTGTAAATTTTAGCTTTTTCCCTTTTTTAATAATACTATTTTTTACTGAACTTGCTTTTTATGAAACTTGTATTTTTTAAAACACCATTTAATAAAACTACAAAAAGCACGATAAAAGCACCATAATAAAACTCAGTACTCATTTCTTCTTTTTCTCCGAAAATAATCAGCGCCAAAATAATTGCATAAACAGGCTCTAAATTTATCGTTAACATTACGGTATATGGCGTTAAGTATTTCATTACTTGTACCGATGCTATAAAAGCATATGCAGTACAAAAACTACTTAATATTACTAAATATAACCAATCATTTGCTGATATTTGAAAGAATTCTATTGAAAATTTCTGCGTAAATAATAAGTATAAAGTAATGCCTAAAGCACCAAACATTAACTGATAAAAAGAGATAATATTAGCATCGTATTTTTTAATAAATAATCCGTTTAAAACAGCAAATAAGGCTGATAAAAAAGCAGATATTAATGCATAAATAATTCCTAATGTATATTGACTTTGAAAATTAAAGATGATATAAAGCCCAGCAATTACCAATATACCTAATATAATTTCGATTGCTTTTATTTTTCTTTTAAAAAATATTGGTTCTATAAGTGAGGCAAAAAAAGCTCCTGTACTCATCGTTACTAAAGCAACCGATACATTTGATACTTTTATTGCTTTAAAGAAAGTAACCCAATGTACTGCTATAATTACACCTGATATTGCAAATTTTAACAATCCTATTTTATCTACTTTAAATGATTTTCTGCGGATAAAAAAATAAAGTGCTATAAATACTACAGCTAGTGACATTCTGTACCAAACTAACGGAATAGCATCTATAGATATTAATGCACCTAATATTGCTGTAAACCCCCAAATAAAAACGATAAAATGAAGGTGTAAGTAATTTTTTAATTTATTTCCTTCCATTAATGTATAAATAAATTGAGTAGGCTCCAAATACCATATTTGGCACCCAAACATTCAACAAGGCATTAGCTC
Organism: Tenacibaculum sp. M1.3A; assembly: GCF_057732375.1. NCBI lineage: Bacteria > Pseudomonadati > Bacteroidota > Flavobacteriia > Flavobacteriales > Flavobacteriaceae > Tenacibaculum > Tenacibaculum sp. M1.3A. The sequence continues at coordinate 7,714 of NZ_JBYJEF010000001.1, read as the reverse complement.
CTGCTACCCCACCTAATACTTCTGCCACTTTTAAGAAAAACACATACACAAACATTACTGAGATTCCTAAGGCTAAATTTAAGCCAATTCCTCCTCGTCTTTTCTTATACGCAAGGGCAACTGCTATTAAAGTTAAAATATAACAAGCTACTGGTAAACTGGTTCGTTTATACAATTCTACCAAATAAACATTTAAGTTTTTTGCGCCTCTACTTTTAGAAATCTCAATAAATTTAATCAATTCTGGAGATCTCATTTCTTGTGCTAAAATATTTTTATAATTAAAATCTTTAGGTGTAAATGCAAAGGTAGTATCTAAAGATGTACCTGAAAATATACTGTCTCTATCTTTAAAAACTTTTCTTATTTTCCAATTATAAAGCTTAAATACACTGTCTTTTTCTTTCCAGTTAATATTATCTGCTGTTAGCTGCTGTTTTAATTGAATTCCGTCATAAATTTCTGTAGAAAAATTATTCCCTGAGTTTCTTTTTAAATCATAACGCTGAAGATACACATAAGTACTATCGTTTAATTGTAAGCTAAATTCTCGTACTGTGTTATCTGAATATTTTTTTTTACTTAAATATTTTTTTTCAAACGCTTTTCTTGTTTTACTACTTGTTGGCACAAAAAAGTGATTCATAGATAAAGCTACTAAACAAACAATGGTAGCTCCTAGGAAATAAGGGTATAAAAAACGAGTAAAGGATACTTGAGAACCATTTATAGCTACAATTTCTGTGTTATTTGCTAATCGAGATGTAAATAAAATTACGCCTATAAATAATGCCAAAGGCATAAATGTATTCGCATAATAAATAATAAAATTCACATAATAGTCTACTGCTACCTCATAAAAAGTTAAATTTTCATCACGTAAAAATTTATCTATTTTTTCTGCAATATCAATAGCTACCGCAATGGGTATTAATATTAATAAAGTAAACAAAAATGTTACTAAATAACGCTTTAATATGTACCAATCAAGTATTTTCAAAAAACTAGTTTTTTATAAACGATTGTCCATTTGTTTTACCATTTTATCTTTCCACTCTGTAAAGTCTCCTGCTAAAATGTGTTTTCTTGCTTCTCTTGTTAACCACAAATAGAATCCTAAATTATGAATAGACGCTATTTGCTTACCTAACATTTCTTTTGCTGCAAAAAGGTGACGTAAGTACGCTTTCGAGTACATGGTATCTACCCAAGTAATTCCCATTTCATCGATAGGAGAAAAATCTTGCCCCCACTTTTTGTTCTTAATATTTATAGATCCGTGTGCTGTAAATAACATACCGTTACGTGCATTACGTGTTGGCATTACACAATCGAACATATCAATACCTAAGGCTATGTTTTCTAGAATATTAATAGGTGTTCCTACGCCCATTAAATAACGAGGCTTATCTTCAGGTAAAATAGCCGTAACTATTTCTGTCATTGCGTATAACTCTTCTGCTGGTTCCCCTACAGAAAGTCCGCCAATGGCATTTCCTTGCGCACCTACAGATGCTATATATTCTGCAGATTGTTGTCTTAAATCTTTATAAGTGCTTCCTTGTACAATAGGAAAAAACGTTTGTTCGTGCCCGTACTTAAAAGGTAATTTTTCTAAATGATTTACACATCTTTTCAACCATCTATGCGTCATATGCATAGAGCGTTTTGCGTAATTATAATCACAAGGATACGGTGTACACTCATCAAATGCCATAATAATATCAGCACCAATGGTACGTTGTGTTTCCATCACATTTTCTGGTGTAAAGAAATGTGTAGATCCGTCAATATGACTTTTAAACTTCACACCTTCTTCGTTAATTTTTCTTCTTCCAGAAAGCGAATACACTTGATATCCACCACTATCTGTTAAAATATTACGATCCCAATTCATAAACTTATGTAAACCTCCTGCGGCTTCTAAAGTTTCTAATTTTGGGCGTAAGTATAAGTGATAGGTATTTCCTAAAATTATATCTGGATTGATCTCGTTTTTTAACTCTGATTGATGCACACCTTTTACAGTACCTACTGTACCTACAGGCATGAATATTGGAGTTTCTATTGTTCCGTGATCGGTTGTAATAACACCAGCTCGTGCTTTACTTTTTGGGTCGGTTATTTTTAAGTCGAATTGCATAAGTGGCAAAGATACGCTTATTTAAGAATTGGAAAAGTAAATAAAATCATAATAATTAGTAAGTAGTTGGCTGTTGCTTTAATTTTACATTTCACACCTACAACTACCTTTTTTATAAAGACTTTTTATTTACGTTTACGTCCAAATTTTTGGTTAGAATTTCTTTTTGTTTTTGGTGAGTTTTTTCTGAAAGTTGCGCTTTTTTTATTAAAATCGTCTTGCTTTAGCACTTCCTTTTTTCTTGGTTGTTTTGGCTTCTTTTTCTCAACAACTGTAGATGCTTCTTCTGTTTTTGAAGAACTAGCGATCATTTCATTGATTTCCTTCATTTCATCAGCTGTTAATTCTCGCCAATCGCCAGGTTTTAGTTTATCTAAAGAAACATTCATAATACGTTCACGTTTTAATTTCGTTACTTCGTATTCTAGATATTCACACATTCGTCGTATTTGACGATTTAAACCTTGAGTTAAAATAATTTGAAATGTGAAGTCATTTATTTTTTTAACCTTACACTTTTGAGTTACCGTTCCTAAAATAGGAATTCCGTTACCCATTCTTGCGATAAAATCATCTGTTATTTGTTTATCAACCGTAACAATGTATTCTTTTTCGTGGTTGTTTCCTGCGCGTAAAATTTTATTAACAATATCGCCGTCATTGGTTAAAAATATTAAGCCTTCAGAAGGTTTATCTAAACGTCCAATAGGAAATAACCTTTCTGGATGGCCTACAAATTTTACAATGTTCTTTTTTTCTTTACTATCGGTGGTACAAACAATACCAACTGGTTTGTTTAATGCGATGTATAGTGTTGTTGGTTTTGCTTCTAATAAACGCCCATCTACATGCACTTTATCTCCCTCAAAAACTCTATTACCTAATTGAGCAACATTTTTATTGATGCTTACCCTACCTGCTGCTATAAATTTTTCAGCGTCCCTACGAGAACAAAAACCTGTACTGCTGATAAATTTATTAAGATTTGTTGAAATTTTATTCTTGTTTTCCATTATTGCAAAGAAAAAGAAAATCCCCAAGTTTTAGCTTGAGGATCTTATAATATTATTTTGTTTTTTTAAAAAATCATCATTTTCTGCGTACAACGTGCTAAACTAGGTCTTCTATCATAGTCAAAACCAAGCGTAATCATGTGTGTACCGTAATTAAAATCTTGCGTCTTATTAATGTTTACACTAAAACCATAAGACATATATAGGTTGTTCTTATTTAAACCTATTAATGGTGCTATTGCATTAGGTACAAAAAATTGATCATTTAAGAAGGTATAACTTAAACCTGCCCAAACATAACCATCGTTAACACCTTTTCTTACTTTTACATTCAAATCGGTTCTCGATCTTTTATCAGCTTCATAGTATTCAACAAAAATAGAAGGTTCTATTTCTACCATATTACTAATTCTTGCCAATACATAAGAGGTGTATAATGTAAATCTTCGTAAAGATTCTGGTTCGTTGGTTGCAAAATCATCTATTTTTTTATTTAACAGATTGTTTGCATTTACACTCATACTAAATCGTTCGTAACGGTATAACATACCTACATCGAAATTAGAGCTTGTTTGTGATCTGTTTGGCACCGATTCTCCTGAATTATTTTCTGAAGTATCTATACCAAATTGCACAAAATTATAGCTTAAACCAAATGATAAAAAACTATCATGAAAATTACTTAATGTTAAATGACTTGCCAATGATAATTTTACTCCTTTTTGCGAGGTAAATCCGTTTTTATCATTAAAAACAGTAATACCTCCTCCAAAACGATCTGCTAAACGAGCTTCAACCACTAACGATTGTGTATCAGGAGCCCCATCAACACCAACCCATTGGCTTACACCGTTTAATCGTACCTGTAACCCACTTCCAATACCTGCATAACTTGGCGATATTAAAAAAGGATTATCTGCCATATGACTTATATATTGAGGTAAGTTTACCTCTTGAGCTACTAATTTGACACTACAAATTAGGATACTTATTGTTATTAATATCTTTCTCATTTTTATCTATATAATGTAAAGTGTCCCATTAACTTTTTCTCTTCTCCTGATAGCTCATTAAAGTAAATAGTGTACCAGTAATCTCCTGCTGGTAATGGTTTACCGTCATAAGTACCGTCCCATCCTTGCACAACACCTTGATAATTAACGATTTTACGAGCATATCTATCATAAATAAATACCCTTAAGTTATGATAAGGTTCTACTTCTAATGGATACCAGAAATCGTTTGTACCATCACCATCTGGTGTAAATAAATTTAACACCGTAATAGTTACATAAACACCTCTTATCGTTATTGTTACTTGACAACCTCTTGCATCGGTTACTGTTATCGTGTAATCTTTAGTTTGTAGGATTGTAAATTCATTTTCCTCTCCGTAATCCACTCCATCAACAGTAAAGTTATAAGGAGGTAAACCAAAGTCTACATTTGCTATTAACTTATTTTTTTGTGAATCGTCAATAAACATCGTTAATGCTTGAATATCTTCAATGTCTATCGGATCACTTGAACTTTGAGCACAATTAGATATTGTGTTTGTTGCCGTAACCGTATAACCGTTACCAGCAGCAACATCAACAAATTCTCCTGTTGTATTTGTTGCAACAGCAATGCCTGCTCCATCATATAACGTATAAGACATGTTATTCTTATATTGATCGGCAACAATTGCTACAATAATATTACCTACCGGACAAGTGTACTCCCAATCTACTGTTAAAGCTAAGTCTATAGTTTCATCAGTGTTAATCGCTGGTAAAGCTACTGAAGGACATCCGCCACCACTATCTCTTACACTAATCACATATACCGTATCATCTTCTATACCTTCTGCAGCACCTAAACTAATGGTACCTGTATTATATGGCGTTGCTATTTCAACATTATTAATACTAATAAAGTAAGGTAATGTTCCTCCTTGTACATCAACGGTAATTGTTGGTGCTGGATCATCTAAACATGTTTGCTGCGTTACACTATTTAAACTTATCTGTAATGCATCTGGCTCGGTAATTACAACTTCAATAGGTGGTACAATTGTACATCCTATAACATCTTTTATGGTTACATAATAGGTTGCTGCTGGTAAATTCTCGAACACACCGTTTGTTACAAACTTATCTGCTGGATATAATGGATTCGCTGGTACCGAGATTAAATTATATTCATAACCTCCGTTTCCATCAATACCTTGTGCTGTAATAATACCTGTACTACCTCCAAAACATGATACATTTTGTGTAGCAACAGCTGTACCTGTTAATGCTATTGGCTCTGCTATGGTATACTCACCTGTTACAGTGCTACAAACTTCACCTGCTGCATTGGTACTTCTCACATTAATTTTATACGTACCAACACCTAAACCTGCAAATGAATTATCACTTTGCCATGTTCTTATTTCAACGTCATTTTCGTCTACTAATTGGTATTCATAGTTTCCAAATCCGTCTTGAGCATCTGCTATTAATACGCCGTTTGCATCACCATTACAGGTAATAAATGCCGATGAAACATCTAATGTTGCTGTTACATCTGTATACGGATTAATTCTTACCGTTATTGCATCTGAAATACATGCTTCGTTATCTCTTACATATACTTGGTGTTCTCCTGCAGGAAGATCAAATCTATGATTTGGTACTGCATTAGCGGCTACAAAATTAATACCATCTGTACTAAATTCGTAAGGCCCTGTTCCTCCTGAACCCGAAACTTCAACAATTGCTAGTCCTGAACTATTACAAGTAATAACTGCTATAATATCTGCTGATGCTACGACTTCTGTAGGATCTACAATATCAATAGGTCCAACTCTACCATCACAAGAATAACCATCTGCCACTAATACATAATACCCAATACCTGCTGGTAAATTAGTGAACGTATTTGATGACTGACTTGCTGTTCTTGTTCCGTCAGGATATTCTAATATATACGTGTATGTTAATAACGGGGTTCCTGCTTGTAACTGACCTTCTACTGCATCAACCGAAATGGTTGCCGTGCTTTCATCAATACAAACATTTGGTGTTACTGTAAATGTACCTGTTATTGGTATACCATCCTCTAAAGTAAAAGTGATTGATTCTATACAGTTATTCGCATCTCTTACTGTTGCTATATAATCTCCTGCTGTTAAGCCTGTAATTACTGCATTAGTATCGAAAGCCTGAATCGTATTTCCTGTTGTATTGTTTACTAACTCATATTCGTAAACTCCCCAACCACCTACAGCTGTTAAACTAACTTCTCCAGAATCTGTTGGTGTACATTTTATATACGTTAATTCTTCTGACAGTGCTAAATCAACCGTTGGTTGTACAATTTCGAAAGGATTCGATTCTGGTGAACAGAATGGTGTATCAATCATCGAAATTGTTACATAGTAATTACCTGCAGCTAAACCTGTAATAGTCGTTGCTGTAGTTCCTACTCCTGCTCCTGTAATACCTGTAGTTACACCACCAACATTAAACACTTCATATGTATAATCGCCACCATAGGTTGATGTTGGACTAAAGCTTACATCTACACTTGCTGTACCATTAAAACATGCTCGCTGAATATTATCAATAATTAAATCGAATACTGGCGCATCGTTTACGGTATAAAATTCTGTAAACACACAATTTGTGTCGGTATTTTCAACTTCTATTCTGTAAACTCCTGTTGGTAATAAGGTAACAAAATCACCATCAGCTGTTCTTGTTTCTAATAATGCATTTGATGTATTATTATATAACCTGTACTCAACATTTGCTATAGGCAATGTACTTGTATAGGTTGCTAAAATATCTTCACCTTCATTACAATCAATCGCTCTGTCTGGAGTAATTGTCACTGCAGTTATTCTTGCGAAAGGCGCAATTGTTCTTGTTGCTGAATCAGAACAGTTGTTGCTATCGAAAACTGTTACGGTTACTTCACCACCTGCTTCGTTTGTTATTGTAAAATTAAATACACCACTATCTTGTGTTATATCATCTGATGTATCTGCTGGCGTACCATTGTCATATACAAATATTGCTCTTACAAAATCGCCTGTACCACCTGCTCCTGTTGTATCAACAGATATAGTTGCATTGTTTGTAGTATTTGTTCCTACAGCACAATCAAAATCTGTTACGGTAACTGCTCCTGAAATATCAATAATTGGATTTTCATTTATAGTTTCTGTTACATCAAAAGTACAACCATTAGTACCTGTTGCGGTTATAATGTATGTATCTGCTGGTAAACCTTCAAACGTATTTGTTGCTGTATCAAAAGTACCAACGCTAGGTGAAATTGTATAGGTTAATGGCGAAATACCATTATCTAAAGCCGTTACTCGTATTGCCCCGTTTGATGCACCGTTACAAATATTATCTGTAATTACTGATGCTGTAAAACTTGGTATTGTAGCCGCTGCAATATCAATTGTTCTTGTTACCGAACAGGTTGGGTTTGATGCGGTATCTGTTATTATTACCGTATACGTTCCTACCACTGTTGGATTAAAAGTTAACGGACTTGTAAAAGCAGTTCCTGATGCAAC